>CAVQWX010000008.1:0-121059 GCA_963717765.1 uncultured Actinomycetes bacterium | reverse complement strand
CAGGCTGAGACAACCCGCTGGGGAGCGATGGGTGAATGCGAGGCAAGGACGCAGGGAGCGTTCGTAGCCGTAGGCTGCGGGCGCGACCGAGGACGCAGGATCGCGCCGCCCAGCGCTGCCCAGCGGCTTAGTCCTCAGTCTGGGTCGAGCGCCTCTTGAACGACCAGAGCTTGTTGCCGACGAAGTTGAGCGGCGTCACCAGGACGATCGCCACAGCCTGCGCCACGATCTTCCCGACTCCCAGACCGACGAGTGCGTCGAGGATGAGCAGGTTCGCGCCCAGC
The DNA here is from genome assembly GCA_963717765.1 of uncultured Actinomycetes bacterium. Classification (GTDB taxonomy): domain Bacteria; phylum Actinomycetota; class Thermoleophilia; order Gaiellales; family Gaiellaceae; genus JACDER01. Next base: position 120,775 of record CAVQWX010000008.1, on the reverse strand, counting down.
GCCAGGACGGAGACGACCAGGAACCGCAGCCCCTGGTACGCGACGTGGCCGCGCTCGTGACGGAACGTCCAGATCCGGTTCAACACGTAGTTGTTCGTCACGGCGACGAGGAACGAGCAGACGGCCGCCGGGAGATAGTGGACCCCGGCGCCGCGCAGAAGCGCGGTGTAGACGGCGAGATTGACGACGTAGCCGCTCGCACCGACGACGCAGAACTTGGCCAGCTGCACCCAGTTGTGCGGCTTGGAAAGAGCGGCGACGGCGCGCTCGCGCGTAGTCGGGACGGTGACGGCTGCGGCGCTTCGCTCCATCAGTCGGGCGACACTAGCTGACCGTGAAGTCCCGCTCGCCGGTTGGCTGTTCCCACGACACCTCGATGTCGTCTACCCGCGCGCCGCGCGGACCATGCCGCACCCAGTCGACCATGCTCTGGACGAGATCGTCGTCCCCCTCGAACGCGGCCTCGACCGACCCGTCCGGCTGGTTGCGCACGAAGCCGCCGAGCCCGAGGGACCCGGCCCGCGCACGCGTCCGGTAGCGGAACCCGACACCCTGGACGGCTCCGTGAACGCTGACGCGAGCGCGCTTCAGTCGAAGCCTTCCTCACCGAGCAGCGGGACGAACCGGCAGGGAACCGAACGGATCACCGCCGGCCCTTCGGGGCTCCTGACGATGAGCAGGAGATCCTGCGAGCGGCGCTTGCCGACGGGAATCGCCATCCGGCCTCCCGGCTCGAGCTCCGCGTACAGCGTGTCCGGGATGTCCGGGGCGGCGGCCGCCACGGCGATCGCCCCGAACGGCGCCAGGTCCGGAACGCCGCGTGTGCCGTCCCCGATACGCACCTCGACGTTCTCGTAGCCGGCCTCCGCCAGGGCGCGTTGCGCCTGCCCGGCGAGCTCCGGAATCCGTTCGATCGTCACCACCTCGGCGGCGAGCTCCGCCAGCACCGCGGCCTGGTAGCCGGAACCGGTGCCCACGTCGAGCACCCGCTCCTTCCCCGTCAGTGCGAGCACCTCGCAGATCCGCGCGACCATGTACGGCTGCGAGATCGTCTGCCCCTCGCCGATCGGCAGGGCGGCGTCCTCGTAGGCGCCCCTCCGCTCCTCCGGCGCGACGAAGACCTCGCGCGGAACGCGCTCCATCGCGAAGAGGACGCGCTCGTCCACGATGTCGCGCGCGCGGAGCTGAAGCTCGACCATCCGCCGGCGGTCGGCTTCGAACTCAGACACCGAAGTGCGAGAGCACGACCGACGCGAAGTCGGTGATGCTGCGCGGCTCGCCCTCCACGCCGGCGAGCAGCACTGGGACCTCCGAGTCGCCCGCCACGAGCGAGCCGTGGCTTCCTCCGCCCGCGTGGTGCCGTCCGCCCAGGTCTGTGAACTCATAGCCCGGCGCGGCGGAGACCAGCACGTCGCCGGCGTTCGGATTGCGGAGCGCGGCGGCGAGTCGTTTGCGCGCCTCGGGATAGCCGTCGAGCGAGCCGTTTCGCACTTCCTCGCCCTGCCTGCGGAGGACGACGTCCCCCCCGTCGAGGTAGGCGACGAGGTCGGCGGACGGCTCCCGGTCGAGTCGCGCTGCGAGCTCGGGCACGTCCAGCCGGCAATCGTCGAGCCGGTAGACCATCCCGGCGCGGTTCGAAGCGGTCACGAGGGCTCCGTCCACCGAGCGGAAGTGCTTCTGCAGCGTCGCGCCGTGCCGGACGGGTGTCTGCCCGTGGTCCGAGCAGAGCAGCACCGCGTAGCGGTCGAGGAACTCGTCCGGCCCACCGGCGGCCTCGACGAGTGACCACAGCGCACGGTCGACGCGCGCGATTCCTTCCCGCGGCGAGTCCGGGCCGTGCGCATGGGAGAGGTAGTCGTAGTCGGAGAGGTAGAAGACGAAGAAGTCGAAGCCGTCGCGGGTGACGAGCCAGCGGCCGACCCCGGCCGCGTAGTCGTCGATCGTCCCGCCCGAGCGGTTCGTCCACGCCCGCGGGGCTCCGGTCTGGTCGGACTCGAACAGGTTGTAGAAGAAGAAGCGCTTGGGGCCCAGGGCCGACCGGGTGACCCCGGGGATCGTCGACCGGTGACGCGTCCGGCCGCGGTAGCAGGTGATGTTGACCGCGGCGGTGACCAGCCCGGCGTCCTCCAGCCGCTCGAACACGGTCGAGGACTCCTGCGAAAGGTGCTCGCCGCTCATGTTCAGGATCGCGTCGAGGATGGACTGGCGCATGCCCGCGGCCCGGATCGCGCCGAAGGACGAGCCGTACTCCACCAGGCGCTGCTGCTCGCGGTGGTACCAGACGAGGTGCGGAATCCGGTGCGCGTCGGGATACGCACCGGTCACGATCGAGGAAACGCAGACAGGCGTGAGCGAGGGGAAGACGGAGACGGCGCGGGTGTAGCGCGCGTTCTCGGCGATGAGCGTGAGCGCGGGCGCTTCCTCCGTGCCCACGGCGGCCTCGAGCATCGACGGCGTCAGCCCGTCGACGAGCGCGAGTATCAGTTTCTTGTTTGGAGGGCTCGGCGAAACCCGGCTGAGGCCGTCAGGGCTCCACCGATCCCTCCAGTTACTTGGCAAGGGAACGCAGGCCCGCGTACTTCTTCGGCATGCGTGTACGCAGGCGCACACCGATGATGGGCAGCGCCGCAGCTTCGAGATACCCGACGGCCGGGATGAGGGCGAGAGCGCCGATCAGGAGAGCGCCGAACGCGATCCAGACCGCTGTGGCCAGCTGCGTGCCGCCCCGCCGCAGCGCACCCTGGACGAACTGCGCCGACCCGCCCACGCCGAGGACTCCTCCGATCGCGCCTCCTATCGCCTCGTCCCACTCGCCCAGCCCGAGGCCGATCAGGATTCCGCCGCCCGCGGCCAGGAGAACGGCGACGAGCGTGCCGAGCCGGCTGGACGCGAGCGCGCCCGCGGAGAGCACGCCGAGCGCGACGCCCAGGCCCACCGCCAGGCCGATCCAGTACCAGTTACCCACGCGGCCAGTGTATGCGCCTACTGTCCCGTAGGAACAAGGGGTCTGACCCCTGCCCGCGGGCGGCGTGACGACTTCCACCCGAATCTCGCGATTCTCAAAACCGGGGTCTGACCCCGGTTTCTGCCTCAGGCGCCTTCGAGCCGGCGGATCACCGTCAGCCCGAACTTCGCCGCGCGCGCGCCGTCCACCACGCGGTGGTCGAACGTGACCGACACGTAGCCGATCTGCCGCACCACGATCTCGCCGTCGCGGACCACCGGCCGAGGCGCGATGCGGCCGATGCTGAGGATGCCGACCTCCGGGTGGTTGACGATCGGAGTCTGGAAGAGGCCGCCGAGCCTCCCTGCGCTCGTGACCGTGAAGGTCGAGTCGCGTAGCTCCTCCGGCTTGAGCTCTCCGGCGCGGGCGGCCTCGGCGAGACGAGCCACGTCGGCCGCAAGCTCCTCCACGGAGGCTGAGCGGCAGTTCCGGACGACCGGGACGACCAGTCCCTGCTCCGACTGCACCGCCACACCGAGGTCGCAGCGGTCGAGGTAGACGATCTCGTTGCCCTCGAGCCGGGCGTTCAGCTCGGGGACTTTCGCGAGGGCATCTGCGACCGCCTTCAGCGTCAGCGCGACGAGCTTGCCCATGTCCACGTCCGTGAAGTCGCATTCCTCGACCCAGGTGACCGGCGGGACCTCCTCGTGCGCGCGGGCCATATGCTCGGCGATGAGCCGGCGGACCCCCCGCAGCGGCTCCCGGCGGCCCTCCTCCGGCTCCCCGCCGCCGGCGGCGGCGCGCACGTCGTGCTCCGTGATGCGGCCGCCCGGCCCGCTGCCCGCAACCGAGGAGAGATCGACCCCGAGCTCCTGCGCGACTCTGCGAACGAGCGGAGTCGCCCGCACCTTGGCCGCCGGCTCGCGCGGCGCTGCCGCCTCCTTCGCCGGAGCCTCTTCGGCCCGCGGCTGCCCGACATCTGGAGGAGCGGCGCTGTCCTCGCCGATCACGACCAGCACGGTCCCGACCGGTACGACCTCGCCCTCGGCCACGAGAATGCGTGCCACCTTCCCGGCCGCCGGCGAGGGAATCTCCACCGTCGTCTTATCGGTCTGCACCTCGACGAGCGCATCGTCCTCGGCGATCTCCTGCCCCTCCGAGACGAGCCAACGAGCGATTTCCCCCTCGGTCAGGCCCTCGCCGAGATCGGGGAGCTTGAACTCGTACGCCATCAGTCGAAGCGTACGGCGTCGTCGCGCAGGACTGCGTGGATGCCCATAACGCCGTTCACGACCTGCGTTACGCGGAGGTCCACGACGACGCTCGCCAGCGCAAGGGCATGAGCGCGCGTCACGCCGAGCTCGCGCTCCATCAGGTCGAGCATGCCCCCCAACGCGTGCTCGCCGGCGACTTCGGGATCCTCGTCGAAGCCGAACGTGATCCACGTGTCTGCGGTCCGCGCAACCGGCCACTGGAGCGGGAGATCCTCGACGAGGTCGATCGTGACACGCGCATGCTCGAGCGGGCACTCGATCGCCGTCCCCGAGACCTCTCCGTCGCCTTGCGCTCCATGGCCATCTCCAAGGGAGAGCAGTGCCCCGTCGACCGGGATCGGGAGGTGGAGCGTTGTCCCCGCCACGAGCTCCTTGCAGTCGATGTTCCCGCCGAAGCGGCGCGGCGGGCCGGTCGAATGGACGCCGGCTTCCGGCGGTGGCATCCCGATCACGCCCAGGAAGGGGGCAAGCGACACGGTGGCGCCGTGCCCGGTCGCAATCCCCGCATCCGCGTCCAGCGACCACGTGAACATCTCGCCGTCGCCAAAGGTCACGCCCCAGTCGTGAACGCGAAGCTCGTCCACCCTCACCGAGAGGACGCCGCCTGCGTGCGCACCCTGCACGCGGATAGGCCCGCACAACGCATGGCCGTCGTCGAGCTGCTGATCGCGCTTGTCGAAGATCTCCCGCTCTGGGTCCCATCGCCACCCGGCGTTCAGCGCCCGGAACCGGACCGAGTCGCCGGGCGCGACATCGAGGACGGGTGGAAGATCGCGCGAGAAGTGCCCGTGCAGCGTCCGGCGCTCCAGCGGGAGCTCGTGGATCACAGGACGCGCTCTCCCACGACGTCGAACGCCTCGAGCTCGGCGGCCACCGCGGGCGAGCCGGCAAAGCCGTCGGAGAAAATCGAATAGATCACGACGTCGCGCCGGCCCGGCTCGAGCCGTCGCCGGAGCGTCGCCTCCTCGACGTAGCCGAGCTTGACCGGCACCTTGCGGCTGCGCTCGTTCGGGGGATCGACGCGGATCTCGACCCGGTCGACCTCGCAGACTTCGAACGCGACGCGAGTGAGCGCCGCGCTCGCCTCCGTCGCGAGCCCTTCGCCCGCGCGGCTCTCTCTGATCCAGTAACCGATCTCGAACGCGTCCTCGCCATGGCGCTTGTGCAGGCCGGTCCCGCCGACGACCTCCGACTCGTCCAGGGAGAAGATCCCGTAGACGTAGTCCTGGTCGGTGTCGAACTGCCCGCGAAAACCGCGTACGAGCTCGACCTTCTCCTCGAGCGTCTGCGGCTCGTTGTGTGCCCACGGCATCCAGGGACGAAGGTGCTCGAGGCTCGCGTCGACCGCCTCCTTCAGCGCGGCCGCGTCCGTCGGTTCCCAGCAGCGCACGACGAGCCGCTCGGTGACGAGCCTGTACGGAGGCGTCTTCAGAACTCGAGCAAGCGGCGGGCCGCGGCGGCCACGCGCTGGACGGAGGGCATGTACGCGTCCTCGATCTGCCAGTACGGGTACGGGACGTCGAAACCGGTGACGCGGAGGACGGGCCCGTGCAGGTCGAGGATTGCCTTCTCCGCGAGGATGGCGGCGAGCTCGGCGCCGTATCCGGCCGTGCGCGGCGCCTCCTGCACGATGACGACGCGCCCAGTCTTGGCCGCGGACGCCAGCAGCGCCTCCTCGTCCAGTGGCTTGAGCGTGCGGATGTCGAGCAGCTCGATGCTCGCCTCCCCGGCCAGCTCGTCCGCCGCCTGCTCGGCCAGCGGCACCATCGCGCCGTACGCGACGAACGTGAGATCCGACCCCTCGCGCGCGAGGCGTGCCTTCCCGAGCGGGACGACATGCTCCCCCTCGGGGACTTCGCCGCGCATCGTCCGGTAGTGGAGCTTGGGCTCGAACACGACAACGGGGTCGGGATCGCGGATCGCCGCCGACAGCAAGCCCTTGGCGTCGGCCGGCGTGGACGGGATCGCGACCTTCACCCCCGGGGTGTGCACGTAGTAGGCCTCGGGCGAGTCGTCGTGCAGCTCGGGGGCGCGCACGCCGCCTCCGTACGGCATCCGGATCGTCACCGGGAACTCCATCTTCCCGCCCGTCCGCCAGCGGTAGCGGCCCACGTGCGTGATCAGCTGGTCGAGACAGGGGTAGCTGAAGGCGTCGTACTGCATCTCGCACACCGGCCGCCAGCCCGCCATGCACAGGCCCACGGCCGAGCCGAGGATCCCGGCCTCCGCGAGCGGCGTGTCCACACAGCGTTCCGCGCCGAAGCGGTCGCGAAGACCCGCAGTGGCGCGGAACACGCCCCCTGCACGGCCGACGTCCTCGCCCATGACCATGACATCGGGATCGCGCTCGAGCTCGACATGGAACGCGTCGTTGATTGCTTCCACGATCGAGAGCTCAGCCAAGCCAGCCCTCGCGGATGTTGGGAGGCGGCAGCGACGAATCGCGTTCTCGAACAGGAGCTCCGGGTCGGCGGGAGGCTCGGCCTCGGCCGCCGCGATCGCCTCGCGCATGAGGTCGGCCGCCTCGGTCCGCACCGACTCGGCCATCTCGTCGGTCAGCAGCCCGGCACGCCGAAGGTAGCCCTCGTAGCGGCCGAGACACTCGCGCTTCTTCTCCTCCTCGACCCGGTCGAGGTCGATGTAGGCGCGCGGGTCGTCGGCGGTCGCATGCGGAGCGGCCCGGTACGAGACGGCTTCGATGAAGGACGGCCCCTGGCCGGCCCGTGCCCGCGTGACCGCGTCGCGCGTCGCCTCGAACACGGCCAGGACGTCCAGCCCGTCAACGCGCACGCCCGGCATTCCGTAGCCGATGGCTTTGTCGGCCAGGGAGGCAGCCGCGGTCTGGGCCGAGAGCGGCGTCGAGATCGCCCACTGGTTGTTGTTGCAGAGGAGGATGAGCGGCGCGCGCATGACGCCCGCGAAGTTGGCGCCCTCGTGGAAAGCGCCCTCGGAGGTCGCCCCGTCCCCGAAGTAGGCGATCGCGCAGGCGTCCTCTCCCTTCAGCTTCTTCCCCCAGGCGAGGCCCGCGGCGTGCGGGACGTGCGTCCCAATCGGAACGCAGATCGAGGCGACGTTGTAGTCGGCGGGATTCCACCAGCCGGCGGGATGGCCGCGCCACCAGGAAAGGATCGTCGCGGCGGGCATTCCCCGCAGCAGGCCGATCGCCGACTCGCGGTAGCTGGGGAAGATCCAGTCGTCGTCGGAGAGCGCGTACACCGAGCCGGCTTGCATCGCCTCGTGGTTCCAGTAGATCGCGTAGGTGCCGATGCGGCCCTGGCGGTGATAGACGACCGAGCGCTCGTCGTAGGTGCGCAAGAGGACCATGCCGCGGTAGAGCTCGATCAGGTCGTGGTCGCTGAGCCCCTCGACCTCGCCGTCGGGCACACCCTCGCCGTCGCCGATGATCCGCCTGAGGCCGCCCTCAGCAGGGAGAACCTGTGCCATCAAGCGGAATCTATCTACGCGCGGGCAAGCCGGGCGAGCAGCGCGATCGAGCCGACCGCCGCCGCTATCCCCAGCGCCTCGAGCCACAACCCGCCGCGCACGGACAATTCCGCCATCGCCAGGATGAGCCCTCCGACGCCGCCGGCCGCGACACACGCACAGACGACCAAGGTGGTGCGCCGGAACGTCAGCCCTTCCCCGGCTGGGCCGCGGACGGGCGTCTCGATCGCCCAGTAGGCGAGCTCCGAGACAAGCAGCAGGCCGGCCCCGTAGACGGGAGCCCAACCGTCGATCGAACCTTCCCGGATGGCGAGAAACGCGGCGTATTCCGCACCCGCCAGCGCAACCGCCCAGGGAAGCACTCCCGCGTTCCGCAGCACGAGCCCGAGGACGAGCGCGAGGACGGCGCCGAGACCGATCGCGCCCACGAGCGGCCCGAGCCGGTCGGAGCGCACCATGAGGGCGAGCGCGCCGACGACGAGGGTCGCGACCGAAAGCGCCCCCAGCGCTAGGCGTGCGCGGGCCTTGCGTAGCGCCTGAATGCCCTCACCTCCTCCAGCGCAGCTACCAGCGGCACGTCGTCGTTCCATACGGCAACCGGCACACCCGCTCGCTCGTATTGGCCGCGCAGCGCGTCCCGCCGCAGCTTCCAGATGTCGTACGCGAGCCGCTCGAGCTCCTGTCGGCCCGGCTCGACGAACGGAATGGGCGAGATCTCGACGATCGCGAGGTCGAAGCCGCGCGCTCGCAGGTCGATGAGCGCGCCGGCCGCGCGCTCGTCCAGCAGCGGCGTGAGCGCGATCACGAGCGCCTTCGGTGGCAGTGTGCGGCGCGGGATGACGTCGAGGTCCTTCCAGGCGTAGTTCAGGACGATCTCGGTGTCCAGAAGCGAATCGACGATCCGGTAGAGCTGCGTCATTCCCGTCGACGGCAGCAGCCAGTTGAGCACGCCGCCGAAGCTGACAAGGCCAACGCGATCCTTGTGCTCGAGGTAGTGCTCCACGAGCGCGGCCGCGCCGCGCACGGTGCGGTCGAGCGTGGACTCGTCCTCGCGCCGGGCCTCCGTGAACGAGTCGAGGAAAAGGATGACGTCGGCGTTCCGCTCGGCGTGCAACTCGTTCACCCACAACTCGCCGCGCCGTGCGCTCGCGCGCCAGTTGATCCGCCGCACCCGGTCGCCGGCCACGAACGGCCGCAGGTCGGCGAACTCGATCCCCTCCCCTTTCTCGCGAGCAACCAGGTTGCCGGTGAAGACCTGCGTCTCGAGCGGCTGTAGCAGGTCCTTGACGGTCTCGGGACGCGGGTAGACCTTGAGCGGGAGCTTGAAGTCGAGGCTGCGCGAGTACCGGTACACGCGGAAGCGGTCGTGCGCGACGAGGCGCAGCTCGCCGAGGACGTACGAGCCCCAGCGGTCGCACGAGAGCCGGTACTCGCGCTCGCGCTCCCCGCCGCCCGCGATTCGCAGCGCGACGGGGTTCTCGCCGTCGACGAGCGACACGCCCTTGGGGATGGCGAGGCGGACGTCCACCTGCTCGATCGGAACCGCGCTCATGAGCCGCAGGAGGAGCGTCAACTCGTCGCCCTCGATCGCGCGCTCGCGCTCGAGCTCGAGCGACACGTCCGCGTCGGGCGTCTCGGCGAGCGCGAGCCCCGCGCCGGCGACGAGCGCGAACGGCGCGGCGACGGCGACGAGCTCCGGGAAGCCGAGAACGAGAGACGCGATCAGACCAAGCGCGGCGAGGCCCGCGTAGGCGCCCAGCTTCGGCGTGAGGACGCGGGTCAATGCCTTACATCTTCGGCCGGCGGCGTCGGCACGGTCTCCAGTGCCTGTGCGACGACGTCGTCCGAGCTGACACGCTGCACCCAGAGCTCCGGGCGCAGCATGAGGCGGTGCGTCAGGGCGGGAACGGCGACCGACTTGACGTCGTCCGGCGTGACGAAGTCGCGCCCGTCGAGCGCGGCGCGGCAACGCGACAGCTTGAGCAGCGCCAGCGACCCGCGCGGGCTCGCGCCCACCTGTACGCGCGCGCTCTCCCGCGTCGCCTTGACGACGTCCACCATGTAGTAGCCGATCGACTCGGCGATGTGGACCTGCTCGGTGGCGCGCTGCATGTCCAGCAGCGTTCCGCGATCGACGACGACGTCGAGCTCGATCTCGTCCTCCTTGCGCTCGACCCGCCGCTCGAGCACCTCCCACTCATGGCCGCGGTCCGGATAGCCGATCGAGGTCCGCAGGATGAAGCGGTCGAGCTGCGCCTCCGGCAGCGGGTACGTGCCCTCGTACTCGATCGGGTTCTGCGTGGCGATGACCAGGAACGGGCGGTCGAGCGGGTTCGTGTGGCCCTCGATGGTGACCTGCCGCTCCTGCATGGCCTCGAGCAACGCCGCCTGCGTCTTGGGGGGCGCGCGGTTGATCTCGTCGCCGAGCAGGAGGTTGGCGAAGATCGGGCCGGGCCGGAACTCGAAGTCGCCGCTGCGCTGGTTGAAGATCGACGAGCCGGTCACGTCGGAAGGCATCAGGTCGGGCGTGAACTGGATGCGCTGGAACTGGAGGTCGGTGACCTGCGCGAACGACCTCGCGAGCAGCGTCTTCGCCAGCCCCGGATAGTCCTCGAGCAGGACGTGGCCGTCGGCGAGGAAGCCCATGAGGACGAGCTCCAGCACGTCCCGCTTGCCCACGACCGCGCGCTCGACCTCGTCGAGGATCCGCTCCGAGAGTGAGGCGACGCGTTCCAGCTCTGCGATGGCCATGGCCTACACCTTCTCAATCCGCTCGAGCATCTGCCGGAGCTCGGCGATCTCCGCGCCGGACGCGTACCGCGAGTTCGGCTCTGGACGGCCCGCGCGGAGGAGGCCCCAGATCTCGTCCCCCAGGAGCTCGCGCGCCCGCTCGGGCTGCTCCTCGAGATCGACGCCACGCCGCGTCCACAGCTTGTAGCGCGCGATGTCCCGCATGAGCGGGCCGACCCGCATCTGCCGGTCGAAGCCACTCCCGGTAGCGAGCACGACTTCGCGCTCGATCCGCACCAGCTCGGGCAGCCGCGTGTCGGTCTTCTCTTTCTTCGGCGGGATGGTCTTGCGTCCCCTCTCGGGCGAGGTCATCCGCGCCAGCACGAGCAGGAGGACGGCGCCGAGAAAGAGCAGGTAGACGTCGAGCGCCTTCGAGCGGTCGCCCGGCAGGACGAAGATGACTATCAGGAGCGGGACGGCTCCGGCGACGGCCAGGAGCCCGGCGTCTCGGAACGGGTGCTTCACGTGGCTCCGCGGGGGACTTCGCTGGGAAGGAGCTCCGGCTTTTCCTTGGGATCGTTGATCACGCGCAGGTCGTCACGCAGCGAGACGAGCGCGTCGATCGCCTCCTCCTTCGCCTCGGGGCCGATCTCGTGCTCGCTGAACTTCGCATGCGCGAAAAGCGATGTGAGCCTGGTTACCGCCTCCTCCGACACGTGCAGCTCTACCAGCACGCGCTGCAGGTACTCGATCGGCGCCTCGGACGGCCGCCGCCCGAGCCCGTGGGCGGCGAGGATCTTCTCCATGCGCGCGTAGGCCGCGATCACCGCCTTGCGCGGATCGGTCTCGTTGCGCAGATCGTCCAGCGTCTCATCCAGCATCGCCATGAGCTCCTGCGCGACGGTGATCTCCCTGACCGCTTTCGATCGCTTTCGCGCGCTGGCGATGAGCGCGGTCGCGCCGAGAGCGAAGAGAAGGGCGAGGATGCCAGCGCCGATCTCCCACTGGAACGTAGGCGAGTGCGGGTTGGCGGCCTGCTGGAGCTTCTTCCGGTCGGCCTTCTTCAGGTGCTTCGTCCCGATCGCCGCCGGCGTGATCCTCCGGGGCGGTGCCTTCTTTCCGAGGTGGTTGTAGAGGAACACCAGGCCGATGACGATGACGGCGAAGAAGGCCAGCGACGAGATGAGCGGCTTGATCCGGAACTCCCCGCGCTTCGAGTCCCGCTTCTTCACGCTCAGCGTGTAGGCGAGCAGGATCGCACCGCCGATCATCGCGATGATCCAGAGCGTGAAGACCGCGTTCGCGAGAGACTGCGACGCGCTGCGGTCGTGTGCGGCGTTCCCTGCGGGCGAGACGTGGCCGCGGCTCACGAGCGCGACGATGCCGAGCAGGACGATCAGGACGATGCCGACGATCACGAGCCGCGTCGACCGCGACGAGGACTGCTGACCCGGCTCGGTCACACGAGGACCTTAGCCGCGTCCCGTTCCGCCACGAAGTGCGCCTCGCGGACGTCGCCGAGGTCTTCTCCGTCCACCTGGAGCGGCATCGGCCGGTCGCAGAAGACCGTGACGCGATCGAGGTCGTGGCCGTACAGCACCCCCCGCGCGCGCGTCCCGCGCAGGCTGCGCCAGGCGAACGAAGGCAGCGAGCGGCCACGCAGCTCCACCGGAGCGGCCACGTCCAGCCCGAGCTCGAAGCTGGCCTCGGGGACGAAGCGAACGGGGTACCGGCCGACGTAGGTCGAGACGTCGCCGTTGAGGATCAGCGCCGAGGCGGCGCGCCCGATCCCCTCGATCTGCAGCGAAGGGCGATACCGTGTTCGCGCGAACTGCTGCGTGAGCAACCAGGCGGCCGTGATGTCGCCGGCGAGCTTCCCGTCGTGCGTTCGGCCGCGGCTCTCCATGCGGCGGATGAACTCCGCGTCCGCGCCGACGCCGGCGGCGAAGGTGAAGCGCCGCCCGTTCACGCGTCCGAGCGAGATCGTGCGCGTGTGCCCGGCGGCGAGGGCCTCGCCGATCCTGCGCGCCGCTGCGACCGGGTTGCGCGGCAGCCCGAGAGCACGCGGGAGCACGTTCGTCCTGCCACCTGGGATGAACCCGAGGGGGGTCTGCCCTTCGATGCCGTTCACCACCTCGTTGAACACGCCGTCACCTGAGAAGACGAGCACGGCGTCGTGATTGTTGGCCACCTCCCGCGCCAGGTCCGTCGCGTGCCCGCGGCGGCCGGTCGGAATCGTCTCGAGCTCGGCGTATGGAGCGAGGGCCCGCTCGACAGCCTCGAGGCGGGGCTCGGTCACCTGGCTCGAGAACGGATTGACGATCAGCGCCGCGCTATGCACTCTTCGGAGCATGCCAGCGCGGATCGACCACGTCGCAGTGGAAACAGCCGATCCGGACGGCGACGACCCGCGGCGTCCGTGAGGCGCGCGGCGATGGCGGCGCTCGCCGCCGCCGCCCTTGCGGCGGCTGCGGTGGATCCGACTCCGTCGCCCACGTCGGTTCGGCGACGATCGGCAAGACGGACCTCTCTGAGGCGGTCGACCACTTCGAGCAGGAAGCCGAAGCGGAGGGCCGCCCCTTCCCGGACAAGGGCACGAGCGGCTACCGGACGGTCGAGCGGCAGGCGCTTGCGCTCCTCTTCTACCGCTCCGAGCTCCTGCAGTCGGCAAAGAAGCTCGGTGTGGGCGTATCCGAGTCGGAGGTCGAGAGCCGGCTCACCGGCGCGAGCGGGGAAGCCGAGGAGGGCGGCCGGTTCGCACGGGACACCGTCCGCGCGCAGTTGGCCTACGAGCACATCTACACCAAGGTCACGGGAGGCGTGCCGCCCGCGCAGCGGGGGGACACGATCACCCGCTGGCTCGCCAAGATGAAGAGCGAGTACGACGTGAGCTACGAGGCCGGGTTCGCGCCGGCCCCGTAGCTTCCGTCGCCTGCGCTAACAGCCGGTAGCCGAGATGTTGCTGCCGCGCGTGTAGTCGAACGAGCGGCTCATGTCGACGTCCGCGTAGATGTCGTCGTCCGCGTTCTGTCCGTAGCCGAGCGCGGTCACGCTGAAGAGCGTGTTCGCGTTGATCGGACGGCCGAAGCCGGAGAACGGCACGTCGACCTGGATCGTGCCGCCACAGAGCTTCCCCGTCGCCGGCTTCTGCGCCGTCGGGTAGTTCACGATCTTGCAGTTCTGCGGCGTCGTGTTGGTACACGTCGTCGTGCCGGCGAAGTACTGGAGCGCTCCGCCCGCCGCGAACCTATGCCGGCGTCGAGTAGCCGCGCATGCCGTCGACCAGCAACGCGAAGAACCGGTCCGCCAGCTCGTCGGTGTCCCGTCCCGGCTGAAGCCAGGTGTAGGCCCAGTTCGCGGCCGAGAGCGTGAGCAGTGCGGCGGTCCCGTCGTCGAGGTCGGTGCGAAGCTCGCCGAGCTCGCGCCCCTCGCGGAAGAGGGCGCGAATCCGCTCCTCGTAGCGGCGGCGCTCGGCGACGATCTCGTCGCGCCGCTCGCCCTCGAGGTAGCGCCACTCCTGGACGAACACGGTGGCCACGTCGAGCTGCTCGGCCACGACGCGCAGGTGCCCGCGGAGCGCAAGCCGGATCTTCTCCACCGCCGGCAGCGTCTCCGGGATCTCGTCGAGCGCCGCGTGGAACGCGTCCGCCCCCTCGCGCATCGTGTCGTAGAGCAGGTCCTGCTTGCTCTCGATGTGCGCATACAAGGTGGCCTTCTGCACGCCGAGCGCCTCGGCCAGGTCGCCGATCGAGGTCCCGTGGTAGCCGCGCTCGGCGAAGAGCCGGGCGGCCTCGCGCCTCAGCTCCGAACGCCTTGTGGCCATCGGTAGACCTCGGCGGCCGCTCGGTGGAACCCGTCCGGCAGGCCGTGCGCGGCGAAGGCGTTGGCGATCTCCTCCATCTCACCGACCCAGCGCCAGCCCTTCGCGTCGGCGGAGCGGCGTGCGCTCTCGAGCCTTGGTAGCAGCTCGGGAATGGAATCCACCCACTCGGCGAGCAGAGCCTCCTCGACGCCCTCCGCCCGTGCGAGCTCGAGGATGTCCAGGAGCATCGCAGCTGTCCCCTTCGACCACGCGGCGTAGGTGATCTTGACCGCGGATGCCGCCCCGATCTCGGCCGAGACAACGACAGCGTCCGCACCGGTTCCTTCGAAGAGCCGCGCAACCTCCGGCGCGTCGGGGCCCGAGAGGTAGAGGCGCGGCGACGAGGGGCCGCCGACGATGCCGCCGTCCACGCCGCGGACGAACGCTCCGAGGATGTCGCGGGCCGTCGCCGGCGCGATCGCGTTCGCGTCCACGTAGATCCCCTCGAACCCCGCCACCGATCCGGCCACCTCGTGCGCGGCGTGCGGAGGGCAGATCGAGAGGATGACGTCGCTCCGCGCCGCCAGCGCTTCGGCCGTGCCGACGTCTTCGAATCCGGCGGCGCGACGGGCCGTGGCCTCGGAGCGCCTTTCGGATGCCCACACGACCAGGATCCCCCGCACGAGCAGCTGACCGGCCACCGCGGACCCCATTTCGCCTGGATGCAGCAGGCCAACTACCACTACAATCGGTACCCTAACGATCGTTCGGTTGGGAGGCCAGATGACGGCGCGAGAACAGGAATTCCTCGAGTACGTGCAGTCGGGAGGCCAGGTCGAGACCACCGACTGGATGCCTGACGAGTACCGCCGGCTGCTGATCAAGTTCATCGAGATGCACGGGAACTCCGAGCTGATGGGAGTCCTCCCCGAGCGCGAGTGGATCCTGCGCGCGCCCACCCTGCAGCGCAAGCTGGCGCTCACGGCAAAGGTGCAGGACGAGGCCGGCCACTCGCAGCTGATCTATCGCGTGGTCGAGGATCTCGGCAAGCCGCGGGAGCAGTGCCTCGCCGACCTCATCTCGGGCAAGGCCAAGTTCCACAACGTCTTCCACTACCCGACCAAGACCTGGGGGGACGTCGGGATCATCGCCTGGCTCGTCGACGCGGCCGCGATCATCTCGCAGAAGGCGCTCCTCAAGTGCTCGTACGCGCCGTACGCACGGATCATGAAGAAGATCTGCTGGGAGGAGTCGTTTCACATCCTCCACGGGCGCGACGTAGTGCTGACGATGATGCTCGGCACGGACGAGCAGCGCGAGCTCGTGCAGGAGGCGCTCAACCGCTGGTGGGGGCCCCTCATGCAGTTCCACGGCAACCCGATCCCCAAGGACGAGGACCCGATGTTCCTCTGGCGCATCAAGAGCCAGGGCAACGGCGAAGCGCGCCGGCAGTTCCTCGACGGCTACGTCCCGCAGATCTGGGAGCTCGGGCTGACCGTCCCCGACCCCGAGCTGCGCAAGGACGAGGAGACCGGCGAGTGGCACTTCACCGAGCCGGACTGGGACGAGCTCAAGCGGGTCGTCACCGGGCACGGACCGAAGACGCAGGAGCGGCTCGAGCTGCGCCGGATGAACCGCGAGGAGACAGAGTGGGTGCGCGAGATCGTCCTCGCCGAAGCGGCGTGATTTTCCCTCGTCCTCTGGCGCGCCGCTGGGCGTGCGACGCCGGAAGGCACAGTGTTTCAACACGGGCCTGGAGAGCGGCGTGCGGTCAGCGGCGCGAGGCCGCTCCGGAGGTCGGCTCCGCCGACCGGGAGGAGTGGCCGGTCAGGGGGCGAGGGTGATCTACGAGGTGTTCCGGCAGGAGCGCAAAGGGCAGGCATTCGCGCACGCCGGCTCGCTCGAGGCGCCGAACGACGAGTTCGCGGAGGAGTACGCGCGCGAGTTCTACGGACGGCGGCAGGAGTCGGAGGCGCTGTGGGTCGTCCCGCGCACGGCCGTGCACGAGATCACCGGCTTCGTGGACGAGCTGGAGCGGAACTACCACCGCGTGGACGGCTACTCGTTGAAGGTGAAGTTGAAGGAGGCGCGTGAGCGAGCGGGCACGGCTACAGGGAAAAGTGGCTCGTAGGGCCGCACCGGCTGACCGGCGGAGCCGGGCTTTGCCCGGCGGTAGCCGCACCAGCGGTGGCTTCACCGATACGGCAAAGAAGGGGGCTCACGGGGGAAACATGGTTTCCCTCGTGCTGTGCGCGTGAGCGAGCGGGCACGGCAGCTTCTTGAGTACGCCGACGACGAGCTGATCCTCGGCTGGCGCGACTCCGAATGGACGGGGATCGCGCCCTTCCTCGAGGAGGACGTCGCCTTCTCGTCCATCTCGCAGAACGAGGTCGGGCACGCGCGGGCGCTCTACGAGATCGCCGCGCGCGAGCTCGGCGTCACGGCGGATGAGCTCGCCTTCGACCGCACACCGGAGGAGTACCGCTCCGCGCCGCTCGTCGAGCTGCGGAAGATGGACTGGGCCGCGACGATCGCGCGGCACGTCCTGTACGAGGCCGCCGACGAGATCAGGCTCGAAGAGCTGAAGGCGTCCGCCGACAAGGAGGTCGCCGGGCTCGCCGCCAAGATGGACCGTGAGGAGGCGTATCACCGGATCCATGCGCAGATGTGGGAGGAGCGGCTCCGCGGCGAGCCACGCTTCCGGGGAGCGCTGGATGAGTTGTGGCCGGCCGCGGTCGCCGTCCTCCCGCAAGAACTACGTCCACGCCTGGCCGATCGGATGGGTCGCGAGCTACCCGCCGACCTCGCGGGGGTCGAGCGCGGCACGCACTCGGAGGAATGGCCGCCGCTCTGGGAGGAGATGACCGAGGTACGCAGGTCGGTTCCGGGGGCGGAGTGGTAACGGCGGAGGCCGTCTGGGAGGCTCTCGGCGAGGTCGAGGACCCTGAGATCCCCGTCATCTCGGTCGTCGACCTCGGTGTCGTCCGCGACGTCTCGGTCGAGGACGACCGCGTCCACGTCGAGTTCACGCCCACGTTCCTTGGCTGTCCTGCGCTCGAGGTCATGCGAGCCCAGATGGCCGAGCGAATCCGTGCGCTCGGCGGTGACCCCGACGTAGAGGTGATCCTCGACGACTCCTGGTCGACCGACCGGATCACGCCGCTGGGCCGCGAGAAGCTGCGGCGCGCCGGCTTCGCGCCGCCCACGCCGCGCGAGGTGACGGCGCCGAAGCTCGTCCAGCTGCAGAGCGACGCGTTTCGCTGCCCCTACTGCGGCTCCTCCGAGACCCGGCTCGAGAACATCTTCGGGCCCACTCCCTGTCGCTCTCTCCGGTACTGCGAGAGCTGCCGCCAACCCTTCGAGCAATTCAAGACGATCTGAAGCCGCCGGGGCAGATCGTCATCCTGAACGGCGCCCCGCGCTCGGGGAAGTCGTCGATCGTGACCGCGCTGCAGGAGCTCTCAGAGGGCGTCTGGATCAACCTCGGCGTGGATGTTGCCCGGGCGACGACGCCGGCGCGCCTGCAACCGGGAATCGGACTGCGACCGGGAGAGACCGGCCACCCGGCCGCGCCCTACGTGCCAATCCTCTACGCCGCGCTCTACGAATCGGTGGCGGCGCACAGCAGGCTCGGGCTGAACGTCGCCGTCGACGTCGGGCACTACGACGCCGAAACCCTCGCCGATGCCGCCGCGCGACTCGCGGGGCTGCCGGTCCTGTTCGTCGGCGTCCACTGTCCGCTGGAGACGATCATGGAGCGCAGGCGGGTTGCCGGCAAGGAGCGCTACGCGACCGCAGCCGCGGGCGAGCCCGTCCCGCCGCCCGTCCTGCGCTGGCAGCACGAAGTTCACGGGGACTGGGCGTACGACCTCGAGCTCGACACCTCTCGCCTCTCTGCCTCCGAATGCGCCGCGGCGGTCGCGAAACGCCTGCGCGGCTCACCTCCAGCCGCCTTCGCCAGGTTGGCACGATGAGGGCTCGATGCCGATCGACCACGTCAAGCTGCCCGTTTCCGACAAGACAACGGGCCGCCCGGCGAGCGGCCAACGGCGCTACTACTACGCCGCGTTCGGCCTCGATCCCGACGGCCACAACATCGAGGCCGTCCTCCACGGCGACGTGTCGCGCCGAGGGTAGTCTGAGCCCGTGGCGATCCGGATCCTCTACTGCCCCACCTGAAGCGGCTACGACCGCCGGGCCACGAGTCTCGCGGCCGCGATCACCGAGCAGACGGGACTCGAGGCGGAGACGACGCCGGGCGCGACGGGCCAGTTCGACGTCTTCGCCGACGGTGAGCTGATCTTCTCGAAGAAGGAAACGGGCCGCTTCCCCGAGGAAGGGGAGCTGATCCAGCTCCTCCCTAGCGCCCCTTGAACTCGGGCGGCCGCTTCTCGAGGAACGCGGCCACTCCTTCGGCGAAGTCCTCGGTCTGCGTCGCCGCCGTCTGCAGCTGAGCCTCTCGCTCGAGCTGCTCGTCCAACGCCGAGGCTCCCGCGCGGTCGAGCAGCCGCTTCGTCATGCCGACCGCGAGCGGCGGTAGGGACGCGAACTCCGCGGCGACCTCGCCCGCCCGCTGGAGCAACCCGTCGGCCTCGACCACCTCCGAGACGAGGCCCCACGCGTGCGCCTCCGCGGCGGTCAGCTTCCGCCCCGACGCGAGCCACTCGAACGCGCGTGAGTAGCCGAGGATCCGCGTCACGAAGAAGGTCCCGCCCGAGTCGGGAACGAGCCCGATGTTGATGAACGCCGGGACGAAGCTGGCCGAGTCCGCCGCGATGCGCAGGTCGCAGGCGCAGGCGAAGGACATCCCCGCTCCCGCCGCAGGCCCGTTGACCGCGGCGATAACCGGCTTCTCGAGCGCGCGGATCGCGAGGAGGTTGGGGTGGTAGGTCGCGCGCAAGCGGTCTCCGATGTCGCCGGGCGCCTCGCGAAACTCGCCGAGGTCCTGGCCGACGCAGAAGCCCCGTCCCGCGCCCGTCAGCACAACGGCCCGCACGTCCGGATCGCGCGCCTCCTTCAGCGCCGCGCCGAGCGCGTCGTGCATGGCTTTGTTGAACGCGTTCAGAACGTCCGGCCGGTTGAGCGTGATCGTCAGAACGCTGCGGTCGCGGGTCGTCTCGACTTCGGGCACGCGCGCAGTTTACGGTCACGCCATCCACGGACTCCTTGCAGCCGGCTTCGAACAGGTCGACCAGCACTACCTCCTGCAGGCGCGGCAGATGCAGGCGCTCTCGCTGGCGGTCCACATCCCCCTCGTCTGCTTCGGGATCGCCTTCCCGGTGCTGGTCCTCTTCGTCGAGTGGCTCGGGGTCCGCACCGGCGATCCCGTCTACCGAACGCTGGCGCGGCGCTGGTCGCGCGTGATGATCTCGCTGTTCGCGGTCGGCGTCGTCACGGGGACGATCCTCAGCTTCGAGTTCGGCCTCCTGTGGCCCGCGTGGATGGCGAAGTTCGGTGACGTCTTCGGCTTCGCGTTCGCGCTGGAGGGGGTCTCGTTCTTCCTCGAGGCGATCTTCATCGGCATCTACGTCTACGGCTGGAACCGCTTCTCGCCGCGCGTCCACCTGCTGACGGGCATCCCGATCGTCATTACGGGGATGACCGGCTCGCTCATGGTGATCGCGGTCAACGGCTGGATGAACCACCCGACGGGCTTCACGATGCAGGACGGAATCGTGACGAACGTCCATCCCTTCGACGCGCTCTTCGCCAACTCGTACTTCTGGCACGAGCTCGTGCACATGTATCTCGCGGGGTACATCGTGGTGGGGTTCCTCGTCGCCGGCGTCTACGCCTGGGGGAAACTGCGCGGCCGCTGGGGACGCTACGAGCGCGTCGCGCTCGCAATTCCGCTGACCGTCGCGGCGCTCGCGGCTCCGGCGCAGATCGTCATCGGGGACTGGAACGGCCGCGCCGTCGCGGCCGAGCAGCCGATCAAGCTGGCGGCGTTCGAAGGTCTCCAGCAGACGACGGCCGGCGCGTCCGAGCACATCCTCGGCTGGTACAACGGCACGGACGTGGAGTACGGGATCGCGATTCCCGACCTGCTCTCGCTCCTCGCGTACCACAGCCCCCACGCGACTGTCCAGGGTCTCGACACCGTTGCTCCCGACGACCGTCCGCCCGTGAACTGGGTCCGGTTCTCGTTCCAGACCATGGTTTTCATCGGCACGGGGCTCGCGTTCCTCGGGACGTGGTACCTGTGGGTGCGCATCTTCCGGCGCCGGTTACCGCGAACGCGCTGGTTCTACCGCTGTCTCGTGGCCGCCGCTCCCCTCTCGCTGGTCGCCCTCATCTCGGGCTGGATCACGACGGAGGTCGGGCGTCAGCCGTGGATCGTCTACAACGTGATGCGCACCGAAGACGCCGTCACCGGGGCGAGCGGGATCCCGGTCGGCCTCGGCACCGTCACGGCCGTCTACCTCCTCCTCGCCGTGCTCGTCTTCTGGCTCCTCCGGCGGCTCGCGCGGTCGCCGCTCGAGGAGCAGCCACCCTCCGACTCCGTCACGTCAGATGTCGCTCGCTGAATTCCCGCTCATCCTGATCCTGGCGGGGCTCGCCGCGTACGCCGTGCTGGGCGGGGCGGACTTCGGCGCCGGCTTCTGGATGCTGCCCGGAGGGGGCCTCACCCAGCGTGTGCGCGATCACGCGCACCGGGCCATGGGGCCGGTGTGGGAGGCGAACCACGTTTGGCTCATATTCGTCCTCGTGATCTGCTGGACGGGCTACCCGGAGGCGTTCGCATCGATCATGTCCACGCTGACCGTCCCGTTCTTCATCGCCGCGATCGGGATCATCCTGCGCGGGTCGACCTACGTCCTGCGCTCGGCGGCGGGGACGACGCGAATGGGCGCCGCCGCAGATCTCGTCTTCGCGGCCGCATCGATCCTCACGCCTTTCATGCTCGGCGCGGCCGTCGGCGGGATCGCGTCGGGACGCGTTCCGGTCGGCAACGCAGCCGGCGACCGTCTCACGAGCTGGCTCAACCCGACGTCGGCGATGATCGGCGCCATCGCCGTCGTCACGGGCGCCTACCTTGCCGCCGTCTACCTGGCCGCGGACGCGCGCCGCGTCGGCGACCGCGAGCTCGAAGAGGCCTTCCGCCGGCGGGCGCTCGGCGCCGCGGTCGTCGCCGGCGCAATCGCTCTCGGCGCCCTGCCCGTCGTCAGCGACGACGCTCCGCGCCTCTACCACGGGCTCACGCACGGAGGTGGGCTCGCGTGCGTGATCGTCTCCGCGCTCGCGGGCGTCGTGACGATCGGGCTCGTCTGGGTGCGCCGCTTCGGGCTGTCCCGCGTGACCGCCGCGGGCGCCGTTGTCGCGATCGTCGCCGGCTGGGCGCTCGCGCAGAAGCCGTACCTGCTCCCGACGTACCTGACCGTAGACGACGCGGCCGCACCGCACGGGACGCTGATTGCGATCGTGGTCTCGGCTGCAATCGCGGCTGTGCTGCTGCTTCCGTCCCTGAGCCTGCTCTATGGGCTGCTGCTCGGCGGCAGGTTCGATCCGGGCCGGGAGAGCGCTCAGCCCGCGGAGCACGCGCCGCTGCGGCTGGGCCGCTGGGAGGTGCTCGTCGGCAGCGCGGCGACCGTCTTCGTCGCGGGCGCGCTCCTGAACATCTTCTGCCAGAACGACTGGCAGCGCGGAGTCGCCGTGGCCCTGCTGCTCGGCGGCATCGCCTGGGGCTTCGCGCTACTCGCGGTCCCGCCGGAGGCGCCAGAGCACGAAGACGGAGAACGCGGCGACTAGCTGCCAGCCGACCATGATCGCGTTCGGGTTCACCGCCGGCTTCCAGCTGACTTCGCCGTCCTTGATGACGTAGGCGCCGGCCGGTTTGGCCGCCAGGCCGAAGCCTCCGCCACCGTTCCCCTCGGTATCGCCGCCTCCCCCACCACCACCGCCGACCTTGGCGACCGGGATGACGGTGATCCCGTCCTCGTGGACGCTCTCGCCGAAGACCTTCTTGACCGACATCGCCTCTCGTACACCACTCAACAGCTCGTCGACCTTCATCTCAGGCTCCTTTGAAATTCGGTTTGCGTTTCTCGAGGAACGCGCTCATCCCCTCGCGCGCGTCCTCTGTGCTGAGCGCGATCGCGAACGCCTGCCGCTCGTACTCCACGCCGAGCTGAAGGGATCCCTCGAACGCGCGGTTGACGGCCTGCTTGGCCAGGCGCAGCGCGAGCGGGCTCTTCTCGGCGATGATCCGGGCCAGGCGCTTCGACTCCTCCAGCCACGCCTCCCGCTCGACGACGCGGGCGACGAGCCCTGCCGCCTGCGCCTCGCGCGCGGACAGGAGCCGCCCGGAGAGGATCACGTCCATGGCGACGGCTTTGCCGACCGCCCGCGTGAGCCGCTGCGTGCCCCCGGCGCCGGGCATCAGGCCGAGGTTGATCTCCGGCTGGCCGAACTGCGCGGTCTCGGACGCGACGATCAGGTCGCACAGCATCGCGAGCTCGCAGCCGCCGCCGAGACAGAACCCCGAGACGGCCGCGACGATCGGCTTGCCGACCCTGCGAATCGAGTCCCAGCGCCCGAGCCGGTTCGACGTCGCGGCGTCGTAGGGGCTCGTCTGCGCGAGCACGCCGATGTCCGCGCCGGCGGCGAAGGCGCGCTCCGAGCCGCCGAGGACGATGCAGCGGATCCCGTCGTCCGAGTCCAGCTCCTGCAGCGCCCCGACGAGCTCGTCCATGAGCTCGTCCGAGAGTGCGTTCAGCTGCCTCGGCCTGTTCAGCAGCACGACCGCGACCGGCGGCTCGCGCTCGACGAGGACGAGCTCCTCGGTCACTTCTTCTCCAGGAATCCCTTGATCGCGGCCTTCGGCTCGTCCGTCGCCATCGAAAGCGCGAGCCAGTCGCGCGCGTGGTTGATCGTCTCGTGCCAAGCCAGGTCGCGCCAGAAGTTCAGATGCTGCTTCGCGTAGCGGGTCGTCTGCGGGAGCTTGCGTGCCAGGCTCTCGACAAGGCGGTCGACCTCGGCGTCCAGCCCGTCGGCCGGCACGGCGCTGTTCACGAGCCCCCACTCCGCGGCCTTGCGCGCGGGGATCTCCTCGCACAGGAGGACGATCTCCCGGGCGCGGCGGTCGCCGACCATGATGGTGAGCCACTGCGTCGCGCCTCCGGCCGGCACCGACCCGTGCTCGGGCCCGACGTGGCGGATGAACGCGTCCTCCACCATCACAGCCAGGTCGCAGGCCATCTGCAGCTCGTTGCCGCCGCCGACGGCGATCCCGTTGATCCGCGCCACCGTCGGCTTGCCGATCTCGCGCAGCCGGTCGTGCGCATCCTTGAACGCGCCGAACCACTTCCAGTACTCCGTCGGGTTGCCGACGTACCCCTCGCTCCACTCCTTGAGATCGGCGCCGACGCAGAACGCCCGGCCCGTCCCGGTGAGGACGACCACGCGGATGGAATCGTCCCAGGACGCGTCCTCACAGGCGCGGGCGAGCTCGCGCAGCGTCTGGAAGTCGAACGCGTTCAGCACCTCAGGCCGGTTGAAGCGGATGGTCGCCCGCGGAGGTGCCTTCTCGTAGACGATCCGCTCGAAGCCGAGCTCGGCCGGGTCGACCGGAGCGGGACGCGCCGGTTCTGTCACAGCTCCACGAAGTAGACGTTGAACGGGATGCCCATCTCCATCGCGTCTTTGCCGGCGGCGGCGAACTCTTCGCTGCGCGTAGCGGCCTTGAACGAGTCCATGTCAGGAAACTCGAACTCGAAGTAGTACTTGTACTTGGGGTCGCCGAACGCAGCGCCGAAGACCCCACCGTGCCGGAACGTCGCGCCCGGAACCTTGGCTGCGAAATCGTTGACGTGCTGCTCGTAGCGCTCAGCCTCGGGTGCCTCCCCTTCGAACAGCACGAATGCTCTGACCATTCCTCGCTCCCTTCCTCGCGGTGCGCTGAGCGTATAGCTTCCTCTGCGGAATACGACAAAGGAGACTGGCATGGCAGGCAAACTCGTCCACTTCGAGCTTCCGGTTCAGGACGTCGGCCGCGCGAAGCGCTTCTGGAGCGGTGTCTTCGGTTGGGAGTTCGGCGACTCGGCGATGCCGGAGTTCGAGTACTACATGGTGCAAACCGGTGACGACCAGGGCGGCGCGATCATGCCCTCGGAGACGGCGGCCACCTCACCCATCGTCTACTTCGACACCGACGACATCGATGCGTCGATCGCGAAGGTGAGGGAGCTCGGGGGCCAGGCCGAGGACAAGACGCCGATCCCGCACGTCGGGTGGTTCTCCCACTGCACCGACACCGAGGGGATCGCGTTCAGCCTCTTCCAGAGCGACGAGTCCGTCCAGCCGCCCGGCTAGCGCTAGCCCGAGCTGACGATCAGGAGGACGCCCGTTCCCTCCGCCAGGTCGGTGCCGTCACGCGACACGACCGAAACCACACGGCCCTTGCGGAGGCTCGAGTGCTTGCGCATGACCGCCGAGACCGTGCAGCGCGCGCCGGGCACGCGGTGCTTCGCGGGCGGCGAGCTGAACACCGCGCAGGGCCGGGACGGTGCAGTGAGGGATCCCGGCCACGCCGGGATCCTCGGGCAGCCCCGGGTCGAGCATCTGCGCCGACGCGGTTGGGGCGGTCGCCGCGGCGACCGCCCCGAGCAGCACTGCCGCCCTGATCACCTGGCGACGATGAGTAGGACCTTGGTGCCGGGCGCGAGGATCGTCCCCGCCTGCGGCACGGCGGTCAGCACGGTGTTCCGTGCGGCGACCGAGCGCCGGCGCATCGGCGCCATGACTCCACACAGCGAGCCGCGCAGGCTCTTGCGCGCGGCGGCGAGCTGCTTGCCCTCGATGTTCGGCACGGTGCAGTGTGGGACGCCGAGCCAGCCGGGATCCGGCGGCGGGCCCCCCGCCTGGGCGGACGTCGCGGCAAGCGCCGCGCCTGCTCCTACGAGGGCCATCCACTTCACCAGACGTGTGTGACGCGAAGCCTTCATGTTCTCCTCCTCATCGAGTTCCCGCCCACAGGACGGGGGAGGAGCGCGGCGTCTTCCCTAGCGCGGCCTGAGAATCAACCGACGGCCCGGCTGCCGGCCGAAGTCGAAGTCCTTCACCAGGTTGCCGAGGATCGGAACCGTCTCGCGCACGTCCGGCCGCGGGTCGGGCCGGCCGTCCGTCCGCGGGTCGAGCCTCTGCCCGCCGAGGAAGTCGTCCTCGATGAACTTGTCGTACGCGTCGAAGCTGAGCGTCTGGTGATCGACGTAGCCCCTGCGCGCGTACGGGCTGATGACGAGGGCGGGGACGCGCATGCCGTAGCCGTTGCCGTCCACCCGCGGCGGCATGACGTGGTCGTAGAAGCCGCCCCAGTCGTCCCAGGCGAGGAAGATCGCGGTGGACCTCCAGTCGGGACTCTTCATCGCGGCGTCGATCAACTTGGTGACGAACTTCTCGCCGTCGCTGACGAGCGCCGGCGGATGCTCGCTCACGCGGCCGTTCGGCACGATCCAGGAGACCGAGGGCAGCGATCCCGTCCGGGCGGCGGCGAAGTAGTGGTCGAGTGACCTGATGTTCCGGAGCTGGTGGTCGCGTTTGACGGTCACGAAGTAGGGAAGCGGGTTCCAGATTCCCGGCGTGTCCGGATCCTGGAGAAAGTCGGCGCACCGGACCGCCCCCTTGCGGCAGTCGGGCTCCGTGCCTTTGGTGATGTAATAGCGCCAGCTGACTTCATTGCGGTGCAGGAGGTACGTGAGATCGGTCCACGCGTACACCGGCGGCGGGCCGCCGTGCGTGAAGTCGGGCGTCAGGCCCGGTCGCTGCAGCTCGTTCTTGCAGCTGAAGGGATTCGTGCTCGTGCACTTCGCGGACCACTCGGAGACCATGAACAGGTGCGCGGGCAGGCTCCAGGAAGCGTTCGGCTCGAACATGTGATCCTGGAGCACGTAGTTCCTCGCGTAGTCCCAGTAGTTCGGGATCTCGCGGGCGTCGTGGTAGCCCATCACATCGATGCGACCGTGCTTCCGGCACCAGGGGTTGGCCAGGTTTACGCAACTTTCCTCCGCCCCCTCGGCCTGCGTGACGAATCCGTTCATCCTCGCGCCGCCGATGTCGCGGGTCGCGTTGCTCTGCGCGTGCGGGCCGCCGCGATTCAGGTCGTAAGGATCGTGGTACGGCCTGTCGCACGTCTTTCTCTTGGGGTCGGGGAGACAGACGCCGTGCGGGATGCCGTCCGCTCCCGGATAGGTCCCGAAGTAGGAGTCGAACGAGCGGTTCTCCTGCATGATCACGATGACGTGCTGGATCTTGTGGATCCCGCGCAGCCGCCGGCTCGAGCGCGTGGGCCGGAGGGTGGCTCTGGCCGGCGTGGAGCGCGTGACCGCCACGCTGGCGAGCGCGCCCGCGACGGCGACGCCGGCGAGGATCCAGGTGACAGTGGTTCTCACCGCCGAGAAGAGGGGGGAGCGGGAGGCCGAGAGCCGCAGCTCACACTGTGGGGGAGACTACGCCGCGAGGGTCGCGGATGCTGCAGTTCCCCACAAACCTGGGTGAGCACTCTCTTGGAGGGGCTTCGTATGACTCGGCCTCCCGGTGTCGGCAGACACTTCGTGTTCTATCTCGCAAGTGCTAAGCGGACATGTAGCGCCGATTAAGAAATGCCTGCACTTCATATGAATCAGGTAAGACGCCGGAAGAGGGCGATCCCCGGCAGGGGGCACAGCGCAGCGAGGGCAAACCCGACCCGCCACGAGGTGGCCGCGACCAGCGCCGCGAACACGACCGGCGCGACGGCTCCGACCCCGGAGAGAACGGACTGCTGGAAGCCGATCGCCGCACCGCTCCTGCGTCCCCCCGCCAGTTCGGCGGCTGCCGTGAAGGAGAGCCCGTTCCACGACATCGCAAGCCCGCCGGCGACGACGAAGGCGGGAACGAGGATCCAGAGGGAGGCGCCCGTGAGCGCGGCCACGATCCCGGTGGCGAGCGCAGTGGCGACGCCGACGCGCCGCAGCGGAACCGCACGGCTCCCGAGTACGTCCGACCACCTTCCGTTGCCGATGCGCAGCGCCGCAGCGGCGACCTGGATCGCTGCGAGGACGCCCGCTGCGGCCACGTCGGAGACGTTGCGCTGGTCGTGCAGGAAGAGGACCACGAAGCCGATGATGGCGACCTGGGTGACGAGGTAGAGGCCGCTCCCGAACGAGAGCTCCCACAGCCGGCGGTCGCGGAGCGTCCACTCGACCGCCTCGACCGGGAGCTGCGTGTCCTGCGGCTCGCGCACGGCCACGACGCCGGCTATGCCCCCGAGAAGGCAGAGCCCGGCGAGGAACAGGAGACCCGTGTGGAGGCCGAGATGCGGAAGGACGAGCGCGGCCACGATTCCACCGGCCGGGATGGCCGTCTGGCGTATTCCGAGCGCCAGCCCACGTTGTGCGGGTCGGAACCACTGCATGACCGCGCGGCCGCTGGCGGAGTTGACGCTCGCGCCGGCGGCACCCGCGAGGCTCAGGAACGCGACGAGCCAGGCGAAGCTCGGCGCGTAGGCGGCGGCGGTAAGGAAAGCCGCGCAGCCCGCGAGGCCCAGGCCGAGGACGGCCCGCTCCCCGAAACGGTCGGCGGCGAGCCCCCAGGGCAACAGCGTGACCAGCGTCCCGACCCAGCTCGCCGCCAGGACGATGCCGACCTGCGAGAGCGTCAGCCCGTAGTGCGTGCGAATCGCCGGCGCGAGGGCGGGCAGGCCGATCCCGATCGCCGAGAAGCTCGCCTGGGCAGCCGTGCCGCCCGCCAGCACGACCCAACGGTACGGATGGCTGTCTACAGCCCGAAGGGGTTGAACGGCCTCGAGCTCGTGGAGACGAGGACGCTCTTGGTCTCGAGGTACAGCTCGAGCGTCTCGAGCCCGAGCTCGCGGCCGAAGCCGGACTGCTTGTACCCGCCGAACGGGATCCCCGGGAACGCCGTGTACGGCATGTTGATCCCGACCGTGCCGGCCTTGATCTGCCGCGCGAGCCGGTGACCGCGCGCGGGATCTCCCGTCCAGACCGTCGCCATCAGCCCGTAGCGGACCGCGTTGGCCTGCCGCACCGCGTCCTTCTCGTCGGCGAACGGCGAGATCGTGACCACGGGGCCGAAGATCTCCTCCTGGGCGACCGTCATCTCTGGGCTCACGCCGGAGAGGACGGTGGGCGGGTAGAACGCGCCCTGACCCTCCGGCGCCTCCCCTCCCGCGACGACGTCGGCACCCTCCTCGCGTCCGGTCTCGACGAACCCGTGCACGCGATCACGGTGCTCGGTGGAGATGAGCGAGCCGACCTGGGTCTCGTCTTCGAGCGGATCGCCGACCTTCAGGCTCCTGGCGGCATCCGCGAACTTCGAGACGAAGTCGTCGTAGGCCGACTCCTCCACCAGAATGCGCGAGCGCGCCTCGCAGCTCTGCCCGGCCGAGTAGTAGATCGACCAGACCGAGCTGGGAATCGCATCGCCGAGATCCGCGTCGGCGAAGACGACGTTCGGGCTCTTCCCGCCGAGCTCGAGCGTGATGCGCTTGATGGGATCGGAAGCCATGCGCATGATCTCGCCGCCCGTCTCGGTCGAGCCGGTGAACGCGATCTTGTCCACACCGGGATGCCTGACGAGGTACGCGCCGACCGTCTTCCCCGCCCCCGGAACGACGTTGATCGCGCCTGGCGGGAAGCCGACCTCGGACGCGAGCTCGGCCATCCGCAGCGCGCTCAGCGGAGTCGCGGAGTCGGGCTTGAGGACGACCGTGCAGCCCGCCGCGAGCGCCGGCGCGAGCTTCCAGGTGGTCATCATCAGCGGGTAGTTCCAGGGAACGATCTGTCCGGCGACGCCGACCGGCTCCTTCAACGAGTAGAAGAGAAGCGAGCCGCCGATCGGGTTCGAGCGACCTGCGATCGAGGCGATCGCCGAGCCGTAGAAGCGGTAGTTCTCCACCGCCTGCGCGAGCTCGGCCTTTACCGAGGAGATCGCCTTGCCGACGTTGCGCACCTCGAGCTCTGCGAGCTCCTTGCGGTTCGCGACGAGCGCGTCGGCGAGCGCGTGCAGAAGCCGTGAGCGCTCCGTCGCCGGGGTCTTGCCCCACGCGCCCTCGAGCGCCCCACGGGCAGCCTCGACGGCACGGTCGACGTCCTGCTCCGACGCCATGGCGACGGTCGCGAGCGGCGCGCCGGTCGCCGGCTCGGCGAGCTCGCGCGTTTCTCCGCCGCCGGCCTCGGTCAGCTCCCCGTTGATGAACAGCCCGTACTCGCGTATTGCCACCGCCATCACGTCGGAGCCTAGCTAACAGAACCTTCGGTGAATCCAATACGACGGATGGCCCGTAGTACGGGCGTCGCTGACCGGCAAGGGGCCCGTACCCTCCTTCGGGCCCCTTGGTTTCTTAAGATGGCGGCGTGAGTGACTCGGTCGACATCGAGGCGGCGCGCATCCCCGACCGCGACCGGCTGCTGCAGGAGCTGCAGGAAGCCGGGCTCGAGGCGCGTGCGGTGGGCGAGGTCGAGATCGAGGTACGGGCCGAAGAGGGCGAGGTCTACGAGCAGGTCGAGGGGATGATCATGTCCCTCGGCGCACCCTTCGTCCCGATCAAGCACGAGGGCGTCATCTACGTGCGCCCGCCGGTGGGCTAGCGCTCGAACACAGCGGCCTGGCCCTGGCCCACGCCTACGCAGAGCGTGGCGAGCCCGTAGCGGCCGCCGCGGCGGCGCAGCTCGTGCAGGAGCGTGACGACGAGCCGCGCGCCGCTCATTCCCAGCGGATGGCCGAGTGCGATGGCGCCCCCGTTCACGTTCACCTTCTCGAGATCCAGGCCCAGCTCGCGGATCACGACCAGGCTCTGCGAGGCAAACGCCTCGTTCAGCTCCACCAGGTCGAGGTCTCCGACCTCGATCCCGGTGCGCTCGAGGAGCTTGCGCACTGCAGGAACCGGGCCGATCCCCATGATGCGCGGGTCGACCCCCGCGACCGCGCCGCCGGCGAAGGCGCCGAGCGGCTCGACGCCGAGCTGCTTTGCGCGCTCCTCGCTCGCGATCACGAGAGCGGCCGCGCCGTCGTTGATCCCGCTCGAGTTCCCCGCGGTGATGGTGCCCTCGCGCCGGAAAGCCGGCTTGAGCGCCGCCAGCTTCTCGAGGTTCGTGTCCGGCCGGGGATGCTCGTCGCGCGTGACGTCTCCGACCGCGACCAGCTCGTCGTCGAAGCGGCCGGCCTCGTTCGCCGCCGCCCAGCGCTGCTGGGACTGGAGGGCGAACGCGTCCTGGTCCTCGCGTGAGACCCCGTAGCGCTCAGCCACGTTCTCGCCGGTCTCGCCCATCGACTCGAGCGGGAACATCTCCTCCATCTTGGGATTCGGAAAGCGCCAACCGAGTGTCGTGTCGTACACGGTCTGGTTACCGCGCGGGAAGGCGTGCTCCGGCTTGCCCATGACGAGCGGCGCGCGGCTCATCGACTCGACCCCGCCCGCCACGAAGAGATCCCCGTCCCCGGCCACGACGGCGTGCGACGCGCCCACGACCGCGGCCAGGCCGGACGCGCACAGCCGGTTCACGGTGACGCCGGCAACGGACTCGGGGAGGCCCGCGAGCAGCGCGGCCATACGCGCCACGTTGCGGTTGTCCTCACCCGCCTGGTTGGCGGCGCCGAAGTAAACGTCCTCGATGTCCCCAAGATCGACGCCGGCGCGCTTGACCGCCTCCGCGATGACGAGCGCCGCCAGGTCGTCGGGCCGTTCGCCGGAGAGCGCTCCGCCGTAACGTCCGACCGGCGTGCGGACGGCGGACAGGACGACAGCGCGACTCATGCAGCGAGGCTAGCCGACGCAAGCCGCTCGATCGCGGCGAGCCCCGGCTCGCCGAGGTCGACGCTGAACTCGTTCACGTACAGCTCGATGTGCGCGCGGCAGACGTCCTCCGACAGCTCGTGCGAATGCTCGCGCACGTACTCGCGGCTCGCCTCCGGATGCGCGAAGGCGTACTCGACCGAGGCGCGGATCGAACGCTCGACGTCGTCCATCGGCAGACCCTCCCGTGCGTAGATCCCGGCGAGCGGGACGGGAAGTCCGGTCTCCGCCGCCCACCACTCGCCGAGGTCGACGACCTTGACGAGCCCATGCTCGGCGTACGTGAACCGGCTCTCGTGGATGATCAGGCCCGCGTCGACGGCCCCGGATGCGACCGCGTCCAAGATCTCGTCGTAGCGCATCTCGACGACCTCGCCGTGCTCGGGCCACGCGAGACGAAGGAGCAGGAAGGCAGTGGTGTCACGGCCCGGAACGGCGATTCGCTCGTAGCCCTCGGAGACCTCACGGGTCACCACCAGCGGCCCGACTCCATGCCCCAGCGCAGCTCCGCTCCGGAGCAGCCGGTACCGGTCGCGCGCCGCCGGCGCGGCTCCGAAGCTCAGCTTGGTCAAGTCGAGCTGACCCGTCCGCGCACGCTGGTTCAGCTCCTCGATGTCCAGCAGGACCGGCGCCACGGCAAAAGAAGCGTCCACCAGCCCATGGACGAGGGCATGGAAAGCAAAAGCGTCGTTCGGGCACGGCGTGAACCCGAAGGTCAACGAACGCACGCGCGCACCTCCTCGACGAGCGGCGGAACGATCGCGGTCAGCCGGGCGAGCGCCTCCTCGATCCGCCAGAGCCCGCGGTCTGCGTCTTCCGGGCGGTTCGAGACCACCCGTACCTCGACGGCCGGCACACCCGCGAGCTCGGCGGCACGGAGGACGGCGAATCCCTCCATCGCCTCCACGTCGCAGGCGCCTCCGCCGCCGACGCGGCCGCACGTCGTGATCGGAAGCACGCGTGCGTCGGGCAACGCGCGTCGGGCGCAGTCGACGAGCTCCTGCGCAGGGTAGGCGCGCTCGACGCGCGGCATCGTCGAGGCGGCGTCGCTGATGTCGCAGTAGAAGGCCTCGGAGCCGATCACGACCGATCCCGCCTCCAGCTCCGCGGCGCCGGCGATGCCGACGTGGAGCAACGCGTCCGGCCGCTCCCGCGCCAGCTCGTTGGCGGTCGCGATTCCCGCCTCGACGGGGCCGATCCCGCAGCAGAGCGACGCGGCCCCGTCAGCCGAGACGAGCTCCCGTTCCGTCGCCGCCACTACGAGGATCACAGTTGAACCATGCCTAAACTTCGCGCATGGCCGAAGAGGCCTTGAGCAACGCGATCCAGGACTACCTGAAGGAGATCTACAAGCTCCGGACGGAGGGCGGGAAGGTGACCACCACACGCCTTGCCAAGCGTCTGCACGTCTCGCCCGCGTCGGTCAGCGCGATGGTGAAGAAGCTGGCCGCCCTCGGCCTCGCCGAGCACGTCCCGTACCGCGGGGTCGACTTGACTCCGGCGGGAGAGAAGGTCGCCCTCGAGGTCGTCCGCCATCACCGCCTGCTCGAGCTCTACCTGGCCGAGACGCTCGGGATCGCGGTCGAATCCGTGCACGCGGAGGCCGACCGGCTCGAGCACGTGCTCTCGGACGAGCTCGAGGCCCGCATCGATACAGCGCTCGGCTATCCGACGCACGATCCGCACGGTGACCCGATCCCGGACGCACAGCTGCAGATGCAGGCCGAGCACGATGTGCGGCCGCTCTCGGCGCTCGCTGCCGGCGAGACGGGCACGGTGCGCCGCGTCCCCGACGACGACGAGCTGCTGCCGAAGCTGTCCGTGCTTGGGCTGGTGCCGGGGAAAAAGATCGCGGTCAAGAAGCTCCGGCCGTTCACGATCTCGATCGACGGGATCGAGCAGGTCGTTCCGCGGAAGCTCGCGGACGCAGTCGGAGTCGGCTAGCGAAGGAGGGAACCTGAAGCTCCCCTCCGGACATGTGAAGGAGATGGGGCTCGACGACGACGACGGGTTCGCCCGGCTGTTCGAACAGCACGCAAAGACAATCTACAACTACTGCTTTCGGCGAACCGGCGACTGGGGGACGGCCGAGGATTTGCTCTCCGTCGTGTTCCTGGAAGCATGGCGCCGCCGGGATGCGCGCGTGCCCCCGGAAAAGACCTTGCCCTGGCTGTACGGCATCGCCACGAACGTCGTTCGTAACCGCCGCCGCTCGGAACGCCGGCACGCAGCCGCGCTCCGTCGAGTGCCGCCCCCGCACGCGGAAGAGGACTTTGCCGAGGAGGCGGCCGAGCGCATCGACGACGAGCGGCGGATGCATCAGGCGCTCGGACTGCTGAACGAGCTCCCCCGGCGCGAGCAGGACGTGTTCGTGCTCTGCGCCTGGTCGGGGGTGAGCTACGAGGACGCAGCGTTCGCACTCGGTATTCCCGAGGGCACGGTCCGCTCGCGGCTCTCGCGCGCGAGGCAGCGATTGCGGGAACTCGATTCGGACTTCGGACATGAAGAGGGAGATGACGGGCTACTCGATTCCTCCCTCGCGTGACCTCCCGCCCGGCCGGCTGGCCGAGCGTACGGCGCATCTCCTTGGTGAGATCGATCCCCTCGCTCCTCGCCGACTCCCGCTGCGCGCCGCGGCCGTCGCAGCCGCCGCGGCGGTGGCGGTCGCGCTCCTCCTCCTCGTCGCACCCTGGACCAGCGCGCCGAGCCTGACCGACCAGGCGCTGGCCGCCGTCGGGCAGGGGGAGGTGCTGCACGTCGTCACCGAGTACAGCTCACCGCTCAACTCGCTCCAGCCGGTGAGCCTGAGGACCGGAAAGCAGGTTCAGGTCACGGAGCAGCAGGAGGTGTGGCTCGACTCCGACCGCAGGCTCGAGAGAATAGTCGCGACCATCGCCGGCAAGCGCTTCCACGAGGTCGTCATCACGCCCGACGGGTGGTTCACGCCCGGAGGCCCCGTCTATTCGTGCTCCTGGATCGCAGCGCATCCCGTCGAGGCGACGAAAGCAAGAGTGAGCTGCAACGAGGACATGGACAACGGGACGAAACCGCACCACATCCCGGAGTCCCCGCCGACTCCGCTCGATCCCGCCCTCGCCGGCTTCGTCGACCGGTACCGGAGCGCACTCGCTTCGGGTCAGGCGCACCAGACAGGGAAGGGCGAGCTCGACGGCCGCCCCGTCGTCTGGCTCCACATCGCAAGCCCGAGCGAGGACGTGGCCATCGATGCAAGCTCCTACAAGCCGGTGCTCGTGCGCAACGATGCCTCCTCCTTCTCCTTTCGCGTCACTCAGATCGAGACCCAGCCCTACGACGCGTCGGTCTTCGCCCGCCCGGCCCTCCAGCCAGCCAAGCCGTCGATCGGGGAGGTCACCGGCACATCAGAGATCGACATCGCCCAGGCACAGAACCTCCTCGGCGGCCGGGCGCTCTGGCTCGGCGACCAGTGGAAAGGCCTGCGCCTCGCCGGGGTCCAGCGCCAGGAGCTGACGACCGGCTACAGCCCGCTCTCCGGCCGCGAGCCGACCCGGTCGACGGGCGTGACGCTGCGCTACGGTGGCCTCGTGATCCGCGAGGCGATGCAGTGCGAGATCGCGTACGGCTGGTTCTTCTGCGACGACCCGCGTATGCCGACCGGAGACACGATGTTGGTCAAGGGACCCGGTGGCAGCGTATTCCAGCGCAACGGCCTCTATGTCTCAATCTGGCAGCCGGGAGGGAAGCTCGACCCTGTAGAGGTCGCCCGCGCGCTCACCGCCGCGCCGCGATCCTCCTGAGCCGGACGAGCTCGGCCTCGGGGAGCAACGCCGGCTCACCGAGCTGCCGCGCGAGCGCGTAGACCTGCGCGGCCTCCTCCACCGCGAATGCGCAGCGGAGGGCCTCGCCGAGCGACCGGCCCAGGCACACGGGGCCGTGATTGCGCACGATCGTGGCCCAGCCGTCTCCGGCCCCGAGCACGGCCTCGCCCATAACGCGCTCACCTGTCGGCGCGTACGGCACGACGGGGATCGGGCCGCCCACGGCTGCGGCCTGCTCGGCGAGGAGGACCGGGATCTCATCGAGGACGGCAGCGAGCGCCGTCGCGTACGGCGAGTGCGTGTGGACGATCGCCGCCGCCTCGGGCCGGCCGGCGTGGATCGTCAGATGCATCGGCAGCTCGACGCTCGGCGTGGAGCCTTCGACCAGCTCGCCCTCCTGATCGACGACCGAAACGTCTTCCGGCCGCATCCGGTCGTAGGGCATCGAGGTCGGCGAGACCGCGATCACGCCGGTCTGCACGTCGCGCGCGCTCACGTTTCCAGACGTCCCGGTGACGAGGCCGCCCGCCTCGAGCCGCCGGAGGACGTCGACGATCTCCGTCCGGAGCCCGGCGAGCCTCAACGTCGGCCGAAGAACCAGCGTTCGAGGGGCTTGAGGAGCTCCTCGCGCACGAACGGCCGGATGTGCTCGGGTCGGCCGTCCTGTTCGGACACGCGGACGTCGTCCTCCAGCGTCGTGTTCGCGCACTCGAGCGCGTCCTGGAGCTCGTGCCCTTCGAAGACGTAGTCCTCGCGCCGAGCCTCGTGGCTCGGGCGATGCTGGGGATTGACGCAGCGGCCGACCGCCCACAGCCCGCCGGAGCGTCGCTCGATCCAGATCACGATCCGCTCGGGCGCGCCCGCATCGTCGAAGCCGTGTACCTCACGCTCCGCGAACCGGCCGGCGTCAGCCTTCCGCTTCACGCGATTACTCTACCGCCGTGGGCTGGCTTTCGAACCTCTTCCGCAACCCGTTCTCGTTCCTCGGCACGCGCTCGGCCAAGGAGGAGCGGCTGGCCGCGTACGTCATCCGCGAGCACGACCGGGGACGGCCGCTGGCGGAGGTTCTGGACGATCCCTACATCCGCAATCGAGCCACGCCGCAGGAGCGGGCACGGATCCTCGACCGTCCTGAGGTCGTGCACGCGCTCGGCCGGGACGTCGTCGAGCAGCTGCGCCCGCCTCAGACCTGAGTCCCCACGCCTGCCTCACGCGCGCGCTCGACGGCGAGCGCGCCGATGGCGACGTCCCAGGCCGCTAGGCCGTTGGACTTGAAGACGACGATGTCCGCGTCCGACTGGCGTCCTTCGATCTCGCCGGCCACGACCTCCTGCAGCTCGTGCACCTCGAGCCAGTCCAGGACGCCGTGCTCGACGGGCTCGAGCAGATCGCCTGACTCGATGCGCGCCTGCTCGAGCGAGTCGCAGCAGACGAAGGCGGCCCGCCGGAGAACCTCGTCGTCGAGCTCGCGTGCGTTCGGCCGGTTCGCGCCCATGGCGCACACGAGCGTCCCCGGCTGCACCCAGTCGCCGCGCAGCACCGGGTCACGCGAGGTCGTGGCCGTCACCACGATCTCCTGCTCTCCGGCGTCTGCGTGGTTCTCGCCCGGCTCGGCTCCGGCTCGCTCGCAGAAGTCGGCCAGCCGCTCGGGCGTCCGGCAGTAGGCGACGACGCGTTCCAGGGAGGGAACCGCGGCGCGGATGCACGCGACCTGGCTCTCGGCCTGCCAGCCGCAGCCGATCACGCCCAGGGAGCGAGCGCCATCCCGGGCCAGGTGGCGCGCCGCGACACCGCTGGCGGCGCCCGTGCGCAGCTGCCCAAGCCGGTCCGCCTCGATCACGGCGACCGTCTCACCCGGCTTGAAGAGGCTGACGACGAACGTCGTTCCTTCCCCCGAGGCGAGATAGGTCTTCGAGCCGGCGAGCTCTAGCTCCGCGTCCGCCGCCGCCATCACCGCGAGCGTCCCGTCGGGCATCCGCAGCCGCCGCCGCGGCATGTTCTCGATCGCACCCCGCGCGAGCCGGTGGAAGCACTCCTCGATCACCTCCACGGCCTCCGCGGGCGTGAGAAGGCCGTCGACGTCGCGTTCGGTCAGGTGGAGCGGCACGGGGGAAGACTACGACTGCTTGGGGATGAAGCTGATGTTGCCGCTTGGCTCGAGGACCGCCCACTTGATGTCGTCGAGCGAGGCGACCTGCTGCTGCCGCGCCTCTTCCATCAGCTCCTCGAGCGTCAGGCGTTCACGTCTCATGTTCTTGTCGATCGGCTTGCCGTCCTGGACGATCACGATCGGATGGCCCTCGAGCAGGTTGCGAATGCGTGGGATCCGGAAGCTGGTGAACGAGACGACTACCTGCAACACGGCGATCGTCCCCACGGCGATGATGGCACCCGTCATCGAGTAGTCGTCCTGCGTCAGCCCCTGCTGAACGGCGTCGCCGACGATGATCAGCAGGATGAGATCGAACGGTGCGAGCGTCGAGAGCTCGCGCCGCCCGATGATCCGCGTGAGCACGAGGAGGAAGACGAAGATGACGCATGCGCGGATGACGATGTCCATGGCGCCTACGGGAAGATGGCGACGTCCTGGTCGATGGACAGCAGGTGCGTCGCGCCGTCGTACAGGTCGGTAGTGCGGGTGCGGGTGCCGAACGTCGTGGGGTTTGTCTGAAAGTCCATGTAGAGGATGAAGCGCTTGCCCGCGCGGACGTGGCCGAGGTCGAACGAGAGATCGCCGTCGGCGCTGGCCTCGCCGATCGGGGACGGCTCGATCGTGTTGATCGTGTGGCCGGAGGCCCAGCCGTCGCCCAGCACGAGTCGCGCGTCCTTGATCTCCTGGACGGCGTGGATCTCGAAGCGCGCCTGCCACAGTAGTCCGGCTCGGACGCTGGTCGGCGCCGTCAGCCGGAGCTCGGCACCCGGTGCGGACGCGCGCGCCGTCTCGGCCTTCTGGCCGAAGACGTTGAGGAGCGCGGCAATCGAGAGCGCGGCGATAAGCGCGACGAGGGCGCGGCGTATCCAGATGTGCCACTCGCGCCCTTCGAGCTCGCGGTCGCGCTCGAGGACGATCGCGTCGGGGATATCCGCCATTCCGGCCCCATTCGGCGACGGGCGGATCTGTCCTCCGAAGCTACACTGGTTGCCCGAGCGCCCGTAGCTCAGGGGATAGAGCGCTGCCCTGCGGAGGCAGAGGTCGCATGTTCGAATCATGCCGGGCGCACATGCCGCCGAAAATCAGCCGCGCTTCGCGCGGCGTGCGATTTTCGGCGGGAAAGGCGACTTGGATTCGAGCACCACATGCGCGCACGGGCAGAGCCCGCGCGCGCCAGGACGCGGCTCATGCCACCTGGGTGATGCACAGGCGCACTTCGCTAGCCGACGATTGATTCGTGCCCGAGGGGCTCTCCCCCACCGAGGTCGGCAAGGAGATCGGCGAGCACGCCGAGCGCCACCGCGACCATCGGCACGGCCACGATCGCGCGATCTCGATCGCCGAGGCGGTTCTCCTCTCGATTGTGACGCTCACCGCCGCCTGGTCCGGCTACTCGGCGGCCAAGTGGAACACCGAGTCGTCACTCCGTCTGGCCAAGGGAAACGCGATGCGGGCAAAGGCGAACCGCGCGTTCCAGGAATCGCTGACGTTCCGCTCCGAGGACGCGGCCGACTTCAACGCCTGGTTCGCCGCCTACCTCTCGGGCAACAAGCAGGATCAGCTCGTCGCCGAAAGGCGCTTCCGAACGCAGTACGACGTCGCCTTCAAGGCATGGCTCGCGACCAGGCCGTTCACCAATCCGAACGCGCCGAAGGGCCCGCAGTACATGCCGCAGTACAAGCCCACCGGAGCCGCGCTCTCGAAGCGGCTGGACGAAGAGGCTGACGAGCTCTACGCGAAGGGCCACCACGCGGGCGAGACGAGCGACAAGTACATCCGCGTGACGGTTATCCTCGCCAGCGTCCTCTTCCTCGTTGGGCTCAGCAGCCACTTCCCGTTCCGGTCCGTGCGCATCGGGCTGGTCATAGTCGGAACCGTGCTGCTGATCCTCGCCGGAGTCCAGCTTCTCCAGCTACCGGGTCTTCCAGCCTGAAAGGAGATCCAGATGGCCCCGATCACCGCCAGCATCGAGATCGACTGCCCGCCCGAAAAGGTCTTCGACTACCTCTCTCAGCTCGACCGGCAGGGCGAGTGGCAAGACGCGGTCAAGAGCATCGAGGTCCTGACCTCAGGCCCGACGGCTGTTGGCACGCGGGCGCGGATCGTCCGAGAAGGACCCGGGGGCGACCAGACGATCACCTACGAGATAACCGAGGTCGACCGCCCGCGATCGTCCGCGTTCAAGGGAATCGACGGATCGATCAGGCCGATCGGCCGGTACGTCCTCACGCCCCTCGACGGCGGAACGCGGACGAAATACGACTTCGAGTTCGACTTCGAGACGCACGGGCTGACCGGGAAGATGTTCGGCAAGATGGCCCGCCGCGGCGCCGAGAAGGAGCTCCCCGAGGATCTCGCTCGGCTGAAGGCGAAGCTCGAGGGCTAGGAGCACCCAGAACAGGCCAATCGGCCATTGTCAGCTCGCCCGCGATGCGCGATAGTTAGCCGAATGAGACGGGTCCTTGCCGCTCTTGTCCTCACCTTCGCGGTTCTGACGCTCGCGAGCGTGCTCGGGCGGGGTGGTCGCAATTCGAGCACGATCGTTCCGACGTTCGCGGCGCCGTCCGGCGCGGGCGGGGTAGCCTCGGCCGCGGCGGCGGGACACACTTCGGCCTCGACGTCCGCGGGCGGAGCCCCGCTCACGCTCCGCGCACACGGTGCGTCATTCGAGCTTTCGTCGATTCTGAGCGTCTCGGCGCCGGCGCCACCGGGGCCGCGTCCGGATCCCGGCCCCGAGATCGAACCGTTGCCACCGGTCCAGCCAGGACCGCCGGTTGCCGACGGTGCTCTGCAGACGAGCGCGATCGACGCCTCCCCTTCGGTTTCGTTCACCTTCGACGGCCTCGGCAACACCGACAACCAGTCGCTCCAGGGCGGGATCGTCAACATTCCCCCGGATGTCTCCGGCGACGTCGGGCCCTCGCACTACGTCGAGACCCTCAACAAGACCCTGGCCGTCTACAACCGGTCAGGCGCCAAGGTGCTCGGCCCGGTCCTGGTCAATTCGCTCTGGCAGGGCTTCGCCGGCTCGCCGCCCTGCAAGACCCACAACGACGGCGATCCGGTCGTCCTCTATGACCAGATCTCGAACCGCTGGGTCATCACGCAGTTCTCACTCCAGTTCTTCAGCGACCACGTGGTCACGGACGAATGTGTCGCAGTTTCGAAGAACGGCGACCCGACCGGCGCGTTCTGGATCTACGACTTCGCGATCTCCCCGACCCTCTTTGCGGACTACCCCAAGCTCGGCGTGTGGCCGGACGGCTACTACCTGACCTTCAACGACTTCGCGGACAACGGCCCCAGCTACTCGTTCGTCGGTGTCTCGGCCGTCGTCCTCCAGCGCGCGAAGATGCTCTCGGGAGCCGTCCCGATCGCCTGGAAGTTCGACACCTCGTACCCCGCGGACCCGGCGTTCACGGTGCTTCCCGCGGATCTCGACGGGCGGCGGCAGCCGCCGGGCAAGGCGCCGAACGTGATGCTGGACGAGGAGACGAACGCGCTCGGCGTCAGAGAGTTCCACGCCGATTTCGCGAATACCGCCAACATGAGCTTCACCAAGGTCGCGACGCTTTCCGTTCCCGTGTTCGACGACAACATGTGCGGCTTCGCGCGGAACTGCATCCCGCAGAAGAGCACGTCGAACAAGCTCGACGCGATCTCGGGCCGCCTCATGCACCGGCTCGCGTACCGCAACAACGGGAGCTACCAGTCCCTCGTCGTCGCCCACACCGTCGACACCGGAGGCGACCACGCCGGCGTGCGCTGGTACGAGCTCAGGAAGACGGGGTCGAACGCGTGGACGGTGAACCAGGCGTCCACCTTCAATCCGGACGCGACCCACCGCTGGATGCCGAGCGCGGCGATGGACGGCAACCAGAACATCGCGGTCGGGTACTCCGCGTCGAGCGCCACACTGTTCCCCGGTATCCGATACGCGGCCCGCCTCCGCACCGATCCGCCGAACACGCTGCAGACGGAGGCGACGATGTTCGCAGGCGCCGGCTCTCAGCTGACCGGCCTCTTCTCAGGGGACGGGCCGAACCGGTGGGGCGACTACACGACCATGAGCGTCGACCCGGTCGACGACTGCACGTTCTGGTACGCGAACGAGGACTACCCAGCCTCGTCGAACTACGCCTGGGACACGCGCATCGGGACGTTCCGCTT
Source organism: uncultured Actinomycetes bacterium (assembly GCA_963717765.1). Lineage (GTDB taxonomy): Bacteria > Actinomycetota > Thermoleophilia > Gaiellales > Gaiellaceae > JACDER01. Next base: position 79,673 of record CAVQWX010000008.1, on the reverse strand, counting down.
CCCGAGTTGCGTGGGCATCTCGAGCTTCAGTCCCGGCTCCGGCCTTCCCGGTACTCAGGTGACGATCAACGGCGTCGGCTTCTCGGCGAAACCCCAGATCAAGTTCGGCGGCCTCGTGTCGCCCTCGGTGACGCTGCTCTCGCCCACGCAGGTGAAAGCGGTTGTCCCCGACGGAGTGCAACCGGCACAGATCAGCGCGATCCTCGGGGGCAACACCGGGCTGAGCGCGACCAACTTCAAGCCGACGCTTTCGATCTTCAGCTTCTCGCCGCTGTCAGGCACGGCCGGCGCGACCGTGACGATCAAGGGGGTTGGATTCAACTCGAGCTCCAGGGTGAAGTTCACCGGCGCGAGCCCCGTCGCGCCCGGCACGTTCTCTGGAAACACGCTGACCGTCACGGTTCCCGCGGCTGCGGCCACCGGAAAGATCTCCGTCACGAACACGACCGCGCCCGTCGGCACGGTCACGAGCGTTCAGAGCTTCACCCGAACTTAGTAGGTGATCTCGAGCTCGGCGTCCGCCGGCACCGCCGTGCGGACGTAGGCGAGCGCGAGGCCGGGGACGGCGCTCGTGACGCGACCGACGGCCTTGCCTTCGTGAAGGATCTCCGCCCCGGGCCTCGCGTCCACGCGCAGCACGCGTAGCCCGCGGTTCGCGTGCCCGCGATAGTGCAGCCGGGCGACCGGCTCCTGGCCGGGATAGCAGCCCTTGGTGAAGGAGATGTGCGTGCGGTCGAGGCCCGCCTCGGCAGGGAGGATCGACTCATCGATCTCGTTCCCCCATGCAGGCACACCCGCCTCGATCCGCGCGTGCTCGAGGTCGTCCGCAGTCGCGGTCGGCTCTGCGCCGGTGTCGAGCTGCTCCTCGGCGACAGAGAAGTCGCCGTCCCAGACGAGCGCGGAAGTGTGCGCCTCCGGCTCGATCTCGCACTTGGCCGCGAACCGGGCGCGCAGCAGCGCCGACCGCACGGTCTCGCCGAGCCCACGCTCGGTGAGCAGCAGGAAGTCGTCGTCCGCCCGGCGCACCACCCGCATCGGCGCGATGATCCGCCCCTTCGGCGTCAGCAGCAGCGCGTCGCACGGCGCCTCCGTGACGTCGTTCGAGAGCATCCGCTGGAGGAAATCCTCGGCATCGGGCCCGCGCACGCCGACGTAGTCCCGCTGCCGTTCCGCGATGGGCATCGCGAACTAGTCTAGGCCGCACGTGTTTCGCTCCAGAGCGGAGAAGAAGGTTGCGGACGCCGGGTACGACCCGGCGCGCCTCCCGCCCGGCCAGTATCTGACGGAGAAGTGGCCTGTCCTGCATGCGGGAACGGTCCCGAAGGTCGATCTCGCGACCTGGGACTTCCGCGTCTGGGGCGACGTCGAAAATCCGATCCGGCTGTCGTGGGAGGAGCTGGGGGACGTGCCGGCGGCGGAGGTCACGGTGGACATCCACTGCGTGACGCGCTGGAGCCGGTTCGACACGAGCTTCCGCGGCGTGCACTGGCGCGATCTCGCCGAGCTCGTGCGGCCGAAGCCCTCTGCGCGCTTCGTCGTCGCCCACGCAGAGCAGGGCTACACGTCCAACCTGCCGCTCGAGGCGCTCGAGGCGGACGAGGCGTTGATCGCGTACGAGGCAGACGGGGAGCCGCTCACGCCCGACCACGGCTGGCCGCTGCGCCTCATGGTTCCGAGCCGGTACTTCTGGAAGAGCGCGAAGTGGCTGCGCGGCCTCGAGCTGCTCGACCACGACCAGCCCGGCTTCTGGGAGCGGTACGGCTACAACAACAACGCCGATTTCTGGAAAGAGGAGCGCTACGGGTTCTAGGGGTAACTTGTGGCGGCGACCGCGCCGCCGGCTCGGTCCACCCACGTAAAGGCGATCAGATCGCCCCAGTGAGCGCGGGAATGGCCGCTACTCCACCCGGCTGGGCATCGGGCGGCCCTCGAGCGCGGCGATGATGTTCTCGGCCGCGAGCCTGCTCATTGCGGTGCGCGCTTCCACCGTCGCCGATGCGGTGTGCGGCTCGAGGACGACGTTGTCGAGCTCGGCGAGTCCTTCGGCGAGCTCGGGCTCGTGCTCGTAGACGTCGAGCCCCGCGCCGCCGATCCGGCCGGCGCGCAGCGACTCGACAAGCGCCGCCTCGTCCACCACCGGGCCACGCGTGGTGTTGACGAGGATGGCGTGCGGCTTCATCGCCTCGAGCTCGGGAGCGCCGAGCAAGTGATGCGTCCCCGGCGTGAGCGGGACATGGAGCGAGACGACGTCCGCACGCGTCAGGGCTGCGCCGAGGTCGTCGTTTCGCCCGGCGGTCTCGACCGTCATGCCGAAGCCCGCCTCTGCGATGTGCGCGACTGCCCGACCGATGCGCCCCACGCCGACGACGAGCAGCGTCCTGCCGCGCAGCTCCACCCCGAGCAGAAAGCTCGGCCCCCAGCGGCGGAAGCGGCGCTCGCGCACGATCCGGTCTCCTTCGACGATGCGCCGGGCGACGGCGAGGATCAGCGCGATCGTGTGCTCGGCCACCGCTTGCGTAAGAACGTCCGGTGTGTTGCCTATACTGACACCACGCGATGCAGCCGCTCTCAGATCCACGTTGTCGTAGCCAACGGCGAAGTTCGAGACGACCCGTAGTTGCGGGCCGGCCGCCTCGAGCACCTCCGCGTCGATCCGGTCGATCAGGAGCGCGAGAATCGCGTCGGCGCCGACGACGAGTCCCTGGAGCTCGGCCGGGTCGTACGCGTCCTCCGACGATCCGATCGTCACGTCATATCCGCGCTCGCGGAGCATCTCCACAGCCGGGGGCGGGACTGGATGCGTGACGACGACGCGCACCCGCGCACCGTTACAAACCTCAGCCGGTGAAGCGGTCGACCAGGCGACTTCCGTACGACCCGTGGCTGTCGCCGGGGTGCCCGGCTGCCACCCACGCCTTGACCTTCCTAGTGGCGGCAGACCGTCGCCCGCGTCGCGACTGTGCCAGATCTGGGCGTGGCGCTGCCGACGAGTGGGCTCGAGCAGGTTGCCCAGACCAACGCCTGCCAGCACGAGAGCGCGGCCATGGCCACGCGGTATTTGGTGAGCTGAGCATCGATCGCATTCAAAGGGCCAAACGTCTAGCCGACGCGCGGGTCGGAGCTTGACTTCCCCATGACGCGCGACCAAGATTGCGCCGACTGCAGCGAGCTCGCCTCGTCGTCCAGAGCCGAAGCATCGAAGTGGCTTGAGGGAGCGACTTCGTTCGACGCGACCGGCTCCGTGTGGTTATGACCAACGATCACTCCGCAACTCGACGTCGTCCAGCCACACAGTCGTCGGTCGTCCCGAGGATCGTCACGCCTTGCCCGCCCGGCCGAAGCTCGGATCGAGTTCGCCGGGTGCGGCCTGAGCCGAGCCGACCGAGAGGACGATCAGCGCGCCGAAGAGGACCGCGGCCAGGCGCACGACGCCAGTAAACACGAAGGGCCGGCAGAGCCGGCCCTTCGAGAGGCAACCCCGGAGGGCTTTTACATCATCCCGCCCATGTCGGGCATGCCGCCGCCCGCCATCGCCGGGTTCTTCTCCGGCGGCTCGGCCACGACTGCCTCGGTGGTGAGGATGTTCTTGGCGATCGACGCGGCGTTCTGCAGCGCCGAGCGCGTGACCATGGTCGGGTCGATGATGCCGGCCTTGACGAGATCCTCGTACTCGCCCGTAGCGACGTTAAGGCCCTCGCCCGGCTTGGACGAGCCGACCTTGTTGACGACGACCGAGCCCTCGAGCCCGGCGTTCTCGGCGAGCTGACGGATCGGCTCCTGGAGCGCGCGCACGATGATCTGCGCGCCTGTCCGCTCGTCGCCCTCCAGCTCGTCGGCCTTGATCGCATCGACCGCGTTCAACAGGGCAACCCCGCCGCCCGGCCCGATGCCCTCCTCGAGCGCGGCTTTCGTCGCCTGCAGCGCGTCTTCGACGCGGTGCTTCTTCTCTTTCATCTCGGTCTCGGTTGCCGCGCCGACCTTGACGACGGCGACGCCGCCGGCGAGCTTGGCCAGCCGCTCCTGCAGCTTCTCGCGGTCGAAGTCCGAGTCGGTGTTCTCGACTTCCGCCTTCAGCTGCTTGATCCGGCCCTTGATCGCCTCGGAATCGCCGGCACCGTCGATGATCGTTGTCGAGTCCTTGTCGATCACGACCTTGCGAGCCTTGCCGAGCTGCGACAGCTTCGTGTTCTCGAGCTTGAGGCCCAGCTCCTCGGTGATCACCTCGGCGCCTGTGAGGATCGCGATGTCCTCGAGCATGCGCTTGCGGCGGTCGCCAAAGCCGGGCGCCTTGACGGCGACCGCGGTGAACGTGCCGCGCAGCTTGTTGACGACGATCGTCGCGAGCGATTCACCCTCGACGTCCTCGGCCACGATCAGCAACGGTCTACCCGCCTGGATCACCTGCTCGAGCACGGGCAGGATGTCCTTGACCGCGCCGATCTTCTGGTTCGCGACCAGGATGTAGGGCTCCTCGAGCACGGCCTCCATCCGCTCGGCGTCCGTGATCATGTACGGGGAGAGGTAGCCCTTGTCGAACTGCATCCCCTCCGTGAACTCGAGCTCGAGCCCGAAGGTCTGACCCTCCTCGACGTTGACGACACCATCCTTGCCGACCTTCTCGATCGCGTCGGCGATCACGTCGCCGATTTCCCGCTCACGCGAGACGACGGCGCCGACACGGGCGATGTCCTCCTTGCCCGAGACCTCCTTCGAATGCGCCTTCAAGTGCTCGACGACCTGCTCGACGGCGCTCTCGATGCCCCGCTTGAGCCCCATCGGGTTCGCGCCTGCGGCGACGTTCTTCAGGCCCTCGCGGACGATCGCCTGGGCGAGAACGGTGGCGGTCGTCGTCCCGTCGCCGGCAACGTCGTTCGTCGACGTAGCGACTTCGCGGACGAGCTGCGCGCCCTGGTTCTCGAAGACGTCCTCGACTTCGATCTCGCGAGCGATGGTCACGCCGTCATTGGTGATCGTGGGCGCGCCGAACTTCTTGTCGAGCACGACGTAGCGCCCCTTCGGGCCAAGTGTGACCTTGACCGCGTCGGCGAGGATGTTCACGCCTCGCTCGAGCGAGCGGCGCGCATCCTCGTTGAACTTCAGCTCCTTGTGAGCCATTGCTTTCTTTCCTCCTCGTTAGGTCTAGCTCTTGGCGCCTGCGAGCTCACGGTCGCCGACGACCTTCGCCAGCACGTCGGACTCGCGCAGAATCAGAACATCATCGGCCCCGAGCTTGATCTCGGTTCCGCCGTACTTGGAGAAGATGATCTCGTCACCTTCTTCCACGTCCATCGGGACGTGCTCACCGCTCTCGTCGTTCCGGGGGCCGGGGCCGACAGCCAGGACCTTGCCGCGCTGCGGCTTCTCCTTGGCGGTGTCGGGCAGGACGATCCCACTCACTGTGGTCTCCTCCTCCTCCAGAACCTCGACGATGAGGCGGTCTCCCAGCGGCTGTAGATTCATGGGTTTCCTCCTCGCTTTTCCACTTTGTAACACCTGTTGGCACTCGAACTAGGTGAGTGACAGGGGCATTCTAACTGCAGGGAGGCCCCATTCGCAACCTCCGGGCACGGCGACACGGCGCTGTGTTACAAACGGCTCTGTGAAGCGCGAATTCTCGGCAGGCGGAGTTGTCGTTCGGCGACTGCGGGGAGAGTGGCGGATGGCGGCCATCCGGCCGGGAGGCAAGGCACCCGGAGTGTGGGCGCTGCCGAAGGGGCTGATCGGGGAGAGCGAGAAGCCCGAGGAGACCGCCGTTCGCGAGGTCGCCGAGGAGACGGGGGTCGAGGCGCGGTCGCTCGGCAAGCTCGGGGACGTCCGCTACGTCTACACGTGGGCGGGGGAGCGTATCTTCAAGGTGGTCAGCTTCTATCTCCTGCGCTACTCGTCCGGCCGGCTCGGGGACATCCCGCCCGAGCACGCGCACGAGGTCGCGGAAGCGCGCTGGCTGCCGCTCGAGGAGGCGCCGTCGCTGCTCGCATACGGCGGCGAGAGGGAGATGGCTGCGAAGGCGATCGAGGCCTTATCATCCTGACGCCTTGTACGCCCTGAACTTCTATTCCCCGCTCGTGGCCGACCAGCTCCGCTCCCTGCGCAAGACGGCGACGATCCGGCTCGGCGACAAGTCGCAGAAGTACAAGAAGGGGATGGTCGTGCAGGTGCTGGCCGGAGCGCGGTTCGGCCCGCGGGAGAAGATCTTCGACGCGGTCATCGACAAGATCGAGGTGAAGGCGCTCGCCGAGCTCTCACCGCGCGAGATCGAGCACGACAACCCGGAGATCCGCCGGCCCGAGGAGATGGCGCACTTCCTCAGCCAGCTCTACAACCGAGAGGTGACGGAGGCCGACACCGTCACCGTCATCCGCTTCTCGAAGATCAAGCACTAGCAGCGCGTCTTCTTGCCGGGAAGCTTGTGCACGTTCGGCGCCCCTTCGCTGAGCGCCGACGCCGAGTCGGCAGGCGCCGTCGAGCCCGGCCCGTGGAACTTCGTGATCATCCAGTAGTCCACGCGCCAGCGCCGGTCCGCGCCGCGGACGACCGTCGCATCGACCGTGGCGACGGAGTACCCGGAGCAGCGGCGCGGAAAGAGGAGCGCCTCGAGACCCACCTCGTCGCGGTAGGAGTACTGAACCAGGCTCCACGCGCCCTGTCCATGCCGGGAGACGGGATACGGCACGACGGGGATGTGCCCCGTCGCCCATTCCTGCCGCGTAAAACCGGCACGCAGGGACGGGCCTGCGAGCGGCCACGACGCGACGACGTCGTGACGTGCAACGGCGGTCGCGATGAAACGCCGGAGGAGCCGGTGCACGGTCCGCCGGTCGCGAACAGCGAACGGGACGTGCTTCGGCGCGCGGTACAGAGCGAGGTTGTGCACGACCGGGCCGTTCGCGTTCCCCGGCGACCCCGGAGACGAGAGGTGGACGGCCAGATACACGAGCGGGACCGCGACGATCAGGCTGCCCGCCGACCACGCGAGCCGGCGGCGGCGGCGCGGGGATGCGAGCAGGCGCTTCACGCTTGCTTAGACGTCTCTGGAGCTACGATCGCAATCAATCCACCGAAACGGAAATCAATGATCACCTTCGTCCTGCCGGAAGGAGCGCTCGAGCGCATCGCGGTGGCCTATTCGCCGCTCGTCGAGGCCTTCTTCAGCCTCGACGTCGTCACGGAGCCGAAGCACCATCCGCTCCACCACGGCTGGGTCCGCCGCTTCCGCCGCCTGACCCCGGCGCTCAAGCGCGAGATCGCCTTCTTCTCCTACTACTACGACCCGTACATCCCGAGCCCGATCGCGACGTTCCCGATGGGCGACTACCCCAGCTTCGACGCGGAGCTCGAGCGTCTCCTCTCGCTGGACGACGAGACCGTCCGCTACGAGTTCAGCGCCCCGTTCGCCGGTCAGACGGCGATCAGCGCGGGTTATTCGCCGGACGACGAGACCTGGCGCGGCGTCGCACTCGAACGCGCGGCTGCCGACGGCGTCGGCGAGCTAGCCGCGTTGGCGCTCGAGCGCCCGCGCGACCTCGTGGAGCGGCTGTGCGGGATGCTCGAGGCGTACTGGACCGCCGCCTTCGCGGGCGAATGGCGCCGCATCGAGCGTGAGATCGCGCTCAGTGTCGAGTTCGCCGGATCCGAGCTGGCGCGAACCGGCATCTACGGCTTCCTCGACTCGCTCGGGCTGGAAGTCAGGACGGATCGGGCGGCCGGACGCTTTTCGTTCGACCGCCTCCACGAGCACGTGGTCGAGATCGGGCCGGAAGAACAGCTCGTCCTGAATCCCAGCTATTACCTCTGGCCGCATGTCCGCGTGAACTGCGAGGCGCCGTGGCCGTACGCGGTGGCGTACCCGACGCCGTTCAGCCGAAGGCGGGCCCGCGTCCGGGTCCCTCCAGTCGAGCTCGTGCGGTCCCTGCGTGCGCTCGGCGACGACGTCCGGCTCGAGATCGTCCGGCTGGTGGCAGAGAAGCCGCGTTCGACGCAAGAGCTCGCGCCGCTCCTGCGGCTCGGCGAGTCGGCCGTCTCCAAACACCTGCACCGGCTGAGCGAGGCCGGCGTTCTCGGCTCGCGCCGGGACGGGTACTACGTGCTGTATCGCTTCGACGAGGGGAGCGTCGACGACCTCGCCGCTGCGCTGGGCGCGTTCATCCGCGGCGAGGCTAGCGCGGCATAGACGACCACGGCAGATCGTCCCAGCCGTCCGGCCTGCCGAGCTGCCAGTGCGGGAACGGCGCGTACGCGTCATGCGGTGACGGCGTCTCCTGCTCGACTCCGGCGCCATGCTCGAGCGCGGTCTCGTCGCGCGGGTAGAGAATCGTGCCCTCCTCCGTTCGCGCGCCGACCATGAGGAGCACGCAGGGGCCGTCGCCGGCACCGACGAACGAGTGCGCCGTCCCGGGCGCAGCGTGGAAGAAGTCCCACGGGCGCAGCCGCCGCTCCTCGCCCTCGACGATGAGCAGACACTCGCCGCTCAGCACGAGAAAGCCCTCCTGATCCGACTCGGCGTGATACATCGTGCTCGGCTTGCCTGGCTCGAGGACCTGGAGCTTGAACCCGAGCTGAGGATGGTGCTGGACCTCGAGCTCGGGACGCTGCTTCACGATTCGCCCGTCGGCCTCGAAGCCGCAGCGCGCGCCGAGAGCGTCGTTGCGGACCCAGACCGCGTCGCGGACGTTCACGACGAACCAACCGTCGCCCTGCGGGACCAACCCCGCCCCCGTCTCGACGAGGCGCGCCTCCTCAGTCACGCCGGATCCGGGTGCCGAACAGGTCCGGGAGCCGCAGGCCCGCGCCGCAGGCCTCGCACTCCACGGCAAACGCCGACGAGAAACGAGCGTCACACGCCGGGCAGCGCGAGCGCATCTCGCCGCCGCATTGCGGGCAGGCGGCGGGAAGTTCGTCCTCCCACTCCTCGAAGTAGCGCTGCGCAAAGCCGCAGGTCAGGCAGAACGCCACCCAGTCGCCAAGCGTTTTGCGACGCTCCTCGCGGAGCCAGTCGGCGGCCTTACCCATCGACCCTTACGACCAACGAATTGCGCAGATGCCCGGTGCGCAGCCTGAGCTTCCAGCATCCCGCGCTGGGCGGAACAATCGTGCTCGGGTAGAACGCCCTCGTCGTATCGTCGGCGTACGCGCGGTTGAGTCTCTGCAAGAACGTCCGCTTCCGGCCGAACAGCGTCCGCCCACGGACGACGAGTTCACCTCCGACGCGGCGGTTGGAGGGCGCCCACCACAGGACCTTCTGGAAGATACCTCTGGCGAGATCGCGGTACTCGCCGACGTGCAGGCGGAAGCGTCCGTCCACGACGTCCGTGTCTGGGTCGATTCCGGCGGTGATCACGCCTGCGTGCACGACGGTGCCGTCCACCGGCGAGGCTGGGCAGGACCGCGCAACCGGCTTCCCGCTCGCCGAGCCGCCGATCACGGCGACGGTGCACCCTACGCCGGCGAGCACGGCCAGGATCTTCACGTAAGAAATGCTACTCCTCGACGCGGGGGGAGCAAACCCGGGCGAGTCGTTAGCATTGCGCCGGAATGGCGATTGCGCGCGAAGCGGAACCGGTCGGCTCGCTGCGAGAGGTGAAGGAGGCGGGCCTCGACCGCGAGGACCTCTTCGGCATCTACCGCAACCTCCTGATCACGCGCGGCATCGAGGAGCGCGGGCACATCCTCTACAAGCAGGGCAAGATTCCCGGCTCGTTCTATACGGGACGCGGGAACGAGGGCGCGTCCGTCGCCATCGCTACCGCGATGGGCCCGGACGACGTCGGCACGCCGCTCCATCGCGACATGGGCGTCCACATCACACGCGGGGTCGAGCCCTGGCGGATCCTTGCCCAGTACATGGGCCGAGCGGACGGCCCCACGCACGGCAGAGACGGAAACGTCCACATGGCGGACTCGAACCTCGGCCTGCTCGCCATGGTCAGCCATCTGCCCGCGATGCTGCCGGTCGCCGTCGGCTGCGCGCTCGCGTTCCGGATCCGGGAGGAGAAGCGCGTCGCGGTCGCGTGGTTCGGCGAAGGCGCCGCGGCCAGGGGCGACACGCACGAAGGGATGAACCTGGCCGGCGTCCGCCGGCTGCCGGTCGTCTTCATCTGCGACAACAACCAGTGGGCCTACTCGACGCCGACGCATCTCGGCTTTCCAACCGAGCACGTGGCCGACCGCGCCCAGGCCTACGGATTCGAGGGCGTGGTCGTCGACGGCACCGACATCCTCGCGGTCTACCGCGAGGCCAGGCGCGCGATCGAGAAGGCGCGCTCGGGCGGCGGGCCGACGCTGATCGAGTCGGTGACCCTGCGCATGGAGGGTCACGCGGTGCACGACGATGCGTTTTATGTCCCCAAGGACATGTTCGAGGAGTGGGCCAGGAACGATCCGATCGAGCGCTTCCGGACCTGGCTGCGCGAGAACGCGGACATGTCCGACGAGGAGGAGGACGAGATCACCGGCGGCGTCAAGAAGCTCCTCAACGACGCGCTCCAGCGCGCCGACGAGTCTCCGCTGCCCGACCCGTCGACACTGACCGACGGCGTATTCGCCACCCCCGAAGAGCTGGACACGCCGCACCACAAGTGATGGCTCGCCCGGCAACCACATCCACTCCTCTGGCGGCTGCAAAGACTTCGCCATGCGTCGTCCTCAGTCGCCCCCGTATCGGCGATACGGGGGCTCCCTGCGTCCTAGCCTGGCTCGCTTTTCGCGTGCCAGAGGAGCGGTGAGGTCACCGGACGAGCCATGGCCGAAAAGACCTATTTGCAAGCGATATCCGACGGTCTCCGCCAGGAGATGCAGCACGACAAGCGCGTCTTCGTCATCGGCGAGGACGTCGGCGTGTACGGCGGGGCGTTCAAGGTCACGCTCGGCTTCCAGGAGGAGTTCGGCCCCTGGCGCGTGATCGACGCGCCGCTCTCCGAGACCGCGATCGTGGCCGGCTGCACCGGCGCAGCGATCATGGGTATGCGCCCGGTCGCCGAGATGCAGTTCGCGGACTTCATCTCCTGCGCATGGGATCACCTCGTCACGGTGGCGGCCAAGCAGCGCTACCGCGCGGGGACGCCGGTGCCGATCACCGTCCGGCTCCCGTCCGGCGGCGGCTTCTCGGGCGGCCCGTTCCACTCCCAGAACCCGGAGAGCTCGTTCGCGCACATCGCCGGCCTCAAGATCGTCTGCCCGGCCACGCCGGAGGACGCCAAGGGCCTCCTCGCGAGCGCGATCCAGGATCCGAACCCGTGCCTCTACTTCGAGCACAAGCACCTGTACCGCCGGATCAAGGCCGAGGTTCCGGACGACCGGTACACGACGCCGTTCGGCAAGGCCCGCACGCATCGAGAGGGCAGCGACGTCTCCGTGATCACCTGGGGCGCGATGGTCTACACGGCGGACGAGGCCGCGCAGCAGCTCGAGGGCGAGGGCCTTTCGGTCGAGATCCTCGACCTGCGCACGCTCGTCCCCTGGGACAAGGACGCCGTCCTCGAGTCCGCGGGCAAGACCTCGAAGGTGCTCGTCCTCCACGAGGACACGCGCACGGGCGGCTTCGGCGGGGAGATCGCCGCGACGATCGCCGAGGAGGCCTTCGAGAACCTCGACGCGCCGGTGAAGCGGATCACCGCTCCCGACTGTCCCGTCCCGTTCTCCCCGCCGCTCGAGAAGGCGTTCATCCCGCAGGTCGAGGACGTCGTCGCCGGCTTGCGCGACCTCGCGGAGTACTAGGAATGGCGACCGACACAGCGATCGAAGTCGTCATGCCGCAGATGGGCGTCTCCGTGTCGGAGGGGACGATCACCAAGTGGCTGAAGAACGAGGGCGAGGAGATCGCGGCCGACGAGTCGCTGCTCGAGATCTCCACCGACAAGGTCGACACCGAAGTGCCCAGTCCCGGATCGGGCGTCCTGCTGCAGATCCTCGTCCCCGAGGGCGAGACCGTGGACGTGGGGACGAAGCTCGCCGTCATCGGCCCCGCCGGCTCGGCGCCTCCCGCGCCGGCCGCCGAGGAGCCGAAGGAGGAGGCGCCGGCGGCACCGGAGCCCGAACCTGAGCCTGAGCCCGCCGAGCCTGCGCCGCAGGCGGCCGCAGCCACTCCCTCCGCTCCGGCCCCTGCAGCGGCTGACGGCGCGGCCGACGGCAAGACGTTCGTCTCGCCGGTGGTTGCCCGGATCGCCGCCGAGCACGGCGTCGATGTGAGCGCGGTCCCCGGCACCGGCCGCGGCGGCCGCGTGACCAAGAAGGACATCCTGGCGTTCGTTGAACGCCAGGAGAGGCCGGCGCTTGCGGCGCCGGCCGTCGAAGAGCCGGCCGCACCGCCGCCACCGTCCCCGGCGCCGGCGGAGCCGGCGCCTATTCCCCAGGCGCAGCCTGGGGAAATGCTCGAGCCCATGAACGCGATGCGCAGAGGCATCGCCGAGCACATGCGCCGCTCGCTCGACACCGCCGCGCACGTCACGAGCGCGATCGAGGTCGACATGTCGCCGGTGGTAGCCATCCGCTCGAAGCTGAAGAACGAGTACCAGAGCAAGTTCGGCGTCAACCCGACGTACCTGATCTTCGTCGCGCGCGCCGCCGCCGAGACCCTGCTGGAGTACCCCTGGATCAACGGCGAGATCCGCGGCGACCAGATCGTCACGCGCAACTACGTCAACCTCGGCTTCGCCGTCGAGCTGACGGACGGAAAGGGTCTGATCGTCCCCGTCGTCAAGAACGCGGAGGGCCTGAACCTGCTCGGAATGGCGCGCGCGGTGACGGACATCGCCGAGCGCGCGCGCAACAAACAGCTGCTGCCCGACGATGTGCAGGGCGGGACGTTCACGATCACCAACCCGGGCGGCTACGGCACGTTCCACGGCACGCCGGTGATCAGCCAGCCTCAAGCGGCCATCCTCGGTACCTACGCCGTCGTCAAGCGCCCGTGGGTCGTCCAGGACGAGCTCGGCCAGGACGTGATCGCGATCCGGCCGATCATGAACCTGACGCTGACCTATGACCACCGGCTCGTGGACGGCGCGCTCGCGGGCCGCTTCCTGCGCGATCTGCGCGAGAAGCTCGAGAGCTGGGGCGAGGACAAGTACTAGTGCAGCGCGTCATCCCGATGATCGGGTACGAGGACCCGGCGTCGGCGATCGAGTTCCTGAGCAGCGCGTTCGGCTTCGAAGAAGACCCGGCGGAGCGTTACACCGATCCGGACGGCCGCATCACGCACGCACAGCTGTCTCTGGGCGACGCCACGATCATGCTGGCGAACCCGACTCCCGAGTACCGCTCGCCGAAGTCGCACCGGAGCGAGTGCGAGCAGGCGGCGCGGATGTACGACAACCCGTGGGTCGTGGACGGCAATCTCGTCCTCATCGACGACGTGGACGCGCACTGCGAGCGGGCGCGCGCGGCCGGCGCGATGATCCTGCGCGAGCCCGAGGATCCCGGAATCGGCCATCGGCTGTACTCGGCAGAGGACCTCGAAGGCCACCGCTGGATGTTCAGCGAGTAGCTCCACTTGCAATCCGTACCAAGGTACGGGTTTACAGTGAGAGCATGCGGATCGGCGACGTGGCGGAGAGAGCAAACGTGAACGTCGAGACGCTGCGCTACTACGAGCGCCGCGGGCTGCTACCAGAGCCGTTCCGCAGTCCGGGCGGGCATCGCGACTACGACGAGGACACCGTCCGCTTCGTGCGCGCGGTCAAGGAGGCCCAGACACTTGGCTTCTCGCTGTCGGAGATCGAGGAGTACATGAATCTCACGCGCCGCGCGCCCTCGCGGGCGCCGGAGGAAGCGCGCGAGCGGCTGACCGGGAAGCTCGAGGAGATCGATCGCAAGCTCGCCGTCCTGCGCCGGATGCGCGCGGGAGTCGAGCGCGCGCTGTACGAGCGCTGGAGCTCGGTGGACAGCAGCACCTCGACCGCGGCCTACCTCGCCCGCGCCGGTCGCGAGCCGGTGGGCGAGCCGCTGCAAGTCACGAACGGCGAGTCGGCCGCGAGCACATTGCGGGAGACGGGCCTCGAGGGAGTCGTGCTCTCCTGGAACGACGTCCTACACGTCGGACCGCTCGCCTTCGATCCCGCCGAGTCGCGCCGCGTGCGTTCCCGGTTCCTCGCGGAGCAGGGCTGGGGAGACGCGTCCGCTATCGAGGCCGAGCTCGAACGCCGGGATGAGTTGCTCGCGCGCGCCGAAGGCGTCGTCCTGTGGTTCGAGCACGACGTCGTCGACCAGCTCCAGCTCCTCCAGGTCCTCTCGCAACTCGAGCCCGGCACCGAGGCCGGGCTCGTCCAGACGGACGTCTACCTCGGCTCGCTCGAGGCGAGCGAGCTCGCAGCGCTCGTGCCTGTGCCGATCGACGACGCCACGGTCGACGCGGCACGCGCGGCCTGGCGCGGCGTCGTCGCGGGCGATCTCGACCTGGACGTTCCGGAGCTTCCGTATCTCGGATCCGCCCTTCGGCGGTTCGCGGAAGAGCCGGCGCGCACGAAGCGCCAGCTCCTTGCCGCGCTGGCCGGCCGCCAGCGCACGGCCGTCCAGCTCTTCGCCGCGAACCAGGAGCAGGAGGAGGCGGTCTTCCTCGGCGACACGTGGGCCTTCCTGTTCCTGTACGAGCTGTGGGAGGAAGGGAAGCTCGCGCCCGTGGGCGGAGGGCCGATGCCGCTGCCGCCGCCGCGCGGCGACGCAGCTACATTCGCCTCGACGATGCTGGAGGCGCGCTGATGGACACCGATGCGGCGGCGCGCCGCTGGGCGGCAGAATGGCAGCGCGCCTGGACGCGAGCACGATCCCGACCGGGTCGCCGCGCTGTACGCCCAGGCTGCGACGTTCCGCAGTCGCCGTTCCGCGAGCTCGCACGATCCGCGCGCGCTACGCGAGTAGGCGTTTTCGAGGAGAGGACTCCGCCGACGTCCGCTTCGGCGAGCCGGTAGCCGTGGCGGAGACAGGGCGGTCGTCGAGTGGTGGACGGTCGCGCGCGGCGGGCGAGGAGAGCTGACGCTCGCCGGCGTGTCGCTCCTTCGCTTCGACGGAGCCGGGCTGGTTGTCGAAGAGCACGGGTACTGGCACGAGGAGCCCGGACCGCGCGAGCCCTTCGAAGGCTGGGGGCGCATGAGATCCGGCGAGATCCTGCAGCTCGGCCGGATTCGGCTACGAGAGGCCTGGGCGCTGCAGCGCGCAGATCGCGGCCGACGTGCTCGCCGGGACGCGGCCCGACACGGTGCTGTTCCTCGAGCATCCGCCCGTGATCACCCTCGGCCGCCGCGCCGAGGACGGCGAGCTCCACCTTCCCGCCGCCGCCGACGTCGAGGTGGTCGATACCGACCGCGGCGGCAAGTCCACCTTTCACGGGCCGGGTCAGCTCGTCTGCTATCCGATCCTCGACCTGAACCGGCACGGCCGCGACGTCCGCAAGTACTGCCGCGACCTGGAGGAGGCGATCATCCGCACCACAGCGCCCTACGGCCTCGAGGCGACGCGTATCGAAGGGCTCACGGGCGTGTGGCTCGAGAGCCCTCCGCGGAAGATCGCCTCCATCGGCGTCCACATCTCACGCTGGGTGACGACGCACGGCTACGCCCTCAACGTCGACCTCGACCCCGCGCCCTTCACCGACTGGATCACGGCCTGCGGGCTGGAGGATGCGGCCTTCACCACGATCGCGCGCGAGCTCGGCCGGCCGGTCACGCTGGACGAGGTCAGGCCCCACGCGGCCGCCGCGATCGCCGAGGTCTTCGAGCTAGAGCTCGGGGAGCCAGCCGTCGCGGTAAGCGACGCGAGCCCGGCCGGCTGAGCGCGGCGGCACGCGCTCGTCCTCCAGGTACTCGATGCCCTTCCGGGGCAGCCCGCGCCGCCCCACGGCGAGAACGACCGACGGCCCCTTGCCCGCACCGAGCACGGCGTGGGCGGTTCCCGGCGGACAGTGGAGGTAGTCCCACGTGCGCAGCCGAACCTCTTCACCCTCGACGATCGCCAGGCACGTGCCGGCAAGCACGAGGAACCCCTCCTGTGCGGCCTCGCGGTGGTAGGCGCCGACCGCCTGCCCCGGCTCGAGCACGCTGATGTTGACGCCCAGCTGCGGAAAGGGCTTCTTGCCCTCGAAGTTGGAGTAGAAGCCGAACGGGCCGGTGTCGTTCCAGCGCTCTTCGCGGGCGCTGACCACGAACCAGCCGCGCTCGTCGTGAACGAGGCCGGCCTTGGTGGAACGCGCGGTCGCTTCCGGGCTCACCGTCCGTAGACTGGCACACGTGAAGCCGTCGCTGCCGGTTGCCGATCGCCCGCGCCGCCCCGAGTGGATGAAGGTGCGCGCGCCGAGTGCGGACTCCCGCTACGCCGAGATCAAGGAGCTCATCCACGGCAACGGCCTGCACACGATCTGCGAGGAGGCGCGCTGCCCGAACATCGCCGAGTGCTGGGGACGGGGGACGGCGACGTTCCAGATCCTCGGCGACACGTGTACGCGCGCGTGCCGCTATTGCTTCGTCCACTCCGGCAAGCCCGACGGCCCGCCCGACCCGCTCGAGCCGCTTCGCCTGGCGGCGAGCGCGGAGCGGATGGGCCTCGAGCACGTCGTCGTCACGTCGGTGGACCGCGACGATCTCGAGGATCGCGGCGCGGGCCATTACGCGGCGACGATCCGGGCGCTCAAGGCAAAGCTGCCCGAGGCCTCGGTCGAAGTGCTGACACCCGACTTCCTCGACCGCGAGGAGGACTCGCTGCGCACCGTCCTCGCCGCCCGCCCTGAGGTGTTCAACCACAACATCGAGACCGTCCGCCGCCTGCACGCGCGGATGCGCGGCGCGAAGGCTTCCTACGACAAGGCGCTCTGGCTGCTGCAGCGCGCGAAGGAGATCGCCGACTACTCCGTGCTGACCAAGTCGGGCATCATCGTCGGCCTCGGCGAGACGAACGACGAGGTGGTCGAGACGATGCGCGACCTGCGCACGAACGGCGTGGACGTGGTGACGATCGGGCAGTACCTGCAGCCGTCACCCAAGCACGCAACGATCGACCGCTGGGTGCACCCCGACGAGTTCCGCTGGTTCCGCGAGCAGGGCGAGGCGCTCGGCTTCGGCTCCGTGTTCTCGGGGCCGCTCGTACGCTCGAGCTACCGCGCAGACGAGCAGCGCCACGCCGCCGAAGTAGGTCGCGGTGCGGTCGCGTACTAGTAGTCTTGGAGACGATGGGAATCTTTCACAAGATCAGCTCCTGGTGGAACAAGGACAGGACCGAGCTCTCGGAGGAAGAGGGGTCGATGACGCAGGCGAAGCGGGACGTGGCCGAAGAGGACTACGAGTCTCGCAAGGACGACATCCGCGTCCGGGACCAGTACGCCTCGGGCGCCGGTGCCTCCGGCGTCGACTTCGAGCGCGACTCCGAAGGTCCGCCGAAGTACTGAGTACTACTCGTGCGGCCGGGCCATGGCCCGGTAGTCGAGCGCCTTGTCGAGCGTCTCCTCGTCCACGCCCGCATCGCGCGCGACCTCACGCAATGACCGGCCGGAGGCGGCCGCCTCCTTGACGATCTCGGTCGCCTTGTCGTAGCCGACGTACGGATTGAGAGCGGTCGCGGCGGAAAGCGTCAGCTCGGCGTAGCGCTCGAGCTGCTCGCGGTTCGCCTCGATCCCGTCGATGCACTTGTCGGCGAAGACGCTCGCTGCGGCGCCGAGGAGGCGAATCGAGTCGAGGAGGTTGCGGGCGATCACGGGGACGAAGACGTTCAGCTCGAAGTGGCCCTGCATCGCGCCGGAGGTGATGGCAGCGTCGTTGCCGATCACCTGGACGGCAACCTGCGTCACGACCTCGGGGATGACCGGGTTGACCTTCCCCGGCATGATCGAGCTCCCCTTCTGCAGCTCCGGGAGCCGCAGCTCGGCGAGCCCCGCGCGAGGGCCGGACCCCATCAGCCGGATGTCGTTCGCGATCTTCGTGAGCGAGACGGCAACGACCTTCAGCGCGCCGGAGGCCTCGACCAGCGCGTCGCGCGCGGCCTGTGACTCGAACGCGTCGGCGGGCGGAAGGATGCGCAGGCCGGTCTCGTCGGACAGCCGCCGGCGCACCTTGGAGGCGAACTCGGGATGCGTGTTGAGCCCGGTACCGACGGCCGTACCCCCGAGCGGGACCTGCGCGACGCGATCGAGCGTCGACTCGACCCGCGCGCTGCCCTGCCGGATCTGCGCCGCATAGCCGCCGAACTCCTGGCCGAGCGTGACCGGGACCGCGTCCATGAGGTGGGTGCGGCCGGACTTGACCACGTCGGCGAACTCGGTCGCCTTCTCCTCCAGCGACTCGGCGAGCGTGTCGAGCGCAGGGAGGAGCGTGTGCGTCAGCTCGTCCAGGGCGGCCAGGTGGACGGCAGTCGGGAAGACGTCGTTGGACGACTGACCCATGTTCACGTCGTCGTTCGCGTGGACGTCGTCGCCCGCGAGCGCGGCGATGACCTCGTTCGCGTTCATGTTCGACGACGTGCCCGAACCGGTCTGGAAGACGTCGAGCGGGAACTGGTCGTCGAGCTCGCCGGCGGCGATGCGGTCGCCGGCCGCGGCGATGCGCTCTGCCTTGTCCGCGTCCAGCAGTCCCAGCTCCGCGTTCACGCGGGCGGCGGCGGCCTTGATCCGGCCGAGCCAGCGCGCGACGGGTGCGGGAATCGGCTCGCCGGAGACGGGGAAGTTCTCGATCGCCTTGCGGGTTTCCGGGCCCCAGAGCTCCTGTCGCTCTTCGACGCTCACGGTTCGAGTCTACTGCCGAGCTTGCGGGCAAGCACCGGGTCGCTGAGGACGTCGGTCGAGTCGCTCCACTGGTCGATGCCGCCGATCAGCGGGAGCGTGCGGAGCCACTCGTCTTCGACGCGAGCGAGGCAGGCGTCGGCGAAACGAGCGGAGCCGATGACGCGAAACGGCCGCGCGTGGAAGAGGCGGACGGTCGGATCGATCTCCTCCGTCAGGCCGAGCGCGTTGTGTCGCCGGGCCACGGCCTCGAACGCCTCCACCAGGGCCTCCTCCCGCGTCGGGAAGTCGGTCGCGGCAGTCGCGCGCTCGAGCGGCGGCCCCACCTCACTGGCTGCGTCGAGCTCCTTGAACGACGTGCCGAACCACTTCGCGTACGGGGCGTAGCGCCGTTCCAGGAGGAAGCAGAGCCGCATCAGATCGCGCGCGAGCCTCGCGGCGAGCACGCGCGAGCCCAGATCGTCGCCGACCTCCGCCGTCCGTCCGACGAACGGCTCTTCCTGGTCGAGACGCCGCCACTGGGCGGCCAGCAGCCAGAGCCAGACGTCGTGCGGGTACCAGGCGAGCTGGGCACGGAGGGGCTCGACCTCACCCAGGCCGTCGTGGAAGACCGGGCCGGCGGTGATCTCGAGCAGGAGCTGCTGCGGCGTCGTCAGCCAGTCGCGCGTCGCGATGCCGCCTCGTGGATCAAAGCCAAGCCGTTCGTGGAGCCACGCGCCGAGCGGTGTGACGTCAACGCGATGCCGGACCTCATGGTCATCCCAGCCGTAGCGAACCGGCCACCCCCGGAACGTCTCCGGAAGCTCAGACTCGAGATCCAGCTGCGCCTCGGTGAAGATCTGCAGCCGCGGTCCCCAGCCGTGGTCGGTCGAGCGTTCCGTGTCGTAGCCGAGGACGTCCGAGCCGTAGCCGAGGAATGCAGCCGAGTGGGGCACGCCGACGACGATCCGGGCGACCACCTCGTCGTAGAACGCGCGGGCGAGCTCCGCGCCCGGAAGAAACTCAGGCACTGAGCCGCCTCGCGAGGTAACCCTCCAGCTCCGGCAGCGGATCGGTCACACCGAGCTGGTGGAACCAGATCCACAGCTCCAGCAAATGGTCGACGACATACAGGTCGAAGGCTTCGCGCCAGTCGGCTCGTAGCGGCCCGTACTCCTCGAGCAGCGCTGCGAGCGTCTCGTCGCTGCGACCGTCCGAGAACGCCCATGCCTTGGCGAGGTCGAAGATCGGATCGGCAGCAACGGCGTTCTCCCAGTCGATCAGTCCCGTAATGCGCCCGTTCTCGACCAGGACGTTGGCGTCGTGCGCGTCGTTGTGGCAGAGAACGGCCTGGGTGCAGCCCTCGAAAGCCGCCTCGTGCTCGGCGTAGTGGCGCTCGAGCGCGCCGCGCAGCTCCGGCGGGCCGCTGCGCACCTTCCGCTCGATCCGGAGGCGCATGTACTCGAGGTTCGTGGCCACGGGGCCGGTTACTCGCGTCTCGATGTAGCCGAAGCTGTCGAAGGTGATGGCGTGCAGATCACGCAGCAGGCGCCCGAGCCGGCGGCTGACCTCGACCGGATCGGCCTCGCTGAAGCGCGCCGGCGTGCCCGGCAGGCGCGTCATGAGGAGGAAGCCCGCGCCTTCGTGGACGACCTCCGGCGCCGGTATGCGGCCCGCGACCAGCCGGAGCAGGAAGGCCTCCTTGTCGCGCTTCCAGCTCAGCTCGCCGCGGTAGACCTTCAGGACGAGCTCGCCGCCGTCGGCGGTGCGAATTCCGTAGTTGGCGTGCACCTCCCCGCCGTCGAGCGGCGAGATGCCGACGACGTCGAAATCCGGAAGAAGCCGCCGCGCAGCTTCGAGGTTCACGAGTCAGTCCGTCGAGTACTTCGGCTGGACCTTCTCGCCGCGGATCGACGCCACCGCGTTGTTCGCCGCGATGGCGGCCTCACCCATCCCGATGGTGATGAGCGTGATCTTCCCCTCGTACCCGGCTACGTCGCCCGCGGCGTAGACGCCGGGGAGGTTCGTCAGGCAGGTCATCGGGTCGATGCGAATCTGGCGCTTTCCCTCGAGCTCCAGGCCCCACTCGGCGATCGCGCCGAGATGGGAGTGGAAGCCGAGCAGCGTGATGAGCGCGTCGCAGCCGACCTGCTCCGTCTCGCTGGTGTTCGTGTTCTCCACCGTCACGGCCTGGATCTGTCCGTCGCCGTGGACCTCGCGCACCTCGTACGGCGTGAGGATCCGGACCTGGCCCTTCTCCTCCAGCTCGCGTGCCTCGTTCACCGAGGACTCGAGTGCGCGGAACCGGTCACGGCGGTGGATGAGCGCGATCGGATGCGCGGCGGTGTCCTGCAGGCCGAGCGTCCAGTCCAGCGCCGAGTCGCCGCCGCCGATGATGATGCAGCGCGCACCGCGGAAGACCTCCTTCTCGCGCACGAAGTAGTGGAGGCCTCGGCCCTCCCACTCGTCGATCCCGTCGATGACGAGCTTGCGCGGCTCGAACGCTCCGTGTCCGGCGGTGATGATCAGCGCGCGCGAGAGGTACGGGCCGCCCTTGTTGGTCGAGACCGAGAGCAGCTCCTCGCCGTTCTGGTCGATCCGCTCGAGCGTCTGCACCTCCTCGCCCAGGTGCACCTGCGCGCCGTACTGGAGGCCCTGCTCGGCGCAGCGGTCGACGAGCTCTTGGGCCAGGATCTTCGGATAGCCGGCGACGTCGTAGACGTGCTTCTCCGGATACACGGCCGCCACCTGCCCGCCGAGCTGCTCGAGGCTCTCGACGATGCGGACTGTGGCGTCGCGGTGGCCCGCGTAGTACGCGGCGGCCAGCCCGCTCGGGCCTGCGCCGAGAATGGTGATGTCAACGACGGAGTCCGTAGACAGGAGACTCTAGTGGGAGCAGCCGGAGCCGCAGCCACCGGCGGTGTCGGCGGGCGCTTCGCCCTCCTCCACCTGGAACGAGTGCCCGCAGCCGCAGGAGGCGGAGACGTTCGGGTTGTCGATCTTGAAGCCCGACTCCTGCAGGCCGTTCAGGAAGTCGATCGTCGCGCCCTGGAGGTACGGCGCGCTGTACGGGTCGACGACGACCTCCACGCCGTGCATGTTCAGCTCGAGGTCGCCCTCCTGCGCTCCGCGATCGAAGCCGAGCGCGTACTCGAAGCCGGAGCAGCCGCCGCCCTGGACGGCGACCCGCAGAACCGCGACCTCGTTCTCCTCGGCCATGAGCTGCTTGATCTTGTCCGCAGCCGCCTCGGTGAGCGTGATCAGGGTGTCGGAGCGCTCGATCGTTGCCATGCGGCCATGGTAGCAACGTGCCCTGTCAGCGAATTCGAAAGCTGCCCGCGCCGAGCCCTCTCCTCCGTCGTCCGCAAGGACGGTCGCGAGACGCTGCACCGAGATCTCCGTCGGCGATGCGAGCGGTTGCGTCCGGATACGGGATTGCTCTTCCACGCCGACTTCCTACGCGACTTTGTAACACCGCGTTCTAGCATCGTTGAGCCGTTTTCCGGCTCGCTCGTGCGACCTTTGCTAACGTCCGATTCCGGTCGGAGAAGGAAGGGTGGAAGTGCTCGGCGCGACAGTCGACAAGTGGCTCCCGTTCCTCATCTACGGGCTGTTCGCGCTCGCGATCCCGACCTCGTTGATCATGCTCTCGTTCGTCCTGTCGACGCGTCCGAGTAAGCGCGTACGCGCGCGCACCATCCCCTTCGAGTCCGGCGTGTCGACCGGGCCGCTGCCGCAGCAGCGCTTCACGATCAGCTTCTACCTGACGGCGATGCTCTTCATCGTCTTCGACATCGAGATCGTCTTCCTGTACCCGCTCGCGGTGCAGCTGCACGCCCTCGGCTGGTTCGGCTTCTCCGAGCTGGCGTTCTTCATCCTCATCCTCGCTCTGGCCTACGTGTACGTCTGGCGGAAGGGAGCGCTCGAGTGGCGGTGAACAAGAAGCGCCTCGCCGATTACGGCCTGAAGAGCGAGCGCGTTCTCTGGCGCGGGAAGGGCCCCGGCGTCTTCGAGGAAGAGCTCGGCGACCTCGAGAGCCGACTCGGCCTGACCACCGTGGAGAAGGCCGTCGCGTGGGCGCAGGGCTATTCGATCTGGCCGGACACGTTCGGCCTCGCCTGCTGTGCAATCGAGATGATGTCCATCGTCTCGGCGCGCTACGACATCGCGCGATTCGGCGCCGAGGTCTTCCGGTCGTCACCGCGCCAGGCCGACCTCCTCATCGTCTCCGGCCGCGTCGCCCACAAGATGGCCGCACCGCTCCGCCAGATCTACGACCAGATGCTCGAGCCCAAGTGGGTCATCGCGATGGGCGCCTGCGCCAGCTCCGGCGGGATGTTCAACAACTACACCGTCCTGCAGGGAGTGGACAAGATCGTCGCGGTCGACATCCACGTCCCCGGTTGCCCGCCGCGCCCCGAGGCGCTCGTCGAGGGGATCGTCCGGCTGCAGGAGAAGATCCACGCGGGCGTGCCCCCCGCGTACGAGATCCGCGGGGTCGCGGAGTGACGTACGAGGGGGTTCCCGGGCTCGTAGAGACGAAGGAGGCCTACGGGGAGACGACGCTGATCGTCGACCCGGCGCGGCTGCGCGAGGCGTCCTTCCACCTCCGCGACGAGGAAGGGTTCAACGTGCTCGCCGATATCGCCGCCACCGACTACCTCGGCTGGCCGCAGTCGAAGGAGCAGGTCGCCGGTTACAAGGGCTCGGCGGCCGGCCGCAACATCAATGCACCCGGTTCCTGGGGCCTCGCGCGCCTTCCCGATCCTCGCCCGACGCGCTTCTGCGTCAACTACCACCTGCTGGCGATCCCGGACGGACGCCGCGTCCGCGTCCAGGTCTGGGTGGACGACGGCGATTCGGTGCAGAGCGTCGTGAACGTGTGGCCGACCGCCGACTGGCACGAGCGCGAGGCCTGGGACATGATGGGCATCTCCTTCGAGGGCCACCCGAACCTCGTCCGCATCCTCATGGACGACGACTGGGAAGGCCATCCGCTGCGCAAGGACTATCCGATCGGCGGCGAGCCGGTGCGCTTCTCCGGAGAAGAATGACGATCGCGCCCGGCAGGCCGGAAATCTACCGCGGGACGCGCATCCCCTCGCCCATCCCGACGGTGCTCCAGCTCGACCAGTCGCTCCGCGAGGACGACGACATCCTCCAGGTCAACTTCGGCCCGAACCATCCCTCCACGCACGGGGTCCTGCGACTGATCGTCGACCTGGACGGCGAGAACGTCGTCGGCCTCGCCGCGGTGGTCGGCTACCTGCACACCGGCTTCGAGAAGAACATGGAGCAGAAGACGTGGTGGAAGGCGATCACCTACCCGGAGCGGATCGACTACGTCTCGTTCCAGAACAACGAGCTCGCATTCGTCCTCGCAATCGAGAGGCTGCTGGGGGTCGAGATCCCGCCGAAGGCCTCGTGGATGCGAATGCTGCTGTGCGAGCTGAACCGCATCCATTCGCACCTCGTGTGGCTGGCGACAGGCGCTCTCGAGCTCGGCGCGATCTCGATGTTCTGGTACTGCTTCCGCGAGCGCGAGCGCATCCTCGACCTGTTCGAGCTCTGCTGCGGGTCGCGCATGCACACGCGCTACTTCCAGGCCGGCGGGCTCGCGGAGGACATCCCGCGCGGGTTCTTCCCCGAGTGCCGCGCCTTTACCGAGCGGATGCCGGGGGCGGTCGACGAGTACGAGATGATCCTCGACCGCAACGCGATCTGGCTGGAGCGGACCAAGGGCCTGGGGCTGCTGAGCGCGGCCGACGCGCTCGCCCTGGGGCAGTCCGGCCCGGTGCTGCGCGCGTCCGGCGTCGACTGGGATCTCCGCAAGAGCCAGCCGTATCTCGCGTACGACGAGGTCGATTTCCGCGTGCCCGTCTACTACAACGGCGACGTCTACGACCGCTACCGCGTGCACATGGTGGAGATGCGCGAGTCGACCAGGATCGTGGCGCAGGC
The DNA here is from genome assembly GCA_963717765.1 of uncultured Actinomycetes bacterium. Taxonomy (GTDB): domain Bacteria; phylum Actinomycetota; class Thermoleophilia; order Gaiellales; family Gaiellaceae; genus JACDER01. The sequence continues at coordinate 55,042 of CAVQWX010000008.1, read as the reverse complement.
GCTCGACCGGCTGGAGGGGATGGTCGGCGAGCCGTGGATCGTGGACGACCGGCGGTTCGTGCTGCCGCCGCGGCACGAGCTCCACACCTCGATGGAGTCGCTGATCCACCACTTCAAGATCGTGACCGAGGGCTACCGCGTCCCCGAGGGCGAGGTCTACATCCCGATCGAGTCGCCGCGCGGCGAGTTCGGCTGCTACGTCGTCTCCAGCGGAGGGCCGAAGCCGTGGCGGGTCAAGTTCCGCGCGCCCTCCTTCGTCGCGCTCGAGGCGACCGCGACCTGCATGTCCGACGCGCTCGTCGCCGACCTGATCGCGATCGTCGGCTCGCTCGACACCGTCATGGGCGAGGTCGACCGATGAGCACGCTCACGTTCCTCGGGCGCCGCTCGCAAAGGAGGCAAGCCGGTGGCGCGCAGGACAGTACAAACCAGTACGGCCAAGCGCCGCCGGCGCAGCATCCTGCCGCGAGCGGCGTCAGCCTTCGGCGGAGCGTGGCTCCGCCGCGCGCATGCCGAAGGCGGCGAGGGGCGTGAGCGCGGCGTTCTACGACGAGGTGCAGCAGATCAAGGCGCAGTATCCGATGGAGCGGTCGGCCGTCCTCCCGGCCCTCCGGCTCGCGCAGGAACGACACGGCGGCTGGCTACCGCCGGAGGCGCTGGCCGAGGTCGCGGAGGCTCTGGAGCTGACGCCGGCGCAAGTGCAGGCGGTCGCGTCCTTCTACGACATGCTCCATCTGGAGCCCGTCGGGAAGCATCTCGTCGAGGTGTGCACGAACCTGTCCTGCGCGCTCGTGGGCGCCCAGCAAGTGCTGGAGGCATTCGAGCGCGAGGTCGGCGCCGCGCCCGGCGAGACGTCGGAGGACGGAGAGTTCACGCTGCGCGCGATCGAGTGCGCCGGCGGCTGTGGCACAGCGGTCGTCGTCACCGTGGACGGCCGCTACGTCGAGCCCGTAAAGCCTGGCGACGTCCCCGGCATCGTGGAGGGGGTGCGCAGTGGGGATTGACGAGATCGCACTCGCGCACGCGGACGAGCGCGACCTGACGCAGCTCTCCGAGTACGAGGCGATCGGCGGCTACGAGGCGCTGCGCAAGGCGCGCGGGATGGAGCCCGAGAAGATCATCGAGGAGCTCATGACGGCGAACCTGCGCGGCCGTGGCGGCGCCGGCTTCCCCATGGGACGCAAGGCCAGCTTCCTGGCCAAGGGCACCGGCAAGCCGACCTACCTGTGCGTCAACGCCGACGAATCCGAGCCGGGCACGTTCAAGGACCGCGAGATCATGCTCAAGAACCCGCACCGGCTGATCGAGGGCTGCCTGTGCACGGCCCACGGGATCGAGTCGAAGAACGTCTTCATCTACTTGCGAGGCGAGTACCTCGACGTGTTCGAGGTGATGCGCGGCGCGCTCGAGGACGCGCGCACGGCCGGGCTGCTCGAGGACGTGACCATCGTCCTCCATCGCGGCGCCGGCGCGTACATCTGCGGCGAGGAGTCGGCGCTGCTCGAGTCGCTCGAGGGGAAGCGCGGCCAGCCGCGCTCGCGTCCTCCGTTCCCGGCCGTCAGCGGCCTGTACGGCTCGCCGACGCTCATCAACAACGTGCAGACGGTCGCCACCGTCCCGCCGATCATCCAGAAGGGCGGCCAGTGGTACGCCTCCATCGGCCCCGAGACCTCGCCCGGCACCGTCGTCTTCTCTTTGTCGGGCAACGTTGTGAATCCCGGCAGCTACGAGCTCGAGCTGGGGACCCCGATGCGCGAGTTGGTCTACGACCTCGGCGGCGGGATCCCGGACGGCCGCGAGCTCAAGGCGATCATCCCCGGCGGCTCGTCCACCACGGTGATGACGCCCGACCTGATCGATACGCCGCTCGACTACAACTCGGTCGCGGAGGTCGGCTCGCAGTTCGGCGCCGCGGCGCTCATCGTGATCGACGACCGTGCGTGCATGGTGCAGCTGGCCCTGCGCTCCACCCAGTTCTACATGCACGAGTCGTGTGGGAAGTGCACGCCGTGCCGCGAGGGAACGCGCTGGATGGTTCAGCTGCTGCACGCCTTGGAGGCCGGTCACGCCGACCAGGCGCAGCTCGACCTGCTGGTGAACGTGGCCGACCGGATCCTGGGGCGCTGCCTGTGCGCGCTGGGCGACTTCGCCGCCGGCCCGGTGCTCGAGTACGCGCGCACGTTCCGCGACGAGTTCCAGCGGCACATCGACGAGGGCGGCTGTCCCTTCGGCGGCGAGTCCTCGCTCGAGGGGGTATTCGCGCCCGTGGACCAGCACGCGCACCACCCCATGGCCGAGGTGCCCTCGTGAATAGAAACCTGAATACCGGGGTCAGACCCCGGTTGTGCCAAAACCGCGCCGTTATGCGGAAACTGTCCCGGCGAGCCATTGGCCTCTTGAGGGTTTAAGGTGAGCGTGCCAGAGCTGGTCACCGTCACCGTCGACGGCCGCGACGTTCAGGTGCCGAAGGGCCTCGGGATCGTCGAGGCGGCGCTCGAGGCCGGAATCGAGATCCCGATCTTCTGTTACGAGCCGCGCCTGGGGGCGCCGATCGGCGCCTGCCGCATGTGCCTGTGCGAGGTGGACGGGATGCCCAAGCCGCAGGCCGCCTGCACGCTCACGGCGACGGACGGGATGGTCGTGCACACGGCGCAGACCTCCCCGAAGGCGGCGGAGTCGCAGCACTCCGTCCTCGAGTTCATCCTCGTCAACCATCCCCTCGACTGCCCCGTCTGCGACAAGGGCGGCGAGTGCCCGCTGCAGGACCTGACCTTCCGCTACGGGCCGGGGAAGACGCGCATGACCTTCCCCAAGCGGACGTTCGACAAGCCGATCCCGATCAGCCCGCTCATCGCCCTCGACCGCGAGCGCTGCATCCTCTGCTACCGCTGCACGCGCTTCTCGGAGGAGGTCGCCGAGGACGGCCAGCTGATCGCGCGCAACCGCGGCGCGCAGTCGATGATCGCGACCTTCGAGGACGAGCCCTACCGCGCACCGTTCTCGGGGAACGTCATCGAGCTCTGCCCGGTCGGCGCGCTCACGTCCACCCAGTACCGCTTCGAGGCGCGGCCGTGGGAGATCCAGGACTCACCCACCGTCTGCGGCCTGTGCCCCGTCGGCTGCAACATCAGCGCGACGACGCGCGAGGGGAAGGTCAAGCGAATCCAGTCGCGCAACCACCCCGAAGTGGATGAGGGCTGGCTGTGCGACAAGGGCCGCTTCGCCTACCCGCACCTGTATGCGCGCGACCGGATCGCCGACCCCCAGCTGCGCGTGCGCCGGCTGGGCTATGACGAGATCTCCTGGGACGACGCCGTCGATCGCACCGTCGAGATGCTGCGCCGCGCCGAGGGAAAGATCGTCACCGCCCTGTCCGGCTCCGAGACGGTCGAGCTCGCGTACGGCCTCGCCAAGCTCATGCGCACGGGCCTCGGCGCGCACACGGCGATGCTGCCGGAGGAGACGAGCGACGCGCTCGACTGCTTCAGGCTGCCGCTATCGGCGATCCGCGACGCGCAGATCGTCGTCGTCCTCGGCGACGAGCGTGTCTCCGACCGCGCGCCGATCGTGGACATGTGGATCAAGCTCGCGCGCCGGAACGGCGCCGAGATCGTCACGGTCGGGCCCGCCGGGGACGTCCGGGCCGCGCCCGGCGCGGCGGCGGACGCTCTGCGGGGCGACGCCGAGCTGAGCGAAAGGATCCGCGGAAGCGAGCGCGCGATCCTCATCTGGTCGGGCGCCGGCGGTCACGGCGGCGTCACGCTGGCGGCACTCGCGCACGAGCTCGGCCTGGCGGCTAAGGACGGCTCGGGCGCCTTCCACCTGCCCTCTGCGCCCAACGCGCGCGGCGTGGCCGACGCATGGGCGTGCGCGGCGGACGAGACCGCCCCGAACCCGCAGCCCATCAAGCTCCTGATCGTCTCCGGCGACGAGGCCGCGGCCGACCCGAACGTCCGCAAGCTCGCCGAGCACGCCGAGTCGGTGCTCGCGATCGCGATGTTCGGACAGCTCGTCCGCGGCTGGGCCGACCTCGTCCTGCCCGGGACGAGCTACCTCGAGCGCGACGGGACGTACGTGAACCTCGAGGGCCGGGCCCAGCGCCTGCGGCGTGCGGTCATCCCGCCGGGCCCCGACGAGCTCGCCTGGCTCGCCAAGCTGGCGGAGCGCTTCGACGTCGAGCTCTCGCCCTACCCCGCGCAGGTCTTCGAGGAGATCTCGGCGCGCGCGTACGGCGGGATCCCCTACGGCGAGGTCGGCGAGCAGGCGGCGCTGCCGCCGCGGGCGCAGCCCGGCGAGGAAGCCGAGGCCGCCCCGGCGGCCGAAACCAGGACCGCGGGCGGCGGCCCGCTGCGCCTGCTCCGTTTCCGGCCTCTCTTCTCGGGGCCGGCGGTGGAGCGGGTGCACGAGCTCCAGTTCCAGCGGCCCCAGGCGGAGATCGAGCTGTCGGCCGAGGACGCGTCCTCGCGCGGGATCGCGAGCGGCGACGCCGTCCGCGTCAGCTCGAACGGGACGTCGGTCGAGCTGCGCGCCCGCGTCAGCAGGAGGCTGCGGGCGGGCGTCGCGCGTGCCGCCGAGGAGCACACGGCAGAGCTGCAATCCGGAGTGGAGGTCTCCAGGGTATGAGCCCCGAGCCCTGGTGGATCAGCCTCATCAAGGCGCTCCTGATCATCAACCTGGTCATGGTCGCGTTCGCCTACATGACCTGGCTCGAGCGCAAGGTTCTGGGCCGCATGCAGGAGCGCTACGGGCCGAACCGCGCAGGCCCCTTCGGACTGCTCCAGCCGATCGCGGACCTGGTCAAGCTCCTGCGCAAGGAGCACTTCTATCCCGCCGCGGCCATCGATGTCCTCTACATCGCGATGCCCGCGCTCGCCGGCTTCACCGCGCTCCTGTCCTTCGCCGTCATCCCCTGGGGCCCCGGCTGGGACATCGGCGGCTACTTCGTCGGCGGCTGGATCGTCGACACGCCGATCTCGCTCATCCTGATCTTCGCGCTCGGCTCGATCGGGATCTACGCGTTCATGGTGGGCGGCTGGGCGAGCGAGTCGAAGTACTCCCTGCTCGGCTCGATGCGGACGTGCGCGCAGATGGTCTCGTACGAGGTCTCGCTGGCGCTCTCCGTGCTCGGCGTGGTCATGATGGGACAGTCGCTCTCGCTCGTGGACATCGTCCACAAGCAGCAGGAGACCGAGTGGTTCATCGGGCCGCAGATCGTCGGCCTTGTCGTCTTCTTCATCGCCGGGATCGCCGAGACGAACCGACCGCCGTTCGACCTCCCCGAGGCCGAGACCGAGCTCGTCGCGGGCTACCACACCGAGTACAGCGGCATGCGCTTCGGCCTCTTCTCGACGGCCGAGTACATCAACATGATCACGCTCTCCGGGCTGGCGGTGACGCTCTTCCTGGGCGGATGGGACGGGCCGTGGAACCTCGGGCCGATCTGGTTCCTCCTCAAGCTGGGCGCCTTCCTCTTCGTCTTCATCTGGTTGCGGGCGACGCTGCCGCGCCTGCGTTACGACCAGCTGATGCGCTTCGGCTGGAAGGTGCTCCTGCCGGTGGCGACGCTCAATGCGGTGATCACGGCGCTTCTGGTGGTGTGGGTTTGAGCCCCCAGCCCGTCGAGACGCTCAAGGGCTTTGCGGTCACCTTCCGCAAGATCTTCGGGAAGCCGATCACGCAGCAGTACCCCGAGTACAAGCGGCCGCTCTACCCGCGTTTCCGCGGCCGCCACCGCCTCTGGCGCCATCAGAACGGGCTGGAGAAGTGCGTCGGCTGCTCGCTCTGCGCGGCGGCGTGCCCGGCTGACTGCATCCGCGTGGTCGCGGCGGAGAACACCGCGGCCAACCGCGTCTCGGCCGGCGAGCGCTACGCGCGCATCTACGAGATCAACCTCTCGCGGTGCATCTTCTGCGGCTACTGCGAGCTCGCGTGCCCCTTCGACGCGATCACGCTCGAGCAGGAGTTCGAGCTCTCCGAGTACTCCCGCGACGACCTCATATACACGAAGGACATGCTGCTGGCCGAGCCGATCAAGCGCGTCCCGGTCGCCGACCGCGATCTCTACGACACGCCGATCCCCTACTACAAGGAAGAGTCGTAGGTTGACGGCCCCCTCGCGCCGAGGTGACCGTTAGTGGCGAATTTCCTCGTCTGGGCCGTCTGGGTGCTCGCCGCCTTCGCCTGCCTCGGCTCCGGCATCGCGGTCATCACGTTCTCGAACCCGTTCTACTCGGCGCTCGCGCTGATCGGGAATCTCGGCTCGCTCGCCGTCCTCTACCTGCTCCTCTCGGCCGAGTTCGTCGCCGCCGCGCAGGTACTGATCTACGCCGGCGCGGTCATGGTCATGTTCCTGTTCGTGATCGCCTACCTGGGAGGGCGCGTGGACGCCCCCTGGGCGGGAGGGCCGAGCTGGCAGACGATAGGCGCGGTCGCGGCGGCGGGAGCGCTGCTGGTCGAGATCATCGTCGCCCTCGGGCTGCAGGCGGGCGGAAGCCTCTCGCACGCGAAGGTCTCCGAGTCGTTCGGGAGCCCGGCCGCGATCGGGAAGGCGTTCCTGACCGACCACCTGCTGGCCTTCGAGATCACCTCGATCGTGCTGCTCGTCGCCGCGCTCGGCGGGGTCGTCCTCGGGTCCTTCGCCAGGAGACAGCATTGGGGATCCGACACGCGATGAGAGGCCCGGACATCGCCGCCTACCTCGTCGTCGCCGCCGTCCTGTTCGTGACCGGCGCCGTCGGCGTGCTCATCCGCCGCAGCCCGCTGATCGTCCTGCTCTCGCTCGAGATCATGCTGAACGGCGGGAACCTCGCGCTGATCGCGATGGCCCGCCACCAGGGCGGCCTGGGCGGCCAGGTGTTCGCGCTCGCGGTGATGGCGATCGCCGCCTCGGAGGTCGTCGTCGGCCTCGGCCTCATCGTCGCCATGGCGCGCCGGCATCTCGCCCTCGACGTCGACAAGCTCTCGACGCTCCGCGGGTGATCAGCGCCGCCTGGATCTGTCTCGGGAGCCCGCTGGCGGCGGCGGTCACGATCACGCTGCTCGGCCAGCGGCTCACGCGGCGTGGCGCCGGCTTCCTCGCCTCCGGGTCCGTCCTCGTCTCGTTCATCGGCGCGCTCGTCGCCTTCATCGGGCTGCTCGGAGAAGACGCCGACGCGCGCTCGCACCTCTCCACCGGCTGGGAGTGGCTGACCGCGGGGAACTTCCACGTCGGCCTCTCCATCCTGCTCGACCCACTCTCGGTCTTCATGATGCTGATCGTCTCCGGGGTCGGCTTCCTGATCGTCGCCTACTCGATCGGGTACATGGACGGAGACGACGAGGAGCGCCGCTACTTCGCGTACATGGCGCTGTTCGTGTTCTCGATGCTCTTGCTCGTCCAGTCGGGGAACCTGCTGATCCTGCTCGCCGGCTGGGGCCTGGTCGGTCTGTCGTCCTACCTGCTGATCGGGTTCTGGCACGAGCGGCCGAGCGCGGTCGCCGCGGCCAAGAAGGCGTTCATCATGAACGCGTTCGGCGACGCGACCTTCGCGATCGCCCTCTTCCTGCTCATCCAGCACACCGGGACGCTCGACTACGCGCTCTCGTTCGGGCGCGCCGACGGCCTCAGCTCGACCGTCACGAACCTGATCGCGCTCGGCCTGCTCGGCGGGGCGGTCGCCAAGTCCGCTCAGTTGCCGCTCCATACATGGTTGCCGGACGCGATGGAGGGCCCGACGCCGGTCAGCGCCCTTATTCACGCCGCGACGATGGTCACCGCCGGCGTCTTCCTGATCGTGCGTACGGCTCCGCTCTTCGAGCTCGCGCCGGTGGTCCAGGACCTGGCCGCGGGGCTCGGAGCGGCCACGATCCTGCTCGCGGGCTTCATCGCGCTCGTCCAGACCGACATCAAACGCGTGATCGCCTACTCGACCATGTCCCAGATCGGCTACATGTTCCTCGCGGTCGGCATCGGGGCGTACGCGAACGGGATGTTCCACCTGATGACGCACGCGTTCTTCAAGGCCCTCCTCTTCATGGCGGCCGGCATCGTCATCCACTCGCTCATGGGCGAGCAGGACATGCGGAAGATGGGCGGCTTACGCAAGTACCTGCCGCTGACGTACATCGCCTTCCTGGCCGGGTCGCTGGCGCTCGTCGCGATCCCGCCCTTCTCCGGCTTCTTCTCCAAGGACCCGATCCTCGCCGCGGCGCTGGCCGAGGGCTCGTACGGCGCCGTGCTCTGGGTCGTTGGAATCGCCGGCGCGGTGCTGACGGGGATCTACACGTTCCGGATGCTGTTCATGGTCTTCGGCGGCGAGCCGTCCGCGTTCGTCCGCGAGCACTTCCACGCGCTGAAGAAGGACCTCGTCGGGATCTCGCTGGCCGCGCCTGTCGCGGTGCTGGCCGTGCTGGCGACGTTCGGCGGCTGGATCCAGTTCGCGCCGTTCTGGACGCCGATCTCGACCTTCCTCGACCCCGTCGCGCCACCGCTCGTGGACGCCTCGGGCACCCAGGAAGCCGTCTCGAGCCTGTGCGGCGTCATCGCCGGCGCGCTGGGAATCTGGATCGCGTGGTCGCTCTACTCGCGCCGCTCGGTCGAGGTGCCCCGATACCCGGTCGTTCAGAATGTGCTCGAGCGCAAGTTCTACTTCGACGAGCTGTACGACGCCGTCTTCTACAAGCCGGCGGTCTTCCTCGCCCGCTCGCTGGCCTGGTTCGTCGAGGCGCCCCTGCTCAGCTCCGTGGGCACGATCGCGAACTTCGTGCGCGGGCTCGGAACCGACACGAGCCGCATCCAGACGGGGCTCGTCCGCCTGTACGCGCTGGCGATCGCGGCCGGCGCGGCCGTTCTCGCAATCGTCTTCGTGGCGGTCCGCTAGATGACCCGCCCGGCGGATCATCCGTGATTACCGCCCTGATCCTGATCCCCGTCGGCGGCGCGCTCCTCCTGTGGCTCATCCCGTTCTCGCGCTTCTGGACGGGCTCGCTCGCGTTTCTCATCTCGCTGGTCGAGGTCGGCCTGTGGATCGACATGGTCGTCCGCTTCGACTTCTCGGGCGGAATCCAGTTCCAGGCACAGCAGAACTGGTTCAGCGACCTGCACGTCTCCTACCACGTCGGTTTCTACGGCTTCTCGCTCTGGCTGGCAGGGCTGACGGTCGTCGTGATGGCGTGCGCGGTCGGGTACGCGTTCTGGACGGGACGCGAGCGGGCGCGCGCGTACTTCGGGCTGATGCTGCTCCTGACCGGAGCGATCATCGGCGTCTTTGCCGCGCTGGATCTCCTCCTCTTCTACGCCTTCTGGGAGGGGATGCTGATCCCGCTCTACGTCCTCGTCGGCGTGTGGGGCGGTGCCGGGCGGCTCGGCGCCACCGTCAAGTTCGTCATCTACACGATGGTCGGCTCGCTGCTGATGCTGGCGTCGATCATCGTCTTCGGCCTCCAGCAGGGGACCTTCGACCTGATCTCGAGCGGGACGTCGTCCAGCATCTGGATCTTCCTCGGCTTCGCCGCCGCGTTCGCCGTCAAGGCGCCCCTCTTCCCGTTCCACGGCTGGCTGCCGGACGCCTACCGGGAGTCGTCGCCGGAGGTCGCCGGCGTGCTGTCGGGCGTGGTCTCCAAAGCGGCTGCGTACGGGTTCCTGGCCATTGCGATCCGCAAGTTCCCCGGGCCTACGGCAGACGTGCGCACCGCGATCCTGGTCCTCGCCGCGATCGGCCTCGTGTACGGGTCGCTGATCGCGTTCCGGGCACCCGACATGCGCGGCGTCGTCGCTTACTCGAGCCTGGCGCAGATGGGGCTGATCACGCTCGGGCTCTTCGCCGGAAACTCGCTCGGCTTCGACGGCGCCGTGCTGCAGATGATCAACCACGGGCTCATCTCCGCGGCCCTCTTCCTGCTGGCCGGGAGCGTGTTACGTCGTACGACGACGGACGATTTCGCCTTCCTGGGAGGCATGGCCAAAGGCAGACCCATGCTCGCGACCGTGCTGATGACGACGGGGATCATCGCCCTGGCAGTGCCGGGCTCCGGTGCGTTCGCGGGTGAGTTCCTCATCCTCGCCGGCGTCTTCCAGACCGGATGGCTGTACGGCGTCATCGGCGCGATCGCGATCGTGCTCGCGGCGATGTACATGCTGCGGCTTATCTCCGCAGTGCTGCACCGGAAGCGCGGCGGCCTGGTCACCGACGCCGCACTCGACCTGCGGCCGGCGGAGCTCGGCGTCATTGTCCCGCTCGTCGCGTGTCTACTGGCGTTATCGGTCTGGCCGGCGGCGGTCAGCGGACACTCGTTTCCGAACGGGGCTTTTTCTCCCTTCCCCGCTGTCGCACAGGCCGCCCAGGTGAGCTGCACCGAGATCCCGACACAACCCCGGATCAACAAGTGCATGACGCTGCCTGAACGTAGACCGGCAACCCAGGGCGTGATGACACCGTGATCCAGACGCCGACTATCGACTGGGCCGCACTCGCGCCCGAGCTCGTCCTCCTGGCCGCAGCGGCGATAGCGATGATGTTCGCCGTCCTCGTCCCCAAGTCGGTCGAGAAGCAGCTCGCCGCCATCGTCTGCGCGCTCGGCTTCCTCGGCGCGCTCATCGCCGCCGGCGTCCTCTACAACCACAGCGCCGACGGGCATGCGGTCATCGCGGGAGCAATCCAGCGCGATCAGCTCGCGGCGCTCGCGCAGATGATCATCGCCGCCTCGGGGCTCCTCTGCGTCGCGGTCGCCTATTCCGGGCGCGGCGGCTGGAGGCACGCGGGCGAGTTTTTCGCGCTCCTGGCGTCGGCCGGCGCGGGGATGATCTTCCTGGTCGCCGCGAACAACCTGCTGACGCTCTTCCTCGGCCTCGAGTGGTTCTCCATCTCGCTGTACATCCTGTGCGCGTTCGACGTGGACGTGGTGAGCTCGCTCGAGGCCGGGCTCAAATACCTCATCGTGGGGAGCTTCGGGTCCGCGGTGCTCCTCTTCGGTTCGGCGCTCGTCTACGGGACGACCGGCCATCTGGACTTTTCCGGAATCGCCTCAGCGGGTCACACGAGCGACCCGCTCTTCATCGCGGGGCTCGCGCTGATCATCGCCGGGCTCGGGTTCAAGGCCTCCGCCGCCCCGTTCCACATGTGGACGCCCGACGTCTACGAAGGCGCGCCGACCGGCGTGACCGCGTTCATGTCGTCGGCGACCAAGGTGGCCGCGCTCGTCCTCATGCTGCGCGTGCTCAACACGGCCTTCCCCGAGCGGGCCGGCCTGTGGACGGTCGCCGTTGCCGTCCTCGCGGTCGCGTCGCTCGCGGTCGGCAACCTGGCAGCACTCGTCCAGCGGCGCGTCAAACGCATGCTGGCGTACTCGTCCATCTCCCACGCGGGCTTCATGCTCATCCCGATCGCCGCGGGAAACGCACTCGGCGGCCGCGCGCTCCTCTACTACTTGATCGTCTACGCCGCGATGTCGATCGGCGCCTTCGCCGTCGTCGCGGCGCGAGAGCGTGAGCTCGGGGAGCCGGTCACGCTCGACAACCTGGCCGGCTTCGGCTGGGAACGGCCGTTCCTCGGCGTTGCGATGTGGACTTTCATGCTCGGGTTCGCCGGCCTGCCGCTGACCGGCGGCTTCATCGCGAAGTTCTACGCCTTCTCGGCCGCGTACGAGCGCGGTTGGGTCTGGCTGATCGTCGTCGGAGTGATCGCGACCGCGGTCAGCCTCTACTACTACTTCGCGGTCATCCGCGCGATGTACATGCGGCCCGCGGCGGAGCTGCAGCTCGCGCCCTCAGGCGGGTCGCCGCCACCGGAGCGGCTCGTCCAGGCGGCCGTCGCCGGCGCGCTCGTCGTCACCGTGGGCTCCTTCTTCGCGGTACAGCCGCTGATCGACATCGCCAAGGACGCCGCTTCGTCGCTGTCGTTCCCGTTCTGAGCCAAGGCCGACCAGCGGCCTCCTCCGCCGCGACATGGCAACGAGCTCCACGATCCCCTCCGTGCAGAGGACGAGCAGGCAAGCGATAAGGACTGTCGAGCCGACGTGCGGAACCGCGCCCTGGCCGAGCGCCGGAGCGCGCGCGGCCGTGCCGAGCACTGCGAACCCGAGCAGCACGGCCCAGAGGAGCGCCTGCAGGCGGCGCGTCGTCTGGTCCTCACCCGGCTCGGCCGGCGCCTCGACCAGCTCCCCGTACGCGTTCAGCGCGATCACGGCAGCCACCGCGACGAGCGCGAGGAACGCGTAGAAGGCTGCGGAGACGGAGCCGGACCCGTCGGCGAAAGCTGCCGCGACGACCAATCCGGCGGGCACCGCTCGGCGGGTCACGGAACATAGATTCGACGTTGCATCGGACGGTCCCTCCCTGGAGGTGGGCGGGTCTCCTTGGTTAGGCTCCGGCTATGGCAGACACACAACTCACCTGGCTCGGGCACGCGAGCTTTCGCTTCGACAGCCCGGGCGGCAAGCGCGTCTACGTCGACCCGTTCCTGAACGGAAACCCCAAGACTCCCGACGACGAGAAGGAGCCCGAGAGGGTGGACATCATCGCGATCACGCACGGCCACGGCGACCACGTCGGGGACACCGTGGACATCTGGAAGCAGCACAAGCCGGTCGTCATCGCTCCGGTCGAGCTCCACGATCTGCTGGTCTCGAAGCATGGGATCGACGAGGAGAGCGCCCGCGACCCCAACAAGGGCGGGACCGTCGAGGTCGAGGGCATCAAGTTCTCGCTCACCGACGCCAACCACTCCAGCTCGGTCTGGCTCGGGGAGCAGCTCGTCTACTCCGGCGAGCCCGTCGGCTACGTGATCGAGGTCGAGAACGGGACGAAGATCTACTTCGCCGGCGACACGAACGTCTTTGGCGACATGCAGCTGATCAAGCGACTGTACGAGCCTGACGTCGCCGTCCTGCCGATCGGCGGCCACTACACGATGGATCCGCGTGAGGCGGCGGTCGCGCTCGAGTTCCTGGGAGCGAGCCGCTGCGTCCCCTGCCACTGGGGTACGTTCCCCGCGTTGGCGGGAACACCAGCCGAGCTGCGCGAGCTCACCGACGTCGAGATCGTCGACATGGCACCGGGAGACACGATCACCGTATGAGGGAAAGGTGGTTCGGCGGGACCGGGCGCCGCGTGCCGGAGATCTCCGTGGACGGCGAGCTCGACCTCGACGGCGCGCTCGTCCTCGACGACGTCTCCGACACGGCGCGGCTCGAACAAGCGCATGCAGAAGGGACGCCGGTGGTCGTGCGCGCCTCGACCGCGGAGGGCGTGCAGGCGGCGCTCGCGCGGCCCGAGGTTGCCTCGGTCGTCGTCCCGGAGACGAAGCGCGACCTGCTCGACCTCGACCTGACGAAGCTGACGTACGGCACGTTCTCCATCGCGGCCGGCGACCTCGAGGCCCGGCAGTGGGGAGTCGCCACGCAGTCGAAGTTTCTCGCCGTCGGCTCGGTCGTCCCCTGGGCGGAGCCGCACGTCGGCGCAGTCGCCACACAGGCGTACGCGAACCCCAGGTACGGCCCGCAGGGGCTCGAGCTACTGCGCCAGGGCCTCTCGGCAAGCGAGGTCGTCGAGCGGCTGACCGAGGCGGACGAGGGACGCGAGCACCGTCAGCTCGGCGTCGTCGACGCCGAGGGACGCGGCGCGACCTACACGGGCTCCGAGTGCATTGACTGGGCGGGCGGCCGCACCGGAACCGGCTACGCGGCCCAGGGCAACATCCTCGTCTCCGGCGAGACGGTCGATGCGATCGCGGAGACGTTCGAGTCGAGCTCGGGGCCACTCGCGGAGCGCCTGCTCGAGTGCCTCGCGGCGGCGCAGGCCGCCGGAGGCGATTCGCGCGGCCAGCAGTCCGCTGCGCTCCTCGTGGTGGAGAAGGACGGCGGCTACGCGGGCCTGTCCGACGTCGTCATCGACCTGCGCGTGGACGACCACGAGCGGCCGATCGAGGAGCTGCACAGGCTGTACGGGCTCCATGAACAGCTCTTCGGCAAGACGCCGGGCGAGGACTGGCTCGAGGTCGACGACGAGCTACGCGCCGAGATCCGGGAGCGGCTGGGCCGCCTCGGGTACGAGAGCCTGACCGAGTGGGCCGGCGTCGAGAACTTGGAGGAACGCGTAGCCGGGGACGACACGGTCGATCCCGTCGTGCTCGAGGAGCTGAGGAGGCAAAGTGGCTGAGTACAACGTCGTGCACCTCGACGAGATCGAGCTCGCCTCACACCTCGGCAGCAACCTGATTCCCGTCCGCTACACCCTCGGTTTCCGCGCAGCCGGCACGAACGCGTGGACGGCCGACACCGGCGGCCAGCTCATTCCGCCGCACACGGAGGACGCCGGCAGCGAGGAGCTGTACGTCGTCGTGCGCGGCCGGGCGAAGTTCACGGTCGGCGAGGAGAAGGCCGACGTACCTGCCGGGACGGTCGTCTACGTGCCGCCGGAGGTGTTCCGCACCGCCGAGGCCGAGGAGGACGGAACCGTCGTGCTGGCCGTCGGGGGGATGATCGGACAGCCCTTCGACGGGGGCAACTGGGACACGTACGCCGTCGCCGACGAGCTGCGGCGCGGCGGCCGCGTCGAGGAGGGCCGCGAGGTGTTGCGCCAGGCGCGCGAGGAGCGACCGGACTCGTGGGCGATGGCCTACAACTCCGGGTGCTGGGAGGTGCTCGCCGGGAACCACGACGCGGCGTTCGAGCATCTGCGCCGCGCGCGTGAGCTGAACGCGGACGCGGCTCGTCCCTACCTGGCCGAGGACACTGACCTCGACCCGCTGCGCGACGACCCGCGCTTCGAGGAGCTCACCAGATGAACATCGTCCACATCGACGAGCTGGAGCTGATCCCGGTCGGCGACCGCGGCCTCCAATGGCGCCCGATCCGCATGCGCTTCGGCATCCGCGCCTTCGGGACGAACGCGTACACGGCGGATGTCGGCCACGAGGTCGTGGAGGAGCACACGGAGGGCAGCGTCGGGCACGAGGAGATGTACGTCGTGATCAGCGGCCGCGCGACCTTCACGCTGGACGGGGAGGAGGTGGACGCGCCGGCCGGCACGATCGTCCACCTGCCCGACCCGTCCGTGCGGCGCGCTGCGGTCGCGGAGGAGCCCGACACGCGCGTGCTCGCGATCGGCGCGAAACCGGGCGAGGCGTTCCAGCCCTCGGCCTGGGAGCTCGGGTTCAAAGCGTCGAAGATGGAGCCGAAGGAGGCCGTCGCCTACGTCGAGGAGCACATGGACGAGTATCCGGAGTCAGCGGCGACGTACTACAACCTCGCCTGCTTCCGAGCGCTCGCCGGCGATCCGGAAGGCGCGCTCGACGCACTCGAGCGGGCAGCCGAGATGGATCCGGGTGAGGTGCGCAAGTGGGCCGAGAACGACTCCGATCTGGACTCGATCCGCGACGACCCGCGATTCAAGGAGGCAACAACCGCATGACCGAGCGCAGCTGGCAGACAGCACGCATCGACGACATCCCGAAGGTCGGGGGTAGCAGGACGTGGATCCCGATCCGCAGGCACTTCGACGTCGGCGCCTTTGGCGTGAACGGCTGGACCGCCGACGAGGGTGAAGAGATCATCAGCGAGCACGTCGAGGAAGGCACCGGTCACCAGGAGCTCTATTTCGTCGCCTCTGGACACGCCACCTTCACGCTGGACGGCGAAGAGGTCGACGGGCCGTCCGGCACGCTCGTCTTCCTCGGCGACACGGGAACGAAGCGCAAGGCCGTCGCGAAGGAGCCAGGCACGACGATCCTGGCTGTCGGCGCGAAGCCGGGCGAGGCTTACGAGGTCAAGGGCTGGGAGGCGAACGCCGAGATGTTCCCGCTGTATGAGGCGGGCGATTATGCAGGAGCGGCAGCGGTCCTACGCAGCGCGCTCGAGCGCGATCCTGACGACGCCGGACTCCACTTCAACCTCGCCTGTATGGAGGCGCTTCAGGGGCACGCGGACGAGGCGCTCGACGCTCTCGAGCATGTGGGGAACGAGGAACGGTTCCGCGAGCTGGTAGCGAGCGACTCCGATCTCGACTCGCTCAGGGACGATCCGCGCTTCGCGGAGCTCCTGAATCCCAAAAGCTGAGCAGCCGCTCGTTGAAGCCGGGGGCGTGCTGAGCCCCGTGACCAGCGCCGGGGAAGGTGGCGAGGTCGGCGCCGAGGCGGTCGGCGAGGACGCCGCAGACGGCGTCGAAGGCGGGATGCCACCCTCCTGACACGACGAGCACCGGGACATCCTGCAACTGCTCGTAGGGAATGACGGCCTGGGCGGGCGAGCGCTCCCGCATGAACGACTCGAGCACCGAGCGCATCTCGGGTGAAGGTGGCCTCGGCTCGAAACCCATCGCGTCGGCAAACGCCGCGCCGAACTCCTCAGGCGTCTGGTGCGTGTCCGCGAAGACACCCTCGAGCTTCGCTCCGAGCTCCTGCACCGCCGGATCGTCGAGCGCGACGCCGAATGCCGGCGGCTCGATCACCGTCACCGTCCGGACGAGCTCCGGCCGCCGCGCGGTCGCCAGCAGCGAACCGATGCCTCCGTACGAGAAGCCGACCAGGTGGGACGGCCCTTCGAGCAGCTCGGCCACATCCTTCCCGTCGATCTCGAAGTCGGGGTCGGCCGGCGGGCTGTCGCCGTACCCGCGCCGGTAGGGCATGACGAGGCGGTAGCGGTCGGCGAGGCCGAACTGGTCTGACCAGGTCCAGTCGCGGACCCCGCTGCCGTGCACGAGGACGACGGTGTCGCCCGCGCCGCGGATGTCAACCGCGAGGTCGGTCACCCGGCAACCGTACGTCTCCCGCGCGCTCGCGCAGCACCGGCACGGGATCGGCCTTCGGCCGCGCGACCAGCATGACCGCGCCGTAGCCCTCGCCGATCAGCGAGTCGACCAGCAGCTGGAGCCCGATCGCGAGAGCGAACGCCTTGTGCGCCTGCTCGCCGCCGAAGGGCACCACGTCCTCGGGTTTCGCGAGCCCCGCTATGACGTCGCCGTGCGTGACGGCCGCCATGGAAACGTCGGAGACGACGGGCTTCCCGTCCGAGCTGGGGATTCCGATTGCCACGGGATTCGTCCCCGCCAGCTTCGGGCCGCCGTCGGGATGCGCGAGCCGAGGCGGAGACGTGGTGGTGAGCGCCGCGACGAGCCCGCCCTCGGCCAGGCATCGCACCCAGTAACCGAGCATCCCCGTCGGGAAAGTCTGCTGTGCGGCGATCACGCGCGCATGCCGCGGGGGAGAGGAGAGCTGCGAGTCGCAGATCGCGGCGAGCGTCAGGTAGCCGAGCGCGCCGCGGCCGTGCCAGCGCTCGTATCCCTCCTCGGCGATCAGCCGCTCGGGCTTCGCGGACGGGTCGAGGTCGGGCAACGTCTCGAGCCAGGTGACGCGTGAGAACCCGTGGCCTGTCTTCCCACGCTCCTCCGCGTCGCGGAAGTGGTCGGCAAGCGTCCTGACGTCGGGCTCGGCGAAGCCGAGCGCGCGGAGCTTGCCCTCAACGTCCACGGAACCGCATCCTGATCTTCGAGCGGCCGTTCGCGAAGGTAACGCCCATGCTTATGTCGCCTACTCCCGGCCGCCCGCGGACCTTCCAGTCCTCGACCATCTGCTCGAGCTCCTCTGCGGCCTCGTCGGTCCCGAAGCAGAGGATGCGATTGATCGGCCGCCAGCCGGCAAGGAGCGCAAGGCTGCGGCCATCGCGAGAGATCAGGCCGGCGGAGAACTCTTTCCCGGTCATGGCCCCGACAAGTCTGGACGTCGGTGCAGTGGCTGCAAAGAAGACCCCGAACGAATCCCAGGACGGACGAACGCTCAACCTCCGGGCCCTCGGCTCGGAGAGGCCGACGGCGAGCAGTCGCCGAGCCGCAGCCGGGCTGAGGGTCCGCACGGCTTCCCCGTAGAGGGAAAGAATCGGTCCTGACTTCCCCCCGTCGAACCGGCTCGCGTTCAGCGTCGGCCAGTAGGGGCTGAGGTCGCGCGACGCGGCGCGCAGCGGCATGAACCCGCCCACGACAACCGAGACGGAGCGGAAGCGGTCGCCCTCCCGGCGCAGCGTCGGGATCAGCTGGAACGAGTCCGAGCCGCGCAGGCGCAGCGGCGCTTCCACGAGCCCGCTCGGCCGCAGCTGCTCGAGCCACGCGCGCGGAACCTCGTCGTGGCTGGCGGTGACGATGATCCGGTCGTACGGTGCGCCGGCCGCGTGACCTTCGCGTCCGTCGGCGGTGACGACCTTGACCCGGGTTCCCTTCAGCGCCTTGCGCGCACGGCCGGCCGTCTCCGGGTCGATATCCACCGTGAGGACGCGACCTTCGGTGCCGACGATGTGGTGCAGGAGGGCCGCGTTGTAGCCGGTGCCGGCCCCGACCTCGAGCACGCGGTGGCCCGGCTCGAGGCGGAGGTGCTCGAGCATGATCGCCATGATCGAAGGCTGCGACGAAGACGAGAGCCCGTGCCCACCTTCGGTCTGCTTCGTCAGGATCGCCTCGTTGCGGTAGGCGGCCTCTGGGGTGACCTCGGGCACGAAGTGCTCGCGCGGTGTCGCGAGGAATGCGTCCCTGACCTGCGGGTCGCCGAGAAGCCCGAGCTCGTCCAGTTCGCGGACGAGCTTCCGACGAAGGTTCGTCGCGCTCAGGACAGGACGGGCAGCGCCTTGACGATCCCCACGCCCTGCTCGCGCTTCGTGCCGTCGATCGCGCGCGCGATACGCAGGATCGTCTGCGCGGCGAGGGACTCGGGCTCTTCCCAGACGATCGGCTCGCCGGCATCTGCGCATTCGCGGATGCGCGAATCGAGGGGGATGGAGCCGAAGATCGGCACGCCCAGCTCCTCGCCGAGACGGTCTGCGCCGCCGATGCCGAACACGTCCCCGCTCATGTTCTCGACGACGCCGAGCAGGCGCATGTTCGTCTTCCGCGCCATCGTCCCGGCGCGGATCGCGACCTCCTGCGCCGCCGGCTGCGGGGTCGTGACGAGCACCGCTTCCGCCCGCGGCAAGAGCTGGCCGAGCGAGATGGCGACGTCGCCGGTGCCGGGCGGCATGTCCACGAGGAGCGTGTCGAGCTCCCCCCAGTGGACGTCGGAGAGGAACTGCTCCAGCGCGCGGTGCAGCATCGGCCCGCGCCACATGACGGGCGAGTTGTCCTCGAGGAAGAAGCCGATCGACATCAATTTGAGGTCCTCTCGGACGGGCGGCACGATCATCTTGTCCACGACGACGGGGCGCTGGCGGATGCCGAGCATGTGCGGGATCGAATGGCCGTAGATGTCCGCGTCGAGGATCCCAGTACGGTGGCCGAGGGTCGAGAACGCGGCGGCCAGGTTCGCGGTCAGGGTCGACTTGCCGACACCGCCCTTCCCGCTGGCGATCGCGAGGACGCGCGTGCTCTTGTCGAGCGCGATTCCCTTCGTGCGCTCGCTGACGCCGCCGCGGAGCTTCTCGGTGAGCGCGGCCTTTTCGTCGGGGGACATGACGTCGAATTCGAGCTGGACCCTCTGGACGCCCTCGAGCGGCGCGATCCAGCGCTGCACTTGCTCCTCGAAGCTCGCACGGAGCGGGCAGCCGGCCACGGTGAGCGCGATCGTGATCGTCACGTCGCCGCCGTCGATGCGGACGTCGCGCACCATGTCGAGCTCGGTGACCGGGCGCCGGAGCTCGGGGTCGATGACCTGCTCGAGGGCCTTGTAGATCTCGTCGCGCAGGCTCTCCATCGGCTTCGAGCGTACCCCAAAGGTGCCAGACCCCTTGTCCCGTGGGGACAGGACGGGTCGGCATTTCGACACAAACCGGGGTCAGACCCCGGTTTTACGCCGACGGCTGCGGCGGCGACCGATGCCGCCGGACGGTTGTGCGGCCGTCGGCGGCTGTAGCGCAAAATGCGCTACAGTCGGTAGAGCAGTGACTGCCGTCCCTCCGCTTTCGCTCCGTCTCGGCCGGGACGGCATGCGCGCGCTGGACGAGATCGCGCGACGGCGAGGGATCACGCGCGCAGAGGCTGCCCGGCAGGCGATCGCGGAGACGGCCGAGCGCGAGCGACGGCGAGCAGGGCTCGCTGCCGAGGCGCAGGCGCTCGCGCGCGATCCTGCCTATGTTCGCGAAGCGCGGGACGTCGCGGCGCTGATGGAAGAGCTTCGTGCTCCGCGGTGACGTCTACTCGATCACGCTGCCGCGCAAACGCGGGCATGTCCAGCACGGACGGCGCTTCGCGGTCGTCGTGCAGGCCGACGACCTACTTGCGCTTTCGACGGTCGTCGTGTGCCCTACGTCGACGTCTACTCCGTCGGCGAGCTTCCACCCCGAAGTGGTGATCGCCGGCGAGCGGACGAGGGTGATGTGCGAGATGGTCGGCGCGGTGGATGCGCGCGTCCTCGGTGAGCAGGCGGGACACCTGACGCTCGAAGAGATTCGTAACGTGGATGACGCTCTGGTACTCGTACTCGATCTCGGCACGGATTGAGTTACCTTGCTAAACAAGGTATTGTATTGCAGGTATGGCTCGTGAAGAGCTGAAAGGACACCTCGACCTCCTCCTGCTGGCCACGCTGAGGAGCTGTGAACTGCACGGCTACGCACTGATCGAGGAACTGAAGCACGGCAGCGGGGGCGCATTCGATCTTCCAGAGGGAACGATCTATCCCGCCCTCCACCGGCTCGAGCGCGGCGGGCTGCTCTCCAGCCGCTGGTCGGCCGAGAGCGGCCGGCGGCGGCGCGTGTACAAGCTGACGCGGAAGGGCGCGGCCGCGCTGGACGAACGCAAGCAGGCATGGAGACAGTTCTCACGCGGCGTCGAGTTGGTGGTGGAAGCGTGACGATCGAGGAGTACCTCGCCGAGCTGCGACGGTGCCTGCGCGTCGGCCCGCTGGCGAGACGCCGGATACTGCGAGAAGTAGACGAACATCTACGCCAAGCGGCTCGACGGGACGGAGATGAACAACACGCCATCGCTTCGTTCGGTTCGCCCGCCGAGGTTGCGGCTCGTTTCGCTCGACCGCGACGCTATGCCCCTCGAGCTGTGGTTGCGTCTCTCGCGGCGATGCTCGCTGTCGCGGCCGTTGTTGCCTCTGTGATCGGCATACGCAGTCCGAATCTCACGCAGACGCAGGTGACACGGATCGTTCGCGGTCTCTGCGGTGGGGTCAACGCAAAGCCCATCTGCGTCCGTGTCAACCTGAGGCACTTCCGGGAGCACCCACAGCTCTTGAACCGCTACACCCGCTGAGCTCGCGGCGCAAAGATCCGCCGCGCGCGAACATACGCGCGTGACGTGGCCGGGGCTGATCTGGAAGAACCTCATGCGCCGGCGCGGGCGCACGGCGCTCACTGCCGCCGGCGTCGCCATCGGCGTCGGGCTCATCGTCGCGCTGCTGTCGATCGCCGCCGGCGTCCACAACACGGCGAACGACCTCATCCACGTCGGCCGCGCCGACTTCGGACTCTTCCAGAAGGACGTCACCGACCTCACCAAGTCCCTCCTCCCGGACACGCTCGAGAACCAGATCCGCCGCAAGCCGGGCGTCCTGAAAACCACGAACGTCTACCTCTGGGTGGGAAAGGTCGAGGGGAAGAGCTCCTTCCTCGTCTTCGGCCTCGACCCGAAGGAGTTCGACTACCGCCGGCTCGTGATCGTCCAGGGCAGGCCCAGCGGGGCACTGCTCGGCGACCACGCCGCGAAGTCGCTCCACCTCGGCCCTGGCGACACTCTCCACGTCAAGGGCCGAAGCTTCCGCATCGGAGGCATCTACCACTCCGGGAACCGCTTCCAGGACGGTGGCGCCGTGCTTCCGCTCACGACGGTGCAGAGGCTCGCCGGCCACCCGCACGAAGTGACGACGATCGGCGTGATCGTCCAGCTCGGCGCGAACGTCGGCAAGGTCGCGGACGAACTGGAGCGCGACTATCCCGGCCTTGCCTCAGTGACCGAGCCGGGCCAGGCGGTGAAGGTGGACACGAGCAGCCGCCTGATCATCGATACCGGCTGGATCTTCTCGCTGCTCGCCCTGATCGTCGGCGGGATCGGCGTGGCGAACACGATGGCGATGTCGGTGCTGGAACGGGTGCGCGAGATCGGGATCCTGCGCGCCGTGGGATGGAGGACGAGCCGGATCGCAGCGATGATCGTGAGCGAGGCGCTCGCAATCGGCCTGCTCGCGCTCGCGGTCGGGCTCGCGCTCGGCTACGCCGGCGCGGAGCTCTTCACCAGCCGCGGCGCGCTCTCGACCCTGGTCCAGCCCGACTTCACCGCGGGCGTGTTCGCCTGGGGGCTCGCCTTCTCGCTCGGCGTCGGCCTGATCGGAGCGATCTATCCCGCCTGGCGCGCGGTCCGGCTCCAGCCGATCGAGGCGCTCAGGCGGGACTGACGCGGCCGTCGCGCAGATGCAGGCTGCGATCCGCCCGCGCCGCGACCGCGTCGTCGTTCGTCACGAGCAGGATCGTCATCTGCCGCTCGGCGCGCAGCCGCTCCAGAAGCGCCAGGATCTGCTCGCCCGTCACCGAGTCCAGTGCCCCGGTCGGCTCGTCCGCCAGCAGCACGCGCGGGCCGTTCGCCAAAGCCCGTGCGATGGCGACCCGCTGGCGCTCTCCCCCGGACAAAGTCGGCGGATAGCTCGACCCACGATGCGCGACCGCGGCCTCGCGCAGCAGCTCGTCGGCGCGCTCGACACGCTCTTCGCGTCCCAGTCCACGCCCCAGCATCGGAATCTGGACATTCTCTCGAGCGCTAAGCGTCGAGATCAAATTGTGGAACTGGAAGACGAAGCCGACGACCTGCGCGCGGAAGTCCGCCGGGTCCTCGAGCGCGTCCACGCGCCGGCCCCCCACGGTGACGGTCCCCGCGTCCGGCCGGTCCAGAGCGCCCACGAGGTTCAGCAGCGTGCTCTTCCCCGAGCCCGAAGGCCCCGTCAGCGAGACGAACTCGCCCGGCTCGACCTGCAGCGACACGTCGTCGAGCGCTGAGATCCGCCCGTCCTCGAAGCCCTTGCGGACGTGCTCCAGGACGATCTCGGCGCCGCTCACTTCGGGGTGACGGGGTACGTGACGGTCACCGAGCCCTTCGGCGTCTTCGCGACCACCCGGAACGTGAGCGTGAACCCGCGGGCGTCCGGCGGCCACTCCACATAGTCCCGGAACTGGCCGGCGAAGGCCAGGTCCTTGATCGGCTTCGTCGTGTCGTCGTACGTGGCCGCGTGCGCCTGTCCGAGCGGGTCGACGATCTGGACGGTGATCTTCCCGCCCAGCTTGCGTCCCTTCGTGTCCGTTACGACGACGCGATAGTTCCATCTCGCATTCGCCTTGGGCTTGCTCGTGGGCGCGTAGAGAGTCGCCTTCACCGGGCCGGAGGTCACGGTCGCCGGAGGGGGAGGCCCCGGGGGCGGCGGTGGCGGCGGCTTCGTCGTGGTCGTCGTGCTCGATCCGCCGCAGCCGGAGACGAGCAGGACCGTACCGAGGACGGTCAGCCGCGCTCGCATGGGAACGATCTTAGGCGGTCGGGAACGTTCTGAGCATCAGCCGCCGGCCACCGTGCCAGGCGAGCGTGGAGGCGACGACGATTGCGCCGGCCAGGACGGCCAGCGTCTGTGTCGCGAGCGCGAAGTCGATCGCGTGCGAGGAGGCGACGCCCGACGCGACGAGGATGACCGCACCGCCGCCGGCCTGAGTGGCCGCACCGGCCGGGCCGAGCGGGAGAGCAGCCGAGGCAGCGCCCGCGCAGAGGAACAGCATCGCCAGCGGAAGTGAAAGGCCGAGGCCGAGGCCGCCGAGCAGGAGCAGCACTCCGACGACGCGCACGAGCCAGGAGGCGTGGACGAGCACGGTCGCCTTGGCGGCCTCGCGCACGCACGGCGAGCGGTCGTGCAGCCAGTGGGCGAGGCGGAAACGGATGAGCCGCCCGCACGCCATGACGCGCGGCAGGACGACAATCACGACGCCGGCGGCCACGCCGGCCGCAGCGACCAGCGCGAGCGCAATTCGGACGCCGGTCGAGTGGGTCAGCGCCGCAGACGTCGAGGCGAGCGGGATCAGCGCGACTGCGTCGATCAGGCCCAGCGCGAAGAGTGAAAAGACGACCGCCTTCACGCCGGCCGGACAGTTCGGCTGGCGGCGCACGACGGCGACGCGGACGACGTCGTCGAAGCGTCCGGGTAGCGCGACCCCCGTCACTGCGGCCGCGCCGCCGGCGGCGGCGAGCGACGAGGTCTTCGGGCGCTCCCCGGCGGCGAACAACCGTCCCCAGCCCCAGGCCTTGACCGGATAGGCGAGTAGAAAGAGAAGCCCCGCGCCGACGATGAACCACACATTGCCGTGCGAGAACGGCCAACCGGCCTCGGCGAACCGCCAGCCCGCCAGCCCGGTCATCCCGAGCGCGAGAACGATGAAGGCGTAGGTGACGCCGCGCCTCACTCTGGGCGATCGCCACAGACGCGCCGCAGTCCGGGTCGAGCGCTGCAGGGCGGGCTCACCTTGGCGCATGACCCGTGTCACTGTGCGGTTCACTGTACCACCGTTACCCGCCGAGCAAGGTATGAATCCCGGTCGCTCAGGAAGCGGACCACTCCGGACAGGTCGGCCGATACGGGGTTCCGGCCGGCAGATAGAGCTTCCACTCCTCCCGGCTCAGGTTCCGGCCGACGATCGCGCACGCGCGCTGTTGCCACAACGCCGGGTCGACGTCCCACAGCATCGCGCGCGATTCGACGCCCGCGGCGGCAAGCACCTTGCCGTCCGGGCTGAAGGCGTTCCGGATGCTCAGAAACGGCAGGTCGACGGACGCGATCGCCGATTCCGGCCTCGGGCTCGCGACCAGCTCGTCGCCGTAGCCGAGACCGGTCGCCGGGTCCCAGAGCCTGCTCGCGCCGAAGGCGCTCATGGTTGCCAGATACGTTCCAGTCGGGTCGAACGCGGTCCCCGCGACGGGTCCTGTGTGCCCGGAGAGCGGCGCGAACGCCGGCCGCTGATCGGCCACGCGCCAGACCCGCACCGGCCCGATCGCAGCACCCGCAGCGACGAGGCGGCCGCTCGGGTCGAACGCCACGCTTGGGAAGCCGTCGTCGGTCGCCTTCATCGGACTGCCGTGGTGGGTATGGGTGGCCGCATCCCAGAGGTCGACTCGCCCGCGGTAGCTGGCGGTCGCGAGCAGCGTGCCGTCGTGATTGAAGGCGACGGACAGCACCGACCCCGCTCCTGGCTTTATGGCTCGTCCGACGCGGCTGCGGGAGCCCACGGCCCAGAGCTGCACCTCGCCCTGCCGCCGCTGGCTGTAGAAACCGTCGACGCCGTTCGGGTCGACGGCTACCGCGAGCGTGCGGCCGTCCGGACTGAAAGCGACTTGCCAGATGGTCGCCTTCCCGATGACGAGCGGCGAGCCGACCTCCCTGCCACTCCTCGAATCGAAAAGTCGAACGTCACCGTCGATCGTTCCGACGGCGATCAGCTCCCCGTCGGGCTGGAACGCGACCGCGGTGACGACGGAACCGCCGTCGATCCGGAGAGCCTGGCGCCGGTTCGCGGTGTCATACACGACCGTGCTGCCATCGAACCGGCCCGTAGCGAGCCGCCGGCCGTCGCGGCTGAAAGACACGTCCGTGACGATGTCCCGCAAGCCGCCGAGTGGCTCTCCGATCACCTGCCGCCCGCTCAGGTCCCAGACGACCGCCGAGCGCAGGTGCGAGCTCACGAGGCTTTGTCCGTCGGGGCTGAAGACCACGGCGCCGACCGGGCTCTTGTCGGCCGCAAGCGGGGAGCCATAGGGCTCTCCGGTCCGCGCGTCCCACACGCGCACAGCCCCGTCGAACGAAGCAACGGCCAGCAGCCGTTCCCCGGAGCTGAGATCCAGCGAGGTCGCCGGAACGTCGCCCACCGAGAGCGCACGCCCGATCCTCCGTCCCGTTCGGACGTCGACCATCGTCACCGAGCCTGAGTCGTCGCCGGCTATGAGCCTGCGTCCGCCGTGCGCGAAGATCGTGGTCTCGACGTCATCGCTCCCGACCGCAAGCGGCTCGCCGACCCGACGTCCGGTGGCCACGTCCCAGATCCCGACCGTCCCCGGCACGCTTGGGACCGCCATTCGCGACGAGTCGGGGCTGAAGGAGATCGACTGAGCGCCCGACCCCGGCGGATTCGTGACGATCGGCCGGCCGATGGCACGGCCGCTCGCCGTGCTCCACAGCGTCACGTGGTTCGCTTCCTGCCCGCCGGCGGCGATGACCTTGCCGTCGGGGCTGTAGCGGACGACGGAGAGCTCGGGCACGTCGGACCCGGCCGCCGCCGGGTCGGTCAGCTCGCGCAGCTCCTTCCTCGTCGCTATGTCCCAGAGCTCGACGCGGCCCCGCGCGCCCGCGATGGCAAGCGTCCGCCCGTCCGGGCTGAAGTCGACTCCTTCCCAGCCGCCCTGGGACGAGCGCAGCGGCGCGCCGACTCGACGCCAGGTGCCCGTGTCCCAGAGGATGGTTCCGTCGTGAGTCGTGGTCGCGAGCAGCTTTCCGTCGGGGCTGAACGCCGTCGAGTTCACAGGCGCATCGAAACCCTGGAGCCACCGGCGAACCCGCGAGGCGTGCTCGAGCGCACCGAGGAGTGCGCCCCGCGAGTCGGCCGAGTCCTCGCGGCGAACGGCTTCGAGCCCCAGCAGGAGACCGAGATCCGGGTGCTGGGCGGAGGCGTCCCGCGACTCGGCCCGCAAGGACTGCGCCTCGGCCGCCGCCTGCGCCTTGCGCGCGTGGCTCCGTTGGACGAGCGCGATGGAGCCCCCGGCGACGGCGAGGACGAGCAGGACGACCGCGCCGGCCAGAAGCAGGCGCAGGCGGCGGTTCGCGCGTCGCTGCCGGACGGCCTCGTGCTCGCTCGCCTGCCGGCTCGCCGTCAGAAACTCGCGCTCGAGCTCGTTGAGCTCGGGATCGTGCGCCGTCGCCCAGTCGCCGGTCGTGGCCAGACGCGACCCGCGAAAGAGCGCCCCGGGGTCGCGACCGAGCGTCTTCCACTCCTGCGCCGCCTCGGTCAGGCGGCGATGCAGGAGCCGGCCCTCGCGGTCCTCGTCGAGCCAGCCGCGGAGGGTCGGCCAGTGGCGAATGAGCGCCTCGTGCGCCACCTCGACGGTCCCCTCGCCGATCGTCACGAGCCGGGCATCCGCGAGCGTCCACAGAACCTCGTCCACCTCAGTCTCCTGCCCGGGCCGCGGAACGAGCTCCGCGATCGACGCGCGCCGGCGCGTGTCCTCGGTTCCATCGCCGAGCTCGGTCAGGCGCAGGAAGACGTTGCGCGCGATTGCCTGCTGCTCGGGGGACAACGCGTCGCGGTAGACCGTCTCGGCCGTCTTCGCGATCGCCCCGTGCACGCCGCCCGACTGGAGATAGCCGATCACCGTCAGCATGCGGCCGCTGCGTCGCTTCCACGTCTCGAGCAGGCTGTGTGAGAGAAGCGGCAAACCTCCGGGCTGGCCGGCGACATCTCGCAGCATCGCCTCGACGACCCCGGGCTCGAGCACGAGCCCGGCGTGCTCCCCGGGCCGCTCGATCGCGCGCCGCAGCTCCTCCTCGCTCATCGGGCCGACCAGCGCCTGCCGCTCCTCGAGCGCGCCGGCGAGTCGCGGATACTCGGCACAGTGGCCGTAGAAGTCGGCGCGCAAAGCGACGATGACGAGCGCTCCGTCTTCCGCGCGATCCAACAGCGCATCGAGGAAGGCGGCGCGCTCCTCCTCGTCACGACACAGGGTGAAGACCTCTTCGAACTGGTCCACGACAAGCACGGCGGGGTCGCCCGCGGAGGCGAGCTCGTCGAGTGGGTGGACGCCGGGGGCGATGATCGCCGCCCTGAGCTCGGCACCCGCCGCGCGCTGCAGCGCGGGCACGACGCCCGCGCGCACGAGCGACGATTTCCCGCTTCCGGACGGCCCGACGACCGCGAGAAAACTGGATGCCTCGAGGCGGCCGGCGAGATCGTCGACGAGCGCCTCGCGCCCGAAGAAGAGGTCGCTGTCCTCCTGCTCGAACGGAAGCAGTCCCTTGTACGGACACGGGACGTCGGCCGGCGGAACCGAGTAGTCGGGCAGCCGGGCGGCCTCGATCGCGTCCTCGTGCACGCGCAGCGGCGGGAAGCTCCCGGGCAGGCCGTCGACGACGAGCTGGAAGAGCCGTTCGGGCTCGGGCAGGTCCTTCAGGTTGTGCGGGCCGAGGTCGCGGAGCGTGATCGGGGCCGCCCGCCCAACGGAGACGAGCTCGCTCGTGTACTCCGAGACGATCACCTGGCCGCCGTGCGCAGCCGCCGCGATTCGTGCGGCGCGGTGCACGTCGATCCCGACGTAGTGGCCGTCGGTGACGAGCGGCTCACCCGTATGGAGGCCCATGCGTACGCGCAGCTCACCTTCGGGCCAGACGTGGGCGAAGAGAGACTGCTGGGCCTCCTCGGCGGCCGCGAGCCCTTCGCCCGGATCGGAGAAGACGACGAAGAAGCTGTCGCCCTGCGTGTCGACCTCGAAGCCGCCGTGCCGAGTGAAAGCGGCTCGTAGCAGCCGGCGATGATCCGTCAGCACCTCCGCGTACTGATCCCCGAGCGCGCGCAGGAGCCGAGTCGACCCTTCGATGTCGGTGAAGAGGAAGGTGACACGACCCGCAGGTAGATCCGTCATGCGCCCTGAGCGTAACGGGGAAACCCATCGTTACCCCGTTTTGCCCCCTCCTTCACTCCACTCGGCGCAGGACGCACGAAGGGGCTCTCGCCGAGCAAAGCTCGGCTTCGCCCACCGACAACCACCCGCGCACCAGGATCGCCATTTCGACTGCCAATTTTGCAGGTGCTCCTTCAGCCACGGTCCGGACTCGAGGTGCCCTCGTGAATAGAAACCTGAATACCGGGGTCAGACCCCGGTTGTGCCAAAACCGCGCCGTTATGCGGAAACTGTCCCGGCGAGCCAGTGGCCTCTTGAGGTTTTAAAAGTGAGCGCGCCCGAGTTGGTCACCGTCACCATCGGGCGGCCCGAGGTTCAAGTGCCGAAGGGGTTCGGGATCGTCGAGGCGGCGCTCGAGGCCGGATCGAGATCCCGTCGCTTCAGCGAAGCAGCGCGTCGGTGATGCGGCGGCACGCCTCCGGTGTTCCCGCCGCGACGATGCGTGAACGCCCCTCCAGGTCGAGCGGCGCGCGCTCGAACGGGGGTGACTCGGGAAGGTCGACCGCTAGCCCGCACTCACGGAGCAGCAGCTGGGCCGCCGCGATATCCACCGACCGGGCCGGCTTGAGCGAACACACGGCGTCCACCCGCCCCGCAGCGAGGTGACACAGAGAGAGCGCGAGCGAGCCCATGACGCGGATCCGCTCCGCGACGCCGCGGAACGACTCGATCCGATCGGCCACGAGGTCGGTGACTGTGGCTTCGAACTGCAGGAGCTCGATCTCGTCCTTCGGCCGCACCGCCCCGAGCGGCTCGCCGTCGAGGAAGGCACCTCTCCCCTTTTGAGCTGTCCATTCCTCACCGGTGCCGAGGTCGTACACGTAGCCGAACTCGACGTCGCCCATCTCCCGCCCCTCGGCGACCGCGAGGGAGAACGCGAAGAAGGGGATGCCGCGCTTGGCGTTGACCGAGCCGTCGATGGGGTCGACGACGACGGTCGTCTCGGCCTCGCCGAAGGCGCGCTCACCGAGCTCCTCCGAGACGAGGCGGAACTGCAGGCCTGCCTCGTGCGCCGCCTCGAGGCGCCGGACGATCGCGGCTTCCGCCGCCGCGTCGATCGCGGTCGTGTCGTCGCCGCCGACGCCGCGCCCCGTGATCGGCTCGCGGGTCACGCGAGTCGGTAGCTCGGTGAGCACCCCGCGCAGGTCACCGACCGCCAGCCGGCAGATCTCCAGCCAGTCGGTCACACGGGGAGGAACAGCAGCCCGGACAGGAGCTTCGGGAAGAAGTAGGTGCTCTTCTGCGGCATGACCTCGCCGCGCGAGGCCTTCGCGAAGACGTCCTCGACGCGCAGCGGGCGCAGCAGGAAGGCAGCCTCCGCCTTCCCCTCGTCAACAGCCGAGATCGCCTCGTCCGTGCTGGCCGTGTAGGTGACCTCGGGGGCGTGGCGCGCGACGAGCTCGACGTCGAGCTCACCCTCCTCGCCGTAGAGGAAGCCCGCACCCTCCGGCCGGTAGGCAACGGCGACCGCGCGCGACCGCGGCTCGTTCCTCGAGGAATGCGAGCAGGTCGCGGGGATCCCCGCTGGGGGGCGGCAGCTCGGCGCCGTTCAGGTGCTGCGCGAGCCTGTGCGTGGGGAAGATCTCCAGCCCGGGATCCTCGGCGGAGACGAGCACCACCAGCATCCACGGTGACCCGCCCTCCGCCGCGTAGGCGAGCGCGGTCTCGTAGCGATGGTGACCGTCGGCGATCAGAAGCGTGCGGTCGGCGAACCAGTCCGAGCTGCCGTCGTCCTCGATCCGCCAGAGACGGTTTCCCTCCACCTCGAGGTCGGGCGCCCCGTCGGGCTGGTCGTACGGCGCCGAGCCCTCATGGAGCAGGAAGATCGGCTCGAGCTGCGCGCGCACCGCGCGGAGGAGCCTCAGCCGCCCCTCCTTCGGGCCGCGATGCGTTCGCTCGTGCGGGAGGACGACACCCGTCTCGTACGGCTCGGCCTTCAGCGCGACGATCAGCCCCCGCCGCATCCGGCCGACGCCGTCGGGGCCGACGTAGTCCTGCTCGAGCGCCCAGAGCCCCTCCTCGTCGTCGACGAGTACGTCCTCTTCCCGCCAGGCCGCGAACGCGCGGCCGGCCGCCTCCTCCGACTCCGGCAGCGTCAGATGGACGACGTTGTACGGGCTCCGCTCGAGGTACTCGAGGCGCTCCTCCGGACCGATCACGTCGTACGGAGGAGCCACCAGAGAGTCGAGGGGACCTGCCTTCGACTCGTCGTAGCGGACTGCCCGAAACGGCTTGATTTCCGCCACGGAACGAGCCTATCAACCGTCCGTTCCGGCCCATAGACTCGCTTCATGGCGATTGCGGATCTCGATGCGGACAGGGTCGTCGAGGGCACGTTCG
The DNA here is from genome assembly GCA_963717765.1 of uncultured Actinomycetes bacterium. Classification (GTDB taxonomy): domain Bacteria; phylum Actinomycetota; class Thermoleophilia; order Gaiellales; family Gaiellaceae; genus JACDER01. The sequence continues at coordinate 24,123 of CAVQWX010000008.1, read as the reverse complement.
CGGTCGCGCGCAAGCAGCGGCTGCGCACGCGCGGGGGCGCTCCGTACCTCGCGCTGGAGCTGGTCGACCCGAGCGGACGCATCGACGCGCGGGTGTGGAACGACGTGGAGCTGCTGGACACGCGCTTTGCGGAAGGGGATGCGGTGCGCGTCCTCGGCCGCGTGGAGCGGTTCCGCGACAAGCTCCAGCTCGACGTCCGCTCGCTCGAGGCCGCCCCCGAGGCGAACCCGTCGGAGCTGTCGCCGGCTCTCCGGCGCGACTCCGACGAGCTGGACGGCTTCCTCGAGTTTCTGGCCGGCGAGCTCCACCATCCGGGCCTGGCCGCGACCGTCGAGGCGTTCACCGCCGACGCCGAGATCCGGCGCGCTCTGCGCTCGCTGCCCGCGGCGCCCGAGGGGCACCACGGCTACGCCGGTGGGCTGCTCGAGCACACGGTCGGCGTCGCGACGCTGTGCCGCGAGACCGCTCAGCTCCATCCCCGCCTGCGCGCCGACCTGGTGCTGGCGGCGGCGCTCCTCCACGACATCGGCCGCACCGCGGAGCTCGGACCGGGCCCGACGTACCGGCAGACGCCGGAGGGGCGGCTCCTCGGGCACGTCCACCTTGGACTACGGCTGATCGAGGAGCGGACAACCGAGCTCGACGGCGAGACGCAGGCGGAGCTGCTCCACGCCGTCTCCGTCCACCATGACCTGCGCAGCGCGAAGACGGCCGAGGCGGCCGTCCTCTACCACGCAAACCAGCTCGACGCGCTGGCGGCGACCCGACCCGCCGGCGCGGACGCAAAGCCGTAGAACCGCGGCCGCGAGAAGCTCGCGACCGCGGGTCTTCGGAGGTGCGCCGCAGATTAAGTGACGTTGATGCTCGGCTGAGGTGCGACCGGCGTCAGCGCGCCGCCCGAGTTCGACCGCTGCTTGGTCGTCCACGTCTGAGCGCCGGCCGTGGGCGGCGCAATCCCGCCCGAACCGCCCCCGCTCATGTCGCCGTAGTTGATGGTCATCGTGTCTCCGCCGTTCAGCGTGATGCCCGAGACGGTGATCGTGCGACTGGACGTGGCGACCGATCCTGCCGACGCGGTGGTGTAGCCGGCGGCGGTCGGCGTCGTCGACGGAGCCGACCAGCCGGCCGGAACGGCGAGCGTGATCGTGCCGTTCTGCATGCCGCCCGTATCCGCCGTGTACGTGAAGGTGATCGTGTTGGCAGTTGACCTGGGAACCGAGTTCGGCGAGGGGCTGATGGAGCCGGACCCGTCCGCCGCAAGCACGTTGACGGCCGGCGAGGACGCGAGCGGCTGCGCCGTTCCGCCGGCCGCTCCCTTGCTCTTCGCCGTCCACGGCACCGAGCCGCCCGTCGTCGGCGCCGTCGCACCCGGGCCGCCGCCGCTCTTGACGCCGTACTTGATGGTGAGAGCGTTGCCGGCGCCGCGGTCCACGATCGCGGCCACGATCGTGCGGCCGTCGATGGAGACGCTCCCGCCGCTCACGGTGACGTAGCCCGCGGCGGAGGAATCCGTGGAGGGATCGGACCAGCCGGTCGGCACGTCGATGGAGACGATGCCGTTCACGATGCCGCCGGCGACGGGGCTGTAGACGAAGGTGAGCGTGTTGCCTGCCGAGCCGTTCCGGACGAACGTCGGCGAGACGGTCATCGTTCCGGCACCGTCGGCCTGCAGAACGCGGAAGACGTTCGAGGTCTTGGTGACGGGACTGTTGGTGACCGTGACGGTGGAATCGGTGCCGCCGTCGGTCAGGGTGATCGGGATCGTGAGCTCGCCGTTCACGAAATCGGCGCTCGTGAACGAGCCGCTCTGGATCGTGCGGTTGGAGGTGACCAGCACTCCGGTCCCCGAGCCCGTATACGAGGTCTGGACATTGCCGCTCGAGTCCCTCGCGATCACGTGGAAGCTGAAGCCGACACCGGCCTGCTGCATCGCGATCGGGTCGATGTCGAAATGATCCGGCGGAGGCGGGCCCGCCAGCACGGTCACGATCGGCTGACTCGCAAGCGAGGTCATGGTGCCGGCTCCGTTCGAGCGCTGCTTCGTCGTCCACGTCTGGACCTGCGCCGTGGAGGGAGCGGTCGCGCCCGGGCCGCCGCTTCCGCTGTCGCCGTACTTGATCGTCATCGTGCTGCTCCCGGCGAGCGTGACGCCCGTGACGTTGATCGTCGTACCGGAGACGTTGACGTTCCCGGTCGACGAGGTCGTGTAGCCGGCGGCGCTCGAGTTGGTCGACGGAACCGACCATCCGGTCGGGACGACGATCGAGATCGCGCCGTTGTCCATCCCACCCGGCGCGGCCGTGTAGGTGAACGTGATCGTGTTGCCGCTCGTTCCACTCGCGACCTGATTCGGCGAGGGGGTGATCGTCCCGGAGCCGTCGGGCGCCAGCACGTTCACAGAGGGGGAGGAGGTCAGGGCTTGCAGGGTCCCGCCCGCAGCGCCCTGGCTCTCCGCGGCCCAGGTCTCGGGCCCGGACGAGGCCGGCGCCATCGCACCGGGTCCTCCACCCGACTTCGCACCGTAGGTGATGGTCAACGTGTTGTTCTCAGCCCGCTGCGAGATCGAGACGGTGATCGTCCTTCCGTCCGGCGAAACCGAGACGGTGCCCGCGCTCGCCTTGGTGAAGCCGGCGTCGGTGCCCGTGGTCGACGCGGGCGACCAGTCGGTCGGAACCTGGATCGAGATCTTCCCGTCCACCATCCCGCCGCCCGCAGGCGTGTACGAGAAGGTGAGGGTGTTACCCAAGGCGTTGTAGCGCGCGAAGGACGGAGACACGGTCAGCGTTCCGGCACCGTCGGCCTCCAGGACGCGGAACGCGTTCGAGTCGCCGGTCTCGCTGCCGCCGGTCCGGGTGACAGTGATGGTCGAGGACATTGCGCCCGAAGTGAGCGTGATCGGAATCGTGAGCTCGCCGTTGACGAAGTTGCCGCTCGTGAACGGGCCGCCCGCGATCGGCAGGGTCGAAGTCACATCCACCGTGCCGGTGAAGTCCGTGACGGTGTTGTTGGACGAGTCCTGCGCAGTGACGTGGAAGCTGAACCCGACGGTCGCCTGTTGCGTGGCGATCGTGTCGATCTTGAAGCGCGCCACGCCTGCTCCCTTCGAAGCCGTCTTCGAATCGGTCGCGGTGTTGCCGACCGCGTCGGTTGCGACCACCGAGTACGTGATGGTGCCATCGTCCAGACCGGAGAGATCCAGGCCCGAGAACGACCACGTACCGCCGGTGGCGGTCGTCGAGCCGGTCACGTCATGCGCCGGCGTCCCATCAGAGACCGTCAAGGCGATCGTGTCGCCCGCCTCGGCCGTACCCGACACCGAGCCGTTCAACTGGTTGGCCGCCGTCACCGGATCGGTGAACGCGGTGATAGCCACCGTGGTGACCGTGTCCTTCGACGCGGTCTCGGAGTCGGTCGCGGTGTTGCCGACCGCGTCGGTTGCGACCACCGAGTACGTGATGGTGCCATCGTCCAGGCCACTCAGATCCAACCCCGAGAACGACCACGTACCACCGGTAGCGGTAGTCGAGCCGGTCACGTCATGCGCCGGCGTCCCATCAGAGACCGTCAAGGCGATCGTATCGCCCGCCTCAGCCGTACCCGACACCGAGCCGTTCAACTGGTTAGCCGCCGTCACCGGATCGGTGAACGCGGTGATAGCCACCGTCGTAACCGTGTCCTTCGAAGCCGTCGCCGAATCGGTCGCGGTGTTGCCGACCGCATCGGTTGCGACCACCGAGTACGTGATGGTGCCATCGTCCAGACCGGAGAGATCCAGGCCCGAGAACGACCACGTACCGCCGGTGGCGGTCGTCGAGCCGGTCACGTCATGCGCCGGCGTCCCATCAGAGACCGTCAAGGCGATCGTGTCGCCCGCCTCAGCCGTACCCGACACCGAGCCGTTCAACTGGTTGGCCGCCGTCACCGGATCGGTGAACGCGGTGATAGCCACCGTGGTGACCGTGTCCTTCGACGCGGTCTCGGAGTCGGTCGCGGTGTTGCCGACCGCGTCGGTTGCGACCACCGAGTACGTGATGGTGCCATCGTCCAGGCCACTCAGATCCAACCCCGAGAACGACCACGTACCACCGGTAGCGGTAGTCGAGCCGGTCACGTCATGCGCCGGGGTGCCATCCGAAACAGTGAGGTCAATCGAGTCGCCCGCCTCGGCCGTACCCGACACCGACGCGTTCAACTGGTTAGCCGCCGTCACCGGATCGGTGAACGCGGTGATAGCCACCGTCGTAACCGTGTCCTTCGAAGCCGTCGCCGAATCGGTCGCGGTGTTGCCGACCGCGTCGGTTGCGAGCACCGAGTACGTGATGGATCCCATCGTCCAGACCGGAGAGATCCAGGCCCGAGAACGACCACGTCCCGCCGGTCGCGATAGTCGAGCCGGTCACGTCATGCGCCGGCGTCCCATCAGAGACCGTCAAGGCGATCGTGTCGCCCGCCTCAGCCGTACCCGACACCGAGCCGTTCAACTGGTTAGCCGCCGTCACCGGATCGGTGAACGCGGTGATAGCCACCGTCGTAACCGTGTCCTTCGAAGCCGTCGCCGAATCGGTCGCCGTGTTGCCGACCGCGTCGGTTGCGACCACCGAGTACGTGATGGTGCCATCGTCCAGGCCACTCAGATCCAAGCCCGAGAACGACCACGTACCACCGGTCGCGATAGTCGAGCCGGTCACGTCATGCGCCGGCGTCCCATCAGAGACCGTCAAGGCGATCGTATCGCCCGCCTCAGCCGTACCCGACACCGAGCCGTTCAACTGGTTAGCCGCCGTCACCGGATCGGTGAACGCAGTGATAGCCACCGTCGTAACCGTGTCCTTGGTTGCCGACTTCGAGTCGGTGGCGGTGTTCCCGACCGCGTCGGTTGCGGTGACCGAGTAGGTGATGGTTCCGTCGTCCAGGCCACTCAGATCCAGCGGTCCGAGGACGAGTCGCCGAACCCGTCCGCGGTCGTATTCGCGGTCACGTCATGTGCGGGCGTCCCATCCGACACCGTCAGGGCGATGGAGTCGCCCGCTTCCGAGGTTCCGGTCACCGCCGCGCTCGTCTGGTTGGCGAAGGCGACGGGATCCGTCCAGGTCACGATCGAGACGCTCGTCGTCGTGTCCTTCGAAGCCGTCTCCGAATCGTTCGCGGTGTTGCCGACCGCGTCGGTTGCGACCACCGAGTACGTGATGGTGCCATCGTCCAGGCCACTCAGATCCAAGCCCGAGAACGACCACGTACCGCCGGTCGCGATAGTCGAGCCGGTCACGTCATGCGCCGGCGTCCCATCAGAGACCGTCAAGGCGATCGTATCGCCCGCCTCAGCCGTACCCGACACCGAGCCGTTCAACTGGTTAGCCGCCGTCACCGGATCGGTGAACGCAGTGATAGCCACCGTCGTAACCGTGTCCTTGGTTGCCGACTTCGAGTCGGTGGCGGTGTTCCCGACCGAGTCGGTGGCGGTGACCGAGTAGGTGATGGTTCCGTCGTCCAGGCCACTCAGATCCAGCGGTCCGAGGACCAGTCGCCGAACCCGTCCGCGGTCGTATTCGCGGTCACGTCATGTGCGGGCGTCCCATCCGACACCGTCAGGGCGATGGAGTCGCCCGCTTCCGAGGTTCCGGTCACCGCCGCGCTCGTCTGGTTGGCGAAGGCGACGGGATCCGTCCAGGTCACGATCGAGACGCTCGTCGTCGTGTCCTTCGAAGCCGTCTCCGAATCGGTCGCGGTGTTGCCGACCGCGTCGGTTGCGACCACCGAGTACGTGATGGTGCCATCGTCCAGGCCACTCAGATCCAGGCCCGAGAACGACCACGTACCACCGGTAGCGGTAGTCGAGCCGGTCACGTCATGCGCCGGCGTCCCATCAGAGACCGTCAAGGCGATCGTATCGCCCGCCTCGGCCGTACCCGACACCGAGCCGTTCAACTGGTTAGCCGCCGTCACCGGATCGGTGAACGCGGTGATAGCCACCGTCGTAACCGTGTCCTTCGAAGCCGTCGCCGAATCGGTCGCGGTGTTGCCGACCGCGTCGGTTGCGACCACCGAGTACGTGATGGTGCCATCGTCCAGACCGGAGAGATCCAGGCCCGAGAACGACCACGTACCGCCGGTGGCGGTCGTCGAGCCGGTCACGTCGTGCGCCGGCGTCCCATCAGAGACCGTCAAGGCGATCGTGTCGCCCGCCTCAGCCGTACCCGACACCGAGCCGTTCAACTGGTTAGCCGCGGTCACCGGATCGGTGAACGCGGTGATAGCCACCGTGGTGACCGTGTCCTTCGACGCGGTCTCGGAGTCGGTCGCGGTGTTGCCGACCGCGTCGGTTGCGACCACCGAGTACGTGATGGTGCCATCGTCCAGGCCACTCAGATCCAACCCCGAGAACGACCACGTACCACCGGTAGCGGTAGTCGAGCCGGTCACGTCATGCGCCGGGGTGCCATCCGAAACAGTGAGGTCAATCGAGTCGCCCGCCTCGGCCGTACCCGACACCGACGCGTTCAACTGGTTAGCCGCCGTCACCGGATCGGTGAACGCGGTGATAGCCACCGTCGTAACCGTGTCCTTCGAAGCCGTCGCCGAATCGGTCGCGGTGTTGCCGACCGCGTCGGTTGCGAGCACCGAGTACGTGATCGACCCATCGTCCAGACCGGAGAGATCCAGGCCCGAGAACGACCACGTCCCGCCGGTCGCGATAGTCGAGCCGGTCACGTCATGCGCCGGCGTCCCATCAGAGACCGTCAAGGCGATCGTATCGCCCGCCTCAGCCGTACCCGACACCGACGCGTTCAACTGGTTAGCCGCCGTCACCGGATCGGTGAACGCGGTGATAGCCACCGTCGTAACCGTGTCCTTCGAAGCCGTCGCCGAATCGGTCGCCGTGTTGCCGACCGCGTCGGTTGCGACCACCGAGTACGTGATGGTGCCATCGTCCAGACCACTCAGATCCAGGCCCGAGAACGACCACGTACCACCGGTCGCGATAGTCGAGCCCGTCACGTCATGCGCCGGGGTGCCATCCGAAACAGTGAGGTCAATCGAGTCGCCGGCCTCAGCCGTACCCGAGACGGCGGCGTTCAGCTGGTTGGCGAAGGTGACCGGATCAGTCCAGAGGTCGATCGAGACGTTCGTGACCGTGTCCTTGGTCGCCGTCTTCGTGTCGATCGCGGTGTTGCCGTAGATGTCGGTCGCGCTCGCCTTGTAGGTGATCGTGCCATCGGCGAGCGAGCTCACGTCCATGCCCAGTACGAACCAGTTGCCGGAGCTGTCGACCGAGGCGCTGAACGGGCCGACCGTGGTCGAGCCGTCGGTCACCGTCACGTCGACCGTGTCCGCGATCTCCGTGGTGCCGTTCGCGGATGTGTTCGTCTGGTTGGCGAAGGTGACCGGATCGGTCACGCTGGAGATCGAGACGTTCGTGACCGTGTCCTTGGTCGCGTTCTTCGAGTCGGTGGCGGTGTTTCCGACCGAGTCCGTTGCGAGCACCGAGTAGGTGATCGGACCGTCGTTCAGACCGCTGAGGTCCAGAGAGGAGAACGACCAGGCGCCAGAGCCGTCGGCGGCGGTCGATGCGGTGACGTCGTGCGCGGGGCTGCCGTCGGAGACGGTCAGGTCGATCGAGTCGAGCGCCTCGGACGTGCCCGAAACGGAGGCCGAGCCCTCGTTCAGGGACGTGACGGGATTCGTGAAGGCGGTGATGGAGACGCTCGTCACCGTGTCCTTGGTCGCCGACTCGGAGTCCGTGGCCGTGTTCCCGACCGAGTCGGTTGCCACGACCGAGTAGGTGATCGGGCCGTCGTTCAGGCCACTCAGATCCAGACCCGAGAACGACCAGGTTCCACCGGTGGCCGTCGTCGAGTCGGTGACGTCGTGCGCCGGGTTGCCATCGGAGACGGTTAGGGCGATCGAGTCGCCGGCCTCGGCCGTCCCCGACACGGAGGCATTCAGCTGGTTGGCGAAGGTGACCGGGTCGGTGAAGGCCGTGATGGAAACGGTGGTGACCGTGTCCTTGGTTGCGTTCTTGGAATCGGTGGCGGTGTTTCCGACCGAGTCGGTGGCGAGCACTGAGTAGGTGATCGGGCCGTCGTTCAGACCGCTGAGATCCAGGCCGGTGAAGGCCCAGTCGCCGAACCCGTCGGCGCTCGTATTCGCCGTGACGTCGTGGATGGGATTACCGTCGGAGACCGTCAGGTCGATCGAGTCGCCGGCTTCCGAGGTTCCGGTGACGACCGCGTTCAGCTGGTTGGCGAAGGTGACGGGATCCGTCCAGGTGACGATCGAGACGCTCGTCGTCGTGTCGATGACGATGTCGTTGTTCGCGCCGAGTGAGCCCGCAGCTCCCGGTGTCGGCAGGGCCAGGTTGGCGTTGTTCGTCGCCGCGTCCTTGATCGTCCCGCCGTTCAACGCCAGCGCAAACGTCGAGGTGTAGTCGAGGTCCGGGCTCGTGTCGCCCGCCTGCACGATGTAGGTGAAGGTGAGCGTGCTCGTCCCGCTGCCGCCCGTGTAGCTCACGACGCGGTTCGTGGGCGTCGTGTTGAGCGTCAGCTGCGGCGTGCCCGTGACGGTCACGGACTCGCTGAACTCGACCTGGATCGCGATGACCTCACCGACCGTGTACGTGCCATTCGGCTTCGTCGAGCTCACGTTCACGACGATCGGAGACGTGGTGTCCTTGGTCACGCTGCTCACCGCCGAGCCGGTGTTCGCCGCCGTGTCCGTGACGCAGACGCGAATCGTGTTCGAGCCCTCGCTCAGATCACTGGCCGCGATCGGCGTTGCCACAGCCGCAGGGGCGGTCGAGTAGGTGCCGCTCGAGACGACCGTGCCAGTCGAGCAGTCCGTCCCGCCGACCCGCACCGAATAGGCGCCGTTGTCATTCGCGTGCCAGATGGCCGTCGTGCCCGAGTTGGTCGGGTCAGGCGTGATCGAGTCGATCGTGACCACCGGAGCGGTCTTGTCGATCACGACCGTCTGGTTGCCCGAGGAGCCGGTGTTGCCGGCCGCGTCGGTCTGCGAGGCCGCGAAGACGTAGGTGCCCTCGGCCGAGATCGGCGTCGTGAGCGTCAGCGTCCAGCTGCCGCCCGAGCAGGACGTCGAGGCAGGAGTCGTCGGGTTGCCACCCAGGGTGACGCTGACGTTGCCGTCGCCCGAGGTGCAGCTCCCGCCGACCGAGTTGACGTTCTGATTGGTGGTGAGCGGGAAGGAGACGCCCGAGCCGTTGACCTGCGTGAGCGTCACGACCGGGGCGGTCTTGTCGATCACGATCGTCTGGTTGCCGGACGAGCCGGTGTTGCCCGCCGCGTCGGTCTGGGTCGCAGCGAATACGTAGGTGCCTTCGGCCGTGATGGGAGTGGTCAGCGTGAGCGTCCAGGAGCCGCCCGAGCAGGCGGTCGTGGCAGGCGTTGTCGGGCTCCCGCCCAGCGTCACGGACACGTCGCCGTCTCCGTTGGTGCAGCTGCCGCCCACCGAGTTGACGTTGGCGTTGGTGTTGACGGGGAAGCTGACCGTGGTGCCGTTCACCTTGGTCAGGCTCACGACCGGGGCCGTCTTGTCGATCACGACCGTCTGGTTGCCCGACGAGCCGGTGTTGCCGGCCGCGTCGGTCTGCGAGGCCGCGAACACATACGTGCCCTCGGCCGAGATGGGAGTGGTGAACGTGAGCGTCCACGAGCCGGCCGAACAGGTGGCCGTGGCAGGAGTCGTCGGGCTGCCGCCGAGCGTGACGGACACGTTCCCGTCGCCGTTCGTGCAGCTGCCGCCGACCGAGTTGACGTTGGCGTTGGTGTTGAAGGGGAAGCTGACCGTGGTGCCGTTCACCTTGGTCAGGCTCACGACCGGGGCGGTCTTGTCGATCACGACCGTCTTGTTGCCCGACGAGCCGGTGTTGCCCGCCGCGTCGGTCTGGCTTGCCGCAAATACATAGGAGCCGTCGGCCGAGATCGGCGTGGTCAGCGTGAGCGTCCAGGAGCCGCCCGAGCAGGCGGTGGTGGCAGGCGTTGTCGGGCTCCCGCCCAGCGTCACGGACACGTTGCCGTCGCCGTTCGTGCAGCTGCCGCCCACCGAGTTGACGTTCGCGTTGGTCGTGAACGGGAAGCTCACCGTCGCGCCGTTCACCTTGGTCAGGCTCACGACCGGGGCGGTCTTGTCGATCACGACCGTCTTGTTGCCGGAGGTGCCGGTGTTGCCGGCGGAGTCGGTCTGGGAGCCGGCGAACACGTAGGTGCCTTCGGCCGAGATCGGTGTCGTGAGCGTGAGCGTCCAGGAACCCGAGGAACAGGTGGCGGTGGCGGGGGCAGTCGGGCTGCCGCCCAGGGTGACGGACACGTTGCCGTCGCCGTTCGTGCAGGAGCCGCCGACGGAGTTCACGTTCGCGTTGGTGGTGAAGGGGAAGCTGACCGTGTTGCCGTTGACCTTGTCCAGGGTCACGACCGGCGCGGTCTTGTCGATCACGACCGTCTTGTTGCCGGAGGTGCCGGTGTTGCCGGCGGAGTCGGTCTGGGAGCCGGCGAACACGTAGGTGCCATCGGCCGAGATGGGCGTGGTCAATGTGAGCGTCCAGCTTCCGCCCGAGCAGGTGGCGCTCGCCGGAGTAGTGGGGCTGCCACCGAGGGTGACGGACACGTTGCCGTCGCCGTTCGTGCAGCTGCCGCCGACCGAGTTGACGTTCGAGTTCGTGGTGAAGGGGAACGTCACGGTCGAGCCGTTCACCCTCGTGAGGGTGACGCTCGGCGCGGTCTTGTCGATGACGATGGTCTTGTTGCCGGAGCTACCGGTGTTGCCGGCCGAGTCGGTCTGCGAGGCGGCGAACACGTAGGTGCCCTCGGCCGAGACGGGAGTGATCAGCGTCAGCGTCCAGGAGCCGCCCGAGCAGGTGGCGCTCGCCGGAGTAGTGGGGCTGCCACCGAGGGTGACGGACACGTTGCCGTCGCCGTTCGTGCAGGAGCCGCCGACCGAGTTGACGTTCGCGTTGGTCGTGAAGGGGAAGCTGACCGAGTTGCCGTTCACCTTGTCCAGGGTCACGACCGGCGCGGTCGTGTCCTTGGTCACGGTGCCGGTGGCCGAGCCGACGTTCGTCGCCGAGTCGGTGACGCACACGCGGATCGTGTTCGAGCCCTCGGAGAGGAAGCCGGCGCCGATCGAGGTCGCGACGGTCGCCGGGCTGGTCGAGTACGTCCCGTTCGTGACCTCGGTGCCGGTCGAGCAGTCGCTGCCGCCCACGCGCACCGAGTAGGTGCCGTTCGCAGTTGCGTGCCAGGTGACGGTGGTGCCCGCGGCGGTCGGGTTGGGCGAGATCGAGTCGATGGTGACCACGGGCGCGGTGTTGTTCGGGCGCAGGGCGACCGTGTGCATGATCCACCGCGAGTTCGCCTGGGCGCTGATCTGCTTCGTGCCGGTCGCGCCGGCAACCGCCTGCGTGAAGTCCTGCGCCTTGGAGCTCGGCCCGTTCGTGTTGTTCACGGCGAAGACGAGAGTCGTCCCGGCCGTGGTAGTCAGGCTCGTGTTGCTGGCATCGGAACCGAAAAGGTTGATCACCCGGTCGTTGGCAACCGTGGTGGTGACGGAGGGAGCAGTGGGGTTCGGATCGTTGGAGCTCTGCTCCGCCGACGCGGTCACGTCGATCGGGCTGGAGGTGTCCACGCCGACGTACGCCGCGATCCCGCCGCTCATCGTCGGGGCACCGGAGCTGATCGTGAGGTTCCAGGTGTACGAGGATGGCTCGGACGCGCCGACGACCTTGTAATAGATGCGCTGGCCGACCCGGGCGCCCTGGGTGTTGTCGCTGAGGCTGACTTCCGTCCAGCCGCTGGGCACGGACGTGATCGTGCCGTTCGTGCCCCCGTTGTAGGTGATCTGCGCGATCAGGAGGTCGCCTGTCTGTGCGCCGGTCGGCTTGTTGATGGTGAGAGACGAGTTTGCGCCCGCGTTCCCGTTCTGATTCGTCGCGGTGCCGTTCGGCGTGCGCAGCGCGATCGTTCCGCCGTTGTTCCGCAGGGCGACGGTGTGCGCCATGTACACGGAGCTCGCCTGGCTGGCGATCGTCCTGACAGGCGTTGACCCGGCGACAGCCTGGGTGAAGGACTGGGCCTTCGAGCTCGGGCCGCCCGGGGCGGTCGAGTCGTTCACGTTGAAGACAAGCGTCGTGCCGGCTGTGACCGCCGCGCTCGCGTTGTTGGCGTCCGGGCCGAAGAAGTTGATCACCAGATCGTTCGCCGCTGTCGTCGTCACCGCCGGAGCGATGTAGACCGTGGATGCCGGCGTCGCCGCTGTAGACGCCGTGATGTCGATCGGGTTGCCGGTGTTGACGTTGGTGTACGCCGCGATCCCGCCGCTCATCCTCGGCGTGTCGGTGCTCGTGATGTTCCAGGTGTACGAGGACGGCTCCGACGCGCCGGCGAACTTGTAGTAGATCCGCTGGCCGACGTTCGTGCTCTGGTCGTTCGTCAGGCCGATCTCCGTCCAGCCGCTCGGCGCCGTGATCGTGCTGCCGGTCCCGCCGTTGTACGTGAGCTGCGCGATCAGGAAGTCGCCGGACACGGCCCCCGTCGGCTTGTTGATGGTGAGGAACGAGTTGCTCGTCGAGGCGCCGTTCTGATTCGTCGCCGTGCCGTTCGGCGAACGGATGGTGATCGTCCCGTCCGTGAACTCCGCCGAGGCGAGGATGCCACCGTTCAGCCCGACCGCGTCGATCGAGTACGGGCCGATGACGCCGGGCGGCGGAGGCAGCTCGTACGAGGCGGAGAGCGATCCGTCGAGTCCGGTCGAGACCTCGACCGTGTCGACGACGCCGTCGGGACGGTTGACGTCGAGGGTCAGATCACACGCTGCGGCGAAGCCGGAGCCTCCGACCTGGACCGTCGAGCCGGGGGCGTAGTCGCCCGCGTCGGTCCAGATCTGCTCCATCCCCGTCGGGGCACAGCGGGGCGAGGGGGTACCGCCGTCCGCCCGCGCCTGCGAAAGCCCGAAAGCGAGAGCGGCCAGAATGGTGAGCATGAGCGCGGCGAGCAGGCCGAAGCCCCTGCGCCGCCCAAATGTGTCCCGTGTTGTCACGTCGCTACCCCCAAATGTCGTTTTGATCGGGAAAAGAGTCATCCTGTGCCGCAGTCAGACCCTGTGAAACCGCAGTTCCCCGAGCTGATTGTCATGCGAGTCGCTGAAACTTCGCTGAATTTGTTGCGCGAACCTAACACATTTTCCGCAGTTTGTGTGGTAGGCGCGTGGTAAGAGCTCGTGCCGATCGTCCGACGACGAAGGCGGGAACGCCCAGAAAGCCCTGGGGCCGCGATCTCTCGCGGCCCCAGGGCTCCCACGGACCCAGCGTTCGCTAGGTCGTGCTGATGGTCGGCTGGACGGCGAGGTTGGTCAGCGCGCCGCCTGAGCTGGAGCGCTGCTTCGTCGTCCAGGTCTGGGTGGTGAGCGCCGACGCCGCCGTGGCGCCGGAGCCGCCGCCCGACTTGTCCCCGTACGTGATGGTGAAGGTGTCGCCACCGTTCAGCGTCAGTGCGGAGACGGTGATCGTGCTGCCCGCGACGGCGACCGTCCCCTGCGAGGAGGTGACGTAGCCGGCCGCGGTCGAGGTCAGAGACGGTGCCGACCAGCCGCCCGAAGGAACGGCCAGGGAGACGGTGCCGCCCTGCATCCCGCCCGCTGCGGCGGTGTAGGTGAACGTGATCGTGTTGCCGGTGCTCGAGTGCACGACCGAGGTCGGCGAGGGGCTCATCGTCCCCGAGCCGTCGGCCGCGAGAACCAGCACGGAGGGTGAGGGGGCGAGAGGCTGCAGCGAGCCGCTCCCGATGCCCTGGCTCTTGCCGAGCCAGGTCTCGGACCCACCCGTCGACGGTGCGGTCGCTCCGGGGCCGCCGGAGGTCGTCGCGCCGTACTTGATCGTCATCGGGCTGCCGCCGGCGCGGTTGGCCAGGGAGACCGTGATCGTGTCGCCGGAGACGGACACGGTGCCCGCGCTCGTCGTCACGAAGCCCTGAGCGGAACCGGTCACCGACGGTGCCGGCCAGTCGCTCGGGACCGTGATCGTCACCGCTCCGTTCACGACGCCGCCCGCCGCGGGCGTGTACGTGAAGTTGAGCGTGTTCCCGTTCGAGCCGGGGCGGACGAAGGTCGGGGCCACGGTCAGCGTGCCCTCGCCGTCGGCCTGGGTGACGCGGATCGCCGCCGAGGTGCCGGTGCCGCTGAACCCGGTCTGCGTGACCGTGATCGTCGCGGCCTGGTTCCCGTCCGTCAGCGTGAGCGGCGTCGAGGCGAGCACGCCGTTCGTGAACGTGCCGCTCGTGAACGAGCCGCCGGCGATCGGCGTGTTGGAGGTGACGTCCACCGTCGAACCCGGGCCGTCGAACTCGGTGACCACGTGGTTGGTCGAGTCGAGGGCGGTCACCTTGAAGCTGAAGGGCTGCCCCTTCTGCTGCGTGGCGAACTGCACGCCCGACACAGGCTGCACCGAGAAGTGGTCGACCGGCAGCTGGGTGATGGTCACGACCGGCGAAGTCGCAAGCGGGGTCAGATTCCCGCCGTAGGCCGACTTCTCGGTCGCGTTCCACGTCTGAGCTCCGGTAAACGGAGGTGCGCTCGCACCTGGGCCGCCACCGGACTTGTTGCCGTAGGTGATCGTCATCGAGTCTCCGCCGTTCAGCGTGATGCCGGAGACGTTGATGTTCGCGTTGCCGGTGACGGTGCCCTGGGACGCGGTCGTGTACCCCGGGTCGCCCGACGTCTGCGAGTTCTGCGACCAGCCGTTCGGGATGTTGATGGTGACCTGGCCGTTCAGGATCCCGCCCGCTGCGGCGGTGTACGTGAAGGTGAGCGTGTTGCCGGTGCTCGCCTTGACCGCAGAGTCGGGAGAAACGGTCAGGGTTCCCGAACCGTCGATCGCGAGAACGTTGACCGACGGCGAGGAGGCCAGCGCCACCAGGCTGGAGGAGAGGCGTCCCTGGCTCTTGGACAGCCAGGTCTGCATCCCACCGGTGGAAGGCGCGAGCGCTCCGGGGCCGCCTCCGATGATGTCACCGTAGGTGATCAGGAGCGGATTGCCGCCCTTGCGATCGACCATCTGGACGTTGATCGTGTTGCCCGAGACGGAGAGGGTGCCGCCGCTCGCGGTGACGTAGCCCGGGTCGAGGTGATTGGTCGAAGGTGCAGACCATCCGCTCGGGACGTCGACGGTCACGAAGCCGTTCACGGCTCCGCCGGCTGCGGGGGTGTACGTGAACACGAGTGAGTTCCCGTTGGCGCCCCCGCGGGCGTTGATCGGAGCCACGGTCATGGTGCCGTCACCGTCGGCCTCGACGACTCGGAAGTTGTTCGAGGTCTTGGTGTAGCTGCCACCGTGCTCGGCAGCAGTGATGTTGGCGCTCTGCGCGCCGACGGTGAGCGTGATGCCCTGGGTCAGGACGCCGCTCGTGAACGGCCCGCTCTGGAACGGGCCGCCCTGGATCGGCAGGGTGGAGGTCACGTCGACCGTCCCGCCGTAGCTGGTGACCGTGTTGTTGTACTGGTCCTGGGCGGTGACCACGAAGTTGAACGACACGGTCGCCTGCTGCATCGGGATCGAGTCGATCTTGTAGTGGTCGAACGGACCGTGCACGACGTGCAGGGTCGCGTCGTCCGTCTTGCCCGAGTCGTTCCCGGTGACCGTATGGTCGCCCGCACCAGTCGCGGTGCAGCTTGCGCCCGTGCAGGAGCCGTCAGGCCCGATCGAGAACGTCGTGTCGGCGGTGACGTCGCCCTTCGAGTTGCCGTACTGGTCGACGCCCTCGGCCGTGTAGGCCTGCGAGCCGCCGGCCGTGATCGTGGCCGGGTCGGGGCTGATCACGATGTGATCGAGCGCCCCTGCGTTGACGTGCAGCGTGGCGTCGTCCGTCTTGCCGGAGTCGTTGCCGGTCACGGTGTGGTCGCCCGCCGTGTTGGTGGTGCAGCTGTTCCCGGTGCATGAGCCGTCCGGCCCGATCGAGAACGTCGTGTCGCCGGTGACGTCGCCCTTCGAGTTCCCGTACTGGTCGAAGCCCTCGGCCGTGTACGCCTGGGAGTCGCCCGCCGTGATCGTGGCGTTGTCGGGGCTGATCACGATGTGATCGAGCGCCCCGGCGTTGATGTGCAGCGTGGCGTCGTCGGTCTTGCCCGAGTCGTTCCCGGTGACCGTGTGGTCGCCTACGGTGGTCGAGCCGCAGCTCGCGCCGGTGCAGGAGCCGTCAGGCCCGATCGAGAACGTCGTGTCGGCGGTGACGTCGCCCTTGGAGTTGCCGTACTGGTCGAAGCCCTCAGCGGTATACGCCTGGCTTCCGCCCGCCGCGATCGTGGCCGGGTCGGGGCTGATCACGATGTGATCGAGCGCCGCCGCGGTCACGTGCAGGGTGGCGTCGTCGGTCTTGCCCGAGTCGTTGCCGGTCACGGTCTGGTCGCCCTTCACGGTCGACGTGCAGCTTGCGCCCGTGCAGGTGCCGTTCGTGATCGAGAACGTCGTGGCTCCGGTGACGTCGCCCTTGGAGTTGCCGTACTGGTCGAAGCCCTCGGCCGTGTACGCCTGGCTCCCACCCGCGGCGATCGTCGCTCCGTCCGGGCTGATCACGATGTGATCGAGCGAACCCGCGTTCACATGCAGCGTCGCGGTGTCAGTCTTGCCCGAGTCGTTCCCGGTCACGGTGTGATCGCCCGCGGTGTTGGCGGTGCAGGTCGCACCGGTACACGAGCCGTTCGGCCCGATCGAGAACGTGGTGGCGGCGGTGACGTCGCCCTTGGAGTTGCCGTACTGGTCGAAGCCCTCGGCCGTGTACGCCTGGCTTCCGCCGGCCGTGATCGTCGCGTCGTGCGGGCTGATCACGATGTGATGGAGCGCCGCGGCGTTGACGTTCAGGGTCGCCGTGTCGGTCTTACCGGAGTCGTTCCCGGTCACCGTGTGCGCACCCTTGAGGGTGGACGTGCACACGGCGCCCGTGCACGACGAGTTGGTCCCGCTGATCGAGAACGTCGTGGCGGCGGTGACGTCGCCCTTGGAGTTCCCGTACTGGTCGAAGCCCTCGGCCGTGTACGCCTGGCTTCCACCTGCGGTGATCGTCGCCGGGTCGGGGCTGATGACGATGTGGTGGAGCGCCGCCGCGGCTGTCACGTGCAGCGTCGCGGTGTCCGTCTTGCCGGAGTCGTTCCCGGTGACGGTGTGATCGCCCGCGATGGTCGCCGTGCAGGTCGCGCCGGTGCAGGAGCCGTTCGGCCCGATCGAGAACGTCGTGGCGGCGGTGACGTCGCCCTTCGAGTTCCCGAACTCGTCGAAGCCTTGGGCCGTGTACGCCTGGCTTCCACCGGCCGCGATCGTGGCCGGGTCGGGGCTGATGACGATGTGATGGAGCGCGCCCGCGACGACTGTGAACTGATTGGAGATCCCGTTCTCGGAGCCGCCGGTCTTGGTGGCGGTCATCGTCGAGAGCGTGCCGGCCTGGGTCAGCTTGACCGTCCAGCTGGTCAGGACGCCGTTCACGAATGAAGCGGTCGTCGTGCAGCCGGCCGTGCACGTCCGGTTCGACGTCATGTTGACCGTGCCGGTAAAGCCGGTGACCGTCTGGTTCGTCGAGTCCTGAGCGGTGACCTTGATGTTGAAGGGAACGCCGACCGTCTGGGTGCCGATGTTGCCTCCGGCGGCGGCCTCCACCTTGAAGTGGTCGAGCGGACCGCTCCCGCCCCGAAGCGCGATCAACTGCGCCGCCCACTCCTCCGACTTGCTCGCAGCGGCCGTCTTGTCACCGGTGGCCGTGGCGGTCGCCTGCGCGAAGTCGGCGGTCTCCGTGGTCGGCCCCCTGGAGTCGGAGTTGCTGATATCGAAGTGCTCGTTCATACCGCTTGGCGGCGTGAAGCTGCCCTTGTACTCGAGCGAGAAGAAGCCGATCACGCGCTCGTTCGCGGTGGCCGTCGTGATGCTCTTGGCCTTGGCCGAGCTGCTTTCGCCGTTGTTCCCGCTCGATGTGTCGATCGGGTTAACGGTGTCGACACCGGTGTAACGGAGGATGCCCCCCGACGCCTTCGTGTCGCTGTCGTCGAATGTCCACGTGTACGACGCCGGCTCGGAAGCGGCGTTCGTGACGACGTGGTAGTAGCTGGCGAATCCGAGATCGTTGTCGCTGTCGTTCGTCCGCCGGATGAGCGTCCAGCCGCTCGGCTTCGTGATCGACACGTCGCTTCCGTGGACGCTGATGCCGGCGATGAGAACGTTGTTGTTCGCAACGCTCGCCGGCTTGGTGATCACGAGGCTCGACGAGCCGCTCGAGCTGTTCGCGTTGTGGGACTCCGATCCGAAGTCGATCGCCGCCGTGGCGGCGCCGACTGTCAGGCTCGCGATGGCTGTCAACACCACGAGGAGCCCGAGGCTTCGAACTGCGAAGCGCCGGCGCCTCCCGTGCCTGTGCCCTGTGTCAGATGTCATACGACCTCCTCTGGTCGTGGCAATGGGCCGCACGCCTCGACACGGAGGTGGTTGGCCGCAGTTTTCCGCAGTACTTCAGTAGCGACAACGACGCTCGCCGCAGTCGCCAGCCTGGTCATAACCCATCTAGCTGAAGGTTTGCTGAATTTTTACGCCAATCCGCGGCAGATTTACCGAATTTCTACCGCCGGATGTCCGTTTTCCGACCGAGGAGAGGTCACGTCCCTTCGCGTGGCGTCAGAGGCGTCGGACGGAGCCGATCAGTAGTCCGGCCCCCATGGCGCTCATCAGCGCCGGCTTCACGCCGCGACGGCGACCGTCCCTGCGAGGAGGTGGCGTAGCCGGCCGCGGTCGAGGCCAGAGACGCTGCTTCGGACCATCCACTCGAGACGGAGAGGACGACATCTCGACCGGTCATCACCTTCGACCTTTGCTACGGGTCAGGGACCTGGAACGACCCTGACTGCGGGCGGAGGGGCGAGCGAGACGAACGTCCCGGCCGTGTTCGAGCGCTGCCTGGCCACCCAGACCGGGGCACCGGCCGTGGCGGGCGCGCTCGCCCCAGGCCCGGTGCCGGCAAGGGAGCCGTACACGATCGTGACCATGTCGCCGCCGCTCAGGGTCAGCCCCGACACGGTGATCGTGCGCCCCGCGACCGAGACGGCGCCCGCAGAGGCGGTGACGGCACCGGCGTCGCTCGAGCTGGTCGAGGGAGCTGACCAGCCGCTGGGAACGGCGAGTGAGAGCGAGCCGTTCACCATCGGGCCCGCGGCCGTGTAGGCGAAGGCGATCGTGTTGGCGCTGCTGGACTGGCCGACGAAGGCAGGGGAGGGCTCCATCGTCCCCGAGCCGTCGGCGGCAAGGACGGTGATCTGCGGCGAGGAGGAGAGCGAGGCCAACGAGCCGCCGGCGAGCATATTGCTCTTCCCCACCCAGCTCTGCGGGCCGGGCGCGGTCGGAGCGGTCGCACCGGGGCCGCCGCCCGCCTTCGCGCCATAGGTGACCACGACCGTCTCGCCCTCGCTGCGGGTGAGCCCCGACACGATGAGCGCCCGGCCCGCAATCGATCTGGTGCCCTTGTTCGTCACGAAGTAGCCGGGGTCACTGCCACTCGTCGATGGCTCCGGCCAGCCCTCCGGAACCTCCAGCGAGATTGCGCCGTTCACCATCCCTCCCGCAGGTGCGGTGTAGGTGAAGACGAGCGTGTTGCCCGTGGAGCCGGGACGGACAAAGCCGGTGGGAGTGGTGAACGTCCCCGAGCCGTCGGCGGCCAAAACGGTGAACGCATTGGACGTGCCGCTCACACCCGCGCCGGTCTGCGTGGCGGTGATCGTGCTCAGCAGCCCAGCCTGTGTGAGCGTGATCGATTGCGAGAGCACACCGGCCACAAACGGGCCGGAGGTGAACAGTCCGCCCGCGATCGCGCGGTTGGAATCGATGTCGACCGTCCCGTCGAAGCCGGTGACGGTGGTGTTGCCGGCGTCCTGGGCAGTGATCCTGACGGTGAAGGGCACACCCGCCTGCTGGCTCCCGACCGGGCCGCCGGCGGCGGCCTCGACCGTGAAGTGGTGCAGCGCCCCGGCGACAACGGAGACCGCGGGCGAGGCGGCCAGCGAGACGAACGTCCCGGCCGTGTTCGAGCGCTCCCGGGCCATCCAGGCCGGGGAGCCGCCGCTCGTGGGCGCGCTCGCCCCGGGGCCGGCGCCCGCACGGGAGCCGTACACGATCGTGACCATGTCGCCGCCGTTCACCGTCAGCCCCGAGACGGTGATCGTGCGTCCCGCGACCGAGACGGCGCCCGCAGAGGCGGTGACGGCGCCGGGGGCGCTCGCGCTGGTCGAGGGAGCAGACCAGCCCGTAGGAACGTCGAGCGAGACCGAGCCGTTCACCATCGCGCCCGCGGCGGTGTAGGTGAAGACGATCGTGTTGCCGGCGCTGGCCACACCGACGAAGGCAGGGGAGGGCTCGATCGTCCCGGAGCCGTCGGGGGCGAGGACGGTGACCTGCGGCGAGGAGGCGAGCTGGACGAGCGTCCCGCCGGCGAGCCCCCTGCTCTTCCCCACCCAGCCCTGAGGGCCGGAGACAGTGGGCGCGGTCGCGCCGGGGCCGTTGTTCGCCCGGGCGCCGTAGGTGATCACGACCGTCTGGCCCTCGCTGCGGTTCAGGCCGGCGACGGTGATCGTCCGGTCGGAGACGGAGCGCGTGCCCGTGTTCGTGACGACATAGCCGGCGTCGCCCGCAGTGCCCGAGGGCGGCGACCAGCCCTCGGGCACCTCCAGCGAGAGCACACCGTTCGAGAGCCCGCCAGAGGGCACGGTGTAGGTGAAGGCAAGCGTGTTCGCGCCCGAGCCATTGCGCACGTAGGTAATCGGAGTGGTGAGCGTTCCGGAGCCGTCGGCGGCGAACACGGTGAAGGCATTGGACGTGCCGCTCACGCCGCCGCCGCTCTGCGTGGCGGTGAGCGTCGACAGCAAGCCGCCCTGGGTGAGCGTGATCGTCTGGGTGAGCACACCCGCCACGAAGGAGCCGGTGCTGAAGGGACCGCCCGCGATCGCGCGGTTGGAATCGATGTCGACCGTCCCGTCGAAGCCGGTGACGGTGGTGTTGCCGGCGTCGCGGGCGGTGATCTTGACGATGAAGGGCACACCCGCCTGCTGGCTCCCGACCGGACCGCCCGCGGCGGCCTCGACCGTGAAGTGGTGCAGCGCCCCGGCAACAACGGTGACCGCGGGCGAGGCGGCCAGCGAGGTCAGCGCCCCGCTCGCGCTCGAGCTCTGCATGGTCGCCCACGTCTGGGCGCCGGAGGTCGCGGACGCCGTCGCGCCCGGCCCGCCCCCGCCAGTCGAGCCGTAGGTCAGGGTCAAGGTCGCCCCCGCCACGAGCGTCAGCCCGGAGACGGTGATCGTGTTGCCGCTCGTTGCGACCGAACCGGCCGAGGAAGTCGTGTAGCCGGCCGCCGCCGAGCTCGAGGACGGCGCCGACCAGCCGCTCGGGACGATCAGCCGGAGGCTGCCCCCGGACATCCCGCCGTCCGCGGCCGTATAGGTGAAGGTGATCGTGTTCCCGGTGCTCGCGCGCGCGACTGACACGGGTGAGGCGCTGATCGTGCCCGAGCCGTCGCGGGAGAGGATCGTGACCGATGGTGATACGGCCAGGGACTGGAGCGAGCCCCCGGAGAGTGCGTTGCTCTGCGCCTGCCACGTCTCGGGGCCCGGTGTGGTCGGAGCGGGCGCGCCTAGGCCGCCGTTGGACTTCGCCCCGTAGGTGATGACGACCGTCTGGCCGCCGGAGCGGGTCAGGGCGGAGACGGTGATCGTCTGCCCGAGAATCGAGAGCGTGCCCGCGCTCGTCTTGGTGTAGCCGGGGTCGGTGCCGGCGAGCGAGGGCGCCTGGCCAGTCGGCCGGCACCTCGAGCGAAACCGCTCCGCTCGAGATCCCGCCAGAGGCGGCCGTGTAGGTGAACGCCAGCGTGTTGCCGGCCGAGCCGTTGCGGACGACCGCAGGCGAGACGGTCATCGTCCCCGAGCCGTCGGCGTGGCCGCACGGCACCTTGACGTAGACCGTCGCCCATGAGCCGCCGTTCAGCGTGTACGTGAAGGTGTCGTCTGGGCCGAAGCCCGTGCCCGAGCTCGCATCGTTGCAGTAGCCCGGCGCGGGCGTGTACTGAACCGAGCCGTCGCCCATGAGCGTGACGGAGCCCACGGTGCCGCTCGTGTCCACAGCCTCGACCTCCTTCGTGCCTCCGTCCACATCGGTGTCGTTGGCAAGCACGTCGAGGACGGCGGCCGGATCGTCCCCGTTCACCGTCGCCGAGTCGTCGAACGCGACAGGGGGATCATCGGCACAGGTCACGTTGACTGAAACCGTCGCGGACGAGCCGTCTTGGAGCGTGTAGGTGAAGGTGTCCGGGGTGTCGCCCTCGTTGCAGTAGTTCGGATCGGGCTCGTAGGTCAGGATGCTCCCGGGCTCGGGTGTCTCCGCGGGAGTGAGCGTCTCCGTGTGCGGCGGGGCCGACCGCAGGTCGGCCAGGCGCTGAGCGAGCTGCGCGCGCACGCCGGCGTACGCTGGTTGATCGGCGACGTTCTGGAGCTCGTACGGATCGCTGGTCAGGTCGTAGAGCTCGACCTCGCCCGTGTCCTGGGTCTCGACGTATTTGTACTCAGGCGTCCGGAGCCCCCAGAAGGACGGCGGCGTCCCCTCGATTTCCTCGCTGTCCTGGCCGTCGTGCTTGAAGCGCAGCAGCATGTCGTTCGACCAATCCGGCGGCGTCGAGCCGTTCAGGAACGGAACGAGACTGTGTCCGTCCACCGGCGTGCTCGGGGTGACGCCGGCAAGGTCGGCGAAGGTCGGCGCGATGTCGACGTTCATGACGGAGTCGGTGATGGTGTGCGGCGTCCCTCTGGGATCCGCGATCAGAAGCGGCGTCCGGATGCACTCCTCGTACGCGCAGTCCTTCCCTCGCCAGCGATGCTCCCCGAAGGAATAACCGTTGTCGGTCATGAAGACGACGACCGTGTTGTCGACGAGGCCCTTTTGCGGTCAAGGTGTCGAAGACCGATTTGACCAGGTCGTCCACGCCCAGCAGGCTGGCGTACGCCTTGCGCCGCCCGTTGTCGATGTCCGGCACCTTCACCGGGGTCCGCGCCTGCCACCAGCTGGGTTTGTCGGACATGTCCGGTTCGTTGAAGCTCGGCGCATGCGGGATCGGCTCGGTGGCGAATCTGCCCTCGTGGCGAGGAGCCGGTATCCAGCTGTCGTGGGGAGCCGCGGTCGCGAGGTAGAGGAAGAACGGGTTCTTCGCGTTCGGCCTGGTCGAGGAAGTCCTGGGCCTCGCGCGAGATGACGTCGGTGGAATAGTCCTCCGGGGACGAGCCGTAGTGGACGAGCTGGCCGTTGTCGTTGACCGTGTAGTCGTAGTAGGAGCCGCTGGGGTACCCAACCCAGTCGTCCCAGCCGGGCGGGATGTAGGTCGGCCCTGCTCCGTTGTGGAGCAGGTGGTACTTGCCGAACAGCGCGGTCCGGTAGCCGGCCCCGTGAAGCCAGGTGGCGATCGTGGAGCTGTCGTCGAAGTTGCTCCGGTCAGCGTTGTTCTCGATCCCGGTGTGGTGCGCGTAGAGGCCGGTCAGGATCGAAGCCCGCGACGGGCAGCAGACGGGATCGTTGAGGAAGGCGTTCTCGAAGCGATCCCAGCCGGGGTAGTGGCCGACGAACGGCATCTTCGGGACCGACTCCATCGACTGGTCGTCGGTCAGGATGAACACGATGTTCGGCGGACGCTTCGGCTCGCCCGCGATGCGCACGTCGCCGTGCGTGCCGGTCGTGTCCACGGACTGGATGACGTTCGGCGTGCCGTCCGGAGCCGCGTCGTTCGCGAGCACGTCGATCGCGGTCGCAGGGGCGTCCTCGGTCACGCTCGCGGAATCGTCGACCGCTTGCAAGCTGCTGGTCGCGCCGGGAGCGCCTTCTGCAGGACCTCCTCCCAGACAGAGCGCCGGCAGAAACAGGATGAGAAGCAACGACTGCCCGAAGCGTCGGGCTTTCATGGACAGCCTTTCTCGGTTCGCCGCGACGTCCGTCGTTTGACGGTACCAGTGATGCCGAGCGGGCAAAGACTCGACGTCTGCGTCACGCCGCTACGCCGGCGGGCTCGAAACGGCCCCGGAAAGCCTTGTTGCCCCTGTGCCCTGTGTCAGATGTCATACGACCTCCTC
>CAVQWX010000007.1:0-393416 GCA_963717765.1 uncultured Actinomycetes bacterium | reverse complement strand
GCCCTCGTCGCCCTCTTGTCGGCGCAGCCGGCCGTGGCAGCCGCGGCCGTGGGTTGGAATCCGCTCTTCGCCCTCCAGTTCGCAGGAGGAGGGCACAACGACATATGGATGATCGCGCTGCTGCTCGGCGCCCTCGCACTCGAACGGCGAGGCTTACGTCAGGCCGCCGGCTTCCTCTGGGCATGCGCCGCAGGCATCAAGTGGATCCCCCTGCTGCTCTTACCGTTCCATGCGCTTCGCCCCCGCACACGATTCGGCTGGACGGGCGCCGTCGCCGGGGCCGCGACGCTCATGCTCCTTGCCTGGCTGCGCTACGGCACTTCGTGGCTCGGCGCATTCCTCCCACTCGCACATGACGTGGGCGCCGGGACACGGGACGGCCTCCTACGGTTGCTCGGTGCGCCACCACCCGTGGCGGTCGCGCTCGGCGCCGCCGCCCTGGTAGGCGCGCTGGTGCTGCTGGCGCAGAGGGCCCGCACCGGCCGCCCCGTGCTAGCCCGAACCGCGATCGCGCTACTCGTGTTCACGCCGTGGCTCCTGCCCTGGTACCTGGTTTGGGCTCGCCCCGGCTGTGGCCGAGGACGATCTCCCAGCGATCAACGTCACGCTCGCGCTGACCGGCTACCTGTTGATCGTCCACACCACCCCCTGAGGTTGCTCGAAACGAGTCGCGGGACACAGGTGCGCGCGCGAGGCTGCGGCGTTGGTGGCGCCTGATCTCGCCCAGGGCTCGGCCATGCAGTCCCCTAACGTGGTCCGGGATGACCAAGGTTCGAGCGAGATCCGCTCAACCCGGCCGAATGGCAACCTGGTCACGGTGGCCACGTTGCGCGCGAATCAGGCGCGGGGAGTGCGCAGCTGGAACACCAAAGAAGAGCATCAAGGAGCCCTCGGAACTGCTGCGGTGAGTGAGTGCGGGGCACCTTGGCTCACGCCGACGTCATCCGACCTCGATCTTGGCGTGCCCGCGGCGCGTGAGATCGACGGCGGCGAGGCGTAGCTCGCTGGTGTAGCGCTCGCCCTCGAGTTCGAGCCAGCACTCCTCTGGTCGGGGCAGTATCTCCGACACCGCCACGAGCCGTCCGCACTGTCGGCGCGTCGCCGGATCTGGCGGCAGAAGATGCGCGCGAGCACAGCGCTTTCCACGTCGAGATAGGTCGGCTTGCGCTCGTCAGGCATGCGCACAAAGACGCGCCTGGGCATCCCATGAGCGTGGGCCCAGCCAGTAACCGCGATGGGGTCGATCGGACAGTCACCGACCGGGATCAGCCAGCTCTCGCGGCGGTAGACGGTGCGCGCGACCCGTGAATCTCTGACTCGGGTTGGAGGACTCGTCAGGAAGACCCGTCGCCGCCGCAGGCCCTCTATAGGTGCTACGCAAGGTAGAGAGGCGCTTCTGAGCAGCGCCTGAACGAGACGGATCTCGGTGACCGAAAGGACCATCGATAGCACACATCGTTGGCGGCCCTGTGACAAAAACCCTCCTGCTTTCCGGTCAACGGTGCCGAAAACCGTATTTGTCACGAATGACAAAACGCGCGCTGTCCCGGCGCGGGGAGTGCGGGGCGCGTCCGGACAAAATGCAGGGCATTGCCGTTCGAGCCACCCATTCGTCCTGCGTCAACCCGCACGCGAACCGGCCGTGAGTCCGCGGCACACCTTGACGGCGTATGCGCTGAGTAGCGGATCCCTCCGAATCGGCCGTGCGTCCAGCTTGGTAAGTCGCGCGTTCTGCGCACTCAGCTGGGCGCAGAGTGTCCTGTTCTCGTGTTGGGAGCGCCTTGTTCTGGCGATACAGGCTCTGGATCGCGGCCGGCGCAACTCCGCCCTCGTCAATCGTGCCGATGTGCAGCTGCGCGTCGGGCGTCTGAACCGTGTCCCGAACTCCCGAAATCCGACAGAACTCGTGACCACAATTTACTTGCGACTACCGCGTCGAGCAACCGAACGCTCTGATGATGCGTGCCGATGTGGTCGTGTTCGATAGCAACGGTCGCGATAGTGGCCACTCCCGCGTTTCTATCAAGCTCGCACTCAGTTGGTGGGGCTGAAACTCCCTGCGTCCAGATCAGCGGCCACGTTGCGCACTACTGCGGCTCGGCGACCGCGCGGCTGAGCGTCTTCCCAGACGCCGTCTTCAGGAGTGGATCGTGCACGCGGAGACGGGTCGACGGCATTCGCCTACTCCAGGTGCGTATCGGGGCGAGGTCGCTCGATGGAAGCAGGACGAACGAGGGGCTGCCGTACTTCTCCTTGGGAATCTCGGACCCTCGCTCGCAACCGAAGTCGGGAAACGTCATCGCCTACTACCGGTCGAAGCGCTGGTTCGGACGCGTGGTGTTGTTCGACGGTCGCAGGTTGATCGCAGAGGGCGTAGCCGGAAGCCGCGGGAGAGCGACTGTGAGTTTTCGCTGTAGCGGGCGGAATCTCTCCTACCGCACCCAGAGCTGGTCGAGCAGCACGCCCCACTGGGGGTTGTACTGGTAGTTGCCGACCCGCTCGGAGAGGAAATCGACCTGTTTGGGGTTCACTAAAGGCACCACGGGCGCTTCGTCGGCGATCTCGCGGTCGATCCTCGACCAGAGGAAGCTTGAGAGGGCGGGGTCGGTCGTCTCGAGCGCGCGCGCCCGGGTGATCTGCCGGTCGATCTTGCGATCGCAGAACTCCGAGAAGTTGGGATTGTTGCCGGTGCCGGGGACATAGGTATGGCAACTCACGAGAAAGACGAAGTCCCAGGGCGCTGGATAGTCCGCGATCCAGGACTGGACACCTGCTTGCACTTTCAGCCGTGAGTCGCCGGCCTTCGCGTAGTAGTCCCAGCCGAGGTGGTTCGCACGTGCCCGAAATCCCAGCTGCTTCAGCAAGGAAACCGCGAACGTGCCCTCGGCTTCCCGGTTACGAGGGATCCAGACGGTGACCGGTGCGCCGGTTGTCCCGGAGGCAGCGATGAGGCGCCGTGCCCGCGTCAGGTCTGGGCCGCTCCACACGCCCGACGGCGCGGGCTGGACCGTGAACGGGCAGTAGGGCTGGTAGCCGCGGAAGCCGGGTGGCAGGAATTGGCAGGTCGGCTGCGCACGAGCCGGTCCTCCGAGCTCCCGCACGACGGCTGCTCGGTCGGCTGCGTAGCTAACCGCACGCCGCACTCGCACGTCGTCGAACGGCGGCACGCGCGTGTTCAGGAACATGTATGTCGTCCGCCGAAGCGGGCTCTCGTGCACCTGGCTCGCGTATTGCGTCTCCACCTCCCCGATCAGAGTCGGCGGGACCCCGCTGAAGGCCACATCACTCCTGCCTCGCTCGACCGCCCGTACCTGGGCGACAGGGCCGACGCCGAGCTTCCATGTGATCTTGTCGGGGTAACCCTCGGGCTGAGCATCCTGCGACCAGGGGCGGAAGCGTGCGTTGCGCACGAGCTTCACGAACCGCCCGCGCCGGTAGTTCGCGATCATGTACGGACCCGTCGCCGGAAGGGGATGGCTGCCGATGTCGCTCGCGGGCGTCGTGGCTGGGACGGCATCGGCGAAGGGCAGCGCGAGCTCGTAGAGGAAGTCGGGATCGGGTGCGTGAAGATGGAAGGTGACCGTGCGGGCTCTGTCGTCCGCGACGATCCCACGTGAGAGGTCGCATCGCCTCGGCCTCGAGGCGCAGTCGGGCGCGCCGATGATCGCGGCGTAGTAGCCCGGCGCGTCGGGCGCATTGAACATCCGCTCGATTGCGCGCCGGAAATCCTCGGGCCGTACGAGCTGTCCGTTCGAGTAATGGATGCCGCGACGGAGGCGGAACGTGTACGTCCTGCCGCCCTCGGTCACGGAGGGAAGGTCGAGTGCCAAGTCGGGTACGACCTCCACCCCTCCGACGCGCCTAAAGGTGGTGAGGCCGTCGTTGGTCATGATCAACGACGCCCAGCTTGTATTTTCGAAGGCGCGGGCCGGGTCGATCGAGTCGAAGTCCCCTGCGAGCACCCTCAGGGTCCCGCCGCGATGGCTTGCCGCCGATGCCCCGACGGCGACGATAACCGCTCCGTTCGAGGCGACCGCGGCTACGGGCCGCGCGCCGAGGCGGATCGACCGGTCGACGCGGTTCGTCTGCGGGCTGATGCGCGAGAGCGTGTCTTCGAACTCGTTGGCGACCCAGATCCCGTCGGAGGCGACAGCGAGGGCGGTCGGTCCCGCGCTGACCGGGATGGTCGCGACCACGCGGTTGGAGCGGGGATCTATGCGGGAGACCGTCGAATCGAGCGTGTTCGCGACCCACAACGATCCTGCACCCAGCGCGATCGCCGCCGGCCCGTTGCCCACGTTGATCGCCAGCTGTGGCTCGGTGAAGCCCGGCTCGAGCCGAACGACTCTTCCGCGGACCTGGTCGAGGACCCAGACGGCCCCGTCCCCAGCGGCGATCGCGGCGGCGTCCGTGCCGGCGGCAAGCGTGTCGAGGACGCCTCCCGTCCGCGGGTCGATCCGCGAAACCGTCTGATCGGCTCGGTTTGCCACCCAGACAGAGCCGACTCCGTAGGCGATCGCGGCCGGGCCGCTGCCAACGTGGATGGTCTGAACGACCTTGTTCGCTTTCGGGTCGATCCGCGACACGGTCCCATCGAGCCCGTTTGTCACCCAGACCGCGCCGCCTCCGATTGCGATCCCGCTCGGCCCGTTCCCGACCGGGATCGTCTGGCGGACGGCCAACGACTTCGGATCAAGACGTGAGACCGCGTTCGTGCCCGCGGTCGCGATCCAGATCTCGCCGCGGGCGGCTGCGATCGCAGCAGGAGCGAGCCCGACGGGAGACTGGTCGACCAGTCTCCCGTCGCGCACGAGTCCGACCGAGTCTGCTGTCAACCGAGTGTGCGTTGACTCGCCGCCGCCGACCGCGATCGCAACGGCAACGGCAACGGCAGCGGCGAGGGCAACCGCTGCCGCCGAGGTCACGGCGGCCGTCCATCTTGTAGAGCGCCGCGTGCGCGACGCGGGCTGGGCCGGGGCCTCTCGCGGCTGCAGTATCTGCTTCTTTGGCGGCGGCTCAAGCGCCGGATCCTGGCGAAGGATCGCCTGCTCCAGCTCTTTGAGCGCACGTCCGGGCTCGATTCCGAGCTCGTCGACCAACCGCTCGCGCGCCGCCTTGTAAGCCGCGAGGGCCTCTGCCTGCCGGCCCGACCGGTAGAGCGCCAGCAGGAGTTGCCCCGCCGGCCGCTCGCGTAACGGATGCTCGCGAACGAGCGCCTGGAGCTCGTCCACCAGTGCCGCACCGGCTCCGAGCGCGAGGTCCGCTTCGATCCTCTCCTCGAGCGCACCGAGACGAAGCTCCTCCAGCCGGGCGCGCTCCTGCTCGAGGAAGTGCCCGTCGCCGACGTCGGCAAGCGGCGAACCGCGCCAGAGCGACAAAGCCTCGCCGAGCCTCGCCGCCGCGAACGCGGCATCTGCGTCTGTGAGGGCCTTCCGTCCCTCCTCGCGCATGCGCTCGAAGCGGTCGAGGTCGAGCTCGTTCGGATCGATCCGCAGCCGATATCCGGCCGCTTGGGTGAGTAGCCGCTGCTCTTGCCCACTGGCCCCTCCGAGCGTGCGACGCAAGCGTGAGACGTAGATCTGGATCATCTTCGGCGCGCTCTCGGGCGACGACTCGTCCCAGAGCAGGTCGATGAGGCGATCGTTCGAGACACGCTCGTTTCGGTACAGAAGGAGAACCGCCAAGAGTGCCCGCTCCTTGCCGCGACCCAACGGAAGCAAGAGCCCGTCGCGTACGACCTCCAACGGGCCCAGAATCCGAAACTCGAGGGTCTCGGCGGGCGTCAACTCACATTGAGGCTAACACCGCTTCCCGGCACCGACTCATCTCAGGTGACAGCCCGATTTACCGGCGATTAGGCGGTGGACAACCGCCGCCGCTCACCATCGCGGCAATTCCAGCTAGAGAAGGAGAAAGCGATGGGAGTCTTCGCTCGGTGCTCCGCCACCACCGTGTTCTGTCTAGCGTTTGCGCTGCCGGCCGGCGCCTCACCGCAAGCGCACACGGCGCAAGCTTCGAGGAGCGCGGGGTCGTCGCTACAACCACCGCACCTTTCCGTCGTCCGTAGAGGCCTAGGCGACGCGCCTGGGTACATCTTCATCGCGCCCAAGCAAGGACAGCTGCCGCAAGGGCCGGAGATCGTCGACGACCACGGCCGACCGGTTTGGTTCCAGCCCGGCGGCGAGGCCAGCGACTTCCGGGTCCAGAGCTACCTCGGCAAGCCTGTGCTCACCTGGTCACAGGGCGGTATCGATCACATCGTCGATAGCTCCTACCACGTCGTCGCGACTGTGCACGCAGGTAACGGCCTCGACGCCGACATGCACGAGTTCGCATTGACCCCGCAGGGGACGGCGCTGATCACGATCTACCACGGCGTGCCGTACGACCTGTCCTCCGTCGGAGGCCCGAAGGACGGCACAGTGGTCGACGGCATCGTGCAGGAGATCGACGTCGCAACCGGGCGCGTCCTCTTCGAATGGCACAGCCTCGACCACGTCCCACTCGACGAGAGCTACCTACCAGTGAACTCGGACCCTGACTCCTACGACTACTTCCACATCAACGCGGTCAACCTCGACGACGACGGCAACCTACTCATCTCGGGCCGGCACACCTGGACGATCTACAAAGTCGACCGGCAGAACGGACGGATCCTCTGGCGTCTCGGCGGCAAACGCAGCGACTTCGCGCTGGGGCCGGGCGCTCGGTTCGCCTGGCAGCACAACCCACTTCCCGCGGGGCCGAGCACGATCCGGATCTTCGACAACGAGAACAACGGAGAGCCCGGGGGACACACCATGCCGCAGTCGCGAGTGATCTGGATCCACCTTGACACCTCCGCCATGAAAGCGACCCTGCTCAAAACGCTGACGCATCCTGCCGCCCTCTCGGTCCCGTCACAGGGGAACGCGCAAGCGCTCGCCAACGGCGATACGTTTGTCGGCTGGGGGCAGCTCGGGCGGGTGTCCGAATTCGACCCCCAAGGAAACGTCGTTTTCGACGCCACCCTCTCCGGCGGCAACCACACATACCGCGGCTACCGCTCCGAGTGGAGCGCCCACCCCGACACGATGCCGACCGCGACCGCGCACCATACGGCTCGTAGAAAGACCACCGTCCATGCGATCTGGAACGGCGCGACTGCAGTGGCGCGCTGGCGCATCCTGGCGGGCCGGACCGCGACCAGGCTCCGCTGGGTCCGGACGGTCCCGTGGAACGGACTCGACACCGCTGCCAAGTTCGCCCGAAGGCTGAAGACGATCGAAGTCATCGCACTCGACACCGGTGGCGGCGTCATCGCCGCCTCGAAACCGGTCCGTGCTCATTGAGAGAGGGACGGCGCTGCACGTGTAAATCCGCGACGTCTCGAGCTATGTGACGATCGCTTCTGTGGCACACGACGGGGAGGAGTACCGCTATGTCAGCACTCAAGCCCATTCTGTATGCGCTCACCGCAGCCCTCGCAGCAGTTCTCGTCACCACGACCTCGGCGCTGGCAGGCTCGGGCGTGGCGCAGCGGCGCCTGCACCAGCGCTGGCAGCACCTCTACCGCGAGCGGCGCAAGCCCGCCGGCGTGGTCGCCATCGCCTGCGCGCGTGAGCTCGCCGCGTTCCTGTGGGAGGCGGCGACGCTTGACTGAGACACCTCCCAGCATCGCCTCCGGCGCGTTGCCGGGGCGCGCACGAGCACGCGGCAGGCCCACGTCCGTCGCGCGAGGCTCGCGATCGCTACTACGGGCAGCCGGCGCACGCCGGCGGCGCCCGCTTCTAGAGTGCGAGCCGCGACGAATACCGGGTCTTGAGGTGAAGCCCTCGAATATCAGTCTGACCGCAGTCGACCAGACTGGACCTTCCGCTCGTGCCGCCCCGGCAGCGCGCCAGCGATGCCGACCTGGAAGCGATGATCCGGCGACGAGGCCTCGTCGCCGGTCAAACTCCATATCAGTAGCAGGACTTTCGCGGATGGAGCTAGCCGGACTCGAACCGGCGACCTCCTGGGTGCGATCCAGGCGCTCTTCCAGCTGAGCTATAGCCCCGCGCCGACGAGTGTAGCTAGGAGGCTCCCGGCGCAACCGCCTCGCTCGCGTGGCCGCGTTTCTCCTCGAGCTTGCCCGCTTTGATCGTCTCGGCCATGTCCGCCGACTCCTCGCGGTAGACCGAGCCGTCGTCGAACTCGATCCACGGCAGGGCGCTTCCGCCGGTTCGCTTGATGGTGTTCTCGCGCTTGCTGCGGGCGAATGTCGGCGTCTCGTGGACGATCTCGTACTCCACCTGCGCCTCGTCCAGCGCCTTCTGCACGCGCCAGCACGGGTGACCTCCGATCTTCACCCACTCGTTCTTGCAGCGATGCAACTTCACAGCCATGGCGTCTCCTTTCGCTAGGCCCCCGCTTTAGGGATGAGCATGATGCGTGCGTCCGGTGTGTGCGAGTTGAGTCCCTTCGTTTCGAACGACTTGACCTTCCCCGACCAGCGGGTTTGCGCAAGTCTAAGAAGCCTTTGGGCCTGCGTACGAGACTCGCGCCCGTACTCAATCCGAAGCACTGCAGGCTCGAAGCACATGCCCGCCTGATCGCCACACGCATTCGCAAACTCGACCGTGATGTCCGAACCCGCGACGTGATAACTGACTCGCCTAAACAGCCGCGGGATTGTTCTATACCCCGAGATGATCCCGCGGTTGAGCGCCGCTTCGAGGATTGGGTCTCTCTTCCCCACCGGCGAATGCTCGTGAGATGCTCCGGCGAGCGCGAAGTACGTCCCGAGGCCGGCGCCGATCGCGAGCAGAACCGCCGCGCCGGCGAGGAGTTTCACTTTCGCTCGACTCTCGAACCGCCGACGATCGCGTCGCGGCCGTCCGCGAACCGCACCCACGCCTTGCCCTTGCCGTCGTAGTCGGGCGACCAGACGACCAGCGTCGCGTCCTCCCCACCGACCCGCACCGGCTCCGCCCCCTCGGGCTCGACACCGCGCCAGACCCGCACGAACGGGTTCTCCTCCCACTCGCGGCCGATCGTCGTCTCGTCGGTGTGGCCGGGAAGGACGCGGCGCTCGTGCGGCATCGTCATGTAGACGTCCATCACGGAGCGGCGGATTTGCTCGACGTTGCCACCTCCGACCGTGTCCTTGAAGAGCGTGTCCCCCGAGAACACGAGCTCGCCGTTGACGACGAAGCAGACCATGTCGTCGGAGTGGCCGGGCGTGGGGATTGCCTCGACCTCCAACCCGCCCTCCGTCAGCGCGCCCGTCACTACGGGGAGCCCGAGCTCGCCTTCATGCACGACGTGATCCGCATGCGCGTGCGTCCGCAGGACGTGGGTCGGCGTCACCCCCCACTCTGAAGCCGCCTTCTGCAACGGCTCCAACGGCGCGCCGGAATCGACGTAGACGGCCGTCCCGCCCTCCTCGTCCGCGACGAGATAGGCGTTCGAGAGCCAGCCGGGATCCATGCTCCTGGCTACCAGCACGGTCGATAGGCTACCCCGCACACTCGGGACAAGGAGACGGAATGCCAGGGATGATGAACAGGGCTTCGACGATCGTCAAAGCCAAGATCAACAAGCTGCTCAACAGGGCCGAGGATCCGGGCGAGACGCTCGACTACTCCTACGAGAAGCAGCTCGAGCTCCTTCAAAACGTCAAGCGCGGCGTCGCCGACGTCGTCACGTCCAAGAAGCGGCTGGAGATGCAGACGTCGACGCTGGAGCAGAGCGTGGTCAAGCTGGACGGCCAGGCGCGCCAGGCGCTGCAGGCCGGCCGCGAGGATCTCGCGCGCGAAGCGCTTCAGCGCAAGGCGGTCGCGCAGGAGCAGTTGCAGGGGCTCGACCAGCAGATCCAGGGTCTGCAGGCGCAGCAGGAGAAACTCGTCGCGAGCGAGAAGCAGCTCTCGGTCAAGATCGAGGCGTTCCGCTCGCAAAAGGAGGTCATCAAGGCGCAGTACTCGGCCGCCGAGGCGCAGGTGCGGATCGGCGAGGCCGCGACGGGCATCGGCGAGCAGATGGCGGACACGGGTCTGGCCATCCAGCGCGCCAAGGACAAGACCGAGTCGATGCAGGCGCGCGCATCGGCGGTGGACGAGCTCGTCGAGTCGGGCGCGCTCGAGGACTTCACCACCGGCGGCGAGACCGACCTCGACCGCGAGCTCAGGCAGCTTGCGACCGGGACGCAAGTTGACGACGAGCTGGCGAAGATGAAGGCCGAGGTCGGCTCCGGTAGCGCTCCGAAGGAGATCGAGAAATGATCGTGCGGCTGATGGGAGAGGGCCAGTACAGGGTGGACAACTCGCTGCTGGGCGAGCTGAACGAACTGGACGACCGCGCGACCGCGGCCGCCGAGGCAGGCGATGAGACCGCGCTCGACCAGGCGCTCGAGCAGATGTTCGAGCTCGTGAAGCAGAAGGGCGAGCCTCTGGCGGATGACGACCTTTCGCCTTCCGATGCCCTGGTCCCGCCGAGCGACCTCACCCTGGAGGAGACGAAAGAGCTCATGACGGATGAAGGATTCATTCCGGACCTGCCGACCTGAGTGCGCCCGACAACGCCGGAGGAAGCGCTCGACCTGCTGCTCGCGGGGAACGCGCGCTTCGTCGAGGGAGAGTCCACAGGCCATGATCTCGCCGCGCGACGCGAGGAGGTCGCGGACGAGCAGCAGCCGTACGCGGTCGTCCTCAGCTGCTCGGACTCGCGCGTCCCGTCCGAGCTGGTGTTCGACGCGACTCTCGGCGACCTCTTCGTCTGCCGCGTCGCCGGCAACGTGCTCGACCCCTTTGTCGTCGGATCGATCGAGTACGCCGTCGCGCACCTCTCGCCGGTGCTCGTCGTGGTCATGGGACACGAGCGGTGCGGGGCCGTCACCGCCGCGGTCGAGCTCGTGAACGGAGGCGGAAGCCCCGGAGGGAGTATTCACGCGGTAGTCGACGCGCTCGGAGCCGTGCTCGAGCCCGGCATGAGCGTGGACGACGCCGTGCGCGCGAACGCACTCGCCGGTGCCCGCGCGCTTCCGGAGCGAAGCGCGATCGTGCGGCAGGCAGTGGAGTCGGATGCGCTGCGGGTCGTCCCCTCCGTCTACTCGCTCGACTCGGGCCGGGTCGTCCTGCTCTAACGCAGGCCTGTCTCGACGATCAGACCGGCGAAGCCGAGCAGCGTGGTCGCCCACAGGCTCATCAGCAAGCGGCGGTTCATTCCGGCTTCGCCTCGAACCTCAGCGATTTCGCCGCGAACGCCGCGGAACCCGTCTCGCATTTCGGAACGAAACTCGCGCATCTCAAGCCGCAGCTCGCGAATGTCGTCGCGCACCCCAAGCGAGAGATCGTCGATCCGCTCGTCGGTCCACCGCGTACGCCCGGCGTCCATCCCCTGGAAGCCTACTCCTCAAAGCGCGACGCGATCGTGCCGCCTCTGGGTCAGAGTGGTGCGCCGTACAGCGCGAACCAGCGCGAGAGATCCTGCTCGATCGGCATCTCTCCCTCGAGCTTCGCCTTGAGCTCGAGCTCCTCCGCGTTGTCGCGCTCCTTCTCGCCTTTGGGCACGAACGGCCAGAAGGTGCCCGTCTTGTACCCGTAGATCCAGTAGACGGCGCCCTGCTTACCGTCGAAGCGGAAGACGGCGGCGAGCAGCTGCGTCCCGAATCCGCGCGAGACCAACTCCGAGTCGATCAGGTGGACGGTGGCGACGAGATCCTCGAAATCGGGATCGCGCAGGACGAGCCACTCGAAACCGAACTCGTCCGACTTCCGCTCGACCTTGGAATTGGACTTCTGCGCCGCGAAGTCGAGCAGCTCATGCAGCTCGTTCTCGGCGCGCACGAACTCCCCGGCCGAAAGCGGCTTGAAGCAGAGCGCGGCGACACCAGCCGACTTCAGCCCGAGCTCGGCTTCGAGCGTGATCCGCGCCGTCGAGATAGCGAACAGGCGCTCGCTCTTGGCGTCCTTGAGCTTCTTGCGCCCGAAAAGAACGTCGGTAAAGCCCAATTCAGGAGGCCTAAGCGACCGGCTTGCCCATCTCGCGGGCGATCTCGGCCAGGCGGGCAAGACGCTTCTCGAGGGGCGGGTGGGTCGCGAAGAGCTCGACCGTCGTCGCCTTCACGCTCGTCGGGATGATGAAGAACGCATTCATCGTCTGCACCTCGCGCAGGTCCTGCTGCGGGATCTGCATGATCCCGCTCGCGATCTTCTGCAACGCGCTCATCAGGTTCTCGGGGGCCCCGGTGATCAGCGCCGAGCCGCGGTCGGCCGCGTACTCGCGGTAGCGCGAGATGGCGCGGATGAGCAGGTAGCTGATGAAGTACGTCAGGAGCGAGACGAGGAAGATGATCAGCCAGATGGGTACGCCGCTGTTGTCGTCGCGACGGCCGCCCCCGAACATCCCGCCGTAGAGCCCGAAACGCGTCAGCAGGCCGGCGAGCATGGCGAAGAAGCTGGCGAGCGTCATGACGAGGACGTCACGGTTCGCGATATGCGACAGCTCGTGAGCGAGCACGCCTTCGACCTCGTGCGGCTCGAGACGGCGCCAGAGGCCTGTGGTCACCGCGACAGCCGCGTGCTTGGGGCTGCGGCCCGTGGCGAACGCGTTCGGGACGTCCGTGTCGATGACGGCCACCTTGGGCTTGGGCAGATCGGCCAGCGCGCACAGGCGCTCGATCATGGTGTGCAGCTCCGGCGCCTCCTGCTCGCTCACGACCTTCGCGCCGGAGGCAGCGAGAGCGAGCTTGTCGGAGGTGAAGTACTGGAACACGGCCAGCCCGATGACGATCAGGAGCATCGGGATCAGGCCGACGTTGAGAACCTGGAAAAGAACTACGGCAAAGGCGACATACAGCACACCGAGCAACGCGCCGGTGAACAGCATCCGGAAGGAAAGACCGGCGTCACGACCGTAGGACTTGCGTTTCATCGAAAATCGCGCTCCTTGAAGTGGATTGCCTTAATCGTAGCGGGGGCCTGTCTGGTGACGGCCGGTCCCGCCGCGCCGGCGGTAGGGCTGATTGCCACTAAGGGTGAGCCCCTACACCAGATCCGGCTGGGCGGCCCGGAGGGCCTCCTGACCTCGACGTCGACTCGAATTCCGGGGCTCGTCGCGGCGGACGACCTGCGCCACCGAGAGCGGCTCGGAACGCTCCAGGTACCGCACGCGGCCGCACGCGTCGCACGACTGGAGCGCCGCTTCGAGCAGATCCACGCCGCCCGGCGCTGGGCGCTCGTCCTGCTCGTGGCGCTAACGATCGGAGCGATCCTGCTCGCGCTCTGGCGCAGGACGGGATTCACGCGACGCCTCTGCGTCGCGACGGCGCCCGCGATCCTCGCGGTCAGCCTGCTGCTCGGCCTCGCCGGCGCGGCACGGGCGGAGGTCGTCCTTCCGGTGCTGGCGCTCGGCTCGGTCGCGCTCGCCGCCGCCGTCTCGATTCCGCGCAGGCTCGTCCTCTGGCTCGGCCCTGCGCTCCTCCTCCTCTTCCTCGTCGTCCTGTGGGCCTGGCCCGAGACCGCCGGCTTCGCCGCCATCGGCCCGCGCCCGGAGGAGGGCGGCCGCTTCTACGGCGTCAACAACGTGGTCGAGACAGTCCTGCTCACGATCTCGCTCTTCTCGGCCGCCGAGCTCGGGCTCGTCAGTGTCCTCCCCATCGCCGCCCTCGGGCTCGTGACGGTCGGGTGGAGCCGAACCGGCGCGGACGGCGGAGGCCTGATCGTCTTCGCCGCGGCGTTCGCGTTCCTCGCACTCCGCCTGGCGGGGCCGGTCACGTTCAGGCGACTCGCCGTGGCCATCACGGCCGCGATCGCCCTCGTCCTCGCGTTCATCGGCATCGACGAGGCGAGTGGTGGCCACAGCCATGTCACGCGTGCGTTCGAAAAGGGGCCGGCCGGCTGGTTCGGCGACATCGGCCACCGCCTTCACCTCTCCGCCGACCACCTCACAACGTGGCATGCGGCGCTCATCGTCGCGGTCTCCCTTGTCGCGCTCGCCTGGCTGGCGGTGCGGCGCCCCCGGTCGCCGGCGCTCGATGCGCTGCTCGTCGGGCTCGCCGTGTCGCTGGTCGTCAACGACGCTCCAACCGATGTCGCGTCCGGCGGCGCGATCTCCGGGTTCGTGCTGTGGACCTGGGCAGTGACCCGGTACACTCGCGCCCGTGCGTTGGCTGATCCCGATCCTGGCCACCGTGGCCCTGGTGGCGGCCGGCTGCGGTGGTGAGGGGACGACGAAACCACGTCCCCAGACGGTGAT
The DNA here is from genome assembly GCA_963717765.1 of uncultured Actinomycetes bacterium. Classification (GTDB taxonomy): domain Bacteria; phylum Actinomycetota; class Thermoleophilia; order Gaiellales; family Gaiellaceae; genus JACDER01. The sequence goes on along the minus strand of CAVQWX010000007.1, from coordinate 379,202 downwards.
CGGGACGATCCAGACCGAGACGACCGTGACGAAGGGCGACCCGGCGGCTGGCAAGCTGGTCTTCGACGCGCAGGGGTGCGGCTCGTGCCACACGTTCGAGCCGGCGGGCTCGACGGGCAACGTCGGGCCGAACCTGAGCGACGTGCTCAAGGACAAGGACGCCGCGTTCATCCAGCAATCGATCGTCGACCCGAACGCGGTGATCGCCTCGGGCTTCCAGCCGAACATCATGCCCCAGACCTACGGCTCGTCGCTCTCCCCCAAGGAGATCGCCGACCTGGTCGCCTTCCTGCAGACGAAGTGATCGATCTCCGCGCCGCGCGGGCCAACCCGGACGAGTACCGGGCGGCGATCGCGCGCAAAGGCTACGCCGAGCAGTTCGACGAGCTGCTGGCGGCGGACGAGCACTGGCGTGAGCTCGTCCCGCAGGTGGACGAGCTGCGGAGCCGGCAGAAGCTCAAGGGGAAGCCGACGGCGGAGCAGGTCGAGGAGCTGAAGCAGGTCAAGGCCGGCCTGCAGCGGCTCGAGGGCGAGCTCGCGGAGGCCGAGTCCGCGCGGGACGAGCTCCTGCGCGTGGTGCCGAACCCGCCGCACGAATCCGTCCCGGACGAGCCGGAAGGCGATGCCGAGGGCGAGATCGTGCGCCTGGTCGGCGAGCCGCCGCAACTGACCGAGCCGAAGGAGCACCTCGAGCTCGGCCGCTTCGACATGGAGCGCGGCGCGCGCCTGTCCGGCTCACGCTTCGGCTACATCATCGGCGACGCGGCTCGGCTCACGCTGGCGCTCTACCGCTACGCACTCGACCGCGCCATCGCGAACGGCTTCGTCCCCGTCATCCCGCCGATTCTCGTCCGCGAGGAGGCCATGTACGGCACCGGCTTCTTCCCAGCCGAGCGCTTCGAGATCTACGAGGTCGCGGACGAGGGCCTGTACCTCACCGGCACCTCGGAGGTGGCGCTCGCCGGACTGCACACGGGCGAGATCCTCGGCGCGGATGACCTCCCGCTGCGCTACACGGCGTTCTCCACCAACTTCCGCCGCGAAGCGGGCTCGGCCGGACGGGACACCCGCGGCATGTTCCGCGTCCACCAGTTCAACAAGGTGGAGATGTTCGCCTACGTTCTCCCGGAGGACTCGTGGGACGAGCTCGAGCGGCTGCTCGAGATCGAAGAGTCGCTCGCGCGCGACCTCGGCCTCCCCTACCGCCTCGTGAACATCGAGGCTACGGAGTTGAGCGCGGCCGCGGCGAAGCGCTACGACATCGAGGCCTGGTTCCCGTCCCAGGAGCGGTACCGCGAGATCACGTCGGCGTCCAATACGACGGACTACCAGGCCCGGCGCCTCGGGATCCGCTACCGCCGCGAAAAGGGGACGGAATACGTCCACACGCTGAACGGCACAGCCGTCACCGACCGCTGGGCGCTCGCGGTGCTGGAGAACTTCCAGGGCGAGGTGCCAGACGTGCTACGGGAGTTCGGCGCGCCCGAACGCGTCGAGCCGTAGGCCCTCGGGCAGAATTCGCCGCGGCGGGGTGCCGGAGCGGTCTAACGGGGCGGTCTTGAAAACCGTTGAGTCCTGAAAGGGGCTCCGTGGGTTCGAATCCCACCCCCGCCGTTCCGTCGAGAGACGTCACGGCTGTGGAGCTCTCGTCTCGGCGCTACGAACGCGGGCTACCACTTCGAGCGCCGGCCGCGGCGGCTCGTGTAGACCAGCCGGGGCCGGGCGGCCGTCATTCCTGTCTCCTCGAACCGCTCGCGGTGCCCGAGCCGGCTTGCGACTCTGCTCGCCTCCGTCTGCTGGTCCGGCAGGACGAAGGTGGTCGCGACTCCACTGCGCCCCGCACGCCCGGTGCGCCCGGTGCGGTGGAGATACGCCTTCTCCTCCTCGGGCGGGTCGAAGTTGATCACGTGCTCGACGCCTGCGATGTCGAGGCCGCGCGAGGCCACGTCGGTTGCGACCAGAATCCGTACCGTCCCGCGCTCGAAGCCCTCGAGCGCGCGCTCGCGCGCCCGCTGGGAGAGGCCGCCGTGCAGCGGCTTCGCCTTCACACCGCGATCAGCGAGCCTCTCCACGAGGCGGTCGGCGCCGCGCTTCGTCCGCACGAAGACGATGATGAGCCCGTCCTTGTCGCGGAGATGCTCTACGAGCGTGTCGACCTTGCCGTGCGGACTGACCGAGACGTAGTGGTGCTCGGTGACGCCGTCGGCGGGGTCGTCCGGCCCTTCCGCCTCGAAGCGGGAAGGGCTCGAGGTATAGGCGTGGGCCAACTCGCCGACCTCGCCGTCGAGCGTGGCCGAGAAGAACATCGTCTGGCGGTTCCTCGGGAGCCGTCGGACGATTCGGTCGACCTGTGGCTTGAAGCCCATGTCGAGCATGCGGTCGGCCTCGTCGAGGACGAGGATCCGGATGCCGGAGAGGTCGAGCATCCTCCGCTGCGCGAGGTCTTCGAGCCGGCCCGGCGTCGCTACGACTATGTGGGCCTCGCGCGCCTTGGCCGCCTGGCCGCGCAGCGGGACGCCGCCGTAGACGCAGGCCACGCGCAGGCTCTTCGCGGCGGCCAGCGGGCGGATGTCGTCGGTCACCTGTGCGGCCAGCTCACGGGTGGGCACCAGCACGAGCGCGCCCGGCTTGGCGTCGCGGCTCGCCGTTCGCTCCGCGATGGCGATCGCGAACACGAGCGTCTTGCCCGATCCGGTGGGCGACTTCGCCAGGATGTCGAGGCCCGCGAGGGCATCGGGCAGCGCCTGGGCTTGGATACGGAACGGCTCCTCGATCGAGCGGGCCGCAAGCGCGTCGGTCACGGACGCCGAGGCGCCGAGCGCGCGAAAAGACTGCTTGGACATTTGTTCTACTCCTTCGAGTTCGAGATTGCCTACCCCGAACAGCCCGAAGGAGGAACGAGAAGCTCTCTCACGGGCCGGCCTCATGCCGGCCTCTGGTGTCCACGGTAGCAAGACTCCGCGGATCGGCCGCTAGCGCTGGAGCCGGATCGCGTTCAGGTCGTTCTCGCGGATCTCGTCCGTCCGCTCGATCAGGTCCTCGATGTCGTCGTGCTCGGCGTGCAGGTACCGGCCGGCTAGATCGTCCGCCCTGCCCGAGGCGAGCGCGCGGACGAGTTGGGGCGCGAGCTCGGGCGGCGTCCACGGCGCGTCATCTTCGAAGAAGCCGTCGGTCATCGCCGTCTGGACGAGCCCTGGGCTGATCACGAAGACCGGTAGCCGGCCCTCGAGCGCGTTCGCGAGCGTCTCGGCGTAGCGGACGACCGCGGCCTTGCTCGCTGTGTAGGAGGTGTTGCTCGCGCCCGGAAGGTACGCGGCGCCGCTGCCCGTGATCACGATCCGACCCTTGCCGCGCTCCAGCATTCGCGGGATCACCGTCCGGCAGCAGAGATGGACGCCGAGGACGTTCACCTCGAAGACGCGCCACCACTCCTGAACGTCGACCTCCCAGGTCTCGCCCTCGGGGCCGCCGATCCCGGCGTTGGCGACCAGGAAGTCGATCGGCCCCAGCTGGCGCTCGGTCTCGTCGACCGCGCGCTCGACCGCCGCCTGGTCCGTTACGTCCAACTCCAGCGCGAGGCCGCCGATCTCCTCGGCAACCGACTCGACCTGATCGCGCGTGCGCGCCCCGACCGCCACGCGCGCTCCCGCGTCGGCCAGCTCACGCGCGATGTTCGCGCCGATCCCGCGGCCGCCTCCGGTGACGAGCGCGACCAGGCCGTCGAGCTCGCCCACTACTTGGGCCTGTGGTGCTTGCCGGGTTTCGACTGCCCGGGCGGGGCGGGCGGAGGATGAGGGGGTGCGGCCGGCGGGGTGGGAGTGACCACGGTCAGGGGTGGGGGCGGAGGGGGTGGGGGCGGAGGGGGTGGCGGCGGTGGCGGTGGCGGCGGCGGCGGCGGCTTCGCCGCGGCCGGCTGCTCGAAGGCGCCCGGCGGAGGCGGAGGTGGAGCCGCCGGCGGAGCGGCCGCCTGGTCTGCGGGCGAGCCGGCGACGTTGGCGGGAGGAGCAGCAACCGGATTGCCCGGGCCGACGACGGGCGGGGGCGGTGGGGGCGGTGGGGGCGGCGGCGTGGGTGCGTGCGGCGGCGGCGGCGGCGGCGGATGGGGGGCTACCGGCCGCTGAGCCGGCGCGTTCCGGTGCGCCACGGGCTGCGGCGCGGCCGAGACGACCTGGGAGCTGACGACAGGTGCGGCGACGGCGACCGGACGGGGGGCTACGGCCGGTGCCTTGCGCGGAGCCTTCTTCCGCACGACCTTTCGCGCCCGGGTCAGGCGCTGCGCGAGAGTGACCTCAGCGGGACGTGCCTGGGCCCCAGGGAAGGGCAAAAGGCCGGTCGTGCTCCCGGACGCGGACAGCCACAAAAAGGCCGAAAGCAGCAGTGCGGCGGCGATGAGCACGGCATTGACAGCCCTCCGCATGCGCGCATGGTACTTGGATCAGTCCGGAAGGGAAGGAAGCTCGAAAGAGAAGAGCGCTCCAGCGCCGGGCGCCGACTCGACCCACAGTCTCCCGCCCATGAGCCGCACGAGCTCCCGCGAGATGTACAGGCCGAGGCCCGCGCCGCCGACGCCAGACATCATCTGCACGTCGGAGCGATAGAACTTCTCGAAGATCCGCTGCTGCTTGTCCAGAGGAATACCGGGACCCTTGTCTGCGACGCTGAAGGTGATGGCGCCGTTCACCCTCTCGACCGCCACCCAGATCGGCCCGCGGGTGGCGTAGCGCACGGCGTTGTCGATCAGGCTGTCGAGCACCTGCCGTGTGCGCACCGAATCGGCGTGCACGAACAGGTCTTCCTCGTCCTGCACAAGCTGCACTCGCGTCGTCGAGTGCCGGAGGCGTGCCTCTTCGACTGCCTCCCGCGCGAGCGCGACAGCCTCGAAGCTGTGCTCGGTGAAGAGCAGCTGGTCCGACTCGATCCCGGCGGCCACCAGGATGTCCTCGACCACACGGGCGAGGAGCTCGGCCTGATCGCCGATAGCGGCGAGCAGCTGGGCGCGTGCCGTGGCCGGGATCAGGCCACCGCGCTCGCGCAGCGTCACCGCTGCCCCGTACAGCCCGGTCAGCGGCGTCCGCAGCTCATGGGAGACGGTGGCGACGAAGTCATTCTTGAGCTGTTCGAGGCGTTGCTCCTCGGTGATGTCGGTGAACGTGTACACCTTGCCCTCAAGCGTCTCGACGCCGGCCACCGACAGCCAGAGCTCGGACACACCGAGCTCGACGGGAAGCGTCTGCGGGCGGACTTGCCCGTCCTCGCCCACGGGTATCTGGCCGGCGATGGAACCGAGCCCGGGCAGCTCCGCGAGCCGGCGACCCCATACGTCAGTGCGCGACAACCCCGTGATCAGCTCGGCGGCGCGGTTCCAGAAGCGAACGAGTCCGTCCTCGTCGACGAGGAACACGCCGTCGCGGACGTTCGAGAGGACGCTGAGCGCCTCCGAGCGCTCGCGCTGAATCATGCGGCCGCGGCCGACCAGCGGCGCGGCCGCCCAGGCGATGAGCGCGACGGTCGCGAGCGTGGCGACGGCGGCGCCGAACGCGGTCAGCCAGGTGTTCCGTACGTCCCGGTCGATCGCGCTCGCGGGCCGCGCGGCGACGACCTCGATGCGTGAGGACACGTTGGCGCCGGCGGCCCGGTACCGGCGGTCGCCGAGGCTGATGTCGCCCGCCCCCGCCGGCGCTGTACCCGCGGCGGAGAGCCCGATCCGGTCGCCGTCCGCGCGCGGCACTTGGTCGACGGCGTCGCGGAGCGCCGACTCCGGCACGCCGACCGCGACCGTCCCGATCGCATGCTTGCCGAGGGTGACCACCACCGTCCGGCGAGCAACCTCGGACGGGTGGCGCGCCGGGATCTCCTTCCCGCGGAGGAGGAAATACGAGCCGGGATGCTGCCGCGCAAAGAGCGCGAGCGCTTTCTCGTCGCGGCGGGTGAGTGCCCGCTGGACCGGCACGAAGTGGGCGATCGTCAGCGCGCGAGCGCGCGCGCGCGAGAGCACCTGCTCCGCCTGTTGTCGGCCGGCCTGGGCTTCACCGACGACGGCGGAGCTCGCCGTTCGGCTCACGTGATCGGCATGGTTGCGCCCCACTGCCCAAGTCGCGAGGGCGGTCGGGACGAGCGCGACGAGCACCGCGAAGAAGACCGGACGCAGCCGAGAACGCGCCGGAGCGGGCCGTGAGGCGCGTGTATTCGGGATGCTCGCGGACGCCGGCACGGCTTTGATGGTTACACAGCCGCGCAGGAACGTCCGGTCCTCCGCAGAAACTCGTTCCATGAACTTCGAGGAGAGCATCGCCGTCGCGATCGGGATCGTGGTCGCCATTGCGTTCCTGGCGTTCTTCCTGTTCGGCGGCTTCGGGATCAGCCTGACGTAGTCTCCGCGCGGTGGACGACCTCCGCGCGCTCATGCGCCGGTTTCCGGCCGGCGTCGCCGTGGTCACGGTGGACGCCGACGGCGAGCGCCTCGGCCTGACCGTGGGGACCCTAGTTTCTCTCTCCGTCGAGCCTCCGCTTATCGGGATCTCGATCGCACGCGCGGCCGCGCTCCACGAGCTGCTGCGCGAAGCCGGCGGGTTCGCGGTCAGCCTGCTCGCCGCCGGCCAGGAAGCGGTCGCGCAGCATTTCGCCCGCGGGGTTCCTCCCATCGCACACTGGCACGGGATCGAGTTCCGCGAGGGAAACCACGGCGCGCCGCTCCTCGAAGGGGCGCTCGGATGGATCGAGTGCAGCCTGTGGGCGGAATGGCCGGTCGGCGACCACACCTTCTTCGCCGGCGAGGCGCTCGAGTGCGCGCTCGGTCAGGCGAGGCCGCCGCTCCTGTATCTGGACCGCCGGTACGTGTCGCTGTGATCGACGCCGTCGTCTTCGACCTCGACGGAGTCCTGATCGACTCCGAGCAGGTCTGGGACGGGGCGCGCGAGCAGCTCGTCCGCGAGCGCGGCCGGCGCTGGCACGAGCAGGCGCAGCGGGACATACTGCGCCGCGATCGAGGACTCGCACAACGGCATCCGCTCTGCGCACGCCGCCGGTATGACCGTCGTGGCGATCCCGAACCGCCTCTTCCCGCCGGACGAGGAGGCGCTCGCGCTCGCCGACTGCGTGCTGGATTCGCTCGAGGACATGACCGTGGTGCGCGTTACTTCTTGCGGATCAGCGTCATCCCGTCGCGCACGCTGAGCATCACGCATACGACGCGATCGTCGGCCAGCACGTGGTCGTTGAAGGCGCGGATCGCCTGCGTGTTTCCGTCCTCGTTCTCCGGATCGGCGACTCGTCCAGACCAGAGCACGTTGTCGGCGATGACGAAGCCGTCGTCCGCGAGTTTCGGGAGAACGGCCTCGTAGTAGTTGACGTAGTTCTCCTTGTCCGCGTCGATGAAGATCAGGTCGAACGGCCCGTCCAGGGACTCGATCGTCTCGAGCCCGGGACCAAGCCGGTACTCGATGCGGTCGGCGACGCCGGCTTCCTCCGCATAGCGTCGCGCGATCGCGGTCGTGCCCTCGTTGACGTCACAGGTCGTGATGCGCCCGCCGTCGGTAAGCCCCAGCGCCATCGAGATGGACGACCAGCCCGTGAACGTGCCCAGCTCGAGGATCCGCTTCGCCTTCGTCTGCCGGACGAGGAACTCGAGGAAGCGGCCCTCGAGCAGCCCGACCATCATCTGCGGCGCGTCCGACTTCTCGCGCGTCTCATCTGCGAGCCGCTGGAAGAGCTCGGGCACGGAGGTGGTGTGCTCTTCCGCGTATTTCTCCACCGGCTCATTGACGATAAAGCTCATTCAACCCTCCCAATCAGAGCTACGGGGGAACCCAGGGTTCCCCCGTGAGCCCCCTCCTTAACTCCTCGTGGTTTCGAGCGCATGTTCGGCTGCGCACGGGCAAAGCCCGGCTCCGCCCATGAGCTCCCAGTGGTATCGGCCCGGCCTATAAGCGTGTCCGTCACTCGACCCTTCCTATCAGGACACATGCGTTGTGACCGCCCAGGCCCATGGCGTTGGAAAGCGCGACGTCGACCTGGACGTCGCGCGCCTCGTTCGGCACGTAGTCCAGGTCGCACTCGGGATCGGGATGTTCGTAGTTCATCGTGGGCGGGAGCTTGCCATCGCGGATGGCGAGGATGCACATCATCGCCTCGACCGTCCCGGCCGCGCCGAAGCAATGCCCCATGACGGACTTGGTGGACGAGACCGCGAGCTCGTAGGCGTGATCGCCGAAGACCTCCTTGATCGCCTTCGTCTCGGCGAGGTCGCCGAGCGGCGTGGAGGTCCCATGCGCGTTGATGTAGCCCACGCGTTCCGGAGCGACGCCGGCAGTCTCCATCGCGGAGCGCATCATCTCCGTGACGCCGACCGACTCCGGGTCGGGCGCCGCCATGTGATAGCCGTCGTTCGACGTCCCGTACCCGAGCACCTCGGCGTAGATCTTCGCGCCACGCGCGCGCGCCGCCTCCAGCTCCTCGAGGACGAGCGTCGCGGCCCCCTCCCCCATGACGAACCCCGCCCGGGTCGCGTCGAAGGGACGGGACGCGCGCGGAGGATGCTCCTCCTCGGCGGCGAGGCCTCGCATAGAGCAGAAGGCGGCCAGGATCAGCGGAATGATGCCGGACTCTGTCCCGCCGGCCAGAACGGCGTCCGCCCATCCGCGCCGGATCAGCTCGGCCCCTTCTCCCACCGCGTGCGAACCGGTCGCGCAGGCCGAGACGGTCGCGTAGTTGGGGCCTCGATAGCCCAGCGTGATCGCAAGCTGCCCACTGGCGGAGTCGACCAGACAGTTCGGGAGCCAATGCGGCGAGGCGCGGTCGGGCCCGCGGTCGCGCAGGGTGTCGTGCTGCTGGGTGATCGTCTTGATCCCGCCGATGGCGGAGCCGTAGACGATGCCCACACGGGGGGGATCGTAGGCGCCGTCGAGACCGGCATCCGCGACCGCCTCCTTCGACGCCGCGAGCGCGAACAGGACGTTGTCATCGAGCCGGCGCAGCTCCTTCGGCGAGGCGAGGCCTTCCGGGTCGAAGCCCTTCACCTCGGCCGCAACTCGCACCGGAAAGCCGCTCGCGTCGAAGGACTTGATGAAGTCGATGCCGCTCTCCCCGCCGACGGCAGCGCGCCAAGTCGAGGGTGCGTCGTTCCCGACCGGCGTCACCGCCCCAAGGCCTGTGACGACGATTCGCTTCGCCATGGTGCGCAGCTTAGTCTTGAGACATGCCCGCACGTGAAGTTCCATTCCCACCGATGGAGGCCGAGCTCGTCTCTGAGCTGCCGACCTCGGACGACTGGCAGTACGAGCCGAAGTGGGACGGGTTCCGCGGCGTGCTCGAGAACACGAGCGGGGAGCTGGCGCTCTGGAGCCGCAACGGCCGCCCGCTCCTGCGCTACTTCCCCGAGCTGCGGCCCCTCGGCGACCTCCTCCCTTCCAGCTCGGCGCTCGACGGCGAGATCGTCATCTCCAAGGACGGCAAGCTCGACTTCGACTCCATGCAGATGCGCCTGCACCCCGCCGAGAGCCGCGTCCAGAAGCTGGCCGCCGAGATCCCCGCCCAGTTCATCGCCTTCGACGTCCTCCTCTGGAACGGCGAGGCCGTGCACGAGCTTGCACTCGCCGACCGGCGGCGATTCCTCGAGAAGAAGGTCAAGGGCTTCCAGCTCTCGCCAGTCTCCTACGACCTCGCCCAGGCCAAGCGCTGGCTCCAACGACTCGAGGCCGCCGGGCTGGACGGGGTCATCGCCAAGAAGCTCCATCTCCCGTACCTGCCCGGCTCGCGCGACGGTGTCGTCAAGATCAAGCCGCACCGGACGGCCGACTGCGTGATCGTCGGATTTCGCATGAGCGAGAAGGTCGAGGGAAAGATCTCGACACTCCTGCTCGGGCTTTACAACGACAACGGCGAGCTCGATTTCGTCGGCCACTGCTCCGGCATCTCCGCTCCTGTCCAGCGGCAGCTCCAGGAGCTGCTCCCGCCGCTCGTCGAGCCCGGCTTCATCTCGGCGGAGCGCACGCCCGGCGGCCAGAGCCGCTGGTCGCGCGGAAAGGAGCTCGACTGGAATCCTGTGCGCCCGGAGCTCGTCTGCGAGGTCCGCTTCGACAAGCTCGAGAAGAACCGCTTCCGGCACGGTACGCGGCTCATCCGGTTCCGCCCGGACAAGGATCCCAAGGACTGCACCTGGCGCGAGGTGCGCCCGCCGCGCCGCCGGGGCGACCCGACGGTCGAGTCGCTCCTGAAGCCATGAAGATCGGCGACGCGTACGGCGAGATGATTCTCGCCTCGCTCGACGATCCCGACATCCTCGAGATCGTGGAGCGCGATGACGGCTTCATCATGGCGAGTCGCTTCGGCCCCGCGTATTACCTCGCGCCGTACCCCAAGTGGCCGGGGCGGCAGCGGCGGGCACTTCGCTTCGCCCGCGGGAGGATCCTCGACGTCGGAGCCGGCGGCGGCCGCATCCCGCTGCACTTCCAGCAGAAGGGAAACGACGTCGTCGCGATCGACGCGTCGCCCGGCACGATCGAGGCCTGCCGGCGCCGCGGGGTGCGCGACGCGCGGGTGATGCGCATCGAGGACGTGGACGATTCACTTGGCACATTCGACACTGTTGTCATGTTCGGCAACAACCTGGCTCTGCTCTCGTCTCGGACGAAGGCGCCGCGCATACTGCGTCGTCTCGCGCGAATCACGTCGGAGCGGGCACGGATCCTGGGCGAGTGCCTCGACCCCTACGGCGGTGGCGACGCCCCGCGGGAGCACCTCGCCTACCACGAGCGCAACCGATCGCGGGGACGCCTGGGCGGCCAGATCAGGATCCGCATCCGCTTCAGGGACCTCGCCGGCGCGTGGTTCGACTACCTGTTCCTCTCGCGCGATGAGCTTGAGGAGATCCTGGACGGAACCGGCTGGCGGCTCGCGGGCATGATCGAGGACGACGGGCCTGTGTACGTCGCCGTCATCGAGAAGGCCCGAGGCTCCTGACCGTCTCTCACGGGTCTATCCGGCACCGTTCGAAAGCCGTGTCACGGCGTGCTAGGGTCGCGCCTTCATGCGCCGCGCCGCCGCGTTCACCCTTCTGGCCGTCCTGGCCGGAATCGCCGCGGGCTGCGGCGGGGGCGGCGGCGGCAGCTCGACCTCGACGGGCTCCAAGACCACCTCGGCCAGCTCGTGCACCAAGAAACAGCTGAAGCTGGTCACCGCGAACACGCTCACGATCGGAACCGGTAATCCGGCGTACGCGCCGTGGTACGAGGGCGGCACGAAGAAGGGCTCCGTCTTCAAGGTCAACGACCCGACGACCGGCCAGGGATACGAGAGCGCCGTCGCCTACGCCATGGCCAAAGAGCTCGGGTTCACGAAGAATCAGGTCAAGTGGGTCCCGGTCGCCTTCAACCTGACGTTCAAGCCCGGCCCGAAGGACTTCGACTTCGCCATGCAGCAGATCTCCTACAACCCGCAAAGGGCGAAGGCGGTCACCTTCAGCAAGCCGTACTTCAACAACGAGCAGTCGCTCGTCGCCCTGAAGGACACGCCCATCGCGAAGGCGACCTCATTCTCCGACCTCGAGGACGCGAAGCTGGGCGTCGTCGTCGGGACGACCAGTTATGACTACATCAACGACAACATCAAGCCGACGAACAAGCCGCTCGTCTATGACACGCTCGACGCCAACGTCGCAGCGCTGAAGGTCGGGCAGATCGACGGCCTGGTCACCGACTTCCCGACCGCGTACTACATCGCGAACGTCCAGCTCTCGAACGCGACGCTCGTCGGCCGCTTGCCGACGATCGGCAAGCAGGAGTACTTCGGGGTCACGTTCGAGAAGGGCAACCCGCTCGCTCCCTGCGTCAACAAGGCGATCGAGGCGCTGAAGCAGGACGGGAAGATCCAGAAGCTCGAGGAGCAGTGGATCACGAGCAAGGCGCACGCCCCGCTGATCCACCAGTAGCGCCCGGCAGCCGCCGCTCGCGCATACTCGGAGGCGACGGCGGGACGCGTTCGCTCGCCATCGCGACCGCGAGCACGATCGTCTTCTTCGGCGCGATCGCCGCCATCATCGTGACCTCACCCGGCTGGCCCGAGGTGAAGAAGGCGTTCTTCGATCCGCAGATCTTCGCGGAGTCGTTCCCGGAAATCGCGCACGCCTTCCTGCTCAACATCCGCATCTTCCTGATCGCCGAGGCGATCATCCTCGTGTTCGCGCTCCTGATTGCCGTGCTGCGCGGCCTCCCGGGCCCGGTCTTCTTCCCCGTGCGGATCCTCGCGATCGCGTACACCGACCTCTTCCGTGGAGTGCCGACGATCCTCGTCATCTTCATGCTCGGCTTCGGCGCGCCGGCGCTCCAGCTTTCGTGGGTCCCGAGCTCGCCGCTCTTCTGGGGGATCGCCTCACTCGTCCTGGTGTATTCGGCGTATGTCGCAGAGGTCTACCGGGCGGGCATTGACTCGGTCCACCCCAGCCAGGAGTCTGCGGCGCGATCGCTCGGGCTCAATCGCGCGCAGTCTCTGCGGTACGTGATCCTCCCCCAGGCGGTGCGCCGCGTCGTCCCTCCGTTGCTGAACGACTTCATCGGACTGCAGAAGGATTCTGCGCTCGTGGCGCTCATCGGCCCCGTGGAGGCCTTCCGCCAGGCGCAGATCGACGAGGCGGCGACGTTCAACTTCACGCCGTATCTGTGCACGGCGATCCTGTTCATCGCCATCACCGTACCGCTCGCGCGGTTCACAGATTGGCTCGTGGCGAGAGACCGTCGCCGCCAGCTCGCAGGCCAGCCGTGACCGAGAGCGCGGAGGCCCTGCGGGTCGTCGACCTGCACAAGTCATTCGGCCACAACGAGGTGCTCAAAGGGATCAGCCTCGCCGTCGCATCCCACGAGGTCGTCTGTCTGATCGGCGCGTCCGGATCGGGCAAGTCAACCCTCCTACGCTGCGTCAACCTGCTCGAGCCGATCGACTCCGGCCGGATCGTCGTGGCCGGCCGCGACGTGACCGAGCGCGGCGTCGACGTGAACAGCGTCCGCCGCGGCATCGGGATCGTCTTCCAGGCCTACAACCTCTTCCCGCACATGAGCGTGCTGAACAACGTGACGCTCGCGCCGCGGAAGGTGCTGGGGGTGTCGCGCGACGAGGCGGAGGCGCGCGCGAAGGAGCTGCTCGCCCGCTTCGGGCTCGCCGACAAGCAGGACGAGTATCCCGACCGGCTCTCCGGCGGCCAGCAGCAGCGCGCTGCAATCGTGCGCGCGCTCGCGATGAAGCCGAGCCTCCTGCTGCTGGACGAGGTGACGAGCGCTCTCGACCCGGAGCTCGTCGCGGAGGTGCTCGAGGTCATCCGCGAGCTCGCCCAAGGCGGCATGACCATGCTGATCGCCACGCACGAGATGGCATTCGCGCGGGACATCGCGAGCCGCGTGTGCTTTCTGGACGCGGGCGTGATCCTGGAGGAAGGCCCTCCGGCGCAGATTCTCACCGCGCCGCGCGAGGAGCGGACGCGCCGGTTCCTCGAGCGATTCATCGAAGCGGGGAGGCTGTGACTACCCGGTTTGACATAAGCCGCCGCGACTGAAACACTCATACAGACTGCGGAAGCAAAAAGGTCGAGGCGTTGGCAGTGCGCGCCGAGCATCGGCCAGTCAGCCATAACGGGCCCTGCGCTCCCATGATGCGTGAACCCGTGTGCAGGCGCGCACTGCCAACGCCTTGTCTTCGGTGGGTCGATTCCTGGCGCACGCTACGACTATTCCGAGAGCGTGTCAAGACCTGGATCAGAGCCGGCGAGGCGGTGCGCTATCCTGGCTGCGCCCGGAGAAGTGGCCGAGTGGCTGAAGGCGGCGCCCTGCTAAGGCGTTAAGGGGGTCATTACCTCCTTCGAGGGTTCGAATCCCTCCTTCTCCGCTTCGCCGTCTGTGTGACGGCGCTCGGAGGGGTGGCAGAGCGGTCGAATGCGGCGGTCTCGAAAACCGTTTCGGGCCGTTAGGTCCGACGAGGGTTCAAATCCCTCCCCCTCCGCTGGATTGGGTTGAAACTCGCACACGCCCGGAACCGTTTCGAGACGGTTCCGGGCCGTTAGGCCCGACGTGGGTTCAACTCCCTCCCTCACGTCCGTGCGTGACGGGGCTGCGCGGGAGCCTAGCTGCCCTTGAGCTTGCCGCTGCACTTGACCGGCGAGCCGCCGGTCGCGGGGATGCAGCGTCGCTGCAGCACCTGAAGGCCGCCTCGCCCGACCTTCTCCTTCAGGAAAACTCCTACAAACTGCGGCTTGGTGATCCGGATCGTGATCACCGACCCGTAGCGGAAATCGCCCTTGACGCGGCGGCTCTTCGCGACGCCCGAGCTGTTCACCGCGGCCGAATCTCTGCCCCTGGGAGAGGAGAAGACCACGCGCGATCCGGGGGGCGTTCCCGTTACCCGAACCTCGTTGAGTCTCATGAACGACCGGAAGACGACCCCGCTGAAATGTGCTTCCTTCGTCCCGATGAGCTTGAAGGGCCCTGGGCAGCCGTTGTGGTTGGCGTCGCTCTTGCCTCGCGCGGCGACGGTCGGACACTTGTCGGAAGTGCCCTGCACGCCGTCGTGATCGGGATCGGCCTTGAGCTCGAACGTGTAGAGACCGCTGTTGGGCGCGATGTCCTTCAAGGTGGTCGATCCGCTCGTGTACGACTCGACCACGCCGAAATCGAACGCCGCGACCCCCGCGGACACGTTGAAGTCGACCACGTGCGTCCCTGTGGTCGTTCCTGGAGTGTCATGGGCCCAATCGGTCGGCCCTTCCTCGCACGAGCGGGTCCCGCTGAGACGACAGAGAACGAAGGTTGCGGCAGAGCCGGAATGTCCCGTGGCAACGAGCTCTATGTCGAAGCCGCTCTGGCCGGTGCTCTGGTTCCGGTCATAGTCGATCAGCACATCGAGCTCGTCGCCGGAGACGAGCTTGCCGTCTCCGTCCACCAGCGTGATTGCGATCTTGACCGCGCCGTTGTCCTGACTCGTCAGCTCGACCTGACGGATGTCGGAAGCGTAGACGGTCGAGGACTGGCTTTGGTTGTCCCCAGTGGGATCGCTCCAGACGAGGTGGTTGCCTGTGGGCGAAGCCGCAGCGGAGCTCACACCGAGTACGACAAGGAGCGCCGCAGCAGCGACAACGAACAGCTTCGGCCACAGAGTCCGCACGACTGCACACTCTAGCCGTCGTCCGTCAATTCCCCAAGGTGAACCGACCCCTCCTACCGGATTACGACCGGTCTGTTACAACTGCGTGAGTGACCAACTCAGCCTGGATGCCAGAGGTCGGAACGGAGTTCGCCGGCTACCGGCTGGAAGAGGTGGTCGGCCGCGGCGGGATGAGCATCGTCTACCGCGCTCAGCACCTGCGCCTGGAGCGAACTGTGGCGCTGAAGGTCCTCATGCAGGAGCTCAGCCAGGACGACTCGTTTCGGGAGCGTTTCACGCGAGAATCGCGCCTCGCAGCTTCACTCGACCACCCGAACGTCATCCCCATCTACGAAGCCGGTGACCAAGACGGCGTCTTCTACATCGCGATGCGCTTCGTCGGCGGCTCGACGCTGAAGGCCGTGCTCGAGTCGGAGGGGCCTATGCCGCCCGCCCGTGCCGCCTCGATCCTGAGCCAGGTGGCGAGCGCGCTGGACGCCGCGCACGAGGAGAAGGGCCTCGTGCATCGCGACGTGAAGCCGGCCAACATCCTCGTCGTCCCCGGCCACGGACACGAGGGCGGCGACCACGTGTACCTGTCCGACTTCGGGATCGCGAAACAGCGCGCCGCCGGTGCGCTGACGAAGACCGGCATGTTCGTGGGCACGGCCGATTACGCGTCGCCGGAGCAAATCGAGGGGCGCGAGCTCGACCGCCGCGCCGACGTGTACGCGCTCGGCTGCGTCCTGTACGAGATGCTGACCGGCGCGCCGGCGTACGAAAAGGATTCAGAAGTTGCCCTCATGTACGCGCACCTGCTCGAGCCTCCGCCGTCCGCCACGCAGAAGCGGCCCGAGCTGCCTCCCGAGGTGGACGGCGTCATCGCCAAGGCGATGGCGAAGAACGTGGACGACCGCTATGCCACCACGCCGGAGTTCGCCGCGGCGATGCGCAAGGCGCTGATCGGAACCGAGACGCGACGGACCCAGCAGTCCGACCAGGCGCGC
Organism: uncultured Actinomycetes bacterium; assembly: GCA_963717765.1. Classification (GTDB taxonomy): domain Bacteria; phylum Actinomycetota; class Thermoleophilia; order Gaiellales; family Gaiellaceae; genus JACDER01. The sequence continues at coordinate 363,078 of CAVQWX010000007.1, read as the reverse complement.
ATCCCCGAGACGGTGCTTACCGCGGGGGCCGCCGCCGGCGCAGCACCGCCCTCGCCGCCTCCTCCGCCGGTCGCGGAGCAGCCGGCTCCGGCCACCCCCCAGGCGGCCGGGCCCGCAGACGGCGGGCCGAAGCGGAAGAAGTGGCTCCTCCCGGTCGCGATCGTCCTGCTCGTCCTCATCGCCGGCGGGATCGTCGGCGGGATCCTCGCCCTCTCCGGCGGAAGCTCGAGCACGACGACGGCGAGCTCACTCCTGGCTGTCGTCGTTCCCACCGAGGTCGCAAGTGCCTGCACGACGCAGAACCAGCCGGAAGGGAAGGCCGTCGAAACCAACGTCTGCACGCCGCCCGCAAACGCCGCCGCCGCCTTCCCGGACAACCTCACGCTCTCGTTCTTCAAGAACGGAGAGGACGCGCTGAGCCTCTACGACGCCGAGGTCTCCAAGAGCGGCGTCGCGAAGAACAGCGGGCGCTGCGACCGCGGCCAGTGGAAGGGCGCGGGAACGTGGAGCCACCCGGACGGCCAGTTTGGCGGCCACCGGCTCTGCTACGTCGACGGCAACGGTGACTCGATCGTTGCCTGGACGCACGAGAAGACGCAGCCGGGCAAGGCGCCCAGTGCCAACCACGTCGACATGTTCGCTATCGCCAAGGAGCCCGGCCGGGGCAATTCCGCGAGCCTCTTCAGCTGGTGGAACCCGTACCACCAGATCATCGGGAAGTGCCGCGCGCGCGCCTCCGAGGACGTCTGCGAGGCCACGATCAAGAAGATCACCGGCCGTTAGTTCGCGCCTAGACTTGCGCTGAATGTTTTCCCTACGGATGCGGGACGGGCCGCTCGCAGGCGAGCGGTTCGAGCTGGCCGGAGAGATGGTTCTCGGCCGGACGGACGCCGACATCACGATCGAGGATCCACTGATCTCCCGCCGGCACGCCGTCGTGCGCGCGGCCGACTCGTCGCTGGAGATCGAGGATCTGGGCTCCCTGAACGGGACGGTGGTCAACAGCGAGAAGCTCGAGGGCCCTCGCCGCCTGGAGCCCGGGGACGTAATCATGGTCGGCGCGACCACGATCGAGGTCCTGGGCAGCCCGCTAGGAGGAGGGTCGCGCACCGTTCTTGCCTCGACGCCGCCGATCGTCCAGCCCACGCCGACCGCGGCTGCGGAGCCGGAGGAAGCACCACCGCCTCCGCCTCCGCCTCCACCTCCGCCTCCACCTCCACCTCCACCTCCACCTCCACCGCCGCCACCGCCACCGTCCCCACCGCCGAGGGAGCAGCGGACACCGCCGCCGCCTGTCGAGCGCGACGAGCTCCGCCCCGTGACGGCGCTCTTCGCGGACATCGTCGGGTCGACCTCACTCGGCGAACGCCTCTCCGCCGACGAGGTGAAGGTCGTGATCGGCGAGTGCGTGACCCGGATGTGCCACGCCGTCGAGCAATTCGGCGGCGACGTCCAGTCGCACATGGGCGATGGGATCGCCGCCTTCTTCGGGGTCCCCGCCGCGCACGAGGACGACCCCGAACGGGCTGCCCGGGCTGCTATCCGGATTCTCGACGTAGTCGGTGACTACGCGCGCGAGGTCGAGGCGGCCTGGGGAATCTCCGACTTCAGCGCCCGCGTCGGGATCAACACCGGCGAGGTCGCCGTCGGGATCGTAGGAGCCGCCGACCCGCGCGCCGTCACCCTCGGAGACACGGCGAACGTCGCCGCGCGCCTGCAATCCGCGGCCGACCCCGGGAACGCGGTCGTCGGCGAGGCGACGGCCAAGAGCATCCTCAACCGCTTCGAGCTCGAGGCGCTCGGCGAGGTGAAGGTGAAGGGGCGCCTCCAGGCCGTCGGGCTCTGGCGGCTCATCGGGCTCCAGGCGTCGACCCAGGCCGTTCCGCTGAGCCCGCTCATCGGCCGCTCCGACGAGATGCACCGGCTGCAGATCATCCTGACCGAGCTCGTCTCCGGCCGCGGAGCGCTGCTCATGCTGGTCGGAGACGCCGGGATTGGCAAGACGCGCCTGCTCGCCGAGCTGCGCGCGACGGCGGCCGGCCGCGTGACGTGGCTGGAGGGCGGCTGCCTCTCCTACGGCACCGAGTCGCTGTACGCGCCCTTCATCGAGATGCTGCGCAAGTGGATCGGCGTCGAGGAGGGCGAAGCCGACCTCGCAGTCCGCACGAAGCTCCGCGCGAAGCTGGGCCTGCTGCCGGCGTCCCAGATCCCGGACGTTCTTCCGTTTCTCGCCCGCCTGCTCGGGATCAAGCTCGACGGCGACCAGGACGACAGCCTGGCCGCGCTCAGCCCCGAGGAGCTCGCGGCGAGGCTGCGGCGTGCGTACGTCGCATGGATCGGCGCGATCGCCTCGCAGGGGCCGGTCGTGGTCGCGGTCGAGGACATGCACTGGGCCGACCCATCCACGCGCGCGCTCGCCGAAGATGTCCTCGAGCTCGCCGACAGCGCCCCGATCGTGCTCATCGCCACCTCGCGGATCGACCCGGAGTCCGAAGGCTGGAAGCTGCGCGCCCGCGGGATGATGGACTTCCCGCACCGCGCGGTGGAGGTCACGCTCGGACCGCTCGAGGACGACGCAGCGGAGCAGCTGCTCGACTCGCGGCCGCAGAGCAATGAGCTCGACGCATCCGAGCTCGCCCAGATCGTGATGGGCGCCGAGGGCAACCCTCTCTACCTGGAGGAGCTGCTGAACGCCTTCGTCGAGGGGAAGGGCGAGCGCCAGAGCCGCACGATCACTCCCGCGTACACGAGCGCGCGCCTCACCCCCACGCTCGAGAGCCTGCTGCTCGCCCGCATCGACCGGCTCCCCGCGGAGCCGCGCCGCCTGGTGCAGATCGCCGCGGTGATCGGCCGCAGCTTCCCGCAGCGCGTGCTGGCGCACGTCGCGCACACCGAGGATCTCGATTCGCACCTCTCCGTCCTCCTGCGCTCCGACATCATCCGTGAGCTCCGCCGATATCCCGAGCCGGAGTACGTGTTCCGGCACGGCCTGCTGCGCCAGTCATGCCTCGCCGCCCTGCCCGCGGCGCGCCGGCGCGAGCTCTACGGGCTCGTCGCGGCTGCCTTCGAGACGCTGTTCGCGGGCTCGCTCGACGACTACCTGGACGTCCTCGCGAACTACTACTCACGGAGCGAAGATCTCGGGAAGGCGCTCGCGTACCTGGAGCGGGCCGGGGAGCGCGCCGCGTCTCTGGACGCGCCACAGCAGGCCGCCGCTCTGTGGGCGCGCGCGGTGAAGGTGGCGGAGCGGCTCGAGGATCCGAGCGCCGCCGACCGCATCCGGGCGCGAATCGGCGAGCTGAACCTCGCCACGGGATAGCGCGTGCGGCTCGCCCTCATCTCCGACATCCACGGCAACCTGCCAGCGCTCGAGGCCGTGCTCTCGGAGATCGAGGAGCAAGGCGTGGACGAGATCCTCTGCCTCGGCGACGTCGCGGTCGGGCCGCAGCCGGCGGAGACGCTCGACCGCGTGCGCGAGCTCGGCTGCCCGGTCGTGCTCGGCAACTGGGACGCGTACTTCATCCGCGGCTTTCCCGCCCACGAGTCCGAGATCGGGCGGCAGCTCGTCGAGATGGGCGAGTGGTGGGCCGGGCATCTGTCCGCTCAGCACCGTGCGTTCATCGAGACCTTCACGGACGAGCTGAGACGCCCGGGGCTGGTCGCGTTCCATGGTTCCCCGCGCTCGTACGAGGATTTCATCTACGCCACCACTCCCGATGCCGAGCTCGCGGAGATGCTGGACGGCGCGCGCGAGCCCGTCCTCGCCGCCGGCCACACGCACTTCGCGATGGTCCGCCACTTCGACGCTGCGCTCATCGTCAATCCAGGGAGCGTCGGCCTCCCGTTCGCGAAGCGGGAGGAGGTGATGCGCATCAGCCCCTGGGCGGAGTACGCGATCGTCGAATGGGACTACGGAGACCTGTCGGTGGAGCTGCGCCGCATCGACTTCGACGTCGAGTCGCTGCTCGAGCTCATCCGGTCGAGCGGCATGCCCCACGCGGAGTGGTGGGCGGGGCTGTGGTTCAGACCGCCAGAAGCGGGTTCGAAGCAAGAAATTCCCGCGTGACGAAGAAGGACTCGCGCGTCATCGCCCGCGTCTTCCGGCTGAAGATCACCGACAGCTCGCGCCGCCCGTCCAGGTAGTGAACGAAGACTTTGACCGTCGAGGCGTCGACGTGGAGCTCGTTCCAGGACGGCGGCGTCGAGGCGCGCACCCGGTGCGTCCCCGCCGTCCCGGAATTGCAGATCAGCATCCCGTTCAGGCCCCAGAAGTACGGCACGTGCTTGTGGCCGCACAGGACGACGTCCACGTCGAGCGACGTGATCGTCCGCAGCAGGTCACCCGCATCCAGCACGATGTTCCGCTCGCGGCCGGTCGCCGGAATGGGGACGAGATGGTGGTGGACGGCAAGGATGCGAATATCGTTCGGCTCGTCGAACTGCTCGGCGATCCAGGGGTAGCGGTCGCGTCCGATCCGGCCCTCGTTCACGTCCGGCTCAGACGAGTCGAGGCCGACGATCGTGAAGCCGGTCGCCTGCAGGCGCTCGGCGCGCTCCGGGTCGAACGCGGTACGGAAGCGCGAGTACGGCTCCCCGAACAGCCGCTCGAAGTGGACGTACCCGACGTTGCGCGCGTCGTGGTTGCCGGGGATGACGATCTTGGGGAACTCGATCTTCTCGACCCAGCGCGCCGCCTCCTCATATTCCCACTCGTAGCCCGCGGTGGTGAGGTCGCCCACGAGCACGACCACGTCCGGGTCGACCGCCCGCACCCGCTCGAGCATCGCGTCCATCTGCTCCTCGGGCAGGCTCAAGGGCCCGCCGAAGTGCAGGTCGGAGAGCTGCGCGATGCGCAGGGGGAAGCGCGCCAGGCCGGTCCAGGTGGTCATCTAAGGTCCAAGCATGGTCGAAGACGGCGCCACTCCGGAGCCGCGTACCCGGGCGGCGCAGTCGCACTCCCTCGTCAAGGCGCTCCGGCACGTCCCCAGCCTCGTGGCGTGCGATGAAGAGACCCTGCTCGAGATCGTGGGCGACTCGATCAATCTCGTGTGGCCGACGGGCCATAGGGTCTTCGTGCACGGAACGCCTTCCAGCGGCCTGTACATCGTGCTCTCCGGGCGGGTGCGCGTCCTCCGGGAGGGCGGCGACGAGCTGGCGAAGCTGGGGCCGGGCGAGCACTTCGGCGAGCTGTCGCTCCTCCACGGCACGACGCACCAGTCGACGGTCGAGACGCTCGAGCCCACGGAGCTCCTGGTCGTTCCGAAGGAGCGGTTCGACGCCCTGCTCGCCGAGCACGCCCAGCTCTCGGACGCCATCCACCGGAAGGCCGAGGAGCGCATGGCGCTGAACAGGGGCGAGACTCCCAGCGACTAGTGGTTTGGCCGGTAACGTTGCCCGGTTCCTGGGCCGCGAGCACCAAGCCAGGCAAGGACGCAGGGAGCGGGCGGGCTGGTTAGCCCGTCCGCGACCGAGGACGCCGCATGGCGCAGCGTGATCGCGGGCCAGGGGCCAGGCGGACGTTGCCGGTCAGACCACTAGCTGCTCTCGAGCCGCTCCTTGATCGCCTTCATCTGCTCGGCCGTGTTGTTGTTCAGGTACTCCTCGGCCTGCTCGTCGTTCGCGGGCGCCGACTCCCTCATCGAGAAGTCCTGGACCCAGCGCATCTTCGTCCCGCCGTTCTCGGGCTCGAAGTACCACTCGATGTTCATGTACTCGAACGGGCCCGTCTCGATGCGGTGCGACTTGGTCGTGTAGCTAGCCGGGTCCATCGTCCGCTCGGATGTCCAGCTCCAGACCTGACCGTCGTACTCGGGATCGGGATGAGTGGTCAGCCGAAACTTGACCGTGTTGCCGTCCCGCTCGAGGATCTCGACGCTCGAATATTCGGTGAACAGGTTCGTCCAGTTCTCCAGGTCGTTCATCTTCGTCCAGACCTCGTCGATCGGTTTGTCGATGACGACCGAGTTGTCAGTGCGACCGGCCATGCCTATCCCTCCTCGCTCAGCCTCTTGTTCGTGTAGTCGATCGCCTCGCCGATCGTGGTGATCTGCTCGGCGTCCTCGTCAGGGATCTGGAACCCGTACTCCTGCTGCATCGCGAGCTGGATCTCGACGAACGCGAGGGAATCGAGCCCGAGATCTTCGAACGACTGGCTCGGATCCTTGACCGTGTCCTCCGGGACGCCGATCCGGTTGACGAGGATGTTCTTCGCGTCCTCGAACGTGAACTCACGAGCGGCCATGGGCTACCTCCTTGGCTTCGTTAACAGGTCTGGCTATGGATTGGAGCTTGGGCAGCTGTTCTTCGGCGGCCTGGCGACCTGCCTCGAAGAACAGGTCGGCGAGATGGAAGTCCCGCCAGCTGGACGGCCCGAAGCGCGGCGTGACCGGCACGTCGGCGCGCGCGGCGTGCCTTTCACTCGAGTCCAGCTGGGCTACGTCCATCACTTCGAGCAAGGTGTCGAGCATACGCGAGCGCGGGTTCGTTGTCGGCTCGGCGGCCGGTAGCTCGCCGGGCCAGGCGTCGAGCGTCTGGCGTCCGAGGATGTTGACCGCGACGGTCACGTCCGCGCCGAGCTCGACGACGGAGTCGGTAGGGACGGGGACGAGCGCGAGGCCGTCCACCAGCCGCTTCCCGTCCTGCTCCTGGGGCGGGAACATCCCGGCGAGCGCTGTGGCGGCGAGCAGCGCCTCCCAGAGCGGGCCCTCGGTGACCGGCGCAGGCGCCCGAGCGTTCAGGTCGACCGTCATGGCCACGAACGGGATGACGACGTCCTCGAACGTCTTGTCGCCGGTCGTCTCGCGCAGGAGGCGCGTCATGGCCTCGACGCCGGTCGAGCCACCGGTGAGCGAAAGCTTGAAGATCTCGTCGATCGTCTCGCCGGTGAAGGTCTCGCGCATCGTCGCCTCGATCTCGTGGGAGTCGCGGCCGAGCGCGATCCACGCGCCGACCATCGCGCCGATGCTGGAGCCGGAGACGTAGTCGACCGTGTAGCCGGCGTCTTCCAGCACGCGCAGCGCCGCGACGTGCGCGTAGCCCTTCGCGCCGCCGGCGCCCAGCGCGAGGCCCAGCTTGGTGCGGGAGAGGTGGCGTCCGAGCCTGGCGACATTCTCCGGCGGCTCGTCGAGGGTGACCATGCGGTCGGTGGCCTCCTCGGCGGCATTCGTACCCGGCGCCGCGACGACGACGACGGTGCCGTTCTTCGCCAGGAGCTCGTCGAGCGTCTCGAGCGCGTCGAGCGAGTCGCGAACATCGAGCATGGCGACGGGGCGCGGGCTCGCGGCCTCCGTTGCCGCGACCACGTCGGGGAGGGACGAAGCCGCCTTTTCCGAGACTGCCAGCGTCACCGCCTCGCCGCGCGCGCGGGAATCGGCCACACGCGCGGTCGTCGTCGCCAGCCGGTCGGTGAGGATGCGGGTCAGGTTCTCGAGTATCCGCGGCTGCTCCGCGATGAGTGCCGCGACGCCGTAACGCGACAGCTCGTACACGGTCGACGGTACGGCCGCGACCACGGTGGCCGAGCGTGGCTCGCCGCTCACGAGGGACATCTCGCCGATCACGTCCCCGCGCCGCAGCCGCGCGACAGGCTGGTCGTCGTGCAGCACGCGGGCGAAGCCGTCCGCGATCACGAACAGGCTCTCGGCAGACTCTCCCTCGTGGCAGATAACCTGCCCGGCGGCGAACTCCTTGCGCCGCATCACGGCCTCCAGATCGCCCAGCTCGGACGGGTCGAGCCCCGCGAACAGCGGGTTGCGCGTAAGGACGTCGATCATCGGAGCACCGGTTTCACTAGGTGATCTTCTGTCGCCTCTGGGGCACCGCTGCCGGTGCGAGGCCGGAGCGGACAGTATTTCAATACGGACGCGGAGAGCATCGTGTCGGCAGCGGGGTCAGGCGGCTCCGGAGGCCGGCTCCGCCGGCCGGGAGGAGTCGCCGGCCAGTGGTGAAAGAAGGGCTTGGCGGTCGGGCTTTCCGGAAGGAAGGAGCGGCAACTCGGGGAGGATCTCGATCGCGTACGGCACCTTATAACCGGCGATCCGGGAACGGGCAAAGCCGATCAGGTCCCTGGGATCGAGCTCGGCGCCCGGCCGCGGGGAGACGTACGCGGTGAGGGCCTCGCCCATGCGCTCGTCGGGGACTCCGAGGACGGCCGCGTGCGCGACGTCCGGATGGGCGAGCAGGGTCGCCTCGACCTCCGCGGGCACGACGTTGAAGCCGCCGACGTGGACGATCTCCTTGGCTCGGCCGACGATGCGGATGTACCCGTCCTCGATCTCCGCCAGGTCGCCGGTGCGGAACCAGCCGTCGCGGAATGCCTGCGCGGTCTCCTCCGGCCGCCGGTAGTAGCCGGGCGTCAGGTGCTCGCCCCTGACCTCGAGCTCGCCGTCGGTGACACGCGCCTCGTACTGCGGAGCTACGCACCCGACGGTCGTGTGCCGCCGCTCGGGCGGGTCGTCTAGACGCACGCACGTGACCGCGCCCGTCTCGGAAAGGCCGTAGCAGTTGAGGATGCGCGTGCCGTGCTCGTCCAGCGCCTCGAGAAGGTCCGGCGGGCACGGCGCGCCCGCGACGAGGCCGGTCCGGATGCCGGGGATCCCGTCCGGACGCGACTTGAGCAGCGTGCGAAAGAGCGTCGGCGACCCGTGCAGGACCGTGGCGTCGCGGGCCTCGAGCGCGCGGAGCAGCGGCGCCGGCGAGAAGCTCGAGTCGACCAGGACGCCCTCCGCGCCGGCCGCGACCGCGGCGTGCGTGCAGGTGAGACCGAACGCATGCGAGATTGGAACGATCAATCCACAGCGGTCCTCCGGCTCGAGGCCCAACGTCGTGGCGAGGAACCGTGCTCCCTCCACCTCGCGAACGTGCTTCACGAGCACGCCCTTCGGATTGCCGGTCGTGCCGGAGGTGTAAAGAATCGCCGCCATCTCGTCCGGGAGCGCGTCCGGTTCGGACGCCGAACCAGAAACCGGGGTCAGACCCCGGGTCATGTCCTCTGTAAAAGAAACGCCACGCACGCTCGGCGGGAAGATGCGCGGCAGCACCTCGGCGAACGAGTAGCCGCCGTGGGCCGCGACCGAGACGACCACCACCGGCTCCGCGTCCGCCAACATCAGCTCGAGCTCGCGCTCGCGCAGGCGCGAGCTGAGAGGGACGGCGACGGCTCCGAGGCGCCAGGCCGCGAACAGCCCGGCCACGAGCTCCGGCGAGTTCGGTGCGACGAACGCGACCCGCTGGCCGCGCAGGTCGCCGGCGGCTCCGATTTGCTCCTCGATCCGCGCCGAGAGCTCCCGCAGCTCGGCGTAGGTCAAGAGCCGGTCGCCCGCGGAGAGCGCGGGACGGTCGGCAGGCGCCTCCTCGAGGAGGCTCGCGATCACCTGGGCTTGGTGGAGGCCCTGACGAGATGAGCCACGGGTCGCCCGGACGCGCTGTGCGGCGCGATGCTGCGTCCTCGGTCGCGCCCGTAGCCTGCGGCTACGAACGCTCCCTGCGTCCTTGCCTCGCACTCGCCCATCGCCCCCGGTCGACGCGTGAACATCCCGTCATGGCCTCCGCAGGACGATCGAGCTGTTGAACCCACCGAACCCGCGCGCGTTCACGAGCACCGTCCCGACCGGCCCCTCCTTCGTCTCCGTTACGAACGCGAGGTCGCAGCCGTCGGCGGGCGAGTCCAGGTTGACCGTCGGCGGGATGACGCCGTCGCGCATCGCGAAGACCGCCGCGGCCACGTCCAGCGGCGCACCGCCGCCGTAGAGCCGTCCGGTCATCGTCTTCGGCGCCGTGACGGGGACGTCTCGACCGAAGACCTCCTTGATCGCGGAGGCCTCCGCCCGGTCCGCCTCGGGCACGCCCGCGGCGTCCGCAAACACGACGTCGATGTCGTCCGTTCCCACGCCGGCCCGCTCCACCGCCATCCGCATCGCGCGCGCGAGCTGCGAGCCGTCGTCGCTGACGCGCTTGGCGTCGAACGCGTCGTTGGTCGTCCCGTAGCCGAGGATCTCCGCGTACACCTGCGGCGCGTTGCGCTTCTTCGCGTGTCCCGCCTCCTCGACGATCACGATCGCGCCTCCCTCGCCCATCACGTAACCGTTCGCCCGCTCGTCGAAGGGGCGGTAGGCGTCGTCCGGCTCGTTCTCGAGAGACAGTCGCCCGTTGGTCAGCTGGCAGGTCAGGGCATACGGCCCGATCGGCGCCTCCGTTCCGCCGGAGACGACGAAATCGACGCCGCGCACGATGTTGCGCCGCGAGTGCCAGAGGGCCTCCAGCCCGCCGGCGCCCTCCTGGCAGACGACGCCGCACGGTCCCTTCATCCCGTACTTGATCGCGATCTGCCCCGTCGTCGCCGCGTAGAACCACGCGATCGACTGGTAGGCGCCGACGAAGATCGGCCCCTTGCCCCACAGGTTCTCGATCTCCTTCTGGCCGAACTCGTTGCCGCCCGAACCGCTGGCGGTGATCACGCTCATCCTGTACGGGTCCTTGCCCTCCGGGTCGTACTTGGCGTCGTCGAGCGCCATCTGCGTGGCGGCGAGCGCCATGTGCGTCCAGTGGTCGGTCTGGACGATCAGGCGCTGTTCGAGGTAGTCCGCCGCGTCGAAGCCGTCCACCTCGCCGGCGAGCTGTGCCGGGTACTGGGAGGGATCGAAGCGCGTGATGCGGCGGATCGCGCTCTTGCCCGACTTCGCCGACGACCACCAGGTGTCGTTGCCGATGCCGCCGGGAGCGACGACGCCGATCCCGGTGATGACGGCGCCGCGACCCGCGTCCGGCATGGAGGTGAAGGACTCCGGCTTCTGTGCCATCAGATGCCCACCTCCTGCAGCTCCTTGGGGCGGGCGAGGATCATCGCCGACTGGAAGCCGCCGAAGCCGCTGCCGGTCGAGAGCGCGGCGTCGATCTGCCTGCGCCGCGCTTCACCGGGCGTGTAGTCGAGGTCGCACTCGGGATCGGGGTTCTCCCAGTTGGCCGTCGGCGGGACGACGCCGCGGTCGATCGCGAGCGCGCACGCGGCCATCTCGACCGCGCCGATCCCGCCCAGCGAGTGTCCGATCATCGACTTGATCGAGCTGATCGGGATCTTGTACGCCTGGTCGCCGAGCGAGCGCTTGTACGCGGCGGTTTCGTGGCGGTCGTTCTGCTTCGTCCCCGACCCGTGCGCGTTGATGTAGTCGATGTCCTCCGGCTCGATCCCGCCCTGCGCCATCGCATCGAGGATGGCCTCCGACATTTCCGCACCGTCGGGACGCAGGCCGGTCATGTGGTACGCGTTGCCGCGGTTCGCGTAGCCCGCGACCTCGCAGTAGATGTGCGCGCCGCGCGCCTGCGCGGCCTCGAGCTCCTCGAGGACGAGGATCGCGGAGCCTTCCCCCATCACGAAGCCGTCGCGGTCGCGATCGAACGGGCGGGAGGCGTGTTCCGCGTCGTCGTTCCGCCGCGAGGTCGCCTTGATCGGGTCGAAGCAGGCCATCGAGATCGGCGAGATCCCCGTCTCGGAGGCGCCGGAGATGACGATGTCCGCCTCTCCGTCCTGGATCAGCTGGTGCCCGTAGCCGATGCCGTCGATCCCAGAGGTGCAGCCGGTGGACACGACGACGGAGGGCCCCTGCGCGCCGAACCTGAGCGCGACCTCGGCCGCCAGCGTGCTCGGCACGAGCGCGTGGTAGAGGAACGGCGACGCATACTCGTGGTCGACGAGCCACTTCTCGCCGTGGTTCGAGACGACGACGTAATCGCGCTCCAGCACCATCGTCCCGCCCACCGCGCTGCCCAGCGTCACGGCCAGCCGCTCGCGCTCGACTCCTTCGAGATCGAGGCCCGCGTCCGTGACGGCCTCGATCGCCGCGGCCACCGCGAACTGGACGTACCGGTCCATGCGGTTCACTTCCTGGTCGTTCAAACCGGCCTCGCGCGGGTCGAAATCCGCCTCGGCCGCGATCTGCGAGCGGAAGCCCTCAGGATCGAAGAACGTGATCTTGCGCGTCGCGGTCTTGCCGGACGTGATCCGCTCCCAGAACGCTTCCCGATTGACGCCTCCCGGCGCGACGACCCCGACCCCGGTTACGACGCTTCGTCTCACGGATTGCGCTCCTCGGTGTCGACGTGCCCAGCGTCGGGACGCGGCGCGAGAGGGCCGAGATGGAAGACGATGAACGCGTCCTCGCTGCCCTCGTTCCTCAGCCGATGCTTGACGTTGACCGGGATGTAGAGAGCCTCGCCGCCGTTCACGGTCTGCGCCTCGCCGTCGAGATCGGCGGTGAGCGAGCCGGAGCAGACGTAGATGAACTCCTCCGAATACGGGTGGTAGTGCTCTGAGATCCAGTCGCCGCCCGGAATCGTGGCGACGCCCATGAAGCCTGAGGTGGACCCGACCGTCTTCGGGCTGAGCAGCGTGCGCACGTCGCCGCCGCGGCGGTTGTCGGCCGGGGTCTCCTCGACCTTCCGGACGCCCGGCTGAGTTTGTTCCTGCGCTTCCATTATTTCCTCCCTGGCTTGGTGAGCGCGATCGTGACATACTCGCCCGCGCCGTGTCTACAGCCTTCCTCTATCCGGGGCAGGGATCGCAGAAGGTCGGGATGGGAGCGGAGTTGCTCGATTCCGAGGGCGAGCTTCTGACCGACTATTTGCGCCAGGCCGAGGCCGCGTCGGGCCAGCCGATCCGCAAAGTCATGCTCGAAGGGCCGATGGAGGCCCTCACGCGCACCGAGGTGGCGCAACCGGCCCTCTTCTGTGTCGCGCTGGCTGTGACGGACGCCGCCCGCGCACGCGGTCTGCAGCCCGATCTCGTCGCCGGCCACTCGCTCGGCGAGTACACGGCAGCGGCGGCTTCCGGCGCCATCTCGGTGGAGGACGGGATCGAGCTCGTCTCCCTGCGCGGCCGGCTGATGGGCGAGATCGGGGATGAGCGGCCGGGCGCGATGGCAGCCGTCATCGGCCTCGACGCTGACACGCTCGGCACCCTGTGCGAGGAGGCCGCGTCCGCCGGGATGGTCACGCTCGCGAACATCAACTCGCCCACCCAGATCGTCGTCTCGGGCGAGGAGGACGGCGTCGCCAAGTTGATGGAGCTGGCTGAGGAGGCGGGCGCATCGCGCGTCGTGAAGCTCCAGGTCGCGGCCGCCTTCCACAGCGAGCTGATGAAACCGGTGCAGGAGCAGATGGCGGAGGCTGTCCGCGATGTCGCCTGGTCGAACCCTCGCGTCCCGGTCGCCTCGAACTCGCGCGGCGCAATCGTCGACGACGCCGAGTCACTGCAGGCCGCGCTCGTCGAGCAGATCGCGTCGCCGGTTCGCTGGGTCGAGTGCGTGCGGGCGCTGGTCGGCGCCGGCGCAACCACGTTCCTCGAATCCGGGCCCGGCCGCGTCCTCGGCGGGCTCGTCCGCCAGATCCACCCTGACGCCGACGTCTTCTCGGCCGACTCGCCCGCCCGGCTGGACGAGTTCGCCGCCGAACACTCCTGAAGGCCAGCCTCCAGCCGCTCCACGAGCGGGAGTTCCGGCTCCTCTTCTTCGGCCGGACGATCTCGGTCGCCGGCAACGCGTTCACCACGATCGGTCTCGCGTTCGCCGTCCTCGACCTGACCGGCTCGAAGGCCGACCTCGGCTACGTCCTGGCGGCGCAGGCGATCCCGCTCGTGATCTTCATGCTCGTCGGCGGGATCTGGGCCGACCGGCTTCCCCGCCACCGGGTGATGGTCGCGTCGAGCGTCGTGAACGGCTCGGTGCAGGCGGTCACGGCCGCGCTGCTACTGAGCGGCCGGGCCGAGATCTGGCAGCTCATCGTGCTCTCGGCGCTCGGCGGGGCGAGCTTCGCGTTCTTCTTCCCCGCTTCGACGGGAATCGTCCCGCAGACCGTGCCGCCGGACGCGTTGCAGAGCGCGAACGCTCTCCTGCGGCTGGGCGTGAACGCGACGCGGATCGGAGGCGCTGCGATTGCCGGGCTGGTCGTGGGGCTTACGAGCCCGGGGACCGGGATCGCGATCGACGCCGTTTCGTTCTTCGTCTCGGCTGCCCTGACCGGCGCGATGCACCTGCCCTCGACCCTGCGGATCGAGGGCCGCAACTTCATCGCGGAGCTGGCCGAGGGCTGGCGCGAGTTCGTCTCGCGCACGTGGCTCTGGACGATCGTCCTCCAGTTCGGGTTCGTGAACGCGGTCGTGTCGGGGACGGAGCTCGTGCTGGGCCCGGTGATCGCAAAGGAGCACCTCGGCGGCGCGACCGCCTGGGGCCTCATCCTGACGGCGACGAGCGTCGGCCTGATCGTCGGTGGCCTGCTCGCGCTGCGCTTCCGCCCGCGCCGCATCCTGCTGACCGCGACGCTCGGCTACCTGCTCAGCATCCCGATCCTGCTCGGGCTCGCCGTCCCGCTGCCCCTCGGCGCGCTGATCGTCCTCGGGTTCGTCGCGGGGATCGGGAACGAGACCTTCGGCGTCCTCTGGGACACGGCGATGCAGCAGGAGATCCCGCAGGAGAAGCTGTCCCGCGTGTCGTCGTACGACGCGCTGGGCTCATTCGCGCTCATCCCACTCGGGCTCGCGGCCGCGGGGCCGATCGCCGACCTGATCGGGACGGAGGAGACGCTCGTCGGCGCGGCCGCGATCAGCCTCGTCGCCACCCTGGCCGTCCTGCTCGTCCGCGACGTGCGCACGCTGCCGCGGCGGGTCGTGCCGGTGGATGCGCCCGCGTAGGAGCACCGCTGCCGTCTTCCTCGTCCACGCTGCGATCGCGGGGACGCTCGCCCCGCGCATCCCGGCGATCAAGTCCGGGCTGGGGCTCGGCGACGGGCAGCTCGGAATCGCACTGACCGGCTTCGCCGCCGGCCTCTTCGCCGGCACTCGCATCGCCGCCTGGCTCGTCGACCGGTATGGGAGCCGGCGCGTCGTCCAGGTCGGGCTGCCTCTCTTGGCCGTTGGCCTCGCGGGGCCAGGGCTGGCCGGGGGCCTCGCGACACTCACGATCGCCCTCGTGCCCTTCGGGATCGCGGCGGGACTGGTCGACGTGGCCATGAACGCTCAGGCGGTCCAGGTCGAGCGCGCGGCGGGGCGGCCGATCATGTCCAGCCTGCACGGCTTCTGGAGCGTCGGCCTCCTCGCCTCGTCCGGCATCGCGTCCGCGCTGGCGGCGGCAGGCGTCTCGGTGCGCACGAACCTCGTTGTGGCGGCCGCCGTCCTGACAGTTCTGAGCCTGCTCGTCCCGCGCGGCCTCCTGCGTGACGTCCGCTCGGAACGCGCGCGCGACAGCCGCCGCGGCCGGGTCGCCCTCGCGGTCGTCGCGCTCGGGATCATCGGTTTCTGCTCGTTCCTCGGCGAGGGCGCGGCCGCGGACTGGAGCGGCGTCTACCTCCACGAGGACGCCGGCTCGAGCGCAGCCCTTGCCGCCCTCGCGTTCACGGCATTCGCCGTCGGAATGGTGCTCTCCCGCTTCTCGGCCGACCGGCTCTCGGCGCACTTCGGGCCGGTCGCCGTCGTCCGCACGGGCGGAATCGTCGCCGGGCTGGGATTGGCTGTCGGCCTGGCGATCGTGGAGTTCCCGGCGGTCCTCGTCGCGTTCGCGCTGCTCGGCCTGGGCCTGGCCCCGATCGTCCCGACCGTCTTCAGCGCCGCGGGCAACCTCCCCGGCGGCTCGTGGGCGCTCGGCTGGGTCGTGACGATGAGCTACGTCGGCATGGTGCTCGGCCCGGCCGCCATCGGAGCCCTGGCACACGGCGTCGGGCTACGCGCCGGCCTGATCATCCCGGCCGCGCTCGCGCTCGTGGCTGCCGCGCTGGCCGGTTTTGCTCGGACAGCGGCAGGCCCCGAGCCGGGCGCCCCCAGCCCGCCGATCCCCTAGCAAGGCAGCGAGGGACCGCGCCCACATGTGTCCTTCGTCGCCACCGTCGGGCCGAACGGTGAGGCGCGAGCGTGGTCATCTGTCCGACAGGCACCCGAGCAACGGGCGGCGGCGGCCAGACGGAGACCGACGCCGTCTTCGTTGACACCACCTGTCACCTCACCCGCATAGCTACTCGGCGAAAACGGGATACGACATGCGCGTCGTCACGACCGCGTCCGCGAGCCGCGCGTACAGCCGCGCATTGTCGATCGCGACCGCGGCCTGCGAAGCCAGCGCAGTCGCCACCTTCTGGTCGCGCTCGTCGAACGATCCGTCGCGCTTGTTGATCACCTCGATGACGCCGATCGTCCGGTCGCGCGAGGTCATCGGGACGGCCAGCATGTTCTTCGTCTCGAACCCGCTCTGCTCGTCGATGCCGCCGTAGAAGCGCTCGTCCGACTTGGGGTCGTCGACCATCACCGGCTCGCCGTTCTCGACCACCCACCCGGCGATGCCCTGTCCCGCCGGAACGTGCGCGCGCTCGACGGCCTCGCCGGGCTTGCCGGTCGCGATCTCGACGGTGAGGTCGCCGCCCTCCTCGTCCACGAGCAGGAGCGAGGACGTCTCCGCGCCCGTCAGCTCCGTCGCCGCGCCCATGATCTCGCCGAGCAGCTCGTCCAGCTTCAGCGTCGAATTCAGGTGCGACGAGATCTCGAGCAGCCGCTCGAGGGTCGCCGCATCGGTCTGTGTCTCGGCCATCTCAGGTCCTCCTATCCGGCGGCCGCGAGGGCCTTCTTTTCCTCGGCCATGAACTGCTCGACGAAGTCGGTGGTGACGTCGCCCGAGCGAAACTGCTCGTTTTGCAGGATCTTCTGGTGGAATGGGATTGTGGTCTTCACGCCGCGCCCTGAGATCTCGAACTCGTCCAGAGCCCGCGCCATGCGGTTGATCGCGCGCTCGCGGTCGGGAGCCCAGACGATCAGCTTGGCGATCAGCGAGTCGTAGAAGGGGCTGATCATCCAGCCGGGATAGCAGTGCGAGTCGACGCGCGTCCACGGCCCACCGGGCGGGACGTAGGTCTCGAGCCGGCCCGCGGTTGGCGCGAAGTCCGCGTCGGGATCCTCCGCGTTGATCCGACACTCGATCGAGTGGCCTTTGAAGACGACGTCGTCCTGCGTCACCGACAGCTTCTCGCCCGCGGCGACGCGGATCTGTTCCTGGATCAGGTCGCAGTCCGTGATCATCTCGCTGACCGGGTGCTCGACCTGGATGCGCGCGTTCATCTCCATGAACGCGAGGTTGCCGTCGTGGTCGAGGAGGAACTCCATCGTCCCGGCACCGGAGTAGCCGATGGACGTAGCGCCCGCCACGGCCTTCTCGCCGATGTCCTTGCGCATCTCCGGAGTGAGGTGGACTGACGGCGCCTCCTCGATCAGCTTCTGGTGACGGCGCTGGACGGAGCAGTCGCGCTCGCCGAAGTAGACGCCGTTGCCGAACGTATCGCACACGAGCTGCACCTCGGTGTGGAAGGGCGCCTCGAGGTAGCGCTCGATGTAGACGTTCGAATCCTTGAAGACCGCCTGCGCGGTCGCCCGTGTGGAGCGGTAGTCGCTGCCGAGATCCTGGGGGCGCCGTACGACCGTCATCCCGCGCCCGCCGCCGCCGGCGACCGCCTTGATGATCACGGGGTACCCGATCTCATCGGCGACCGACTGCGCTTCGTCGACCGTCTGAACCGGATCGACCGTGCCCGGCAAGAGCGGCAGGCCCGCCTTCGACATGAGATCGCGCGCGGTCGCCTTGTCGCCCACGCGCTCCATCACCTCGGGCTTCGGGCCGATGAACGTCATGCCCTCCTCGGTGCAGATCTCGGCGAAGTAGGGATCCTCGGAGAGGAACCCGTAGCCGGGGTGGATCGCGTCCGCGCCCGTCTTCTGCGCCGCGCCGATGATGTTCGGGATGTGCAGGTAGGAGCGGCCGGTCGCGGGCGGGCCGATGTGGACGGCCTCGTCCGCGAACTTGACCACGGCCGACTCGGCGTCCGCCGTCGAGTAAACGGCCACGGCCTTGATCCCGAGCTCGCGACAGGCACGCGCCACGCGCAGGGCGATCTCGCCGCGGTTCGCGATCAAGACCTTCTCGAACACTCAGGCACGCCCCTCGCCGGCGTCTGCTCCGGCCGGGCGGAGCCCGGCCCCGCCGACGCCTGACGCCCCTGAGGGCACCACGTTCATTCCACGGGCTCCAGGTACATCAGCGGCTGCTCGAACTCGACCCAGTCGCCGTCCGTGCAGAGGATCTGCGCCACGCGGCCGCCCTGGTCGGCCTTGACCTGGTTCATGAGCTTCATCGCCTCGACGATTGCGACCGTCTGGCCCTCGTCCACCACGTCGCCCTCCTCGACGAACGGCTTTGCGCCAGGCGCGGACGCCCGGTAGAACGTGCCGACGAGCGGCGCGACGACCGGATGCCGGCCGTCCAGCTCGGGCTCTCCCTCGGCCGCGGCCGGCGCGGCGGCTGCTCCGCCTGAATCGGCTGCGGGGGCTATGGCCACGCCCGAGGCGGTTCGCTCGATCTCGATCTTCGTCTCGCCTGCCTGCACCGAGAAGCGGCGGACGGTCGAGCCCTCGAGCCGCTGGACGAGATCGCGCGCTTCCTCCCAGACGGAACGGATCAGATCCATGTTGCTGTCGCTCATGCGTTCTCCTCGATCGGCGGAAGGGTGGGCTGGCCGGGAGCGCCGAACTTGCGGAAGCGCTCGTAGCGGTTCTCGAGCAACTGGTCGACGGGCGTCCCGACCAGCTCCCGCAGGGCGGAGACGATCGCCGTCTGCACGTTGGCGGCTGCCGCGGGCGGGTCGGTGTGCGCTCCGCCTTCGGGCTCGGGGACGACCGCGTCCATGATCCCGAGCCGCAGGAGGTCGGCGCCGGTCAGGCGCAACGCCTCGGCCGCACGCGGCGCCTGGGCCGCGTCCTTGAACAAGATGGTCGAGCAGCCCTCTGGGCTGATCACCGAGTAGTACGAGTTCTCCATCATCAGCACCCGGTCGCCGACCGCGAGCGCGAGCGCGCCGCCCGAGCCGCCCTCGCCTGTCACGAGCGTGACCGCCGGGACGGGCAGGCGGGACATCTTCATGATCGACTCCGCGATCGCGACCGACTGGCCGCGCTCCTCGGCGCCGAGGCCCGGATAGGCGCCCGGCGTGTCGACGAAGGTGACGAGCGGCATCCCGAAGCGCGCCGCATGCTCCATCAGGCGCATCCCCTTGCGGTAGCCCTCGGGGTTCGGCATCCCGAAGTTCCGCTCCATCATCTCGCTCGTCGTGTGGCCCTTCTGGTGGCCGATGACGACAACGGCGAGGTCGCCGAGCCGCCCGACGCCGCCCACGATGGCCGCGTCCTCGTCGAAGAGCCGGTCGCCGTAGAGCTCCTGGAAGTCGTCGAAGACGTAGCCGACGTACTCGAGCGTGTTCGGCCGCTCGATGTTGCGTGCCAGCTGGACGGTGTCCCACGCGGCGCGCTTGGGCAGCTCCTCCGGGTCGGTGACCGGGTCGGCGCCCTCGGTCTCGGGCAGGTCGCCGCCCTGAAGCGTGTGGAGCTCGAGCAGCTTGCGGAGCACGCCCTGGAGGTTCTCGCGCGGCTCGACCAGGTCGAGCATCCCGTGGTCGAGGAGGAATTCCGCCGTCTGAAAGCCCTCCGGCAGCTGCTGGCGAATCGTCTGCTCGATCACCTTGGGGCCCGCGAAGCCGATGTAGGAGCTCGGCTCCGCGAGCAGGACGTCGCCGAGGGTCGCGAAGGAGGCGCTGACGCCGCCGTAGGTCGGGTCGGTGAGCAGGCAGACGACGAGGGTTCCCTCCTCGTGCAGCCGCGCGAACGCGGCGCTCGTCTTCGCCATCTGCATGAGCGAGAGGCAGCCCTCCTGCATGCGGGCGCCGCCGGAGGTGCAGACGACGAGGAGCGGCGTCTTCTGCTCGAGCGCGAGCTCGGCGGCGCGCGTCACGCCTTCCCCGACCGCGCTTCCCATCGACCCGCCGACGAAGCCGAAGTTCATCACCGCGACCACGAGGGGCTTGCCGCCGACGGTCGCCGTCCCGTACGTGAGGCCCTCCCGATAGCCGGTCTTGCGCTGAGCCTCTTCGATCCGCTGCGAGTATGGCTTGGAGTCCGCGAAACCGAGCGCGTCGAGCGGCTCGAGGTCGCCGCTCAGATCTTCGAAGCTCCCCTCGTCCAGCAGCTGCTCGAGGCGCGTCGCGACCGGGATCCGGAAGTGGTAGTTGCACTCGGGGCACACTCCGAGATTGCGCTGGAGGCGCTTGTAGTAGACGAAAGCGTCACAGGAGGGACAGCGCGTCCACTGGATGCCGGTGCCCGGCTTCGGAGGAGCGGCCGCCTGGGTCATGTCACTTCTTACCAGGCCTCCAGGTGCAGGCGGCGGTGCTCGTCCCGGGAGCGGGCGAGCGCGGCGTCCACCTGCGCGCGCTCTGGAGTCTCGCGATCGGCCTCCCCGAAGACCTGCGCGACGACGAAGGCGAGGATGTCCGTGGTGCGGCCCGCGCGGTCGACGCGCGTTGCGTCGACGGCGAGGTCGAGAGCCCGGCGCCAATTCTCGCGGCGTAACTCCACCTCGATCAGGCCGTGGAAGGCGTACACCTCGTGCGAGGGATCGTCGTCGACCGACCTCAGCCGCTGGAAGGCCGACGAGGCCTCGTCCAGGCGGCCGACGTTCAGCGCGAGGTCGCCGAGCTCGACGAGGGCAAGCGGATCCTCGGGCTGCGCTTGCGCCACCGCGGAGACGGCGTCGAGAGCCTCGGCCTCCCGTCCGGAGCGGCCGTGGATGGTCGCGATAGCCCGGAGCGCGTCGATGTTCCCCGGCTCACGCTCGAGCGCCTGGCGGAACAGGGCCGCGGCTTCGTCCTCGTTCCCCGCGCCGAGTGCGAGGTAGCCGAGGTCGACCAGCGCCGTCGAGTCGTTCGGATCGGACTCGACGACGCGCTGGAGCGTTTCCCTCGCTCGCTCGAGATCGCCTTCTTCGAGACTCGACCGTGCTTCTTCGAGCGTCACTCTGCCTCGGCGTCCCAGATATAGAACTCGAGCGCGGTCGCGTCCTTGGGCGAGCGCCAGGTCTCGGGATTGTACGGCGTGATGTGGTCGTCCAGCCTGCGGCTGATCTCCTTGAACAGCGGGTGATCGCGCACCTGGTCGACAGACTCGGTGAAGTCCTCCTCCATCTCCACGTAGTGGATGTAGACGTCCTCGAGGACGAAGAGGCTC
Organism: uncultured Actinomycetes bacterium; assembly: GCA_963717765.1. GTDB lineage: Bacteria > Actinomycetota > Thermoleophilia > Gaiellales > Gaiellaceae > JACDER01. The sequence goes on along the minus strand of CAVQWX010000007.1, from coordinate 342,008 downwards.
CGGTGGGTCACGCCGGCCAGAGCAGGGAGCTCGGAGTTGTCGGACTCGGCGAAGATCTCGGCCACCTTGTCCTCCGACCCGGGCTTGATCCTGGCGACGATGACCCCACGTCTGATCTGTCTCGCCATGGGACGGTGAGCATAAGAGTTCCTGAGCTACGCGTCTAGCCCGGTCGCGAGCGCGACGGCCGATGCGGCGAACGCGATCGTGAACCCGCGCTCGGTCGCGATGCCGGCTGCGGTCGAGGTCGCCGTGACGATCCCGGCCGCGATCTGCGTCCCGATCGCGCCGCCGACGGTGCGGACGATCGTGTTCATTCCGGTGGCCACGCCCGTCGGCCAGGCCGGGACGGCTTCGCGATCAGGTTCGCCAGCGAGGCGAACGCGAGGCCGATGCCGAATCCCATCGCCGTGATCGCCAGGTAGATCTGCCACCCGTTGGAGTGCGCGAAGGCGAGGAGCGTGTAGGCCGTGGTGGAGACGATCGATCCGGCGATCAGCGGGACCCTCGAACCGACGGTGCGTCGCCCCTAGTCGGCGACCTGGGTGAGTCCTCCTCTCAATCCATCTCGAGCCCGATCTTCAGCTCGCGGATCTTCCCCTCGGGGGTCAGCGCGACGTCCCACGGCGTGCCCGCCGAGAGGCCGCCCCAGCCGGTGAAGTCGACCTGCGCCTTGATGCGGTCGCCGTCGGTCTCCCAGCCGGAAAGCGTGAAGCGGGCGGTCTGCGCGATCCGGTTGTGCGGGCCGATCACGCCCATCCCCCAGAAGGTGCTGTCCAGCTTCATGCCGATGTCCTTCGAGCACCACTCCTCGATGATGTCGGTGTCGCCCGTCTGGAAGAAGACGTTGAACGCGTCCGCGAACGCGCCGAAGATGCGGCCGAGCCTCGTCGTCGCCGCGCCGGGCTGCTCGTCCACCTCAGGCTTGTCCTGCACGGACTTGATCGAGATCTCGGAGATCAGCGTCCGGTCGTCGAACTGCGTCTCCTGCAGGCCGTAGAGCGGCTTCGGCGAGTTGCCGCCCTGCAGCTGCCGCCACGCGTAGACGCGGCCGTTCTCGACCTTGTACGGGAACTGGAGCACCTCACGAGGGGCGCCCTCGACGCCGATGGGCAGCAGGTGCGTCCACAGCGTCTTCGCGTTCTCGATGCCCTGCGTCTCGTGCTTGAACGAGAGCATGCAGTTCGGGACCGCGAACCACTTCTGCACGAAGGGCGGGAACTGGCGGCTCTCGACCGCGACGTTGAGGTCGTCGACGTAGTCGCTCAGCAGCTTCTGGATGTCGAGTGTCTGCGTTTCCATTTTGCTCCTCTCAGCTCTTCTGGCCGGCGCGCGTCTCCTCGACGACCACGTATTTCAGGGACGTTGCCTTGTCGATGCAGTCACGTAGCGGCTTGGCCAACTCTCGGTGCTCGTCCGTCGCCTCCCACGCGAGGAAGTCGTCGATCGACTCCCACTCGCTCGTGATCAACCACTTGTCCGGATCATCCGGCAACCGGCAAACCTGGTCGACGATGTGGCCCTTGACGCCCTGGGCGACGTCGTAGCGAAGGCCCTCGTACGCCTGCAGGAACTGCTCGCCCATCCCGGGCTTCAGGTCGAGGATGAAGACGACGCGCCCATGCCCCTTGCTCATGCGGGTTGCACCGCCCCTTCGAGCAGCGTGCGGCCGTTGCCGGTCAGGATCTTCTCCTTGTCCTCTTCCGACAGGCCGGCGTCGTCGAGGACGTCGATCGCGGCTTGCGGAGAATCGCCGGCCGGCGGAAAGTCGGTGCCGAGCACGACGCGATCGATGCCGACGGTCGCGATCGCGGCCGCGATCGGCGCCGGGTGGTAGCTGGCCGTGTCCAGATAGATACGGTCGAGCCGGCCGGCGAGCGGCCGTCCCTCGAACTCGCCCTGGATCTTCGCCTCCTCGGGGATGTCGGCGCCCGGCGGGCCTCCGCCGCCCGGTGGCCCACCCCCGCCGCGCGGGGGGCCTCCGCCGCCGGGAGGGCCTCCGCCCGGCGGCCCGCCGCCGGCGAGCCCCGCCATCCGCTTCATCCCGGCGAACACGTGCTCGAGCCGGCCGATCAGCATAGGGAGCGTGCCGCCCGAGTGGGCAACGACCATGCGGATGTTGGGATAGCCCGCGAGCGTGTCGGCGAGCAGCATCCGAGACAGGCAGATGCCGGTGTCGTATGGGCGCCCGACCCAGGTGTTGACGAGGCGGTGCCCGGCGCGCTCCGGTTCGATCGGAGCAGCGGACGGATGGAGGAAGACGAGCCCGCCCTTCTCGTCCGCGAGCGCAAAGGCGTCGGCCGCCTCCGCCGAGTCGGGGTATCTCCCGCCCCTGCTTGTCGGGAAGCAGAAGCCCGTGAAGCCGAGCTCGAGCGCGCGCTCTCCCTCGGCCAGCGCGTCGGCGCCACCGAAGGGGTCGACGGCCGCGAGCGCGGAAAACCGGTCCGGGTACTGCTCGAGGAGGCCGGCGAGGAAGTCATGCTCACCCTTGATCTCGTCCATCGTCTCGCCGTCGTCCTCGAGGGCGAACGAGAGGACGGTGCGTTCGATCCCCGCACGCTCCTGCTTCTCGAGGTAGCCCTCGACGTCGAAGAGGTCGCGCATGAAGAACGGCGCGTTCGGATCCTCGCGGGCGAGATGCGCGTGGAAATCGATGCTCATGGCGCCCGCCGAGTCTCGCACATGGGCGCTCCGGCAGCAATCGCTTGACTCTTGCGTCTGGGAACGAAAGGGTACGGATCGGATGGCTGAACATGCGATCGAAGTCGAAGGGCTCGTCCGCGAGTACAAGAAAGGCCCCCGCGCGGTCGACGGCGTCGACCTGTACGTGGAGACGGGGGAGATCTACGGCTTCCTCGGCCCGAACGGTGCCGGCAAGTCGACCATGGTCAAGATGCTCGTCACCCTCCTGCCGCCGAGTGGGGGCCGCGCGACCGTCGGGGGCTTCGACATCGCGACCCAGGGCGACCAGGTCAGGCGGATCATCGGGGTCGCGCTCCAGGAAGCGGCGCTCGATCCGCTCCTCACCGGCCGGGAGCACCTCTATCTCCAGGCCGGCTTGAACGGCTTCCCGAAGAAGGAGGCCAAGGAGCGCGGCGTGGCGCTGCTCGAGCGGGTGGGGCTTTCGGGGGCGGGCGACCGGAAGATCGGGACGTACTCGGGCGGGATGCGGCGGCGGCTGGACCTCGCGCTCGCGCTCGTCCACTCCCCCAGCATCATCTTCCTCGACGAGCCGACGACCGGGCTCGACCCGCACAGCCGAGCCGCCCTCTGGGAAGAGGTCCGGCGGCTGGCGCGCGACGAGGGCGTGACCATCTTCCTGACCACCCAGTACCTGGAAGAGGCCGACGTCCTGGCGCGCCGGGTCGGGATCATCGACCACGGCAAGATCGTCGCGGAGGGCACGCCCGAAGAGCTGAAGGCGCAGGTCGGCGGGTCCACCCTCGAGGTCGCGCCGGCGCTCGAAAGCGACAAGCCCCGGCTGGAAGCGGCGCTCGAGCGGTTCGGCGAGCTCGTTCCCGCAGCGGGGGAGAACGGCGCCGTCGCCGTCCGGCTCCGCGAGCCCGGAGGAGGGGCCGTCGCCGACGTCGTGCGCGCGCTCGACCAGTCGGGAGTCGCGCTGTCCGACCTCGCGCTCCGCCAGCCGACCCTGGACGACGTCTTCCTCGCCAAGACGGGACGGCCGCTCGAATCCGGCGAGGGCGAGGAGCCCGAGCCGGCCGTCGAGGCCGAGGCCGTCCAGACCGATTCCGAAGAGGAGCTGCGTCAGGCCGTGGCCGGCCGGAGCCGGATCGAGAAGCTCCCGACGGCGCTCCTGAAGGACTGGATGGCCGAGCGCCACGTCCAGGAGGCTCTCGAGGCGGCCAAGAAGGGCGTTCCGGGCCTCTCGATCAGGAAGGGCCCGCTCGCGGGCCAGGACGTCAGGGTCACCGACAGCCTCGTGATCGGCCGCGAGGGCGACCTCGTCATCGCCGATCCCGAGATCTCCCGTCGCCACTGCGTCATCCGCGTCGTCGACGGCACGCTGGTGCTGGACGACCTGCAGTCGTTGAACGGCACGTGGGTGAACGGCAAGCGGATCGACTTCCCTACCCTGCTCGCCCCCGGGGACACCGTCGGGATCGGCACGAGCGCGATCGAGGTCACGCGGGCCCCCGCGCCGAGCATGCTCGCCAGTCCGGCCGCATGAAGACGTCCTTCGCGCGACAGCTCGCGCTGCTCGCACGCCGCTCGATCAAGCGGACGTTCCGCGACCCCGGCAGCATCGCACCGGCGCTGCTCGTCCCGCTCATCCTGTTCATCCTCGTTTCCGCCGGGCTGGAGAAGGCGACGCACGTCAAGGGCTTTCCGACGCAAACGATCTGGACATTCACGCTCACGATCGCGTTCGCGAACGGGGCGATGGTGGTCGTCGCCAACACGGGCCAGGCGATTGCGACGGACATCGAGGGCGGCTTCATCAACCGCCTGGCGCTCACGCCGATGAAGAGCTTCGCGCTGATCGCCTCGCAGCTCGCCGGGCCGCTCGTGCTCGGGGTCATCCAGGCGCTCGTCTTCCTGGGCGTCGGGCTGGCCGCGGGCGCGCGCTTCGAGGCCGGCCCGCTCGGCGCCGTCGTCCTCATCCTCATCTTCCTCTCGGCCGTGCTGGCGTTCGGAGCGCTCGGCATCTACGTCGGCCTGCGGACCGGGTCGGGCCAGGCCGTACAGGCGATCGCCCCTGTGATGACCGTGTTTCTCTTCCTCTCCTCGGTCAACTGGCCGCGCAACCTGATCACAGAGCGCTGGTTCTACTGGGTGGCGACCCTCAACCCGCTGTCGTACCTCGTCGAGGGAATGCGCAGCGTGCTCGTCGTGGGCTGGGACAAGCAGGCGATCGGCCTCGGGCTCGTCTTCACCGTCAGCCTCTTCTTCATGGCCTTGACGCTGTGTGCGGTCTCGCTGCAGGGGAGGCTGGTGCGAACCTGATGGCCCACCCGGCAACATCCTCCGGTTTCTGGGCGGCTGCAAGGCGGCGCCATGCGTCGTCCTCAGTCGCCCCCGTGCTGATCAGCACGAGGGCTCCCTGCGTCCTAGCCTGGCTTGCCTTTCGCGAGCCAGAAATCCGGCAATGTCACCGGGTGGGCCATTGACGGCCGCGGCGTTCCCGGTCAGCACGCACGCGACCACCTGGTCGATCGCGCGCTACGTCGCGTGGCGCAACCTCAAGCTGCTCTTCCGCAGCCCGTCGCTGCTCGTACCGGCGCTGCTCCTCCCCCTCTTCTTCTTCATCGCGTTCGACGGCGCGCTCTCCTCCCTCACAAGCCTCCCCGGGTTCGGCTCCAAGGACTACACGGCGTTCCAGTTCGTGTTCGCGCTGATGCAGTCCGCCGGCTTCACGGGCGCGATGGGCGGCTTCGCGATGAGCGAGGACTTCGAGACCGGTTTCATGGACCGGCTGATGACGACCGCAAGCGCGCGGTTCGCGATCATCCTCGGTTACGTGATCGCGATGCTCGGGCGCTTCGTGATCGCCGCCGCGGTGCTCACCCCGGTTGCGCTCGCGTTCGGGATGAGCTTCAAGGGCCACTGGTACCAGGCGGCCGGCGTCTTCGCCCTCGGCGCGCTCCTCAACATCATCGCCACGCTCTGGGCCACCGGAGTCGCGATGCGCGTGCGCTCCTTCGCAGCGGCGCCGGGGATGTTCCTGCCGATCTTCCTGCTCTTCTTCCTCGCCCCCGTCTTCCTTCCGTTGAACGAACTGACGGGGTGGCTGCACTCGGTCGCGGTCGTCAACCCGTTCACGCGCTTCCTCGAGGCCGGACGCGGCTTCATGTCCGGCGTGAACACCGATGTGCTGTGGGCCTTCGGCGCCGGAGTAGGGCTGGTCGTGTTGACCGGGCTGTGGGCGCTGAGAGGCGTGCGCTCGGCTTCCCGCGCCGGCTGAGCAGAAACCGCCCTTGACTTCCGCGACGTAGACGATTCGGGAACAAGATCCTCAAAATCGACACCGAGCTCCCGCGAGCGATGGCCGTCACAGCTATCGCCGTCGCGGATCTTGCCACGTCGCTGGTCTGCCGCGTGACTGCTAGATCCTGATCGCGCTGATCAGGAAGACGATGAGGGCGCCGATCGAGAGCACCGTCCTGGCCGTGTGCCGCGCCAGCCACGTGCGGCGCAAGTCGCGCCATTCGTCCTCGGACGGAACGTCATCGGGGCTCGCCTCCATGATCTTGACGTTGAGCGGATAGAGCGAGATCACGATCAGCTGCCACGCGAAGATCATGAGCGTCCCGGCGAGCGCGAGCCACCACTCCGTCGAGAACGTGTCCTCCTGGACGATGACTGCGATCCCCGAAGCGAGGATCAGCAGGATCAGGATCGGGACGACCGTCTTGTAGCGGAGCAGCATCGCGCGCTCGGCCTTGAATGCGGCCTCGACCGGGATCTCGTCGAGAGCCGGATGCACGACCGTGAAGACGGCGACGTCGTTTCCGACCAGCAACGCGACGAAGATGAGGTTGATCAGCTCGGTGACGTCGAGTGAGACCATCAGTGCGCCGCAATCACCAGTCCCAGCCGGGCTGCTCTCCGAGCGCCCGGTTCAGATAATGCCCGGCGCTGATCAGCGCCAGATGCGTGAACGCCTGTGGGAAGTTCCCCAACGCCTCTCCCGTCTGCCCGATCTCCTCGGCGTACAGGCCGAGGTGGTTCGCGTATGTGAGCATCTTTTCAAACGCGAGCCGCGCCTCGTCGACCCTGCCTGCGCGCGCGAGCGCCTCGACGTACCAGAAGGTGCAGATCGAGAACGTCCCCTCGTCCCCTTCCAGCCCGTCCGGCGACTTCTCCACGTCGTAGCGGTAGACGAGCGAGTCGGAGACGAGCCCGTCGGAGATCGCCTGCAGCGTCGAGACCCACTGCGGGTCGGTCGGCGCGATGAACTTGACGAGCGGCATGACGAGGACGCTCGCGTCGAGCGTGTCGTCGTCGTAGTGCTGGACGAAGGCCTGTTTCTCGGCGTTCCAGCCACGCTCCATGATCTGGTGGTAGATCGCGTCGCGCGACTGGCGCCAGCGGGACAGCTCCGCCGGAAGCCCGCGCTGGATCGCGATCCGCACGGCGCGCTCGATCGCGACCCAGGACATGAGCCTCGAGTATGTGAAGTGCTGGCGCCCGCCGCGCACCTCCCAGATCCCCTCATCGGCCTGATCCCAGTTCTCGCACACCCAGTCGACGATCCGGGTGAGGTCCATCCACGACCTGTGCGCGATTGGGTTCGCGTGGTTGTTGTAGATGTAGACCGAGTCGATGAGCTCGCCGTAGATGTCGAGCTGGAGCTGGTCTGCGGCCGCGTTCCCGATCCTGACGGGACGCGAGCCCCGGTAGCCCTCGAGGTGCTCGAGGATCTCCTCCACGAGCTCGGGCTGGCCGTCGATCCCGTACATGATCTGCAGCGGCCCGGCGCCGGCCGGGCGCTCTTGGCGGAAGCGCTCGGTCAGCCAGTCCATGAATGCGGTGGCCTCCTCCGTGAAACCGAGGCGCAGCAGCGCGTACAGGGAAAACGCGGCGTCGCGGATCCACGTGTAGCGGTAGTCGTAGTTCCGCACCCCGCCGATGTGCTCGGGCAGGCTCGTCGTGGGCGCGGCGACGATCGCGCCCGTCGGCCGGTATGTCATCAGCTTGAGCGTCAGCGCCGAGCGGTAGATGATCTCGCGCCAGCGCCCCTGGTAGCGGCACTGCGACAGCCAGCGGCGCCAGTACTGGACGGTCTCCTCGAACGCCTCCCGCGTCTCCCCCTCCGAGTACTTGCGCGGGACGTACGTCTCGGGCACCTGCTCGAGCACGAAGGTCGCCGTCTCCCCGGGGAGCAGGGTGAACTCGCCGTACGCCCCGTCCTGCGCGAAGTCCATGGGCACGCGCGTCTCGAGCGCGAGCGAGAGCTGCGGCGAGCGGAAGAGGACGCCGGCTTCGTGAAAGACGGTCTCGTGCTTCTCCCGCCCGTAGTCGAAGCGGGGCTGCACGTCCACGCGGAAGCGCATCTCGCCGCGGACGCCGAGCACACGCCGGATCAAGCGGTGGCGGTGCTCGGACGCGCCGCTGGAGATGGGCATGAAGTCCTGCACCTCGCCGACACCCGAGGGGGTCAGGAAACGCGTGATGAGGACGTTCGTGTCCGGCAGGTACAGCTGTTTCGGAACCCAGTCGTCGTGGACGGGCGCGATGCGGTAGAAGCCCCCCTTGCCCTTGTCGAGGATCGCCCCGAAGACGCTCGGCGAGTCGAAGCGCGGGCAGCAATACCAGTCGATCCGCCCGTCCGTGCCGACGAGGGCGATCGAATGGAGGTCGCCGATGATCCCGTGCTCGTGGATCGGCAGGTAGTCCATCGACGGAGCGGTCGTCCTCCAGCCGATGGTCTGGAGCTCTCTTGTCGTCAAGTGGCCGCCGCCGTGAGCGCCTTCCCGTCCGGTCGAGCGAAAACCAAGCAGGCCAAGGACGCAGGGAGCCCGCGTACTGGACAAGTACGCGGGCGACTGAGGACGCCGGCATGCGCCGGTTTGCAGCCGACCGGGCGGACAAGTGTGCTTGCGGCGGCGGCCACTACGTTCGAAGCTCGTCGGTGGTGCGGAGCCGGCGCGCCTCCGTCTCCAGCATGCGGAGCATCACCCTCGGGTACATGAGCAGGAAGTCGGCCACCTCCGCCGGCGGAACGTAGAGACAGCGGAGCGGTGCCCGCGCGACCACGTCCGCGACCGTCTCTTCGCCGAGCAGCGCCGAGATCTCGCCGAAGAAACTGCCCTTCGGCAGCACGGCCAGCTCCTCGTCGTTCAGGACGACCCCAGCCTCGCCGTCCACGATCACGTGCAGGCCGACGTCGATCTGTCCCCGGCGAACGACCCACTCTCCCTCGTCGAAGGAAACCTCGCGCATCCGCGGCAGCAGGTCCTCCAGCTCCTCGCGCCCAAGATTGGCGAAGAGCGACAGACGCGCGGCACTCTCGACGAGGGCTAGGTCCGTAGCCATCGCGCGTAACCTAAACCACTCTTGGACTTGGAGGCGAAGTCGCGACATAATCGCGCCGACCGCAGCCGAACGGAGGAGCCGATGACCACTGCCGCACCCGAAGCCGCCCAGGTCCTCTCACCGGAGGAGCTGGAGCTGATGAACAAGTACTGGCGCGCCGCCAACTACCTGTCGGTCGGCCAGATCTACCTGATGGGCAACGCGATGCTCAAGGAGCCGCTCACGATCGAGCACATCAAGCCGCGCCTGCTCGGCCACTGGGGGACGACTCCGGGGCTGAACTTCATCTACGTGCACCTGAACCGCGTGATCAAGGCGCAGGATCTCGACGTGATCTACATCTGCGGCCCCGGCCACGGCGGTCCCGGCATGGTCGCCAACACGTATCTGGAGGGGACGTACAGCGAGGTCTATCCCAACATCGCGGAGGACGAGGAGGGCATCGGCATCCTCTTCAAGCAGTTCTCCTTCCCGGGCGGCATCCCCAGCCACGCAGCACCAGAGACTCCCGGCTCCATCCACGAGGGCGGCGAGCTCGGCTACGCGGTCTCCCACGCCTACGGCGCAGCGTTCGACAACCCGGACCTGATCGTCGCCTGCGTCGTCGGCGACGGCGAGGCTGAGACGGGACCGCTCGCGACGGCGTGGCACTCGAACAAGTTCCTCAATCCGGTCACGGACGGCGCTGTCCTCCCCATCCTCCACCTGAACGGCTACAAGATCGCCAACCCGACAGTCATGGCGCGCATCCCGCGCGAGGAGCTGGAAAGCCTCTTCGTCGGCTACGGCTACAAGCCGTACTGGGTCGAGGGCTCCGATCCGGCCGACGTGCATCAGCAGATGGCGGGAACGATGGATGCGGTCATCGCGGAGATCAAGCAGATCCAGGGCGACGCCCGGGAGAACGGGAACACGGAGCGCCCGGCGTGGCCGATGATCGTCATGAAGACGCCGAAGGGCTGGACCGGCCCGACGGAGGTCGACGGCCAGAAGACCGAGGACTACTGGCGCTCTCACCAGGTCCCCATGGCTGAGATGGCGCAGAAGCCGGAGCACATCAAGGTGCTCGAGGACTGGATGAAGAGCTACAAGGCCGAGGAGCTCTTCGACGAGAACGGACGCTTGCATTCCGAGCTGCGCGAGCTCGCTCCGGAGGGCACGCGCCGCATGGGCGCGAACCCGCATGCCAACGGCGGCCTGCTCCTGCGCGAGCTGCGCATGCCCGACTTCCGGGACTACGCGGTCGAGGTGGAGAAGCCGGGAACGACGCTCGGCGAGGCCACGCGCAAGGTCGGCGAGTTCCTGCGCGACGTCACGAGCATGAACATGGAGCACAGGAACTTCCGCATGTTCTCACCGGACGAGCACGCGTCCAACCGGCTGGCCGCGACCTTCGAGGTAACGAACCGGGCGTGGGACGCCGAAACGCTCGATTACGACGACCATCTCGCGGCGGACGGCCGGGTCATGGAGATCCTCAGCGAGCACACCTGCCAGGGGTGGCTCGAGGGCTATCTCCTGACGGGACGGCACGGGTTCTTCTCGACGTACGAGGCGTTCGTGCACGTCGTGGACTCAATGTTCAACCAGCATGCGAAGTGGCTGAAGGTGACGCGGGACGAGATCCACTGGCGCCGGCCGATCGCCTCGCTCACGTACCTGCTCAGCTCGCACGTCTGGCGGCAGGACCACAACGGGTTCTCGCACCAGGACCCGGGATTCCTCGATCACGTGATCAACAAGAAGGCCGAGGTCATCCGCGTGTACCTCCCGCCGGACGCGAACACCGCGCTGTCGGTGGCCGACCACTGCCTGCGCTCGAAGAACTACGTGAACGTGATCGTGGTCGGCAAGCAGCCGGCGCTCCAGTACCTGGACATGGACGCGGCGATCAAGCACTGCACGGCCGGAATCGGGATCTGGGAATGGGCGTCGAACGACCGAGGCGGCGACCCCGACGTGGTCATGGGCTGCGCCGGTGACATCCCCACCCTCGAGACGCTGGCCGCGGTCGAGCTGCTGCGCGGGTACTTCCCGCAGCTGAAGATCCGCGTGGTCAACGTCGTCGACCTGATGCGCCTCCAGCCGCACACCGAGCATCCGCACGGGATGACCGACAAGGAGTTCGACACTCTCTTCACCACCGACAAGCCGATCGTCTTCGCGTTCCACGGCTATCCGTGGCTGATTCACCGGCTCACCTACCGCCGCCGCAACCACCGCAACCTGCACGTACGCGGCTACAAGGAAGAGGGCACGACGACGACGCCGTTCGACATGGTCGTGCGCAACGACCTCGACCGCTTCCATCTCGTGGACGACGTGATCGACCGGCTGACCGGGCTGGGCGGCGAGGCCGCATACGTGAAGCAGGAGATCTTCGACAAGCTCGTCGAGCACAAGCACTACATCGCGACGCACGGCGACGACATGCCGGAGATCAGAGACTGGAAGTGGAGCGCATAGCGGCCCGAGTCGTCTGCATCTCCCGGGAGGTTGGAGCCGAGGGTGAGTTCGTCGGGCGGGCCGTCGCGGAACGGCTCGGCCTCCAGTACGTCGACGAGGAGGTGATCGCGCGCGCCGCGGAGCGCGGCGGCGTGGACGAGGACCAGCTTGCGGACACCGAGCTGCGCAAGTCGCGCATCCGCCGCGTGCTCGAGCTCCTCACCGATGCGGGAAGCGCGGCTGGAGCTCCGGTTACCGAGCCGGCGTCCATCCGCACCGACCGCGAGGAGCGGCAGCGCGGGCTGATCCGCGACGTGATCGACGAAATCGCGGCGGAGGGGAACGCGGTCATCGTCGCGCACGCGGCCTCGGTCGCCCTCGCGGGGGCCGAGGGCATCCTGCGCGTCCTCGTCACCGCCTCGCCGGAGCAGCGCGTCAAGCGGCTCGTCGAGGCGGAGGACATCGCGAATGCCGACGCGGCGCGTACCGTCATGGAGAGCGACCAGGCGCGGGCCGACTACTTCCGTGCGTTCTACGGCGTCGGGCAGGAGCTGCCCACGCACTACGACCTGGTCGTCAACACCGACGTGCTCGGGCCCGACCAGGCGGCCGAGATTGTGGTGTACGCGGCGCAGCTGTCGGACTAGCCGGACGTGAGCGAGCTCTCCTTCGACCGCGAGACCGGCGAGAGGCTGGAACGGGCGTACGCGGCCCGCGACATCGTTCGACGGCGGGCCATCGTGTACGAGGCCCTCCGGCCGCTGTCCGGACAGCGGATCCTGGACGACGGCTGCGGGCCTGGCTTCTACGTCGCGGAGCTCGCGGAGAAGGTCGGGCCGGATGGCTTCGTGGTCGGCGTCGACCAGAGCCCGGACATGCTCGGTCTCGCGGCAGCCCGGAGCGCGGGCCGTTCGAACGTCGAGTTCCGCGAAGGCGAGGCGACGGCACTGCCCGTCCAGGACGAGGAGTTCGACGCCGCGGTCGCGGTCCAGATGCTCGAGTACCTGACCGACGTGGACGCAGCCCTGGCCGAGCTTTACAGGGCGCTGCGCCCCGGCGGCCGCCTCGCGCTGTGGGACATCGACTGGTCGACCGTGTCGTGGCACTCGGGCGACCCCGATCGCATGCAGCGGGTGCTCGACGCGTGGGACCACCATCTCGCCGACCCGGTCCTGCCCCGGACGCTCGGTGCGCGTCTTTCCACAACAGGCTTCGAGGACGTCGCCGCCGACGGATACGCGTTCGTGTCCACCAGCCTGTCAACGGAGGAGTACGCGGGCGCGATCTTCCCCCTGTTCGAGAGCTACCTGCTGGCCAGCCCGGCGCTCGCCGAGGGCGAGGCCGCCGCCTGGGCCGCCGAGCAGCGTGAGCTCGACGAGCGCGGTGCGTTCTTCTTCGCCTCCGTGCAGTTCTGCTTCAGCGCGTCGAAGCCGAAGCCTGAATCGCGGTAATGGCCACGGTGTTGACGATGTCCGTGACCGTGCAGCCGCGGCTCAGGTCGTTGACCGGCTTGCGCAGCCCCTGGAGCACCGGCCCGATGGCGACGGCGCCGGCGGAACGCTGCACGGCCTTGTACGCGACGTTCCCGGCCTCGAGATCGGGGAAGACGAAGACCGTCGCGCGACCGGCCACGTCGCTCCCCGGAAGCTTCAGCTCGGCCACGGCCGCATCGACCGCGGCGTCGTACTGGATCGGCCCCTCGATCTTCAGGTCGGGGCGCCGCTCGCGCGCGGTTTCGGTCGCTTCCCGCACGCGGTCGACGTCCTCCCCCTTGCCCGACTCGCCGGTCGAGTACGACAGCATGGCCACCAGGGGCTCGATGCCGAACACCGCGGCGGTCTCCGCCGAGGAGATGGCGATGTCCGCGAGCTGCTCTGCGTCCGGCTTCGGATTGACGGCGCAGTCGCCGTACACCAGCACGCGGTCGGCGAGGCACATGAGGAAGACGCTGGAGACAACCGACACGCCCCGGCGCGCCTTGATGATCTCGAAGGCGGGCCGGATCGTGTCCGCGGTCGTGTGCGCCGCCCCCGACACCATCCCGTCCGCCTTGCCCGTCTCGACGAGCAGCGTCCCGAAGTAGCTCGGGTTCGCCACGCGGTCGTACGCGAACTCCTCGGTGATCCCCTTGTGCTTCCGCAGCTCGTAGTAGAGCGCCGCGAACTCGTCCAGGAGCTCGGACTCGAGCGGGTCGACGAAGTCGGCGCCGCGCAGGTCGAGCCCGAGCGCGTCCGCCTGGGCGCGGCCGCCGAGGATGGTCAGATCGACGACGCCGCGGCGCAGCAGGATCTCGCCCGCGCGCAGGATCCTCTCGTCCTCGCCCTCGGGCAGGACGATACGGCGCGGCTCGGCCTTGGCGCGCTCGATCAGCTCGTACTCGAACATGATCGGCGTCACCCGCGAGGGCCGGTCGAGCGCGATCCGCTCGGCGAGCTCGTCGGTGTCGACGCTCGCCTCGAACAGGCCGAGCGCCGCGGCGATCTTCCGCTCGTCCTCCGGGCCGAGCCGCCCGCGGACGGACTGGACCGCGGCAGCCGCCTCGTGCGTAAGCGAGTCCACCTCGACGACTGGGAACGGCGAGCTCTCCAACAGGCGGCGCGTCCCCTCACCCAGCTCCAGGCCGCCGGTCAGCAGGACGCCGGCAACCGGCGGGATCTCCGTCGAGACCGTCGAAGCGAGCGTGGCGGCGAGGATGTCGGAACGGTCGGCCGGGACGATCACGAGCACGCCGTCGACCAGATGCTCGATGAAGTGCTCGACGCTCATTGCGCCGACGCGCACGTCTCGCACCTCGCGGCCGAGCGACCCGCCGAGGACGACGCGGGCGCCGAGCCCGTCCGCGACGTCGGCCATGGTCGGGTACGAGAGCTCCGCGGTCTCGGGAATGAGATAGACCGGCTCGTCCGACGGGTCGAGCGCGGCGGGAACGGCGGCTATCGAGTCGACGGGGACGCGGTTGACGACGATGCCGAAGACGGTGCAGCCCTTCGTCCGCAGGCCCCCCAGCGCGGCCCGGACGGTGGCTGCCGTCTGCTCGGGCCCGCCGCCGCGAACGACGACGAGGACGGGCGCGCCCAGCTCGTTCGCGAGATCGGCGTTCAGCCCGAAGTCGAGGGCCGGAGCGGCGCCGGTGAAGTCCGTCCCCTCGCACAGGACGAAATCGCAGCTCGACTCGAGCTGCTTGTACGCCTCGACGACGCGCTTGCGGAGCTCGTCGTAGGGCTCGATCGCCGCAGCTTCGGCGGCCGTGAGGGCGTGGGCCGTCTCGGCGTCGTAGCGAGCGCGCATGAGCTCGACCTGCGCGTCGGGCTCGTCCGGGACGATCGGGCGGAAGAACCCGAGGCGCTCGACGCGCCCCGCGAGCAGTTCCATCAGACCGAGCGCGACGATCGACTTGCCGCTCTCGGGCTCCATCGCCGTGACGTAGAGATTGCGGCCGGCGCTCACGAAGTTGATGTTGTCATAGGGTACGAAGGACGAACAGGAAGGAGACGCAATGGCGTTCGAAGTCCCGGATCTGCCTTATCCCTACGACGCACTCGAGCCGCACATCGACGAGCAGACGATGCGGCTCCACCACGACAAGCACCACCAGGCCTACGTCGACAACGCCAACAAGGCGCTCGACGGAACCGAGTGGGAGAACCGCTCGATCGAGGACATCCTGGCCAGCCTCGACGTCCTGCCCGACGACATCCGCGCGGCGGTGCGCAACAACGTCGGCGGCCACGCCAACCACAGCCTCTTCTGGGAGATCATGAGCCCGGACGGCGGCGGTGAGCCCGATGGCGCGCTCGCCGACGCGATCGCGGACACCTTCGACTCCTTCGACTCGCTCAAGACGCTCGTGAACGACACCGGCGTCAAGCGCTTCGGCTCGGGCTGGAGCTGGCTCGTCTGGGACGGGACCGGCCTGGCCGTCTACTCGACGGCGAACCAGGACTCTCCCATCATCCAGAGCGACGTGCCGCTCCTCGGCGTCGACGTCTGGGAGCACGCCTACTACCTCAAGTACCAGAACCGCCGGCCCGAGTACCTGGAGGCCTGGTGGAACGTCGTCAACTGGCCCGAGGTCGCACGCCGGTTCGAGGAAGCCAAGTGAGGGCGGACCGCAAGGCGGAGGTCGTCTGGAAGGGCGATCTCACGTCCGGAAGCGGGACGATCGTCTCATCGGGAAGCGGCGCACTCTCGAGCCTCGACGTCAGCTGGAAGGCGCGGACCGAGAGCTCCGACGGCTCGACGAGCCCCGAGGAGCTGATCGCCGCCGCGCACGCCTCCTGCTTCTCGATGGCGCTCTCGCACGGGCTCGCGCAGGCGGGGAGCCCGGCCGAGCAACTCGATGTCAGCGCTGTGGTCTCCTTCGAGCAGGTCGAGGGCGGATGGAAGATCACGAAATCCGCGCTCGACGTCAGCGGCACCGTCCCCGGGATGGACGAGGCGGCGTTCCAGGAGGCGGCGGAGGAGGCGAAGGCCGGCTGCCCCGTCTCCGGCGCGCTGGCGGGGAACGTCGAGATCACTGTGGAGGCGAGGCTGGCCTGAGATCCGATCCGGCCCAGATGCGGCCGAGCTCGTACCGGTTTCCGGACGAGCTGCGCGGGGACGACCTGATCGTCCGGTGCGTCACCGTGGACGACGTCGAGATCATCGCCCCCGCCTTCGTCGACCCCGAGATCGGCGGGGAGGCGGGTCTCCCGCCCGTCGGGGCCGAGATGCTGGCCGCGGCGCTCGCGACCGAGATCCCGCGCATGCGCGAGAACGGGCTGCTCTGCCCATACGTGATCGAGGGGCCTGACGGCACGCTGCTCGGCGGCGTCGCCCTCCACCACTTCGACCCGATGCGCGACACGCTCGAGGTGGGGTACTGGCTGTTCCACGAAGCGCGCGGGCGCGGTGTCGCCACGCGCGCGGTGCAGGCCGCGATCGACCACGCGTTCGCGAACGGCGTCTATCGGATGGAGGCGCACGTCCGCCTCGGCCACGAGGCTTCCGAGCGCGTCCTCGAGCGGCTCGGCTTCGAGCGGGAGGGCGTCAAGCGCCGCTACCTGCGTCACGACGGGGAGCGCGTCGACGCGACGCTCTTCTCGCTGCTCGCGCCGGACTAGTTCCCGGGTGGAGGCTCGGCGGCCTCCGACTCGCGCCGTGGCCCGTAGAAGTCGACGAAGCTGGACAGGTACGCGGTCAGGAGCGCGAAAGCGGTGAGCATCATCCGCGAGCGGATTATCCCGACGAGGACGACGAACGCGCTCAGGACCCCAGACGGATCATCCCGCCCGTCAACCAGGAGGGGCGGACGCGGTCGAGCGCGAGCTGCGGGCGAAGGCGCTGCACGGCGCTCAGTTCGCCGCGCCGCCGTCAAGGCCTCGCGTGGGCGGGCACAATAGGGGCGCTGAGGAGAGGTGTCCGAGTTGGCCTAAGGAGCGCGACTGGAAATCGCGTACCTGCGGAAACGTGGGTCGCGGGTTCGAATCCCGCCCTCTCCGCTTGGGCACGGGGGAACCCAGGGTTCCCCCGTGAGCCCCCTCCTGAAATGTGGTCGGCGCTGCAGCCGGTGGCGCGCCTCTCGCCCGGCCAAGCCGGGCTTCGGCGGCAACCGGTTGCCAACCATCGGCGGAGTAGCCCGTGGCGTTACTTGTGGTGATGCACGGCGGCCGCCGAGCCGCCGTGGCCCTTCTTCCTCGCTCTCCGCGCCGAAGACGAGCACCGCCGTGAACATCGCGACGAACATGCAAACCGTCACGAAGAGGAAGAGCGGGAGCGCGCGGCCCGGGAAGTTTGGCCGGTAGCGCGGGATGACCATCGCGGAGAGCAACGCAAAGGCGATGAAGATGGCGGCGACGACGAGCATCCCCACCTTGTGTCCGGTGGTCAACGCAAGCAGCACGACGGCACCGTACCAAGACGGCCAGGCGCTAATCTAGGTCGCCGCTGGGGCGCATAGCTCAGCGGGAGAGCGCCCGCTTCACACGCGGGAGGTCCCTGGTTCGATCCCAGGTGCGCCCATGCGAGAACCCGCTGCGCAACTACCGAGGTGGGGGCAACCGTCAGCTTGCCGTCGCGGATCAGCGTGGCGAGCAGGGCATCGAGCTACCTTGCGCGTGTAGGCGTGTACGGCCGTCCGAACAGCGACTTAACGTTCCCACCATGCCGCACCGCCCGCGCCCGCCCTCGTTAGAGCGGCGGATCGCGCAGCGCATGTCGCAGCCGCTCTCGATAAGCCGGGCGGCGTGGGTCATCGTCATCTCGACCGCGGGCGTCGTCGTCGTTTCCGGCGTCGCGATGTGGGCGCTGGATCACTCCGAGTATCCGAACGTGGGACGGGGAATCTGGTGGGCGTTGCAGACGATCACGACGGTCGGCTACGGGGATGTGACGCCCACCCACGTCAGCGGTCGGATCGTTGCCGCCTTTGTGATGCTGTGGGCGATTGCGTTCGTCGCCGTCCTCGTTGCAGCGATCACGTCGACGTTCATCTCCAGCGTCCAACAGCGGCAAGCGGCGAAAGATGCAGCGGAGGAGGAGTCGGAGGAGCGTCGGGTCGAGGCGCGGTTCGACGAGCTCGACGAACGGCTCGATCGCATCGAGCAGCTGCTCACGGACCGCAGCGACGGCTGAGTCGCGACCTAGAGGTCGAGCCCGTGCCCGCGGCGGAACAGCGGATTGAGCGAGTCGCCCGGCAGATCGGGGAGCTGCGCCCGCACGGCGTCCATCGACGACGGTAGCTCGAACGGCAGCCTGCCCTCAGGTCTCGTCCGGCCAAAGAGAACGTCGAGCACCGCGTCGTCGGATGCACCGAAGACCGCCACGACCGCTGCGCACGCCTCGACGAGCTCCGGAATCACGGCCGGCCGCTCGAGGTGGAGGACGAGCACCATGGGGACCATACGCGCGAGCTCGAGCAGCGTGGATAGCTCGGGCTCCTTGAAGTCGAGGTCGCCCGCGTGGAAGAGTGACTCGACCATGCCGTTCGTACGCGACTCGAACGGCGTGTTCCGCCGCACGATCGCGACGTCCGCCTCGCCGGGGCTCTCGACGGCGCCCTCGCAGGCGAGGCCGTCGGCGTACACGCGGACGCCCTCCCTCAGCGGCAGCACGCCGTCGTTCGAGATCACGACCGCCGAGCGCCGCTGCGCGCGCTCGCCCTTGGCCTGAAACGGGGACGAGCCACACGTGCGCTCGGCTTCGTCGGGATCGACATAGGGATCGTCGAAAAGCCCGAGGCGGAACTTGTCCCGCAGGAGGCGCCGCGCCGACTTGTCGACTCGCTCCTCGGCAATGCGCCCCGCGTGCACGAGCTCGACGAGCACCTCCGGCAGCTCCTCGCCGCCGAGCTGGTCGCAGCCGGCCTCGACGATCTTGACGAGACGCTCCTCGACGCCTAGCTCCTCGACGCCCCAGCACTTCGCCGCGAACACCGATCCGTCCGGGAGCTGTGCGTCGGTGACGAGGCCCCAGTCGGTGCAGACGACGCCATCGAAGCCGTAGCGCTCGCGCAGGAGCCCGGTCACGACATCGTGGTTGAAGCCAAAGCCGACCTCCTCGAGCGGTGTGCCGACGGGCCGTCCGTAGTACGGCATGATCTGCGCCGTTCCGGCCTCGAAAGCGGCTTCGAAGACACGCATGTGGTACTCGAACATGCCGCCCGGGTACACCTGATCCTTGCCGTACGCGAAGTGCGGATCCTCGCCGTCGAGCTGCGGGCCGCCACCCGGGAAGTGCTTCGTCATGCAGGCAACCGACTGCGGCCCGAGCTCCTCGCCTTGGAAACCGCGGATGTACGCCGCGACCAGACGCGCAGCGAGCTCGCCGTCTTCGCCGAAGGTGTGCATGATCCGCGCCCACCGTGGTTCCGTCGCCAGGTCCGCCATCGGGTGGAGTGCGACGTGGATACCGACCGCACGGTACTCGCGTCGCGCGATGTCGCCGAACTCACGGACGGCATCCACGTCACCGAGCGCGCCGAAGCCGATCGGCTCGGGCCAGTGCGAGAAACCCCTGGCCGACCACGAGGTCGCGAAGTTCTCGGCAAAGCTGTGCCGCGGGTCGGAAGAGATCGTCACGGGGATCCCGAGACGCGTCGTCTTCGCGAGATCCTGCAGCCCGTTGTGCCATTCCGCGTGCTCCCGCGGCCCGGGTGCGGAGTAGATGTTGAAGTGATTGAGGTGCCGGCCGGCGATGCGCTCCTCGGTGCCGTCGAGAAGCGTCCCGTCCGGATTCATGGAGATCGGCGCGTGGAACATCAGCCCGACCTTTTCCTCGAGCGTCATGCGCGCGAGCAGCTCGTCGACGCGCTCCTCGATGGCGGCGGTGCTCATCGGCGCCAATCCTCTCACGCAACTGCAGTTCGAGCAGCACGACGCGCCGCGCGGCGCGGTCGAGACCAGACTGGCAGAGCCGGACGATCTCCCTGAGGGCGCACCAAAACTGCGGGTCGAGGCTATCGCGCGCCTCGGAGGCGTGCTGGTCACCGCAGAGCCCGGCGAGTCGTAGCGGTAACTGCGCACTCATGTGAAAAGGGCCCCGGTGGGGAGCCCTTTCACCTCTCCTCGGAGTTACTCCTCCTCAGGCGAACTGCACGTAGAAAGCGTTGTCCACGCGCTTCCCGCCCGGCGCAAAGGTCGAGACGACGAAGCTGCAATTCGCGGTCGGCGGGTTGACGGTTGCGCCGATCGCGCCCCCGCTCGCCGGGCTGGCCACTGCCGTCTTGATCGAGATCGACAGACCCCGGAAGCAGTACTGGCCCGCACCCGTGCGAACAACGTTGACCTGCTTGATGTTGCGCGAGAAGTCGGCCATGACGGTGCCGCTCCTCGTCACCCGCGCGTAGGCGACCGTGCTGGGCTGTGCCGGCCCAGGCAGCCCTGCGGGGCCAGCAGGCCCTTGCGGCCCCGCCGGGCCGACCGGCCCGACGAGCCCGCGTGCTCCACGCTGCCCGTGCAGCGCCTTCTGCGCGGTTCGGCTGATATCGATGAGCCCGATCGAGTGGTTGCGGATCTGCTTCCCGCCGATGAGGCTGGCGGCGGTTGCCCCGCCCACGCTGAAAGCCAGGACGATCGCTGCGGCGGCGATGGCGCTCTTCATTGCGAGACCCCTTTCCCGACGTAAATCGAACGATCCGGTTGTCCCCGCCGGAGACGCGATTCAGACGCGAATCACAGAAGCTTTACGAACCCCGTTCAGATCGCTAATGCGATTCGCGGCGGCCGACCAGGAGCTCGCGAGCCGTCTCGCGCACGTCTGGGTCCTGGTGCCGCCAGAGCTGCTCGACCATGGTGCGCATGACCTCGCGGATCCCGACCACGCCGAGGAGGTGCTCGCCGTGCAGCACGGGCAGGTGGCGGATCTTCTTCTCCCCCATGAGCCGCGCCGCATCGAGCACGTCGACGTCGGGCGGGACGGTCACGAGCGAGCGGGTCATGACGTCTCGCACGAGGAGCGCGTCGAAGTCCGCGCTGTCGCCGGCGAGCCGGAGGACGTCCCGCTCGGTGAAGATCCCGACCAGCTTCTCGTCTTCGCACACGGCGACGGAGCCGATGTTCTCCTCGAGCATGCGGGCGATCGCGACCCGGACCGTCTCCTCCGGTCCGACGCTGACGACCCGTGGGCTCAGGAGGTCGGCGATCGGCACGGCCCGCATCGTAACAATCGCTACCTCCGCGGCGTTGTTACCCTTCCCGAGCCCGGTCGCGCTAGGCGGGGAGCTAGCGGTTCCCTGAACCCGTAATCCGCTCTAGCGGGGCCGAACACCGTCCGAGGGGCGGAGTTTTCGGGGCTTGGGCTCGTGCACGCAGCGTTGACGGCCAGGTTCCGCGCACTGGGAGCATCTGAACCGCGTCAGGTCCGGAAGGAAGCAGCGCTAAGGATTGCCTCCCAGGTGCCGCGGTCAAGCCTGACCCGAGCCGGCGACGCGAGTTCCTCCCGGGGACACGTTTCGACGACGGGACGCGCGACCGGGCATTAGGGAATCTTGATCTTTTTGAGCGCGCAAGCAGCGTAGGATCGAGCCATCGGCCCGCGCGTCCTTATCTCAGCGGTTGCCTCCTGCGTCGCACTCCTCGCGGCCGGCACCGCGGGGGCGGAGATCGTCGCGCGGAATGCTGCCGACGGGCTGCTTGCGCTGAACGCGAAGGGAACGCCGTCGGTGGCGTACGTGCGCGGAACACGAGTGGTCGTGTCGACCCGAGCCGGAGGGGCGAAATGGCGCGCCGTCAACGCCGCGACGACGACGTCCGGCGCCACGGTCAAGGCCTTCCGCATCGGTTCCGCCGGTCCGGTCGCGCTGGTGCAGAGCGCCGACGATCGCACGCTCGCTCTCGTCCGCAAGCGCGGCTCCACCTGGCAGACCGTCCGCCTGGCGACCCTCCCGCAGACGATGGCGCTCGGCTGGCCGGGACTGGCGCTGGACGCGAAAGGTCTGCCGATCGTCGCCTTCTCGCGCTGGAACAGCTTGAACCTGAATACCCAGCTCCAGCTCGTCCGGCTGGACGCGAACGGCCGGCCGAGCACGCAGAACGTGACGCGCGGCGGCTTTCCGCAGAGCAGCGTCCCTCCGCCTGCCGCACCGGTGCTGGTGGGCGGGAGGGCACACGTCGTCGAGGCGTACGGCTTCCATACCGTGACGGGTGCCTTCGAGTGGTATCCCGACGGCAAGACGTGGACGGGACGCGGCCTCGACGTCTCCCGCGGCGAGTTTCCGATCGGGCCAGTCCTGGCGAGCCTGCTCCGCGGGAGGCTCTACGCCGCGTGGAGCATGTCGATGGCCGCCTTCGACGCTGCGCCGGTCACGCTGGCGGAGCGGGCGACGAATGCGAGCTCGGAGTTCGTGCTCGACCGCGCGCTCACCACCGCGCTTGCTCTTCCCTCGGGCGGAGCCGAGGTCGCCGCGAACCAGTGGGTGACCTCCGACGAGCTGGGGCTCGGCGGCGACGGCGTCGTCTGGGCCGGCACCGTGGTCAGCGGCGGCGAGCAGGTCGGCCTCGACGGATGGATTGGCGGCTTGGCCGTCGCACCGAAGTCGGGACGCGACATCCTCCTCGAGCGAGGCGGGAACCTCGAGTGGTACCACTCGCCTGCGAAGCTCACAACGCGCGTATCGGTGCGTACGTTTCCAGGCGCCGACGGGGTGACGATCGAGGGGAGCGTGGACCGCTCGAGCGGCGGGCGCGTCACGATCTTCCGGGAGCGGGGTAACGGTTCGAGGCACGCGGCCGGAACAGCGCAGCTCTCAGGCGGCTCCTTCTCGTTCACCGACAAGACCGGCACACGGCCTCTCCTTTACCGAGCGGTCTACACGGCTCCTGGTAGCGGGATTCCGTTCGCGGCGCTCAGCGCACCGCTCCCCTAGCGGGCTTACTTCCAGCCGGGGCGCAAAGAGTCAGCCGAGATGCCGCGCGAACCAGTCGCGCATCCGTTCCCACAGGTCGAGCTGATGCTCGCGCTCGAGGTAGCCGTGCCCCTCGCGCGGATACAGGACGAGCTCGGTCTCGCACTCGGCCTCGATCAGCGCCTGGTACATCTCCTGCGCCTGGCTGACGGGCACGCATAGATCCTCCTCGCCGTGCACCATCAGCGTCGGCGTCTTGCAGTTCTTCGCCTGCACGACCGGCGAGCGCGCGTCGTACTCGCCGCCGACGTCGAACGGGTCGGCGTCGAGGAAGAGCGCGTCGAAGCGCCCGATGTTCGTCGTGTGGTGGAAGCTGCGCCAGTCCGTCACGGCGGCCAGCGGGATGGACGCCTTGAAGCGATCCGTCTGCGTCACTGCCCAGGCGGACATGAACCCGCCGTAGCTCCCGCCGTAGACGCCGACGCGTTCGGTGTCGACGAGGCCCTCCTCAACGAGCGCGTCCACGCCGGCGAGGATGTCCTGGAGATCGCCGCCGCCCATGTCCCCGAGGTTCGCACGGGCGAAGTCCTGCCCGCGGCCGGCGCTCCCGCGAGGGTTCGGGAGTAGCACCGCGTAACCCTCCTGCGCGAGCAGGGGGCCGGGCGAGCCGGCGGGAAGGAAGTTCCAACTCCAGGCTCCGGTCGGGCCGCCGTGAACGCAGACGATGAGCGGATACGGCGCCTCGCCCTCGTGCGGGACGAGCAGCAGGCCTTCGATCTCGAGCCCGTCGGCCGCCTCCCAGGTTCGCGCCTCCCACGTCCCGGCCGCGTTCGGGTCGGGCATAGTCCCGTTCAGCTCGGAAAGAGCTCGCCAGTCCCCGTCGTCGAACTCGACCACTTCGGGCGCGCGGTCGGGGGACTCGAAGATGCTGAGGAGGCGGTCGCCGCCCGCCGCGACGTACGGCTGAAAGCGGGCGCCGACCACGGCGTCGCCTGCCCAGAGCTCTTCCACCTCGCCCGCGGACGAGAGGGTGCCGCACACGCTCCCCATGCCACGCAGCCCGGCGAACCAGAGGCGATCGTCGTCGCGCCGGGCGAGAAACGAGACATCGGTGTTCTCCACCGGAATGTCCCGAACGTCGCGCCGGCCGAGATCGACCACCTTGACGTCCCCGGTAAGAACGCCGCGATCGGAGCAGAAGCCCTCGACGAACCAGACGCTGTCGCCGGCGAGGACCGGGCACTGGATCTGCCACTCGGGCTCGTAGACACGCTCGGCTGTGCGCGCCTGAAGGTCGAGCAGCGCGACGTAGGCGCCGTACCAGGCGCTCTCGGTCGGCTCGTCCGCGCAGATCGCGGCGGCCCGCTCGCCGTCCCAGTCGACCTCGAAGACGTGGACGCCCTCCGGCCCGACCTCCTCGGTCGCGCCGGTCTCGGCGTCGATCGCGTACAGGCGGCGCCACGCCTCGAACGGCCGCTTGACCTTCGGATCCTTTTCCTCGACGCCCTGCTCCTGGATTTTCGTCGCCGCCTGGATGCCGGCCCGGTCGGCGCCGAGGTCGGCAGCGAGGACGAGCAGTCGCCGGCCGTCGGGAGCCCAGCTCAGACGCTCGACCGACCCCTCGATGTCCCCGACGGGACGTGCTTCGCCCGGGCCCGGCCCGAGGAGATACACCGTCATGCGACCGGAATGGTCGCGGTCGGATGCGAAGGCGAGCGTGCCGTCCGCCGACCACGCGGGAAGCGAGTCGGTGCCGCTCCCGCCGGTCGCCTGGCTGCAGGTCCCGTCGGATTCGACCGTCCAGATGTGGCTCTCCGGCCGCTTCCCCTTCTCGGCGTACGCGGCGCTCACCGAGAACGCCACGCGCTCTCCGTTCGGCGAGAGGGCCACCGCACCGGGCCGCCGTAGCTCGAGGAACTGCGTCGCCTCGAGCCGGGTGCGTGCTTTCTCTTCGACTGCCATCTACCGCAGCTTATTATCGGGAGGGTGACCGCGCTATACCGCACGTACCGGCCGCTGGACTTCGAAGAGGTCGTCGGCCAGGAGCCCGTCGTCCGCACGCTCCGCAATGCGATCTCGTCCGGGCAGCTGCGCCAGGCCTACCTCTTCGCCGGGCCGTGGGGGACGGGGAAGACCTCGCTCGCGCGCATCCTTGCGAAGGCGCTCAACTGCGCGCAGGGGCCGACGCCGGATCCCGACAAGACCTGCCACGCGTGCCAGGCAATCGCCAACGGCAGCTCGCTCGACGTGGTGGAGATGGACGCCGCGTCACAGCGCGGCATCGACGACATCCGCGAGATCCGCGAGCGGGTCGTGCTCCAGCCGGCGGAGGGCCGCTACAAGGTCTACATCCTCGACGAGGCGCACCAGCTGACGGACGCGGCCTGGAACGCGCTGCTCAAGCTGATCGAGGAGCCTCCTCCCCATCTCGTCTTCGTCTTCTGCACCACAGACCTGGCCAAGGTTCTGCCGACCGTCCGCTCGCGCTGCCAGACCTTCGTCTTCTCGCGGCCGCGCCTGCCCGAGCTGGTCCGCCTGCTGCGGCGGATCGCCGACGGCGAGGGAATCGAGGCTCCCGACGCTGCGCTGTCCCTGGTCGCCCGCAGCGCGCGCGGCTCGTACCGTGACGCCGTCTCCACGCTCGACCAGTTGTCCGCCGCGACCGAGAAGAACGTCACCGTCCAGGCCGTCCTCCAGCTGCTCGGAGCGGTGGAGGAGGAAGCGCTCTTCCGCCTGATGGACCTCGTAATCGACAGCGACACCGCCGGCGCGCTGATGTTCATCGAGGAGCTGGCAGCGCAGGGACAGGATCTCGGCCGTCTCGTCACCGATCTGCTCGAGCACCTGCGGCACCTCCTGCTCGTCCACCATCTCGGCGAGGCGCCCGCGTCGCTGCCGGTGACCGACGAGACGCGGGAGCGGTTGCGCTCGCAGTCGAACCAGCTCGGCGAGGCGACCGTCCTGCGACTGTGCGACCTGCTCGCCGTCGCCGTCGAGGACATGCGCCAGGGCGGCGACCCGCGACTGCCGCTCGAGCTCGCGCTCATCAAGGTGACGCGGCCGGGCGGAGACCTGTCGCGCGAGTCGCTCGCCTACCGGATCGAGCAGCTCGAGCAGCGGTCGCACGGAATGCCGGCGCCGGCTCCCGCGCGCGAGGAGGCGACCCCTGCGGCCCCGCAGCCGCCCCCAACCGCATCCGAGCCGCCGTCCGTCGAGCTGGCACAGGTGAAGGAGGCCTGGCAGCGGAGCATCCTCCCGGCGGTCGAGCAGCGCTCGATCCCGGCGGCGTCCGTGTTCAAGGAGGCGCGCCCGTCCAACCTCGCCGACGACGTGCTCGAGCTTCAGTTTCCGCCGGAAGCCGACTTCCACCGCAAGATGGCGGAGGAGCCGAAGAATGCGACGCTGCTCAAGGAGGCGCTGTACGAGGTGACCGGCCGCCAGCTCGCGGTCGCGTTTGCGGTCGGCGAGCGTGAGGAAGTGGACGAGGCGGACGATCCTGCCGGCGAGGAGGACATAGTCGAGCTGGTCAAGCAGACATTCGACGCGCGCGAGATAGAGGAGTAGCCCATGGCGATGGATCTGAACAAGCTGATGAAGCAGGCGCAGGAGATGCAGGAGCAGATGGCCAAGGCCCAGGAGGAGCTGAAGAACGAGACGGTCGAAGCTTCGGCGGGCGGCGGAATGGTCACCGTCAAGGCGACCGGAGGCCTCGAGATCGTCGAGATCAAGATCTCGCCCGACGCGATCGATCCCGACGATCCGGACCTGCTGGCGGACATGGTGCTCGCCGCGGTGAACGAGGCGCTTCGCTCCGCGCAGAGCCTCGTCGAGTCGAAGCTCGGCTCCGCGATGGGCGGGCTCCAGGGCCTCGGGCTGCCGGGACTCTAGGGCGTCACCGTAAAGGACGTCGCGCTCTCGGTCGTCGGAGGCGTCCCGGTTCCACTGACCGTGATCGTGCCGGTCGTCGCGCCGGCCGGGACGGTCGCCTTCAGCTGCGACGACGACACGAACGTGGCGTTGACCGGCGAGACGCCGTGGAATTTGACCGTGCTCGGGTTCGTGAATCCGACGCCCTTGATCGTCACCACCGTTCCCACCGGGCCGCTGGAGGGCGTGAAGCCGGTGAGGCTGTACGTGACCGTGAAGGGGGTGCGGCTCCTGAAGCTGCCTGCCGCGGTGGAAAGGACGATCCTGCCCGTCGTCGACCCCGGCGGCGTCCGTATCTTGACCTCGTTGTCGGAGAAGACCGTGAACGGCACCGACTTCGCATTCAGCGTCGCCCCGGTCGTGCCGGCCAGGTACGTGCCAGTGACGGCCACGCGGGTCCCGACGGCACCGCTCGCCGGGGTGAAGCCGTTGATCGTCGGCGCGCGCTGGAAGCTGATCCGCCGGATGCTTCCGGTGCCGCGCTCGAGGTAGTACAGGCTCCCGTCAGGTCCGACCTGGAGATCGACGGGGCTCGAGATGCCGGTCGCGAACTGGGTCGCCGTCGCCGGGCTCGCGGGGTTGATGGAGTAGATCCACCCGCTGCAAAGATCGGAGAAGAAGTACCTGCCGACATAGGAAGCCGGGAAATACGCGTTCGCGGGGTTGTAGAACGCGCCGCCGACGATCGCGCAGCCGTTCGGCGTCGGGTTGCCGCTGTGCGCGTAGTAGAAGATCGGATCCGTATGCGCGGGGTCCGGCGGACTGCACGGGCCTTCGCAGTCCTGCCAGCCGTAGTTGGTACCGGCGACGCCGTCGTCGATCTCCTCGTAGGTCGTCTCACCCACGTCGTTGATGAAGAGACGGCCCGTGCCGGGCTGGAACGCGAAGGTGAACGGGTTGCGCAGGCCCAGCGCCCAGATCGCGCGGTTGTCCCCCGTTGCCTGGTTGTAGAACGGGTTGTCGGTGGGGATCGTCCCGTCCTTGTTGATGCGCAGGATCTTTCCTTTCAGCGTCGTCAAGGACTGTGAGTTCGTCCCGTCCGCGTTGTCTCCCACCGCCACGTAGAGCTTCCCGTCCTGGCCGAAGTGGATCGCCCCGCCGTTGTGGTTGGTCGCCTCGCCGAGCGAATCGATGTCGAAGATCGGAGTCTCGCTGCCGGCGATCGCCAGGAGGCCTTTCGGGTCGGCGGTGAACCGGCTGACCCGGTTGTGGGCGGGCGAGCCAGGGACGGTGTAGTAGACGTAGACAAAGCGGTTCGACGAGAACGACGGGTCGTACGCGACGCCGAGCAGACCGCGCTCGCCGTCGGAGTCGACGCTCAGGTGCACGAACGGCGTCGGGTTCAGATTGGCGTCCGCGGTCACGCGCAGGTCGCCGCCCTGCTCGGTCACGAGCACCCGGTTGTTCGGCCCGAACGCCATCGCCGTGGGCGAGTTCAGCCCGGACGCCAGCAGCGTGTCGATGAAGCCGGCCGGAAGCGACGAGGTCGACGCCGAGCCTGCCAGCGCCAGGACGGCGAAGCCCGCGGCCGCGACAGCGGCGGCCACTGTCGTTCGGAAACGCATCTCCCTAACCCCCGCCCGATTCTAGTTAGTCCGAACCCGAAAGGCACAATCTCCGTGTGCTCTCGCCTGCAGTCGACAATCTCGTCGCGCAGCTGCAGCGCCTGCCCGGTGTCGGCATGCGCACGGCGCAGCGGCTCGCGTTTCATTTGCTGCGCGTGCCGAAGGACGAGGCCGCCGCGCTCGCGCTCGCGATCCAGGAGGTCAAGGAGCGCGTCCGCTTCTGCCGCGAGTGCGGCAACCTCACCGAAGAGGACGTGTGCGAGATCTGCCGCGACGCGCGCCGCGACCACACCGTGGTGTGCGTCGTCGAGCAGCCGGTCGACCTGATCTCCCTGGAGCGGACGGCCGAGTACCGCGGCCTCTACCACGTCCTCGGCGGCGCGCTGTCGCCCATCGACGGCGTCGAGCCCGAGCACCTCCGCATCGACGAGCTGCTCCAGCGCGTCGAGCGAAACGGGGTCGAGGAGGTCGTGCTCGCGACCAACCCGAACATGACCGGCGAATCGACGGCCGCCTACCTCGCCGACCGGCTGCGTGGACGCGTGCGCGTCACGCGGCTTGCGAGCGGACTGCCCGTCGGAAGCGACCTCGAGTACGCGGACGAGGTCACGCTCGGCCGCGCGCTCGCGGGACGGAGAGAGATGTGACCGTCATCAGGGACTACGAGGCCGTCCCGGAGATCGCAGTCGACGAGCGGCCGCAGCGCGGCACCGTGGTGATGAAGTTCGGGGGGACGAGCGTCGCCGGGCCGGAGCGGCTCCGGCGCGTGGCGAAGCGGCTGGTCTCCGCGCACGAGGAGGGAAACCGCGTCGTCGCCGTCCTGTCCGCGATGGGCGCGACCACGGACGAGCTCATCTCCCTCGCGCACCAGGTGTCTGCCCGCCCCGATGCGCGCGAGCTGGACATGCTGATCTCCGTCGGCGAGCGCATCTCCTGCGCCCTCGCGGCGATGGCTACGAATGATCTGGGACACCGTGCCGTCTCCCTGACGGGCTCGCAGGCCGGGATTGTCACCGACACGACGCACGGCAAGGCAAGGATCGTGGACGTGCGCGCGCGCCGCATCCACGAGTCGCTCGACCGTGACGAGATCGTGCTCGTCGCCGGCTTCCAGGGCGTCTCCACCGAGCACGACGTGACCACCCTCGGACGCGGCGCTTCGGACCTGACCGCCATCGCGCTCGCCGCCGCCCTCGGCGCCGAGCGCTGCGAGATCTACACGGACGTCGAGGGCGTCTTCACCGCCGACCCGCGCATCGTTCCCGGGGCAAGCAAGCTCCACGCGGTCAGCTACGAGGAGATGCTCGAGCTGGCGGCGTCCGGCGCGAAGGTACTCCAGCTCCGCGGGGTCGAGTTCGCGCGCAACCACGGCGTTACGCTGCACGTGCGCTCCACGTTCGCGGACGAAGAGGGCACCTGGATAGGCGAGGAGGACGAGAGGATGCTCGAGAAGGCGATGATCGCAGGCGTCACGCACGACGTCGAGGAGGCCGTGTTCGAGGTGGAGGACGCGGACCCGGCCGAGCTCTTCCAGGGGCTGGCGGACGCTTCGGTGAACGTCGACACCGTCATTCAGATCGGCACCGGAGTCGTCTTCTCGGCCCCGGAAGAGGACCGCGACGCCGCCACGAGCGCGCTCGAAAGGCTGGGCGCGCGCTGGACGGAGCGCGAAGGACTTGGCAAGGTCAGCGTCGTAGGAGCCGGGATGAAGAGCCATCCCGGCGTCGCCGCCAAGACCTTCGGGACGCTCGCCGACATCGGAGTCGAATCGCACTTCGTCTCGACCTCGCCGATCAAGATCGCCTTCTACGTCCCGCGAGGGGACGTGGAGCGCGCCGTCAAGGCGCTGCACGAGGCGTTCGACCTGACAGGGGCGAGCCTCGAACGCGAGCATGCCTAGCCTGGGCGTAGTCGGCGCCACCGGCGCCGTCGGCACCGTCGAGCTCGAGCTGCTCGCCGAGCGCGGCTACGACGACGTCCGCGCCTTCGCCTCCGAACGCTCCGCGGGCACGCGCGTCCCATTCGGCGGCGGGGAGCTCGAGGTCGAGCTCGCCTCGCCGGAGACTCTGACCGGGCTCGATCTGCTCTTGTTCTCCGTCGGGACGGCGGCGAGCGCCGAGCTGGTGCCGGTCGCCGTCGAGAACGGAGCCGTGTGCGTGGACAAGTCCTCCGCGTTCCGGCTGACGCAGGGCATCCCGCTCGTCGTCCCGGAGGTGAACGGAACGCGCACCGGCGAGCACGACGGCATCATCGCCAACCCGAACTGCTCAACCATCCAGCTCGTCTGCGTGCTCGAGCCGCTGCGCCGGGCGGCCGGGCTGCGAAGCGTCCGGCTGGCGACCTACCAGTCCGCGTCGGGGGCGGGCGACGCCTCGATGAAGCGGCTGCTCGAGTCTGCGCCTGCGGATCTGAGCGTGACGATGGACTGGCCGCTCGAGGGCGAGGAGTTCGAGGAGGAGGTCAAGCTGCGCGACGAGACGCGCAAGATCATGGAGCTGTCCGACCTGCCGTTCATGGCCAACTGCGTGCGCGTCCCCGTGCTGGTCGGCCACTGCCAGGCGATCTGGCTCGAGACGGAGAAGCCGCTCTCGGCCGAGGACGCTCGGGACGTGCTCGCCGGTGCGCCCGGCGTTCGCCTGGCCGAGGCTGCGTCGGCCCCGCGCGACGCGGTCGGAGACGATGACGTGCTCGTCGGCCGCGTCCGCCGCGACCCGACGCTCGGAAACGGCCTCGTCCTCTTCACCGCATGCGACAACCTCCGCAAGGGCGCGGCGCTGAACGCGATTCAGATCGCTGAGCTGCTCCTAAACGGCTCTGGGACGCCGCTGGCAAAGGAGGCAAGCCGGCGGCGCGCAGGACAGTACAACTAGTACGGACAAGCGCCGCCGGCGCGGCATCCTGCAGTCCAGCGGCGTCAGGCGACCCGGAGGCCGGCTCCGCCGGCCGTAGGTCGCCGGCCAGTGCCGTTTTAGGCGAGGACGAACGTGTCGTCGCGGATT
This sequence comes from uncultured Actinomycetes bacterium, assembly GCA_963717765.1. GTDB lineage: Bacteria > Actinomycetota > Thermoleophilia > Gaiellales > Gaiellaceae > JACDER01. The sequence goes on along the minus strand of CAVQWX010000007.1, from coordinate 310,755 downwards.
ACCGGCACCTCCGCGCCGTCTGACGTCAGCCCCGTGACGTCGACCTCCGGGCCGCCGATCATGAAGTCGGTGTGCACGAGAGAATGGCTGATCCCCTTGGCGCGCCGCTCCTCCGGATCCTGCGGCTGATCGCCCTCGAGCGCGAAGTCGAGCCCCGCCCCGTAGGCGATGTGGCACGTGGCATTCTCGTCGAAGAGGACGTCGTGGAAGACGAGCCCTGTCTGACCCACGCGCGAGACCCTGTCCACCAGAGCGACCTCGCCGAGGAACGGTGCGCCCTCGTCGAGCTCGAGCTGCGCGCGGACGGCATCGGCCCCCGCGGACGCGCGGACCTCGACGGCCTTGCCGTTCTCGAAGGTCAGCTCGAGGTCCTCGACGACGACGCCCTGGAGCGGTAGCGGACGGGTCGAGCGGACGGTGCCCTCCGTCCGCCGGCAGTCGGGGGTCGTGAAGACCTCCTCCGTCGGCATGTTCGGGAAATGCTGCCTTCCCCAGGACGTAGTGATCGTCCCGGAGCGGAAGCGGGAGAACGGAAGCAGCCCGACGGTGAGATCGGTGCCGGGGCCGCTGAAGCGGAGGGCATCGAAATCGCGGTTGTTGAGCCGCGCCGCCCGGTCGTCCAGATGCTCCCGGTGCGCCTCCCAGGCCGCGACGGGATCCTCTTCGTCGAGCCGCACGGTGTAGGCGACGGCCTCCCAGAGGCGCTCGACGTCCGGCTCGCCGAAGACCTTTTCGGCCCACCCTTCGTTGGGGGAGGAGACGATCGTCCAGTTGTTCAGCCGCTGGACGGTGTGCTGGATGGACGCCTTGGAAAGCTCGATGGGCCGGGCGCGGCCGACACGCGACTGGTCGAGGTCGCCCATCAGGTCGGGCTCGGGGTCACCGGTGATCGCGACGTAGGCCGCGTGCTCCTCGGCCATGTAGTTCTCCTTCGCCAGGAGCCACGGCGGTGTCCACGTCAGCGTCTCGTCGGGAGCGAGCTCGATCATGGCCTTGCGCACGTGCTGGTCGCGGTAGGTCGCGTCAACGTAACGGGCGCCCGCCTCGTATGCGGCTCGAGTGACGGCACGCACGAGCGGCGCGTGCTCCACGAGCCCGACGACAATGACGAGCTGTCCCTCCTCCACGTTCGCGCCCACACGCACGGCGAGCTCGGCGTAGCGCTCCATCCGTGTCTTCTTGTCTACGTCAACTGCCATTGATCCTCCTGGATGATCGGAACCTCCTGGCCCTCGGCGGTGAGTCCGACCACGTCCACTTCGGGGCCGCCGATCATGAAGTCGGTGTGCACGACGGAGTAGTTGAAGCCGCGCGCCCGGCGGTCGTCCGGGGGGATGTCCTTCCCGCCGTCGATGCGCTCCGGGTACGCGAAGCCGTACGCGATGTGGCACGTCACGTTCTCGTCGAAAAGCGTGTCGAAGAAGGTGATGCCGGTGTCGGCCACGCGCGAGTCGCCGGTGACGAGCGCGACCTCGCCGAGGCAGGCGGCGCCCTCGTCCGAGGACATCTCGCCGCGGACGACGTCCGCACCGCTCGAGGCGTTCACCTCGACGGCACGGCCGCCTTCGAAGCGAACCTCGAGGTCGCGGATCATGGCCCCGTTGAGCGACAGCGGGCGGGTCGAGCGCACCGTGCCCTCGGTCCGGCGCCAGTCCGGGGTGGTGTAGACCTCCTCGGTAGGGACATTCGCGATGTAGCGCTGTCCCCAGTTCGTCTCATCGCCGCCGCCCCCCCAGTTCGACTCGGGGAGCAGGCCGATGGTGAGGTCTGTGCCCGGCCCTCGAAAGCGCACGGCGTCGAAACTGTTCCGGTTGAGCGCGTCCGCGCGTCCCTGGAGCTTCTGGACATGCTCGTCCCAGGCCGCGATCGGATCCGGCTCGTCGAGGCGGACGGCGTGGCCCATCGCCTCCCACAGGCGCTCCACGTCGGGCTCGCCGAACACCGTCTCCGCCCAGCCGGCATTCGGGTACGAGATGACGCACCAGTTGTTGGGCTGGTCGGACGTGAGCTCGCCGATGCGCTTGATGAGCTCGATCGGACGCGCGCGCCCGACGCGCGCGCCGTCCAGGTCGCCGAGCAGCTCGGGCTCGGGGTCGCCCGTGATCGCGATGAGCGCAGCCTTGTTCGCCGCCCGGTCCTCCGCGCGCTTGATCATCCAGGGAGGGCTCCAGGTCAGCGTCTCGTCGGGCGCGAGCTCGATCATCGCGCGACGGATGTGCGGGTCCTCGTAGTACGCCTCGACGTACTTCGCGCCGTTCGCGTAGCCGGCGCGGGCGAGCGCCCGCATGAGCGGAGCATGCTCCAGCGAGGTCGCGTAGAGCATCAGCTCCTGCCCCTCCGCCATGTTCACCCACGAGCGGACAGCGAGCTCCGCATACCGCTCGAGGCGGCCGTTCTCGGTCACCTCCGCAGCCTATCCGGACCGAATCAGGGGCGTTGGGGAATCGGAGGGACGGGCGCGAGAGCCTCCTTCACCACGCGCAGGACCTTCTCGCGCGCCGGTTCTCCGGCCGGCTGGAGACCGCCGAGCTCGAGGCGCGAGAGCTCCACGCGGCCCGAGTGACGAACCGGCCGGAACCCGAAATCCGTGAGGAAGTCCTGGGGGAAGACCGTGCGATGGACGCGAAACCGCTCGTAGGACGATTCACCTTCCGGATAGCGGTACGAGAAGGCCTCGAGCGCACTCGCGCCGTTGTCCTTGGCTGCTCCGATCGCGGTGAGGAAGAGCGACTGCATCACCCACGGGCTCGACGCGTCCATCAGGTATGCGCACGTAACGAGGACGGCGTCGTCCGACGGCGGCCCGCCGGGCAGCTCATAGGCGCGCGGGAAGAAAACCGCCGGGCCGTACTGCATCGAGCCGAGCAGCCGGCCGTCGGCGTCGCAGTACACGGTGCCCCAGGCCCCCCACTCGTCCTCGGTCTTCTCGATCCAGCGGCGCTTGTCGATCGTGCGGCCGCTCGCCGCCTGCCAGAAGGTGCACTCGTGACACACGGTCGGCGCGGTCGGCAGGGTCGCTCCGGTCAGGCCGGTGACGCGCGTCATTCGGACGATTGTAGGACGAGTTCGGTCGCCTCAGGACGCGCGAAGAAGCGGAACGGGACGAAGGTCGTGCCGAGCCCCGGAGAGAGGTGGAGCATTCCCGCCGGCCGCTCGTACAGTCCCTCGATGTAGCGCCAGTGCATATGGGCGAGGCGGAGCCGTCCGCCGGGGAAAGGCACGCAGATCTGGCCGGCGTGCAGGTGCCCCGCGAGGATGAGGTGGAACGAGCCGGACTCGAGCGTGTCGATCACGCCCGGGAAGTGGCAGAGCAAGATGCGGAGGTCGGCCGAGGGGTCCGCGAGCTCGTCGGGATGGGCAATCCCGAACGTATACGACCTCGGATCGACGCCGGCGATCTGAACGCGCCGGCCCCGAACCTCGACCGTCCGCGAGTCGTCGGCGAGCAGGGTCGCCGACCCGAGCTCGAGCGTCCGCGACCGGCGGCCGAACGGGTCGCGCGTGTCCGCCAGGTCGTGGTTGCCGAGGACGACGTAGCACGAGGGAAGCCGATCGAGCAGCTCCAGCAGCTTGCGCTCGCCACGCGGCCGCGACACCAGGTCACCGCTGACGAGGGTCAGGTCAGGCTGCTGCTCGACGACCCACTCGACCGCCCGCTCGACCGCCTTCTCCCCGCGCGAGGGCAATCCGAGGTGGAGATCGGACAGGTGCGCGATCCGCAGGCCCTCCAGCTCTTCGGGAAGCCCCGGCAGGGGGACACGTGTCTCGCGCAGCCGGACCCACCCGGCCTCGAAGTGGCCCCACGCGAGGCCCAGCCCCGCGACGGCTACAGCAGGTCTTAGACCTCGTCTCAGAGTGATGCCTCGCCGATGGGGTGCGATGGGCGAGTGCGAGGCATGGACGCAGGGAGCGGTCGTAGCCGTAGGCTACGGGCGCGACTGAGGACGCCGCATCGTGCCGCCCAGCGCGGCCCAGCGGCACCGGCCTCACTCTGAGGCGATGTCGCTAAACCTCTAATCTCTCAATGACGGGCTGGACGGAGACGATGTGCCGCTTGAACTTGAGCTCCGACTCCTCGAGCCCGGCCGCCACGCCGATCAGCTGCGAAAGGTGCAGGATCGGCATGTCGAACGTCCGTCCGGTCGCCTTCTTCAGCTTCGACTGCCATGCGTCGAGCGAGAGGTGGCAGAGCGGGCACGGCGTGACCATCGCATCGGCGCCCGCGTCCTTCGCCTGCTCGATCGGCTGGATCAGCTCGCCGAGCGCGACATCCTCGCGCGCCGCGATGATCGGAAATCCGCAGCACTTGATCTTCGCGGGATAGTCGACGGGATCGCCGCCGCACGCCTCGATGATCGCCTCGAGCGACCAGGGCCGGTCGGGATCCTCGAACCCGAGGATCTTGGACGGACGGAGGATCTGGCAGCCGTAGAAGGGCGCGATGCGGAGCCCCTTGAGGCCGCGGTGCGCGACCTCCTTGAGCCTTTCGTACCCGTCTCCTTCGGCGATCAGCCAGAGGAGGTGCCGGACGTCGATGTTGCCGCTGTAGGGCGGGACGCCGACCGCGGCGAGGTTCCGGTTCACGCGCTCGAGCAGCGCCGGGTCGTTCTTGAGCTGCCAGTTCGCCTGGCGGAGGTTGAGCGTGCACACGTTGCAGATCGTCATCAACGTCTCGGCGCCGGTCGCCTCGCCGTAGGCGAGGATGCGGGCGTTCAGGTGGAGGTAGTAGTCCGGCTCGGCCTCGTGGATGTCGCCTGCGCCGCAGCACGTGACCGATTCGAGCTCGTCCAGCTCGATGCCCAGCATCGGAGCGAGCGCCTGCGTCGAGCTGTCGAGCTCCTTCGCCGACAGTGACGCGAGGCAGCCTTTGTAGTAGGCGACTTTCATTCTTCGGCTTCCTCCTGCTCCCGCGCGGCCTCTTCCTCGATGAACTCGATCCGCTCCAGCGCCTTCTCGCCCTGGACGATGCCCGCGGCTCCGTCCTTGCCCTGCTCCTTGACCAGGTTGTACAACGCGCGCGCCTCCTTCACGTCCGCGGCCACATGCGGGAACGGGATCGGGCGAACCTTGCCATGCTTGGCGAGGCCGGCCGCGAACCCGGCCTGCTTGAGCGCATCGACGTACCCGACGGTCTTCGGGATCAGCTCCTCCTCGCGGAGCCACCCCGTCGTCTTGGCCGAGGTGACGAACCACTTGGCGTGCTTCGCGCCCTCGTCGTGGTCGATCCCCTCGCGGATCGACTCGGCACCGAGCTTGGCGATCGCGTCGCGCGGGTCGACGCCCTTGGGGCAGCGCTCATTGCAGAAGTAGCAGCGCGTGCAATCCCAGATGCCGTGCTCGGAGTTGTACTCGTTCAGCCTCTCGACGTCCGCCTTGTCGCGCGGGTCGCCCACGAACCGGAAGCCCTTCGCGAGCGCGGCCGGGCCGAGGAACTCGGGATCGGACTCCATCGAGTTGCACTCCGACACGCAGCAGCCGCACATGATGCAGAGCGATTCCTTGTGGATCGGGTTCATCTCCTCCTGCGAGAACGTCCACTCGCGCTCCGGCGGCTCCTCGTAGCCAGGCTGGAGATAGGGCTTGATCGCGCGGATCTTCCCCCAGAAGGGGCCCATGTCGACAACGAGGTCGCGGACGATCGGGAGGTTGCCCATGGCCGAGATGACGGGGACGTGGCCCGCGTCCACGATCGGCTTCATCCGCTCCTTGCACGCGAGGACGGCGCGGCCGTCCATGCGCATCCCGCAGGATCCGCAGATCATCATGCGGCAGCTCTTGCGGTAGGCGAGGGTGCCGTCGACCTGATCCTTGATGATGTCGAGCACGTCGAGCAGGCAGGCCCACTCGGGAGCGTCGACCTCGTATTCCTTCAGCGCGCGGTCGCCGCTCTTGCTGTCGAACCGCCAGATCTTCAGGGCGACGTCCACTACTTGATGCTCGCGAGGTCGGTTACCTGGGAGGACGGCGGCGGCTGAACCTTCACGTCCACGCCGTAGTCGCTCAGGTTCATCGTCATCGAGCTCTTGAGGTTCTGGCCCTGCACCTCAGTCGTGATCTCGTAGAAGATCTTGCGCGGAAGGCCGTCCCCGTCGATCCAGACGTCCATGGGCAGCTCCGTGATCCCGTACTGCTCCTTCATCGAGTTGATGGACGCGCGCACCGCGGCACGCTGGGCGGCCGGGGCGAGACCGGGGACCTTGTCGAGGTCGACAACCGCGTGGTACTTCGTCGTCGAGACGCCGTCCACGTCCTCCGTCCCCTGGTCCTCGACCGTGCCCGCGGCCCTCAGGTACACGAGCGTCTGCGACGGGTCGCCCTGGTTCACCTGGCGGAGCGAGCTCGTGTCGAATCCGGTGATCTGGTCGAGCTTGGAGATGTCGAAGCTGACCCATGGGGTCGAAGCGCCGACAGCCGTGGAGAAGAGTGGCCACTTGAGGTAGTAGACCGTCCCCTTGGTGAGGACTTGCAGCTCCCCGTTTCCACTCTGGCCGGCGGCGCTCAGGACATCGCCGTAGTCCATCGTGAGACGGCCTTCCTTGCCCGCGTAGTCGAACTCGCCGGAGCCGGGAATCGTGATCTCGTTCGCGAGCTTGTCGCTGGCGACGGCGATCGTGAACGAGACCTTGGAGCTGTTCGCATCCTTGACCTTCCCCGGCGCGGCGGCCAACACGCGCTTCGCGTCGCGGCTCGCGCCGCTCGTCGTCGTGGACGTGCTCGTCGAGCTTGTCGAGCTCGTCGAGCTCCCACCTCCACCGCCGCATCCGGCCGCAGCGATCGCCGCCGCCGCTGCCAGGACTACTCCGACTCGAAGTCGCATCAATACGTCCGCTCCTTTGGCTGCCACTTGGTCATCGTGACGGGCTTCCAGCTCAGCTGCGGGACCCCGTCGACGAGGTTGACGATCGTGTGACGCAGGTAGTTCTCGTCGTCGCGCTCGGGGAAATCGTACGGGCGCGCGTGCGCACCGCGGCTCTCTCTTCGAGCAAGACCGGCGATGACCATGCATTGGGCGAGGTCGAGGAGGAAGCCGAGCTCGAGCGCCTGGGTCAGATCGCTGTTGAAGACGTCGCCCTTGTCGTCCACGAGGACGCGCTCGTAGCGCTCGCGCAGCTCGGCGACGAGCTCGCCCTGGCGCTCCATCTGCTCCTCGCGGCGGAAGACGCCGAAGTTCACGTGCATCGTCTCGGCGAGCTCGTTGCGGATCGACCAGGGCCGCTCGCCGTCCGTGCGGTCGAGCAGCGCACGCAGCTCGCGCTCGGCGTCCCGCACAACCGACGTGGGGACCTCGACCGTCGTGTGCGTGAGCGCCCAGTCGGCAGCGTGCTTGCCGGCGCGCTTGCCGTACGTAATCGTCTCCATGAGCGCGTTGCCACCCAGCCGGTTCGCGCCGTGCACCGAGACGCAGGCGCATTCGCCGGCGGCGTACAGGCCTTCCAGGGTCGTGCGGCCCCAGACGTCCGTGTCCACGCCGCCCATGTGGTAATGAGCTCCCGGACGGACGGGGATCGGGTCGTAGATGGGATCGATCCCCGCGAAGACCATCGACAGCTCCCGCGTGCCTGGGAGGCGCTCGATGATCTTCTCCGCGCCGAGATGTCGCAGGTCGAGGAGCACGTTGCCGTCCACGCCGCGGCCCTCGTCGATCTCGGTCTGTTCCGCGCGCGAGATGACGTCGCGGCTCGCGAGCTCCATGGCGTTCGGGGCGTAGCGCTCGAGGAAGCGGTCGCTCTCGGAGTTCAGGAGGTACGCGCCCTCACCGCGGCATCCCTCAGTGATCAGGACGCCGGTTGGCGCAAGCGTGGTCGGGTGGAACTGCATCATCTCCATGTCCTCGAGGGCGACACCGGCGGCGAGAGCCATCGTCATGCCGTCGCCCGTGCACGCGTAGGCGTTCGTCGTTCCGGCGTAGAGCCGGCCCGCGCCACCGGTCGCGAGGATCACGGTCTTCGCGCCGATCGTCTTGAGCCCGCCGTGCAGGAGGTCCCAGGCGATCACGCCCTGGCAGCGGTCGTCGTCCACCACGAGCTGCCAGGCGAAGTACTCCTCGTAGACGAGGATGTCGCGCTTCATCACCTGCTCGTAGAGCACGTGGATCAGGACGTGGCCCGTGATGTCGGCGGCGTACGCGGTGCGCGGCGCACCGGCCGCGCCGAACGGCCGTTGCGCGATCTTGCCCTCAGGCGTACGCGAGAACACAGCCCCCCAGCGCTCGAGCTGGTAGACGTCGGCCGGCGCCTCGTCGCACAGGATCTGGATCGCGTCCTGGTCGCCGAGGTAGTCGGAGCCCTTGACCGTGTCGAACGCGTGCTCCTCGGGACTGTCCTCGGAGGCGTTCCCGAGCGCCGCGTTGATCCCGCCCTCGGCCGCGCCGGAGTGGCTGCGGACCGGGTGGATCTTGGACAGAAGCGCGACGTCGGCGCCCTCGTCGAATGCCTCGATGGCCGCGCGCATCCCGGCGCAGCCGGCCCCGATGACAAGCACGTCATGCTTCGCCAGCACTACAGGTGCTCCGTCCGGTGAACACGGTGATGCTCCGGCGAGCGAAAAGCGCCGCACGGCCAAGACGCGGGCCGCGTTCGTATTGGCCCGAAATACGGGCGCGGCCCGCGGCTGCCGCCGTGCGCGGCTTTGCAGCCGTCGGAGCGCGCCGTGTTCGCCGGGCGGGGCACCAAAAGGACGCTATCGAATGGCGGTCGGCCGGGAGAGCGGATCTACCGAGACGGCCCGGCGGCGGCGATCTGCGGATCGTCGAACTGCTCGAAGTTCTCGCGGAACATGTGGGCGAGCTTCTCGGCCCGCTCGTCGTAGGCCTCGGGGTGGCGCCAGGTCGAGCGCGGCTCGAGCAACTGCGAGTCGACGCCGGGGACCTCGAGCGGAACCTCGAAGCCGAAGACGGGGTCTAACCGGTAGTCCGCGCCGTCCAGCTCGCCGCTCAGCGCGGCGCGCAGCAGCGCCCGCGTCGCGGCGATCGGCATGCGCTCTCCCTCTCCGAATGGCCCGCCCGTCCAGCCGGTGTTGACCAGCCACACGCGGGCGCCGTGCTCCACCAGCTTCTCGCCGAGCATCTCCGCGTACACGGTCGGCGCCTGCGGGAGAAACGGCGCGCCGAAGCAGGCAGAGAACGTCGGCTGCGGTTCGTCTACGCCGATCTCGGTTCCCGCCAGCTTCGCGGTGAAGCCGGAGAGGAAGTAGAACATCGCCTGATCGCGGGAGAGCCGCGCGAGGGGCGGAAGGATGCCGAAGGAGTCCGCCGTCAGGAAGACCACGTTGGTGGGATGGCCCGCGCGCTTCGTGGGCAGCGCGTTGTCGATCTGCTCGAGCTTGTACGCGGCGCGGGTGTTCTCGGTCTTCGAATCGTCCGAGAGGTCGAGCCGGCCTCCCTCGTCAGCGACGACGTTCTCGAGCACCGTCCCGTACGTGTGCGTGGTGCGGAAGATCTGCGGCTCGGCCTCGGCCGAGAGGTTGATCACCTTCGCGTAGCAACCACCCTCGAAGTTGAAGACGCCTTCGTCCGACCAGCCGTGTTCGTCGTCGCCGATCAGGTGCCGCTCGGGATCCGCTGACAGGGTCGTCTTGCCCGTTCCGGACAGGCCGAAGAAGAGCGCAACGCGATCCTGGTCGTCGACGTTCGCCGAGCAGTGCATCGGGAGAACGCCTTCGAGCGGAAGCCGGTCGTTCAGGAGGCTGAAGATCGACTTCTTGATCTCCCCCGCGTAGTACGTGCCCCCGATGACCACTTCGCCGCGGCCGGGATGGAGCACGACGAAGGTGCTGCTGTTGGTGCCGTCCACGTCCGGCTCGGCCTCCACGGGCGGAGCATGCAGGACGAGCGCCTCCGGCCGGTGACTCTCCAGCTCTTCCTCCGTCGGCTCGATGAAGAGCGTCTTGGCGAAAAGGGCGTGCCACGGGCTCGCGGTGATGACGCGGAGCGCGAGACGGTGCTCGGGGTCGGCGCCGGCAAACGCGTTGACGACGTAGAGGTCGTTCTCCTCCAGATATGCGACGACCTTCTCGCGAAGGCCGTCGAACTGTTCCTCTTCCAGCGGCTGGTTGACCTTGCCCCAGTTGATCCGGTCCTCCGAGCTCGGCTCGCGGACGACGAACCGGTCCTGCGGCGAGCGGCCTGTGTGCTCGCCCGTGTCGACCATGAGCGGGCCGCCTTCTGCGAGTGTCCCGTCGCCGCGTCGGATCGCGTGCGTACAGAGAAGCGAGGTCGTCGGGTTCCAGTGCACCGTCCCGGACGGCTGGAGCCCGTGCTCGCTCAGGTCGGCGCTGCGGGGTTCGAAGGTCGTAGCCATGGCGTGGTGTTACCCAGCTGACCGAAATATCCTACGTACTCGTGCCTGGAATGGTCCCCGAGGACGTCTACGAGCTCGCCTGGGCAGGTGATCCGCGCATCTCGCCGGACGGGAGCACGGTCGCCTTCACGGTCACGCGCATCGACCGCGAGGCGAACGACTACCGCAGCGCCGTCTATCTCGCGCCGGCCGACCGCTCCACCCCTCCTCGCCGCCTGACCTCCGGCGAGAAGCGAGACGGCTCCCCGCGCTGGTCGCCGGACGGGCGCGAGCTCGCCTTCGTCTCGAACCGGGACGGAGACTGCTCGCAGCTGTACGTCCTGCCGCTCGGCGGCGGCGAGGCCAGGCGCCTGACCAACACGAAGGAGAGCGTACGCGAGCCGGCGTGGTCGCCGGACGGCACACGGCTCGCATTCGTCGCGCGCACGCGCGATCCGCTGTACGAGGAGGAGGACGAAGGGAAGCGCGCGCCGCACCGCTTCACGCGCCTCTTCTTCAAGCTCGACGACGAGGGCTGGACAGGAGACCGCAGGCAGCAGGTCTACGTCGTCGCCTCCGACGGCTCGACGGAACCGGTTCAGCTGACGGAGGGCGACTTCGAGAGCATGTCCCCGACCTGGTCTCCCGACAGCGAGTGGATCGCGTTCTCGTCCTCGCGCGACGACGACTGGGACACGAGGATCTTCTCCGATCTCTTCGTGGTGGCAGCCGCCGGCGGCGCGCCGCGCAAAGTCACGGGCTCGGATGGGCAGTGCGCGTTCCCCGCCTGGTCACCCGACGGTGCCCTGCTTGCCTTCCTCTACGTGCCCGGGATCTTCGACGACCCCCGGCACGCGCAGCTCACGGTCGTCCCCGCGCAAGGGCGGCGAGCAGCGGATCCTCTCTGCCTCCCTCGACCGGAACTGCAACCCGTACCCGCCCGTCCGCGTTCCGGCTTGGGACGGCGACGCGATCGTGTTCGCGGTCGAGGATCACGGCAACAACGACCTGTACCGCGCCTCGGCGGACGGCACCAGCTGCGACGCGATCCTCCGCGGGATCGGTGTCACCGGATTCGACGCGGCAGGCGGCGACTTCGTCTACACCGCTTCCACTCCGACGACGTTCTCCGAGCTCTACCTGGCCGGCGAGCCGATCACGCAGCTGACCGCGCCCTTCGCCTCGCGGCGGGAGCTCTCCGAGCCGGAGCGGTTCACCGCCGTCTCCGAGGACGGCACGGAGGTCGAGGCCTGGATCGTGCCGCCGGCCGGCCTCGAGGAGGGCAAGCGCCACCCGCTCCTCCTCAACATCCACGGCGGGCCGTACACGCAGTACACGACGAAGTTCTTCGACGAGTTCCAGGTGCTCGCCGGCGCCGGGTACGCGGTCGCCTTCTGCAACCCGCGCGGCTCGTCCGGCTACAGCGAGGAGTGGGGCCGCGCGATTCGCGGGCCGGGCGAGCTCGGCCCGGGCTGGGGGTCGGTCGACTACGAGGATCTGATGGCGGTCACAGACGAGGCGCTGAGCCGCTTTGCCTTCTGCGACGGCGAGCGCGTGGGCGTCCTCGGCGGCTCGTACGGCGGCTTCATGACCTCGTGGATCGTCGGTCACACCGACCGCTTCCAGGCAGCCTGCTCGGAACGCGCGGTCAACAACATGATCGCGGAGGCAGGCTCGAGCGACATCGGAGTCTGGTTCAAGGGCTACACGGGATCGCACTGGTTCGAGGATCCGGAGACCCACCGGAAGCTGTCACCGTCCACGTATGCGCAGAACGTGACGACCCCGCTCCTGATCGTCCACTCCGAGGACGACCTGCGCTGCCCCGTGGTCAACGCCGAGGAGCTGTTCTCGATCCTGCGCATCCTCGGGCGGGAGGTCGAGTTCGTCCGCTTTCCGCACGGGGAGGGACACGAGCTCTCCCGTTCCGGGACGCCTCGGCACCGCGTGCAGCGCTTCGAGATCCTGGTCGACTGGTTCGATCGCTATTTGAAGTAAACGGGGCGCGCGCGGCGAACCCTCTTCCGTGGACACGGACGCCGCGATCGACCGCTTCCTCGAGAGCCCCGGGCTGTCCGAGTCGACGCGCCGCGCATACCGCTTCGACGTCGAGGAGTTCGGTTCCTGGCTCGAGGCGCGCGGGCGGGATGTGGACGACGTCGACGTCCCGCTGCTCGCCGCCTACGCCGCCGGGCTCGCCGCCTCCAGGCCCGGTCGCGTCCCGCGCAAGCTCGCCCCGGCGACCGTCGCGCGGAAGCTCGCCGCGGTACGCGCGTTCCTCCGCTTCACTCTCGGGAAGGGCCGCGTCCCCGACCTGTCGCTCACGCAGCGCCGCGGCCGCAGGCTTCCGGACGCTCCTCCGGCGCGCGAGATCGAGTCACTGCTGGAGAGCCTCGACGGCGACGGGCCGCTACCGCTTCGCAACAGGGCGCTGATCGAGCTCGTCTACTCGGCGGGGCTTCGTGCCGCGGAGGCCGTGGGGGTGGACCTGGCGGACGTGGACTTCGAACAGGAATCCGTCCACGTCCATGGCAAGGGGGGCAAGGACCGCGTCGTGCCGCTGGGCGAGGAGGCCTCGTACCGGCTGCAGCTCTACCTCCGCGAGGGCCGCCCCAGGCTCGTGCGCGGGGCCGAGAACGCGTTCTTCGTCTCGGCGCGCGGGCGGCGGCTCGACACGAGCACGCTCCGCCGGCTCCTTCCTCACCCGCACCGCCTCCGCCACTCCTTCGCAACGCACCTACTGGAAGGCGGAGCTGACCTGCGCACCATCCAGGAGCTCCTCGGTCACAGCTCCCTCTCGACCACGCAGGTCTACAGCCACGTCGACGCCCGCCGGCTGCGGCGCGTGTACGACGGCGCGCATCCGAGGTCGTAGCAGCTCCTGGTCATATGTGATATTTTTATCACCTGTCTTGTCCGACGAACAGGTGTGGAAGGCTCTCGGCTCGCCGCATCGGCGCGCGCTCCTCGATGCCTTGCGGGACGGCGCGATGACGACGACCGCTCTCTGCGAGGTGCTCCCCGAGCTCTCGCGCTACGCGGTGATGCAGCACCTCGGCGTGCTGGAGCGCGCCGGGGTCGTCCTGGTCCGCCGCGACGGGCGCGAGCGCTGGAACGAGCTGAACGCCGTCCCGATCCAACGCGAGCTCGAGCGGTGGCTGAATGCGTTCCAGCAGGCAACCGCCTCGCAGCTGCTCGCGTTCGAACGGCACCTGGCTGCCCTCCCACCCGGAAAGGAATCGCCGTCATGAACGACATCCGCCAGATCTCCTTCACGAACGAGCTTCGCTTTGCACGGCCGCGCGACCAGGTGTTCGAAGCATTCATCCAGAGCGAGAAGTGGTTCCAGGTCAGCTACGGGGAGGACCGCCTGCAGCGGATCGTGCTCGAGCGCCGCGTCGGCGGGCAGATCTACGAGGACTGGGGCGACGGGGCCGGGGTGCTGTACGGGACGATCGGCTGGTGGGACCCGCCCGCCGGCTACGCGACCGCGAGCTCGATGCTCGGCGGCGGGATCACGCTCAATCACCGCTACGAGTTCGAAGAGGACAGCGACGCGACCGTGCTGCGCCACCGTTTCAGCGCGTTCGGCCCGATCTCCGACGAGATGGCCGCGGGAATCGAGTGGCACGGCTCGCTGCAGACGTGGGACGAGCAGCTGCACGCCTGGATCGAGCGCGGCGAAGTGATTGCGCCTCCCGAATACGCGCTGAACTGATGTAGAGCAGCGAGGAGCGGGCGAAACGCCGGGGCCCCCTGTGGGGGAAATTACCGGCGATCCTTTGACGTGTCTGTGCCGTCTCCGTGCCGGAAGCGCAACAGGCCGGCGGCAGGCGATCCGCCTCCGAAGGAGAACACCGGCCTGTGGACGCCGATCCTCAGGTCGAAGGCTTCCTCGCCCTTCTCGCCGCCCGGCGCGCGCCGCGCACCGTCGAGGCGTACCGCCGCGACCTGAGCTCACTCACGGACTGGCTTGGGCGCCCGCCGGACACGGTCACCACCGCGGAGCTCGAGCGCTACCTCGCCGATCTCCGCGCGCAGGGGCTTTCGGCCTCGACCATGGCGCGCCGCGCGGCCGCAATACGCTCATTCTTCCGCCACCTCGTCCTCCTCGGCCAGCGCACCGACAACCCGGCCGCCGAGCTGGATCTTCCGCGCCGGACTCGCCGCCTGCCGCGCACGCTCTCTCCGGGTGAAGCGGAACGGCTGGTCGAGGCGGCAAACGGGACGGGCCCGCGCGATCTGCGCGACCGCGCCCTCGTCGAGCTTCTGTACGGAGCCGGCCTGCGCGTCAGCGAGGCGGTCGGCCTGGACAAGGGCGGCGCCGACTTCGACGCCCGCATCGTCCGCTGTGTCGGGAAGGGGAACAAGGAACGGATCGTCCCCGTCGGCCGGCAGGCGGTCGAGGCGCTACGCCGCTACCTGTCCCGTGGCCGCCCTCATCTCGACCGGCGGCACCGGCCCGAGCTGTTCCTCAATGCCCAGGGCGGGCCGCTGACACGCGCCGGCGCCTTCCTCATCCTGCGCAAGCTCGCGGCCAAGGCCGGCCTCGAGCCCGAGCGGGTTCACCCCCACCTCCTCAGGCACTCCTTCGCGACCCACCTGCTCGAAGGGGGCGCCGACCTGCGCAGCGTCCAGGAGATGCTCGGGCACGCCGATCTCGCCACGACCGAGCTGTACACGCACGTCACCGACCGCCGCCGCCGCGACCTCTACTTCCAGGCGCACCCGCATGCGCGTCGTTCCCGTGTTTCCTCCGCCGCCGCCGGGGAACAACCAGCGCAGGATGAGCCTTGACCTGCACGTCCTGGCACTGCTGGCGGTGACGCCTCTCATTGGCTTCCTCATGATCGCTTCGGGAATCCACAAGAGCGCGCTCGAGTGGAAGACACGCTCGCGGAACTGCCCCTCGTGCGGTCGCCGCATCGAGCGAAGAACCTGCGGCTGTACGAGTTAGCGCGCCGCCGCTTTCTTCTTCAGTCCGGCCGCCACGCGCTTCGCCGTCTCGCGTAGCTGCGCGTCCTGCTCATCGCTCTCGGCGAGCCCCTGGAGAAGCACCATCGTGTCGCGCTGCGGGGAGCCGTTGCGGAGGCAAACGATCGCCAGTCTGCGGACGGCCTGGTTCGGATCTGAGTTCGCCAGGGTGTGCAGGAGCGGGCGGACGGCGTTCACCGGCCCGGGCGCCTCGCGAGAAAGCAGCTCGAGCGACACGAGCGCCGAGCCACGGACGGCTGGGCTCGTGTCCTCGAGGCCGCGCCGGAGAAGCTCCAGCTTCTGGCGGAAACGGAACTGGCCGATCGCGCGGTACGCCACGGCACGCTCCTGGTAGTCCTCGCTGCGCGCCTGCGCTTCGAGCTCGTCCGCCCACTGCGTGCGCATCTCCGCGAGGTCGCGCTCGGCTCCCCGCTGGGCCAGCTCGTCGGCCGACGCCGCGGCCTCGGCAAGTGTCGGCACTAACTGGGGACCGGAGCCCCGCCGACTTCCGAAACCGGACGGCTCGGCGGCCCGATGTAGCGCGCAGACGGGCGGATCAACCGCCCGGTGCGCTTCTCCTCGAGGATGTGCGCCGACCAGCCGGCGACGCGCGCGCAAGCGAACATCGCGGGAGTGAGGTCGGGCGGAACGTGGGCCACGTCGAGCACGACGGCGGAGTAGAACTCGACGTTCGTCGCGATCACGTAGTCGGGCTTGTAGTCGCGGAGCGCGGCGAGCGCCGCCTCCTCGAGCGCCTCGGCCACCTCGAAGCGGGGCGAGCCGAGCTCCTTCGCCGTCTGTTTGAGGATGCGCGAGCGCGGATCCTCCGCCCGGTAGACGCGGTGGCCGAAGCCCATGATGCGGCCGCTGGTCGCGAGGATCTCCTTCACGTATGCCTCGGGGTCGCCGGTGCGGGCGACCTCGTCCAGCATGGGCAGGACGCGCGCGGGCGCGCCGCCGTGCAACGGGCCGCTCAGCGCCCCGACGGCGGCGGACATCGCGGCCCCGCAGTCGGCGCCCGTGGATGCCGTTATCCGGGCGGTGAAGGTGGACGCGTTGAGGCCGTGCTCGGCGGTGCAGATCCAGTACGTGTCGATCGCCTTGACGTGGTCGGGATCCGCCTCGCCGCGCCACCGAAGCAGGAACTTCTCGGCGGCGGACTCGCCCTGGGCGACGACGTCGTCGGAAGCCGGCGCGCGGCCGTCGTGGACCGCGGCCGACCGCGCCACGACCTCCATCATCTCGGCGGAGAGTCGCGCGAGGTCGTCGCGCGCTTCCTCCGGCGAGATGTCGACCAGCTTTTGCAGCCCCCACACGTTCGAGAGGCGCGCCGTCTCGGCCTGGAGATCCGAGGGAGCGTTCCCGCTCAGCGCGGCCGGCTCGTACGGCTCGGGGTCGGGCATCCCGGGCGTGAAGCTCTCGTCCACGAGTAGGCCCCAGATCTGCTCGTAATGGAACTTGCCGACCAGCTCCTCGATGTTGACTCCGCGGTAGCGGAGCGCACCTCCCTCACGGTCGGGCTCGGCGATCTCCGTCTGGAAGGCAACGACGCCCTCGAGGCCTGGCTTGAACTCGTTCA
Organism: uncultured Actinomycetes bacterium; assembly: GCA_963717765.1. Classification (GTDB taxonomy): domain Bacteria; phylum Actinomycetota; class Thermoleophilia; order Gaiellales; family Gaiellaceae; genus JACDER01. The sequence goes on along the minus strand of CAVQWX010000007.1, from coordinate 293,925 downwards.
TCGCACTGGAATCTACCGATAGAGTGGCGCGCCGTGGCCCACACAGTTACCCTCATCCCGGGCGACGGGATCGGCCCGGAGCTGACCGAAGCGACGCGCCGCGTGCTCGAGTCGACCGGCGTCGAGCTGGAGTGGGATGTGCAGGAAGCGGGCGCGGACGTGATGGACCGCTACGGCGGCAATCCACTTCCCGACCAGGTCCTCGAGTCGATCGAGCGGAACGGCGTGGCGCTCAAAGGCCCGATCACGACGCCGGTCGGAACCGGCTTCCGCTCGGTCAACGTCACCCTCCGCAAGACACTCGACCTCTTCGGCCAGGTGCGTCCCTGCAAGAGCTACCGCGGCGTCCGGTCGCGCTACGAGGACGTCGACCTGATCATCGTGCGGGAGGCAACCGAGGATCTGTACGCGGGGATCGAGTACGAGGAAGGCTCGGACGCTGCCCGCGAGCTGATCGACTGGGTCGGCAAGCACGACGGGAGGATCCGCGAGGACTCGGGCATCTCGATCAAGCCGATCTCGGTCTCCGGCACGCGCCGCATCTTCGAGTTCGCCTTCGACTATGCGCGCAAGAACGGCCGGCGCAAGGTCACGGCCGTCCACAAGGCGAACATCATGAAATTCTCCGACGGGCTGTGGCTGCACGTCGCCCGTGAGGTCGCGGAAGAGCATCCAGGTATCGAGTTCGACGACCGCATCGTCGACAACCTCTGCATGCAACTCGTCCAGCGGCCCGAGGAGTACGACATGCTCGTCCTGCCGAACCTGTACGGAGACATCGTTTCCGACCTGTGCGCGGGCCTCGTCGGCGGCCTCGGCATGGCGCCCGGCGCCAACTTCGGCAAGAAGGCCGCTGTCTTCGAGCCCACACACGGCTCGGCGCCCAAGTACGCAGGGCTGAACAGGGCGAATCCGAAGGCGATGATCCTCTCGGGCGTCCTCTTGCTTCGGCACCTGGACGAGATGGAAGCCGCAAACCGGCTCGAGGCCGCGATCGCCGACGTGATCGCCGAAGGCAAGAGCGTCACCTACGACATGAAGCCGACCCGCGACGACCCCACCGCCGTCGGGACGAGCGAGGTTGCCGATGCGATCATCGAGAAGCTCGGAGTCACCGTATGACCGAGCTGGGCCGGCACGAGTTCACGCCCAATATGGGGCGGCGTAAGGTCACCGTGATCGGCGCGGGCGCAGTCGGCGCAACCGCGGCCCAGGAGATCGCCCGCCGCGACTACGCCGACGTCGTCCTGGTCGACATCATCGAGAACCTCCCCCAGGGCAAGGCACTCGACATCAACCAGGCGGGGCCGATCCTCGGCTACGAGCCCACGGTCGTGGGCACGAACGGATACGACGAGACCGCCGGCTCCGAGGTCGTGGTGATCACCTCGGGCAAGCCGCGCACGCCCGGGATGAGCCGCGACGATCTCGTCGCCACGAACCAGGGCATCGTCAAGTCGGTCACCGAGCAGGTCGTCGCCCACTCGCCCGACGCCATCCTCATCGTCGTCACCAATCCGCTGGACGCAATGTGCCATGTGGCCAAAGACGTTTCGGGCTTTCCGAAGGAGCGCGTCTTCGGCCAGGCCGGAATCCTCGACAGCGCGCGCTTCCGCACCTTCATCTCCTGGCAGACCGGCTCGTCCGCCAAGGACGTGAGCGCAATGGTGCTCGGGGGCCACGGAGACCAGATGGTCTCGGTCGCCTCCGCGACGACGGTCGGCGGCGCGCCGATCCGGAAGCTCGTCGAGGAGCAGCGCCTCGGGCAGCTCGTCCAGCGCACCGCCGTCGGCGGCGGGGAGGTCGTCCAGCTGCTCGGCACCTCGGCCTGGTACGCACCCGGCGCGGCCTGTGCGCAGATGGTCGACGCCGTTCTCCTCGACCAGAAGCGCATCCTCCCCTGCACCGCGTATCTCGACGGCGAGTACGGAACGGACGGGCTGTACATGGGGGTTCCGGTCAAGCTCGGGGCGGGCGGCATCGAGGAGATCATCGAGCTCGAGCTCTCGGAAGAGGAGCAGCAGGCGTTCCAGAAGTCAGCAGACGCGGTACGCGAAGTCGTTGCGGTTCTCCAATAGCCGCCCGGCACTTCGACGAAGCCGCACACGCGGGTCTGGAGCATCTCGACCCGGACTACATCCGAGGCTACGACCGCAAGTCGTCCACGTCCTTCGACGAGGATGTCGACCGCCTCGTCTCGCTCGGCCTGAACGAGCACTCGACGATCGTCGATTTCGGCTGCGGCACGGGTCGATTCGCGGCCGCCGCCGCCGCACGCTGCGGACGGATCGTCGGCGTCGACGTCTCGGCGCCGATGCTCGAGTCCGCGCGGGCCCAGGGGCTGCCGGAGAACGTGGAGCTCGTCCAGGCCGGCTTCCTGGGCTACGAGCACGACGGAGAGCCGGCGGAGTTCGCGTATTCGCGCAACGCACTCCACCACCTGCCGGACTTCTGGAAGGCGATCGCGCTCGCTCGCATCCGTTTGCTGCTGGCCGCCGGAGGCTACTTCCTCCTCCGCGACCTGGCGTTCTCGTTCGCGCCCGCAGACGCAGGCGATGTCCTGGAGCAGTGGCTCGCGTCCGCCGCAACCGATCCCGCCGCAGGCTGGACGCGCGCCGAGCTGGAGACGCACCTGCGCACCGAGTTCAGCACGTTCACCTGGCTGCTCGAACCCATGATCGAACGCGCCGGCTTCGAGATCGTCGATCGCGACTACGGCCGGCCCGGGGTGTACGCCGCGTACGTTCTATCCTCGCCTGCGTGATCGAGACGATTCCGAACAAGTACGGCGGGCGCGACTACGAGATCGAGCTCGCCGACCCGGAGTTCACCTCGATCTGCCCGCTGACGGGAGCGCCAGACTTCGGCACGATCACGATCCGCTACGTCCCCGGCGAGAAGCTGCTCGAGCTCAAATCGCTGCGCGACTTCTTGGGTGGGTTCCGCTCGCGCGAGATCCTGCAGGAGGAGGTCGTGAACGAGATCCTGGACGAGGTCGTCGCGAGCGCGGCTCCCGTGCGGGCCGAGGTCGAGGGCGTCTTCAACATGCGCGGCGGCATGACGACGCGGGTGGTGGCGCGCGCATGAACCTCGACCTGGAGGGCCGGACAGCGATCGTCTGCGGCGCCTCCTCGGGCCTCGGGCTCGCCTCCACCGAGAGCCTGATCCGCGAGGGCGCCAACGTCGCGATGTTTGCACGCCACCCTGAGGCGCTCGAGCGGGAAGCGGCGCGGATCGGCGGGCTAGCCGTCTGCGGTGACGTACGCAATCTCGAGGACCTCACGCGGTTGGTGGACACCACGGTGGAGGCCTTCGGCGGAATCGACGTCGTCGTGAACAACGGCGGCGGCCCGCCGCCGGGCACGGCCGTCGAATTGACCGACGAGCTGGTCGAGGAAGCCGTCGAGCTCCTGCTCCTCTCGGCGATTCGTCTGACTCGGCTTGCCCTTCCCTACCTGGAACGGAGCGGCCGCGGCCGCGTCGTCAACATTGCATCGCATGCCGTTCGGCAGCCTGTAGATGGAGTCGCCCTCTCGAACGTCGTTCGCTCAGGCGTCGTCGCCTGGGCGAAGACCCTCTCGCGCGAGCTCGCCCTGCGCGGCATCACCGTCAACTCCGTCGCCCCCGGCCTGATCGACACGCCCCGTATCCGCGAGCTCGGGCATCAGGATCCGAGCGCGGTCCCGGTCGGGCGCATCGGGCGGCCCGAGGAGGTCGGCGACGTCGTGTGCTTCCTCGCTTCGGATCGGGCCTCCTACATCACCGGTGCGCTCATCCCGGTGGACGGCGGCCTGTCCCGGCCTCTTCTTTAGCCGCCGGAAGCGCACGGACTTCCGACCCCTTCTGGCGGCGCGCTTCGTGCGCTTCAGAGCCTGAGCGGACAACGCACGAACGCGTCGGTAGTCCTTGCGGAGCCGTCTCAAAGGACGCCGCCCCTTCTTCGCCCTGTGGATCTGCTTCATCCACCGCCGAGTTTTCTTCACCGAACGATGCCACGTCCGGCGCGGCTGAACGATCGGGTTGGCCAGCCAGAGAAGCGGTGTGAAGCCGGACATCAGCACGCGCCCCGTTCGCACCGCCCTCCGCGGAACTACCTCTAACGCGACGGCACTCTCGATCGCGTCCCCCGCGGCCGGCGCTGCCGGCAGGTCGACGCCGTTCGGCCGGATGAAGTGTGCGAGGAAGCAGTCGATCCGCGCCTTCGAGCGCTCGGGCGTCTCGATCGCATCGGCAACCTGGTTCAGATGCTCGTCCCAGCTGTGGGCGACGCTGACGAGGCCGTCCTCGCTGCCGGGAGCGATGTACGAGAAGTGCAGCGTGCCCTCCTGGCCGGGAAAACGGCCCGTTACATACGTCAGCGCCGGAAGTCCGACGACGGCGGCTTCGACGAGCGCGCTCGTGCTGACGCCCACCATGGCCTGGGCATGGAAGAGCGAGTCGAAGTAATCGAGCTTGGCCTGCTCGCCGCGCGGCTCGGCGCCGGCGCGCGGCCAGATCACCGTCTTGCCGGGCTCCTCGATGTCCAGCTCGTCCCACCCGAGGAGGTTCAGCGGGTGCGGGCGCAGCACAACTGCGCACTCGCTGAGCCGAGGGTGAGTGTTGACGCGCGCGCGCCATTCTCGGATGAAGCCGGTCTCGTCACCGCTGATGAAGAGTGACGATCCGACGTACAGGATGAGCTGTCGCTCGTGATCGAGACCGAGTCCGCGCATGAATTCCGCTCGAGCCCGGCTCGGCTGCCGGGTGAACCAGTGGTCGAAGCTGTGGGCACCGACGGCGACGATCCGCTCTCGCGGGATCCCGTGCCACCTCACGGCTTCCTCGACCTGCGTCTGGTTCCAGACGATCGTCAGCTCGGGAACATCGTGGATGAGGCCCTTGTTGCTGAGGTTGTCCCAGCTGGCGACGACGAGCACCGTGGGAATGCGCAGTGCCTGCGCGGCCCGCAGATAGTCGCCTTCGAGCGAACCGAGGCCGACCAGCGGCGAAACCAGCACCACATCGGGATCGTGCGCCTTGATCAGCTTCTTCAAGCTCCTTGGAACGGGCAAGACGGCTTCGCTTGCGCGAAACGCACTGCCGACGACCCTCCTCCCGCCCCGGCCGCGGAAGAGCGGGGCCGCGAGCAGTCCGCGAACCGCGGCTGGAGCGCGCTCGCGTGCACGCGCGAGCAAAGGGTCGGCCCCCGAGTACTCGGGCTCCAGGTAGCGGAGATAATCGAGGCTGTACCTGGTTGCGACGGCCGGGGCCACCCATGGGTCGCGGCGGCGGGGAAGCTGCTCGTACGAAAAGGCGTACTGGTCGGAGAACTCGTCGAACAAGCGGGTCTTGTCGTCCCGCTGATCGCTCTTCTCATGCACGAGCACGACGTGGATCTCATGCCCGCGCCCGAGCAGCTCGCGGAAGAGGTTCTCGAAGATCCGGTCGTAGTGGATGCCCCTGAGGAAGAAGAGGGCCTTCACGCGCGCTCCCTCAACTTCTCCTTCAGCGCCGCCTCTTTTCGCCGCGACTCGACGAGCGCTTCCTTCGTCTGCAGATGCGAGCGCCGCTCCTTCCCGAGCTCCTCGTTCAGCTTTCTCAGCCGGGTCTCAGCGCGGAGAGCTTCGGTTCGCCATTCCTCCCGGCTCTTCCACGTCCGGGCGCAGTGGTGGATCGAGTACGCCTCCTCCTGCTCCTCCGGCGTGATCGGGTAGAAGGTCTCGCGCGGGAAGATCTTCGGCGGAGGGAACTGCTTGACGATGCCGTCCAGAAAGACCGGGCCTGACTTGGTCTTGTCGAAGCGCGTGCCCGTTTCCTGCGGCGTCACCGCGCTGAGCGCGCGGTCCAGGATTGCGTGTCCAGGGACGGCCCCGAGCACGGTGTTCGTCACGCGCCCGGGTTTGATCTCCATCCCGAAGAAGTCGAGGCCGTGGATGAGCTCGTCGATCGGCCTGCGGCACTCGAGGTCGGCGTCGAGGTAGACGCCGCCGTAGAGGAACACGAGCTCGAGGCGAAGGACGTCGGCGCGCTCGACCGCGTTCCGCTCGCGCTCGTACACGTGGGAGTTACGCAGGCCGGAAGGAAGGTTCTCGTCGGTCCACAGGCGCAGCTCCCACTCCGGGTGGTGACGTGCCCACGACTCGCGCCAGGCGTCGAACCCATCGAGGACGGGATCCGGCCCGACCCAGATCTGGTGGAAGACGCGCGGGATCACGTCGGGTGGCGTCAACGCACCGCCTCGAAGGCCGCGGGAAGCTCGACCGCGCGGCGCGCGATGAGCCACTCGGCGAGGTCGAAGTCCTGGGGGTAGTCGATCGAGAAGCCCTCGGTGCCCTCCGTGAAGAACGGTGCAATCCGCTCGCCTGAGATGGTGGGCCGTGGACCGTCGAGTACGTGGCGCCACGCCATCTCGAGGCTCGAGTTCTGGACCCAGACCTCGGGCAGCAGCTGATAGGGCAGCGAATGTGGCGGCGATCCCCGCCGCGAGTGCGCAAGGACGGGCCGAAGAAGCTCGTCGTCGAGGTGCCACATCTTGGCCGGATGCTGTCGGCAGCGCTCGACCGCCCTGATCGAGTCGGCTCGGTCGGACGTCTCGAGTAGCCGCCGCCACGCGCGCTTGATGCCGGCGACTGTCCGGAACGGGCTCGTCGGCCGCAGGATGGCGAACGCGTCTTCGGCCCGGTCCGCCATCGCGTCGAGCACCCACTCGATGTCGAGCGAATGCGGCTGTGCAAGCTCGGCGGGCCGGTACACGACACTCGCGCGGTAACGCGTGGCGATGTCCGCGACCTCCGGCGATTCGGTCGAGACGACGACGTCGGTGAACAGGCCACTTTCCCGGGCTGGGCCGATCGTGTAGGCGAGCAGAGGGTGCCCGGCGAGTGGACGGATGTTCTTCTCCGCCACTCTGAGAGACGTCCCCTTTGCCGGTATGAGCGCGACGATCGTGGGCACTCAGACCTCGACCGGGTCGTGCGTGACGTAGACCGTCTTCCAGGAGGAGTACACGTCGAGGGACTCGGTGCCGGCCTCGCGCCAGCCCGTCCCGGAATCGCGCTCGCCGCCGAACGGGACGTGCGGCTCGAAACCGTACGACGGGCCGTTTACCTGGACCCCTCCGGCGACGATGCCGCGCACGAACTCTTGGGCGCGCGCGATGCTCCGCGTCCACACGGCGGCCGTCAGCCCGTACGGGCTCGCGTTGGCGAGCGTCATCGCCTGCTCGAACGAGCGCACACGGTGGAGAGTGGCGATCGGGCCGAAGAGCTCGCTACAGACGAGGTCGCTGTCCGGCGGAACGTTCTCGACGATCGTCGGCTCGACGAAGAAGCCCGGGGCGGCCAGGCGCTCCCCACCCGTCAGGACCCGCGCTCCCAGCTCCCGAGCGCGGTCGAGCGCGACGAGTATGCGCTCGAGCTGCTGTTCGGTCATCACCGGCCCCACTTCCCTGCTCGGGTCGGCGTCTAGCCGAGCGAGCAGACGAGCCGTGAACTCGTCGTACACGCCGGCGAAGACGATGAGCCGCGACCCCGACGCGCACCGCTGGCCCGCGTTGGAGAACGCCGAGAGCGCCGCCGCTTCGGTTGCGCGTGCGAGGTCGGCGTCGTCGCAGACGACGAACGGGTTCTTGCCGCCGAGCGCGAGCGAGACCTTTGCCAGGCGGGCACCGGCCACCCGCGCGATGGCCCTCCCGACGGGAGTCGAGCCCGTGAACGAGACGACGTCGACGCGTGGATCTGCGGCGAGCGGCATGCCTGCATCCGGCCCGTATCCGTGGATGAGATCGAGAACCCCGGGAGAGAGACCTGCGCGCACCGCGAGCCGCGCGAAGGCCAGAGCGGTGAGCGGCGCGTGCTCCGACGCCTTGAGAACGACCGCGTTCCCGCACAGGAGCGCCGGAAAGACCTTCCACGCGATGTTCGTGAGCGGCGTATTCGCAGCCACGATCACCCCCGCCACCCCGAGCGGCTGCCGGAGCGTGAATGCCTGTCGGTTGGGCGTCGCGCTCGGCATGGTCTTGCCGTAGAAGCGGCGGCCCTCTCCCGCCATGAAGTACGCGAACTCGGTCGCAGCATCGACCTCCGCTCCCGCGTCGGCCAAAGACTTGCCCGTCTCGGCCGAGATGGTCTCCGCAAGCGCTTCGCGCTCGTCCTCGAGGAGGCGGGCGATCGAGCGAATCACCATCCCACGCTCGACGGGTGTGCGCGCGCCCCACTCAGGTTGCGCAGCGACGGCTGCGTCGACTGCCCGCTGAACGTCGGCGAGGCCCGAGGATGCGACGAGACACAGCAGCTCGCCTGTCGACGGCGCGATCTTTTCGAAGATCTCGCCGCCCACTGCGGGCTCGTGGGCGCCTGCTATGAGGTTCTCGGCCGACAGGACATCCGTGTCCTACGGAGACCATGGCCGATTGTGATGCGATCGGCAGCCGAAGTGCAAATTGAGACGAATACCGGCGGCGCCGATCCAGGCCTCTCGCGGGTCGGTCGACTCCCCTCGCGCTCTACGCTTGTCGTGTGAAGCGCACCCTCACCCCCGTGCGGCTGGCGCTCGGCGGGCTCGCCCTACTGGTGGTGGCGGCGCTCGTCCTCTGGCTCGCCCCCTCCGACAGCTACCTGCTCCTGCCGGACACGGCCCGTCGGGTCTCGCCGCTCGTCCACGTTCCCAGGAACCGGGCCAAAGGGGACGACAAGGGCGAGCTGTTCTTTCTGGCGGTCCTCGTACGGAAGGCGAACCTGCTCGAGCGCCTCATTCCCGCGGTGCGGGACGACGGCGCCACGCTCGTCCCCGCAGCGGCCCTGCGGCCGCCGGGTGTGAGCGAGAGCGCGCAGCGCAAGATCGACGAGCACGACATGTCCCAGTCGCAGAGCCTGGCCGCCGCCGTGGCGCTCAAACAGCTCGGCTACAAGGTGCTCGAGCACCGCAACGGCGCCGAGATCGCCGAGGTCGTCCCAGGGACACCGGCGGTCGGGAAGCTCGAGCCGAGCGACGTGATCGTTTCGGTCGACGGCCGCGCTGTGCAGGGGCCGAGTGAGCTTCGCCGCCTCATCCGCCGGCACGAGCCGGGCGAGCTCGTCCGCCTGGGCGTGCGCGACTCGAAGGGACTGCGCACGGTCGAGCTACGGACGAAGGACGAAAGCGGCCAGCCGGTGATCGGCGTGATCATCGACCAGAGCGCGAACATCAAGCTGCCGTTCCCGGTGAAGATCCAGGCGGGCTCCGTCGTCGGCCCCTCGGCGGGGCTCGCATTCGCCCTCGAGATCATGGAGAAGCTCGGCCGCAACGTCGACCGGGGGTACAAGGTCGCGGCGACCGGCGAGCTCCAGTTGGACGGGTCGGTGCTGCCGATCGGCGGCGTGGAGCAGAAAACGATCGAGGCGAAGCGGTCGCATGTGGACATCCTGATGGTCCCCGCTGGGGACAACGCGGCGGAGGCTCGGAAGTTCGCCGGAAGCATGCGCGTCATCCCTGTGAACAGCTTTCAACAGGCGTTGCGCAAGCTGGCAACAGTGCCTCCGAAATCGTGATTTCACGGTACTTTTGTCCGACTAGAAACTCTCGGAAATTCCATGAATTTCCGTTTAGGCAACTCTTGAAATTTGAGCCAATCGTCCTATAGTTGCCCCTTCGTCCAGCGGCACACGGGAGGGGGGCCCAGAGGGGTGCGGAAGCGCAGCGGAATCACGTGCGACGACTGTTATTTCCGGCGGGCGGGGCTCTGCGCGCTCGTGCTCGCCGAGCCGTGCCCGACGTTCCGCGCGCATAGCCGCGGGTCGCTCGTTCCGCCGCGCCAGCCGCGCCTGCTGCCCAGGCAGCTGGGCGAGCTCGCCGAGCGCTCGGCATGACCGAGCCGGCGGGGACACCCGGCTCGCCCGAGCCGCCCCGCCCGTCCGGAAGCCGCCCGCAGCGCAACGAGGCACGCGCGTGGCTGATCGTCATCGCGATAGCTCTCGTGGTCGCCTACGTCATCTGGTTCGCAATCGACAACACGCACCGGGTCGAGATCCACTGGATCTTCGGGACGACGCACAGCTCCCTGATCTGGCTGATTCTCGTCACCCTGATCCTCGGGGCGATCGTCGGGCTGCTGGCCCTCGGGCTAGGCCGGCGCCGCAGCCGGCGCGCGAAGTCAGGCGGACCGCTGAAGCAAGCATGCCGACGCCCTCGGTGATCTCCGTCCGGGCTGCGCGAAGCTGAACGCGAGCCGCGCCGCGCTCTCACCGCCGGAGCCGGCGAAGAAGTCCGCGCCCTTCACGAAGGTCACGCCGTTCTCCTCGGCCTGCCGAGCAGCTCGCCCGCGTCCACGCCGCCGGGCAGGTCGAGCCAGATGAAGTAGCCGCCCTCGGGCCGGCTCCAAGTCGCAGCCGGGAAGCTCGCGCTCGAGCGCCTCCAGCATCGCGTCGCGCCGCGCGCGCAGCTTCGCACCCGCGCGGGTCGAGATTCGGCTCGAGCAGGCCGGTGCGGAGGAACTCCCACACGATCGCCTCTGTGAAGATGGCGGGCGAGACGTATGTCGATACCGCAATCGCCTCGACCGCGCCGGCGAGCTCCGGCGTGAGGATCTGGTACCCGACCCTGAGCCCCGGCGCGATCGTCTTCGAGAACGAGCACGAGTAGAGGACGCGGCCGGCGGGAGCGAGCTCGAGCAGGGACGGGAGCGGCTCGCCCTCGAAGCGGACGAGACCGTAGGGATCGTCCTCGATCACGAGCAGGTCGCGCTCGTCCGCCAGCTCGATCAGCGCGCTGCCGGCGCTCGAGCGAGAGCGTGCGGCCGCTCGGGTTCTGGAAGGTCGGGATCGTGTACAGGAACGCAGGCTCGTCCTCGAGAGCGCGTTCGAGCGCGGCGAGGTCGAGGCCGTCGTCGTCCATCGGGATGCCTTCGATCTCGGCGCCGAGCCCTGTGAGGATCTTCAGCGGGCGGTCGTACGTCGGCGCCTCGACCAGAACGCGCTTGTTGTCGCCGCGCAGCAGGTGCTGCCAGAGGAAGGCGAGCCCCTGCAGCGAGCCGTTGGAGATGAAGACCTGCTCGGTTTCGACGCCGTGCCGCTCGGCCAGCAGCTTGCGCAGAGGCGGGAAGCCGGACGGAGGGCCGTACTGCGGCGCGTCGCGCTCCTCGCGTTGCAGGACGGCGAGCGTGCACTGCCCGATCTCGTCGACCGGCAGGCAGTCCGGGCCGGGCACTCCGCGGGCGAAGGAGATCATCGTGCGAGTTTAGAGGTCCGGACGGAGGGATCACGCGCCGATCCGGGTGCGCTGCGCGGATGCGAGGCAAGGACGCAGGGAGCGCGCGTATCCGGAGGATACGGGCGCGACTGAGGACGCCGCATCGCGCCGCGCAGCGCGGCCGGGCGGCCCGTGCTCCCTTCGTTCGGGCCTCCTTAGGGAAGGACCCGGAGGAGGTCGGGGAACTCTTCCACGACCGCCTCGGCGTCCGCCAGATCGTCTCGCCCGTAGCGGCCGAGCGTGATCCCGACGCAGCGGATTCCGGCGGCGTGCGCGCCCTCGACGTCGCGCGGCGTGTCCCCCACCGCCCACGTGTTCTCCGCGGGCACGCCCCCTGCGCGCTCGCGCGCGATGCGAATGAGGTCGACCCGGTGCTCGGCGTCGCAGCCGAACGCTCCCTGCCCCTCCGGGAAGAATGGCTCAAGCCCGAGCCTCTCCATCCGTGCCCGGGCCATCGGCTCCGGGTTGCCGGTCATGAGGACAACTTGTGCGCGCTCCGAGAGCTTCTCGAGTGTCTCGGGAGCGCCTGGGGCAGCCTCCCAGTGGGAGGTGTCCGAGTCGGCGAGCAGCTCGAGGTAACGGCCGGAGACGAGCTCGCACCAGCGTGGGAGCCCGGCATCGATGTGCTCGTCGTCGACGCCGGCCGCCTCGAGCACGAGCCTGGTGATCCGCTGGGCGGTCTGGCCGGGATGGTCGACCTTCCCGATCGCGTCCGGCGGGAGCCGCAAGTTCCAGACGTCCTCGACGGCGTCCAGCGTCGCCCGCCCGACGAGCGGATCCGAGGTGAGGAACAGCGTCCCATCGATGTCGAACAGGACGAGCGGCCGCGCGGACGGCGTCGGAATCACGAGCTCGCAAGCCTCAGTTGCTTTTCGGGTGGAGCGACCCGTTGAGTCATGACAGTCCCCTCGAATACTTCGGGCCCGAGGAATGCCTTCATGAGCTTGTCGTGGAAGCGGTGCCGGATCGCCTGAGCCTCCATTCGCACGGCCGCGGCGTACTCGGCGGGGTCCACCGGGCGCTCTTCCGGCAGCCGGCGATCGAGAATCTGGTCGGCAGCCCACCAGTAGACCGCGTTTGCCGCCACTTCGACCTCCAGCATCCGATACGGGACGTACTCGCGTGCGCGGCGCGCCGCCAAACCGGCCTGCCGGGCCGCCCGCTCGAGCGCCTTGAACTCGCGGCGGCCCTCGTAGACCGTGACGACGCCGGTCTCGGGCTCGAACTCGGCCTCTACCTGAGAGTCCTCGTCCTTGCGGGCGATCTCGCGCACCCAACCACTCGCATGGTGCCGAACGACCAGCACGACGAGCTCCGCCTCGTGAGCGCCCGCCTCCGCGAAGACGCTCAGGCGCCCCCCTGGCTGTGCGGAGACGAGCGCACGGAGTCTCCCGCTCACGCGCGACCAGCCACGAGGCCCCGGCTCCGGCACCGTCCACTGGCGAAGCGCGAGCGAGAGACCCAGGTCGGCTGCGACTTCGATGGAAGTGCCGGACGGGATGCGCGCCGGATCGAACAGGAGCGACACGGTCCGCTGCTCGCCGGCATGGATGCGAACCGGCGACTGCTTGAACCGCATCGCGGCGTCGATCGCCGGGGCGGTCGAGGGAGAGGGTTCGTGCGGGAGGATCTCGAGCCCTGCTCGTTCCTCCACCGGCGGCCGCTCCGAGGGGTCGCCGCCTCGCGCGAACCCCGCCTGTCCCGGCGCGTCGAACGCGGTTCGGAGAGCGTCGTTCAGCGCCCGCAGGCCCACCTCGTCCCGGGCGGCGATCTCCTTCCCGGCCCGGACCAGCCTCGCGCCTGCCCGCCGCTCCTCTGCGTCGACGATCGGCCGGAGGATTCGCTCCAGTGCCGCGTAAAGGCCGTGGACAAGCGGGTGCGTCTCGTTGAGTCCGCTGCGATCGACCCGAACGACGACCTGAGGTCGCGGCGCATCCAGGGCCTCCCGCTGCAGCGCCTCGATCGCGTCACACCGAACTTCGCCGTAGAGATGCCGCGCCCCCGGACGACTCTCGAGCCCGACAAGCGTCGACTCGTGCGCGGCCCGCCCCGAGTAGATCACGAGCCCACCGCGCCGGACCGCCCGGGACGGGCTCCGCGCGATCGGCTGAGCGGCGCGCCGAACCACGACCCGCGCCGAGAGGCCGGACTGAATCTCCACGTCTCCCTCGAACAGGACGGGCCGGTCGGGGTCCGGCTCGGGAGCCGCATAGCGGATGAGCTGGATGGGCTCGCCGGGGAGGTCGAGGAGCACCTCGCGATTCCGATCCTCGAGGATCGGCCGCAACTGAACGAGATCGGAAACCAGCCTGCGAAGACGAGCGTGCGGCGGCAGCCGGCGCAGTGCAAGCGGCACCGTCACGCGGGTCCCCTCGCCGGCGATCCCGAGCCGGCGGCGCACGGCGCGGGTGGCCGGGCCGTCGAGGACGTGGACGTACACATACGGATCGTCCCCGGCCGCGGGCATGAACCACGTCTCCACTGCACAGTCGTCCCGAACCCCCTGGATTCGACCGCCGCCCTGCGCCAGCCAAACATCGCGCAGGCCGCGACCGAACAGCCCCCGCTGACCTTCGCGCTCGGGAATCACGCCGAGGGCGCCGAGGCGGCGCTCCACCGCGCCGGCGTCCACTCCTTCTCCATCGTCGGTGCAGACCACTTCGTGCAGCCAGTCCGAGAGCGCCGGCAGCCCCAGCCGTCGGAGCGCGGCCTTCCAGGCCCTGCGAAACTCGGGATCCGCAGCCCCGATACGAAGCAGGATCCGTCCGTGCTCGCGCCGCCCGGCGGCAATCGCCGCATCGGCGTTCGTCACCAGCTCGGGGACGATCTGGGAGAGATCGATGCCGGCCTGGGCGAAATTCTCACGGAAGTAGCGGCCCCGGACGCGGCCGTGGCGCAGATTGGCCGGATCGACGGTCATGGCCATGCGGACAGAATAGGGTCGCCCGACGACAGCTCAGGGGAGATTGCGCCGCTGCTCACGCAGCTCTCTCAGGAGAGGCAGATGGGTCAGGTATCTGGTCCCTCCGGCGGCCTCTTTCGACCTGATGATGTCGTCCAGGCTCGCCAGCTTCACCTGGATTGGGCCGATCTCGACTGCGCCGGCGTGCTCGCGCAGTTCGCCGTACCCGTTCGTCCCGTCGGGCCGAAACCACACGTCAAGCCAGCCGTATTCGGTTACGAGCGCGAGGCTCGCAAAACGAGGGAAGCTCGCCTCACTCCAGGGCTCCGGAGCTGGGTACCCCTCCTCGAGCCCTGGGGGACGGAACCTGGCCCCGAGCTCGTTCAGCGCGGCGGCGAGCCGCCGGCGATTCTCGCGATCCCCGGCCGGGCAGATATCGATGTCGTCAGTTGCGCGCGGAGAGCCCCAGAGCCTTTCGGCGACGCCGCCGATCAGGACGTACTCGACCTCGTGGTGTGCCAGCGTCTCGAGAATGGTCCGCGCGCGCAGCAGGGGCGGCCGCGATCTACGTCGTGCCATCGTCCAGCAATTGCGCACAGGCGACGAGCATCGACTGCTCTTCGAGCGCCGCGAGCCGCTCCTCTGGAGTGAGCGAGAGCATCCACTCGATGAGCCGCTCGTCGTGGCGATTTCGCGGAGCGAGGTGGATCTCGAGGTCAAGCCCGGCGGCCCGGACGAGCCGCTCCAGCGTGCCAAAAGATGGATCCTGGCGTCCGCCTTCGATGCGAGCAATCTCCGACTGGGCCTTGCCGGCCCGCCGGCCGAGCTCGCGCTGGCTCAGGTTCGCGCGGGCGCGGGCCTCCCGAACGATCGCCCAAGCGGACATAGCGTCATGATAACGTAAACCTCATCAGGCCATGGCGCCCGCAGCCGCATCGGCCACGAGTTGCGCCACCTCGGTCGGCGTCGTCCCGACAGTGATCCCGACCGCCTCGAGGGCCTCCTTCTTGCCCTCCGCGGTTCCGGACGAGCCGGAGATGATCGCGCCGGCGTGGCCCATCGTCTTGCCCGGCGGGGCGGTGAAGCCGGCGATGTAGGCGAAGACCGGCTTGGACATGCTCGCCTCGATGAAGCGCGCGGCCTTCTCCTCCTCGTCGCCGCCGATCTCGCCGACCATCACCACGCGCTCGGTCTCGGGATCGTTCTCGAACTTGGCGAGGATGTCGATGAAGGAAGAGCCCACGATCGGGTCGCCGCCGATCCCCACGATCGTCGAGTTGCCGAGCCCGAGCTGCGTGAGCTCGTGGCCGATCTGGTACGTGAGCGTCCCCGAGCGGGAGACGAGCCCGATCGAGCCCTCGCTGAAGATCTCGCCGGGGATGATCCCGACGTTCGCCTTGCCCGGGGAGAGCACACCGGGGCAGTTCGGGCCGACGAGCGTAATGTCGAGGCCCTGGACGTAGTTGTAGACGCGCAGCATGTCGTGGGCCGGCACATGCTCGGCGATGGCGATGACCGTCCTGATTCCGGAGTCGACGGCCTCGTAGATCGCGTCGGGCGTATACGGGCCCGGCACGAAGACCAGCGACGTGTTCGCTCCGGCCTCCTCGACCGCCTCGATCACGGTGTCGAAGACCGGGACGCCCTCGACGTCCTGGCCGCCCTTCCCGGGGGTGACGCCGGCGACGACGTTCGTCCCGTACTTGCGGTTGCGCAGGCCGTGGAAGCGGCCCTCTCGGCCGGTCAGCCCCTGGACGACGAGGCGGGTGTCGGTGTCGACGATGATCGCCACTAGGTCCGCTTCCTCGCCCTGAGCAGGATCTTCGTGTCGGTGTAGCCGCCGCGCTCGTCGATCCGGTCGCCGAGCAGCTCCTTCACGCGCAGCCGGTCCGGGCCGACGCAGCCGGTGCGGTCGCACCAGGCTTCGACCTCGCGCCACTTCTCCTCGAACGCGACCTCCTCCACCTCGAGCCCCGAGTCTTCGAGGAACGAGCGCCACTCGGCCTCCGAGTAGGAGCGGACGTGTGTCGGGTCGTGATACAGGCGCTCGATCTCCTCGATCGCCTCGCTCTCGTAGAGCGTGTCCTCGACGAGTACCACCCGCCGCGCGACGCGCGCCATCTCACCGATCGCCGCGCGGATGTCGCCGAAGTGGTGCGGCGCGATCCGGCTGACGACGGTGTCGAAGCTCGAGTCGGCGAAGGGAAGGTCCTCGGCGCGGCAGACGACATCGGCCTTCATGCCGGGCGCAGGATCAGACGAGACGACCGAGAACCCTTCCTGCCGCAGCCGCCGCCCGACATGCCCGCCGCCGGTCGCGACGTCGAGCGCGGTCTCTCCCTCGGCCCAGGAAACGAGCAGGTCGAGGTCGCTCCCCTCGCGGTGCGTGTCGCTGTCGGCGTAGGCCTGCGCGCGCTCGGACCAGACGTCGGTCATCCGACCAGCTCCACCGCCCGCCTGGCGGCGTCCAGCATCGTCGGCTCGACATCGATCGGCGCATCGGACTCCTCGAGGAGCCGACGCCCCTCCTCTGCGTTCGTCCCGTCCAGCCGGACGACGATCGGATGGTCGATGTCCATGCGGTCGAGCGCCGTCAGGATCCCGCGCGCCACCTCATCGCAGCGCGTGATCCCGCCGAAGATGTTGAAGAGGATGGAGTTGACCTGCGGGTCGGAGGTGATGACCTCGAGCGCGTCCACGACGCCCTCCGCGTCTCCCCCACCCCCGAGGTCGCAGAAGTTCGCCGGACGTCCGCCGGCCAGCGCGATCACGTCCAGCGTGGACATGACGAGGCCGGCGCCGTTGCCGAGGATGCCGACCTCGCCGTCGAGCTTGACGTAGGTGACGCCCTTCTCGCGGGCAAGGCGCTCCTCCGGCGGATACGCGTCGAAGTCTCGCATGGCCGCGATGTCCTCGTGCCGGTAGAGCGCGTTGTCGTCGACGGTGAACTTGGAGTCGAGCGCGCGCACCTCGCCCTCCGGGGTGACGATCAGCGGGTTGATCTCGCACAGCATGGCGTCGCACTCGATGAAGGCGAGGTAGAGGCGGCCGATGATGTTCAGGATCTGCTTCTGCTCGCCCGGATCCTCGATCCCGGCGCCGTAGATGAGGCGGCGGGCCTGCCAGGGCTGGAAGCCCTCCAGCGGATCGATGTGCAGGCGCGAGAGCGCGTCAGGGTTCTGCTCGGCGACCACCTCGATCTCGACGCCGCCCTCGGTCGTGAGCATGAAGAGCGGCTTCTTCTCGCCGCGGTCGAACGTGATCGAGAGGTAGTACTCCTTGGCGATATCCGAGGCCTGCTCGATCCACAGCTTCTTGACGACGTGGCCCCGGATGTCGAGGCCGAGGATGTCGCGCGCCTTCGCCTCCGCGTCGTCGGGATCCTCGGCGAGCTTGACGCCGCCGGCCTTGCCCCGACCGCCGGTCAGCACCTGCGCCTTCACGACGACCTGGCCGCCGATCTCCTCGGCAACCGCACGCGCCTCCTCCGGCGTGGTCGCGAGCCCTCCCTCCGACACCGGAATGCCGAAGCGCGCGAACAGCTCCTTGCCCTGGTACTCGTACAGGTCCACCGCGGCGTGAGTCTACTGACGCGGCTGAGAGTGTCTCACGGCTCGAACCAACCCATGCCGCAGTCGCCGCGCTCACCGCGGCCGCCCCAGGCTTCCAGCCGCGCGAGCTGCTCTCGTTGCTGCGCAACGTCGTCCGGGTCGGTCGCGTCGTACTCGTGCAGGCCCGCGATGACCTTCCCCACGATCGGCGTCACACCGGGGCCGTCGACCGTGAGCCGGTACTTGTCCCCCGTGCCCGGGCCGCGCGGCGCGGTCTGGCCCGGTGGATGCCGGTAGCCGCCGATAGTCGGATTCTGCGGGGAGAGGCCGTGGCAGAAGAGGCCCGTGGGGTTGTGGGTGACCCCCGAGTGCTCCCGGCGCCAACCGGCGCCGTACGAGGAGTTGTGCGTGTCCACGTAGACGAGCCGCCCGAACGCGTCGGTGGGAACGCCGTACCTCGAGCTGCCGAACCCGTGGACAGGATGGCCGCGATAGGTCACGCGCGCGAAGATCTGCTGCCACCGGCCGTGGTAGATCCAGTCCATGCCCGCCTCGATCTGCGCGACTGCGCCCGTCCAGTGCGAGAGGAAGAGCCATTTGGCCTTCTGGACGGGTAGCCACGGCAGGTAGCCCAGGTCGGGCAGGAGTTGTCGCCAGCTCTGAGCGACCCAGTAGCTGCCGTCAGGCGCCTTGCACGCGGCGACCACGTTCGGGAGTGCCGGGCCGTCGTAGCCGTCGCACTTGCCCGGGAAGCTCGCCCAGTACTTCGTGTGGTGCGTGCTCCAGCCGCCGGAATAGTCCAGCTCGAACGCCTGCTGCTTCGCGCCACGGGCCGGGTGCACCGCGTTGAGCGCGCCCCACACGAGCACGCGGTGCAACTTTCCATTCGAGCGATAGGTGAGGAGCGCCTCCCCCTTGGAGTTGGCCTGTAGCCGGACGTGGACCGCGCCCCGGTTGGTGATCAGCTGTGCAGCCTGGGACGAGCTCGCCCAGAGGGCGGCGAGGATGGCGACGAGTGGCAGAGCTCGTAGCAAGGGCGCGCATCGTAGAAAGACTCGGCCGTAGTTACAAGCCCGACCGTTCAGCGGCCGTTCGCCGAGAAGTGCTGCAGGTCTCTGACGGAGCCGCTCCAGTAGCCGCCCCAGCCCCACCCGATCGACTCGAAGGCGCGAACGACGAAGTCGCCTGGATGGATCATCCCCTTGTAGTGCTTCGAGCGGTCGAGGTACCTCACGCTCCCGGCGTGTGACGTCCGGCCGCCGGACACGTAGGGGTTCTCCAGCGGGTTCAGGTCGATCGCGAGCCCGTAGGCGTGGTTCGACCAGTTGCTGGAGCCGGTCGCGTTCCGGCAGTTGAAGGACGAGGTGTTGTCGTGCTCGATCGAGCCGAAGTCGCTGCCGCGGTACACGTCCACGGGCACCATGCGACGGATCGGGTAGCGCGCGAAATACAGCTTCCGGAAGACGCTGACGACCGACTTCGCCACGGAGCCGTTGACGATGATCTGCCCGAGGTGGCGCTTTCCGTCGAAGCCGATGTACGACACCCGGACGTCGCGCAGCTCCGACAGGCCGACCGGACAGCCCGAATGCCAGGAGATCCCTGTCATGACCCGTTTCTGCGCAGCGCCGATCGGCGAGATCCGCCACGCGAACTTGGCGCTGCGCTGTGTGGACGCCGCGGCCGGAACCGCAACCGCGAGCACTGTAAGAAGGAGAAGACCCCGGCGCACGCCGCGCCCCAAGGTACCGGAGAGCCCGGACTGGACCCTCCGTAAACTCGATCGCGTGGACGCGATCGTCGTCGAAGACCTGCGGAAGTCCTACGGAGACGTCCAGGCGCTGGACGGCATCTCGTTCACCGTCGGCGAAGGCGAGGTCTTCGGGCTCCTCGGCCCGAACGGCGCCGGCAAGACGACGACGGTCAAGGTTCTCGCCACGCTCACGAAGCCGGATTCCGGGCGTGCCGAGGTGGTCATGCAGGACGTGGTGAAGGATCCGAACGGCGTCCGGCGCACGATCGGCTACGTCCCTCAGGGTTCCGGCGTCGACCGCGACGCGACGGGCCGCGAGAACCTGATGCTGCAGGGACGAATCCAGCGCATGCACGGCACGGCGCTGAAGAGCCGCGTGAACGAGCTCCTCCGGCTCGTTGGCATCGAAGACGCTGCCGATCGCGTCGTCCGCGGCTACTCCGGCGGCATGAAGCGGCGACTCGACGTCGCGCTCGGGCTCGTCCACCGTCCGCGCGTCGTCTACCTCGACGAGCCGACCACCGGCCTCGATCCCGAGGCGCGCGTGAGCATGTGGGACGAGCTCGGCCGGATCGCGGGGCAGGAGGCGCTGACCATCCTGCTGACGACGCACTACCTGGAGGAGGCAGACCACCTCGCCAACCGACTCGCGATCGTGAGTCGCGGGCATGTCGTCGTCGAGGGAACTCCCACCGAGCTCAAAAAGAGCCTCGAGGGCGATTCCGTCACCGTGGAGCTGTCCGACGGGAACACGCCCGAGGCGCGCCGCATCATCGAAGGATTGGACGTCGTACGCGAGGTGCGCACGGAGGGCCGTCAGCTGCGCACCCGCGTCGAGACCGGCGCGCGCGCCATCCCGCAGATCCTTTCCGCGCTCGACCGAAGCGGAATCGCGGTCGAGGCGGTCGACTCCCACAGGCCCTCCCTCGACGACGTCTATCTCCACTACACGGGCCGCGACTTCCGCGAAGAGGACGAAGCGGTCGAGGAATGAACGTTGCGCGGGACACCTGGTACATGGTCGGCCGGCAGGCGCGCAACCTCATGCGCGAGCCGATCTGGATCGCGCTGCTCGTCATCCAGCCGCTCGTCTGGCTGACGCTCTACGGCCAGCTCTTCAAGCACGTCACGAACCTGCCCGGCGGTGGGTTCGGGACCACCTCGTACATCACGTTCCTCGCACCGGCGATCGTCGTGATGAACGCGTTCTTTGGTGGGACGTGGAGCGGCATGGCGATGATCTCCGACCTCGACCGCGAGGTGATCCCGCGCTTCCTCGCGACTCCCGTCAGCCGGTTCGCGCTCACCGCCTCACAGGTCGTGCGGGCTGCGCTGATCGCGACGATCCAGGGCCTGATCATCCTGCTGATCGCGCTCGCGCTCGGAGTGAGAATCGACACGGGCTTCCAGGGCTGGCTCATCGTCCTCGTCACCGCCGGCCTGGTCGCCGCCACCTTCGCTGCCCTCTCCACGGCGATCGCGCTGCTGACGCGGAAGGAGGCGACGATGATCGCGGTCGCGAACTTCATCGGGCTTCCGCTTCTCTTCCTCTCGTCCACCCTCATCGCGATCAACCAGGTCCCGCACTGGATTCAGGTGACCTCGCGCTACAACCCCGTGAACTGGGGCGTCGACGCCGCGCGGCAAGTCGTGCTGCCCGGGACGGACTGGGGCAGCGTCGGAGAGCACATCGGCTTGCTCTTGGCGCTCACGCTGGCCATGACCGGCGTGGCCACGTGGACGTTCCGGGCGTACCAACGGTCGCTCTAGCCCGCTCGAGCGCTTCCTCCTCGAGCTGGCTTCGCCGCGCGGCAGGAAAACGAGGTTCGACGACCCCGACCAGGCTCCGCTCCGCCCGCGGCTGCGGCCGAGCCGGCCGGCGACCGGGAGGCGGCGTTTGCGCTCGTTGGCGCGGACGGCGGATGGCGGCCTTCTGACCGGTATAGTGACCATATGACCAAAAAAGTGACCGCTACGGAGGCGAAGGCGACGATTCTCTCGCTACTCGACGAGATCGTCGACGGCGAGGCAGTCGAGATCACGAAGCACGGCCGCACGGTGGCGCGCCTTGTCCCTGCAACGGGTGCGAACGCGCTGAAGGACAGCATGGCCGGCGTCGCCGTGACGGCGGTGGACGACGAAGAGCTGTTCTCCACCGGCCTGTCCTGGAACCTGCCGTGACCGCAGTCTTGCTCGACACGCACGTCATCCAGTGGTGGTCGGCCGAGCCCCACCGCGTCAGCCGTGCCGCCGCGAAGGCTTTGGGCGGAGCGAGCGAGCTGGCCGTGGCAGCGATCTCGTGGTTCGAGCTCGCATGGCTGGCGCAGCACGAGAGAATCGTTCTCTCGATTCCCGTCCGTTCGTGGCTCGAGCAGCTCGCCGTCCAGGTACGGACGCTTCCGCTCACACCGGCGATTGCCGACACGGCGGTCTCGCTGCCCGTTTCGTTTCCGGGCGACCCCGCTGACCGGCTGATCTACGCAACCGCCATCGAGCATGGCCTGCGGCTGGTGACGAAGGACCGGCAGCTTCGCGGCCACGGCCACCCGAGGCCGGTCACTCTCTGGTAGATGCGACGCCGCTAGACTCGCGCCACACGACCGAAAGGGGGCTTTCGCAGTGGAGGAGAAACGCACCACCTTGACGGACGACGAAATCCTGACCAGCACGCCGGGCGACACACGCTCACGGTTCTCGGTCACCGACGCCGACCAGGACGACGAGACCGACTCGTCCGACAGCGATACCGACGGCACCGATTCCGACTCCGACGGCACGGACACGTAGCGCCAACGCACTCGCGCGCTGCGTCGAGCCGGTCGAGGCGCAAGACTTCCTCGCCGGCTACTGGGAGCAGAAGCCGCTCGTCGTCCACCGGGAGGAGCCGGCTCGCTTCGGCGACCTGCTCTCGCCCGAGGACGTCGAGCGGCTGATCTGCTCGAGCGCGATCCGCTTCCCCGCGTTCCGGCTCGTCCGTGAGGGCGCGGTGCTCGAGCCCTCCTCGTACACGGTCGACCTCGGCTGGAGCCCGGTCCCGTTCAGCGGGACGATCGACGTCGACCGCGTCCTGGCCGAGTTCGAGGACGGGGCGACGCTCGTCCTCCAGGCCCTGCACCACAACTGGGGCCCGATCGCCCATTTCTGCCGCGAGCTGGAAGCCGCCCTGGGCGAGCCGGTGCAGGCGAACGCGTACTTCACGCCACGCTCGGCGCAGGGGCTCGCCGTCCACCACGACACGCACGACGTCTTCGTCCTCCAGATCGCGGGCAAGAAGCACTGGCGCGTGTACGAGCCGGTGGTCGAGCTGCCTCTCCAGGACCAGAAGTACTCGAAGGCGAAGCACGGCGAGCCCGGGCCGCCGGTGGAGGACTGCGTGCTCGAGCCGGGGGACACGATGTACCTCCCGCGCGGCTGGCTGCACGACGCGCTCACGACCGATTCCGAGTCGCTCCACCTGACAATCGGGGTCAAGGTCTACACGTGGCTCGACGCGGCCAGGGCGGCGCTCGAGGAGTGCGCGACAGACGTGGGTTTCCGGCGGTCGGTGCCGGCAAACGGTGAGATGCGGGACGACCTGCTCGCCGCCCTCGCTGAGCGGCTCGCGCCGGCGGACGTCGCCGCCCGCAAGCGCCGGCGGTTCGTGAAATCGCGCCGCCCGGTGCGCGAAGGCCAGCTCTCGCAGCTGCGGGCACTGGACGAGCTGAGCGTCGACGACGCGGCTGGCGCGACGCCGCACCACGATCTTCGAGCTCTCGTTTCCCGAGCTCTCGTTCGAAGGGAAGACGATCACCTTCCCCGCACACGTGGAAGAGGACGTCGAGTTCCTCGCGTCGGCCGATGCCGAGTTCACCGCGGCCGACCTGCCGGGCGATCTCGACGAGGAAGGCCGGCTGGTGCTCGTGCGCCGCCTCGTCCGCGAAGGCTTTCTTCAGCTCTCGACGCCCTACGGGGCCAGGTAGCTCCGAACCTCTGCGGCCGAGCGCAACTGCACGACGTCGCCGCGGAAGCGCCCGAGCGTCTCGAGGATGCGCGGGCGGTCGTCCCGCCCGAAGTTCCAGATCCATTTGAGGAAGTCCCAGTCGAAGCCTTCGCGGCAGCCCTCGGGCAGGTCGGGCCGGCGGCTGCGTCGGTCGCGGACCGCCCGGCGGAGCACGCGCGCGATACAGGTCGTGCGCGGCAGGTCGAGGAAGATCGCCGTGTCCGCCCGCTCGAAGCGCGCGTCGCCGGCGCTCAGGAAGTTGCCGTCGATGATCCAGCGCTCGCCCTCGACCGCCTCGTCCACGGCCGCCCGGAAGTCCTCGCGCGGCCCCGGCTGCCATCCGGGCTTCCAGAAGAGCGTGTCGAGGTGGACGACCGGAAGTCCGGTGCGGGCGGCGAGCCCGTTGGCGAGCTCCGTCTTGCCCGCGCCGCCCGCACCGAGGACGACGACGCGGTTCACGCCACGACGTAGTGAACTGGTCGCTTCATCTCTTCCGAATCGCACGTGAGGAACATCGGCTCACCGACGACGGGCGTCAGCTCGAGCTCGTGAATCTCGCCGGCCGCCTGGAACGTTACGACTGAGCCGAGCTCACCGATGAGCTGAACGTCCTCGAATCCGGTGAGTCCGGTGCGCTCTCGTACTGCGCGCTCGGCCGCCTGAACCCGCATCGAATACGCGGCGCGGCCGCGGTAGCAGTCGAGGTAGATCCGACCGGCGAGGTAGTGGTCGAGCAGCGGAGCGACATCACCGAGCCCAACGCGCCCGAAGTACAGGCCTTCGGGCAAGCAGACGAGGTTGCCGGCGAAGCGGTCGCCGCCGACGTGCGTGCATTGCCAGACCCATTCGGGGTCGGACTGGTCGCGCAGCGCGTCGTACAGCGGGCGGCCGAACTTCGCGCAACAGGGGTCGCGCTTGCCGTGCGTGCAAACGGCGAACAGGGGCTCGCCCACCTTCTGCCCGCGGTCGGCTCCGAAGAGGTCGAGGCCGACGAGCTCCTCGTGCACCTCGAGGTCGAGGCGGTGAAGGCTCTGCTCGCCTTCGACGGTCGTAGCCGTATAACACACGACGCCGTGCCGCTCCTGGCGCGGCCGGCGGATGAAGAGCAGCTTCGAGCGCGGGCGAGAGAGCTGCTCGGCCAGGTGCGCCTTGACGGAAGGGTCGAGCATGCTGCCCTGGAGCGGCTCGGGGCCCCAGACGCCGCGGTACTCGAGCAGGATCCAGTTGTCGACGCGACTTGCCGTCGCGCCGAGCGGCTCGCCGAGGCCGGCCGAGACCTCCGCGCAGAGGGGCCTACGAGTCGTCG
This sequence comes from uncultured Actinomycetes bacterium, assembly GCA_963717765.1. Taxonomy (GTDB): domain Bacteria; phylum Actinomycetota; class Thermoleophilia; order Gaiellales; family Gaiellaceae; genus JACDER01. The sequence goes on along the minus strand of CAVQWX010000007.1, from coordinate 269,232 downwards.
TCATCCTGCGTGACGACGCAGATGACCTGCCCGGCGCTGACCGCCTGGCCCGGCGCGACCGACAGCTCCGAGACCACGCCGTCGCGGTGAGCACTGATCTCGTTCTCCATCTTCATCGCCTCGACGATGCAGATCACCTGTCCGGCCTCGACCTCGTCGCCGTCCGCGACCTCGACGGCCAGCACCGTCCCCTGCATGGGGCTGGTGACGGCGTCGCGCGCGTGTCCCCCATGCCCACCGTGCCCTCGCTCGCGGCGACGCCTGACGAGCTCCTTGTACTGCGGCTCGGGGACGAGCACGCGCACCTCGTAGCGGCGGCCGTCCAGCTCGACCAGCGAGACGCGCGCGTCTGCGCGCCCGTTCGCGGTCGCCGGCGAACGCGCCGGCTCGAGCTCCTCCGCCTGCCGCGCAAGCAGCTCCGACTCGACCAGGCCGAAGCACGTCTCCCCGTCGACGAAGCACTGGTGCGAGAGAAGCGCGCGGTGGAAGCCGATCAGCGTCTTCGGCCCCTCGATCACGTACTCCTCGAGGGCGCGCAGCATCCGCCTGCGCGCGTGCTCGCGGTCGAGACCGTGGACGATCACCTTGGCGATCAGCGGGTCGTAGGTGCCGGAGACCTCGGATCCCTCGGCCACGCCCGAGTCGACACGCACGCCGGGGCCGGCAGGCTCGCGGTAGGACGAGATCAGGCCGGGAGCCGGGAGGAAGCCGGCGGACGCGTCCTCGGCGTTGATGCGGCACTCGATCGCGTGCCCCTCGAAACGGACGTCCTCTTGACGGAACGAGAGCGGCTCGCCCGCGGCGATGAGCACCTGCTCGCGGACGAGGTCGAAGCCGGTGACGAGCTCCGTCACGGGATGCTCGACCTGGATGCGCGTGTTCATCTCGAGGAAGAAGTACTCGCCCTCGCGAGAGAGGAGCCCCTCGATCGTCCCGGCGCTGCGGTAGCCGACGGCGCGCGCGGCATCCACGGCAATCGCGCCGATCCGCTCGCGCAGCTCGGGGGAGACCGCCGGCGACGGCGTCTCCTCGACCAGCTTCTGGTGGCGCCGCTGGATCGTGCAGTCGCGCTCGCCGAGGTGGACGACATTCCCGTGCGCGTCCGCGACGACCTGCACCTCGACGTGCCGTGGATCCTCGAGGAACCGCTCCACGTACACGGTCGGGTCGGCGAAGTACGCCTCGCCCTCGCGCCGTGCCGAGGCGAAGGCACGCTCGACCTCGTCTGGCGATCGCGCCACCTTGAGGCCCTTCCCGCCGCCGCCGGCCGCCGCCTTGATCGCGAGGGGGTAGCCGATCTCTTCGGCCAGCGCGCGAGTCTCCTCAGCGGTCTCGACCGGCTCCGTCGTCCCGGGGATGATCGGCACGCCTGCCGCCTTCATCCGCTCCCGCGCCTCCACCTTCGACCCCATGGCTTCGATCGCCGCCGGCGGCGGCCCGACCCAGACGATGCCCGCTTCCGCGCACGCGCGCGCGAACGCCGCGTTCTCGGCGAGGAAGCCGTAGCCGGGGTGGATCGCTTCCGCGCCGGCACGGTGTGCCGTCTCGAGGATGCGGTTTGTGCGCAGGTAGCTCTCCGCCGCGGGCGGCGGTCCGACCAAGAACGCCTCGTCCGCATACTCGACGTGCAGCGAGCCGCGATCGGCCTCGGAATAGACCGCGACGGTGCCGATCCCCAGCTCGCGCAGGGTGCGGAACACGCGGATCGCGATCTCGCCGCGGTTGGCGACCAGGACTTTCGAAAACGGCGGCATGCGGACGTATTCTCTCTACGAAATGTCCTTTGCCGACCAGCTCACGCTAGCGCGCATCGCGGCGGTGCCGTTCGTCGTCCTCCTCTATGCGGTGGACTTCCACGGCCACAACTACTGGGCGACGGCGCTCTTCGTGCTCGCGATGACGACCGACTGGTTCGACGGACGCGTTGCGCGGCGGTACGGGAGGACGTCCCAGCTCGGCTCGCTGCTCGACCCGGTGGCGGACAAGATCCTCGTCATCTCCGTGCTCGTCGTCCTCATCGACCAGGGCGTCTTTCCCGGATGGATGGTCGCGGCGATCGTGGCCCGCGAGTTCCTCGTCTCGGGTCTGCGGCTGGCCGCAATCGAGCGTGGCGTGGTGATGCATGCGCGCGACCTGGGGAAGCTGAAGACCTGGTCGCAGGCGCTCGCGGCGGCGATCGGGGGCTTTGCGGCCGCGGGAGCGTGGACGCAGCACGCGGCCTGGTGGGCGCTGCTCGTGGCCGTCGTGCTGACGTGGGTGTCGGGCCTGGACTACGCGCGCGTCGCGCCGAAGCTCTTGCGCGGCCGCGCCGCCGCCTGATTTTCGACTGCAGCGCGGACTCCCGCCTGGCGCCAGGCGCTCGTGTACGCGGGCGGCAGGCTTCCCCTGGCCATGATCCGCTGCAGCGCGAGCTCGATCGCCTCGCGTTCCTTCGGCCCCGGCTCAGGCTTCAGCTCGATCTCCACGCACGAAGCTTTACCATCGTCTGCGGGGAAATGGAGCCACCGCCTACCGAGTACGTCCGCACCGGCGGCGTTTCAATCGCATACCAGGTCGTGGGCACCGGCCCAATCGACCTCGTCTACATTCCGCTCAATCTCAGCATCGCGATCAGCTGGGAACAGCCGATCGTTGTCACCTTCTATGAGCGGCTCGCGTCGTTCTCACGCCTGATCCTCCTCGACAAGAGAGGAACCGGAATCTCGGACCGACCGCGCGCGTCGCTCACGCTCGAGGCTCAGATGGACGACGTGCGCGCCGTGCTCGACGCGGTGGGGTCCGACCAGGCGGCACTGCTCGGCGCGGGGCAGGGAGCCCAGATGTGCGCCCTCTTCGCGGCGACGTATCCGGAACGTAGCTCCGCCTTGATCCTGTGGAATGCGCGCGTCCGGTTCCCCGGCAGCGAGGGGGACAAGCGAGACTTCCTCCGGATGATCTCCGAGAGGTGGGGCAGCGAGGAGTGGGTCGACTACATCCTCGAGGCGAACTATCCGTCTTTCACGAACGACTCCGCCTTCAGGCAGTGGATGGCCAAAGGAATGCGCGTCAGCTCCAGCCCGGGTTCGGCGCTCGAGTTTCTGCGGACCTTTGCCGACGCGGACATTCATGACATCCTCCCGACGGTCCGCGCGCCGTCGCTCGTCATGTATCGGCAGGACATAGAGACAAAGGCGCTCTTCACGCAAAACCTTGCCGGGGAGGCCGAACTGCTTGTGAAGACGCTCCCCAACGCGCGACTCGTCGCCGTCCCGGGCCGCGACATGGCGCCGTACGTCGGGGATGAGGTCGCGGACGAGGTGGAACGCTTCCTCGCATCGCCGGAGGCTCCTGCCGTACCGGATCGAGTGCTGGCGACCGTCCTCTTCACCGACATCGTCGGGTCGACCCAGCAGGCCGCGACGCTCGGTGACCGGAGGTGGCGGAACGTCCTGACGGAGCACCGCAACGCCGTTCGACGGGAGCTGGTGCACTTCCGCGGCGAAGAGGTGGACACGGCCGGAGACGGCTTCCTTGCGACGTTCGACGGGCCGGCGCGCGCGATTGCCTGTGCTCGCGCCGTCGTCTCCTCGGGCACGGAGCACGGACTCACCGTGCGGGCGGGGCTCCACACCGGCGAATGCGAGCTCGCAGACGGCAAGGTGGCGGGTCTGGCCGTGCACATCGGCGCACGGGTAGTCGGCGAGGCGGCGGCCGGCGAGGTGCTCGTGTCGCGGACGGTCAAGGACCTTGTGGCCGGCTCCGGGCTGGAGTTCGACGACCGCGGCGCCTGTCGGTTGAAAGGCGTCCCCGGTGAGTGGGAGCTCTTCGCCGTCCGTCATTGACCGATTTCTCCCGGAAGCTGATCGACTCCTCCGGCTACGAGCAGGCCGGCTTCGCGGAGGGATATGACCGGCACCGGCCCCGCCCGCCCGACGCGCTGCTCGAGACCCTCTGCCGCTATGCACGGGTCGAGCGGCCGGCGCTCGTCGTCGATCTCGGCTGCGGCACGGGCCTGTCCACCCGTGCGTGGAGTGGCAGCGCCGACCGCATCGTCGGCGTGGAGCCGAACCCGGCGATGCTCGCCGCGGCCGCCGAAGCCCCCGGCGTCGAGTACCGCGAGGCGTTTGCACAGGCGACCGGCCTCGAGGACGGGGTCGCCGACATCGTCACCTGTTCGCAGTCGCTCCACTGGATGGATCCACAGCCGACCTTCGCCGAGGCCGCGCGCGTGTTGCGGCCGGGCGGCGTGTTCGCGGCCTACGACTACGACTGGCCGCCCGTGATCGATCCCGAGGTGGACGAGGCCTACGACGCGTACCAGTGGCGCCGGGGCGAGATGCGGCGGAACCGCGGGATCCAGCGCGGCGGCGACCGCTGGGACAAGAGCAGCCACCTTCAGCGCATCCGGGAGAGCGGGCTCTTCCGCTTCTGCCGCGAGATCCTGTTGCACTCGATCGAGGAGGGGAATGCGGACCGGGTCGTCGGCTTCGCCTACAGCCTCGGCCTGCCGGCCGCGCTCGACGACCCGGAGCTCGAGAAGGAGCTGCGCGTGGCCGAGCTCGAGGAGGTGGCCCGGAGGGTCCTCGGCACCCGGACCGTGCCCTTCCTCTTCGGCTATCGGGTGCGCGCCGGCGTGCGCTGAGGTCCGACACTTCCCCGGCGCCCCGCCGCGGCAGCGAAGCGACCCCAACTGCCCCCAGGGGTCCCCCGGGACCCCTGGAGACACGTTATCCGCAGTCGACCTACGTGTCTGTGGCGGCTTCGTAACGCTTCACCCACCCGTCGCAGGTGGAGCCCTATTCACGTCTACCGGTGGCGCGGCGGCTGATCAGATCAGATCAGCGCTCGGTGGTCTCGTTCACAACAGCCGGCTGCCCCAGCGCTTCGACCGTCGCCGTCTGCACGAGGCCGGAGACCGTGCGCGCCAGCTCGGCGTCGGACGTGACGAACGCGTCGGCCTGCAACTGCGTCAACGCGACGTACTCGGCGTCGTACGTCGTCTCCCACCCCAGTTGCTCGGCCACCCTCCACGCCGTCCGCTGGAGCACCTTGTCGCCGAGGAAGCGCACCTTCAGGGAATTGATGCGGGTGACCCGCTCGATCCCCTCGGCCGCGGAGATCTCTCCGCGGCGGGCCGCCTGGTAGACGTTCGCCAACGCCTGGGAGCGAACGAGAGTCGGAGCGAGCAGGGTGTGTTCGGCCCCGACCTCGATCTCGCCGGCGGCAACCCGGATCAGCGTGTCGCAGTCGACGACGAACCTCGTCACGGGGAGGACGCTACACCCGGGCTCGCCCCGCGGAACATGTCGGGGGCAGCGCGATGAACCGATCGCCAGGCTCGGAAGGCGACGGCGCGCGGCCCGGTGGACGGCTGAACGGCTCGATCTGACGCTCGAGGACCTGTCCGGAAGAGCGACTTTCGCCCGGAAGCCGCCTGCACTACCGTCGAGTGGGTGGTACGACTCACCTCCGCGGTTCTCGTCCTCGTCGCCCTGGCGGTGGGAATCGGCATCTGGTGGCAAGCTCGCTCGCGGCTCCCCGCGCCTCCCGCGGGCTGGAATGTGGTCGACCACGTCGCCGACGGCGACACGATCGTGCTGGGAGGTGGCACGACGGTTCGACTGGTCCAGATCGATACGCCGGAGGTGTTCTTCCACGCGGAGTGCTTTGGAGAGGAAGCGAGCGCGATGACGGAGGAGTTGCTCCACCGCGGAACCTTCGTGCGGCTCGCCCGCGATCCGGCGACGTCCTCCAGGGACTCCTATGGCCGCCTGCTGCGGTATGTCGTCAGGCAGGACGGCCTCAACGTCAACCTGAGGCTGGTCGCGGATGGGGCCGCCGCGCCGTACTTTTTCGCCGGGGTCCGTGGACGGTACGGGGCTGTTCTCATGGACGAAGCGAAGTCGGCCCGTGCCGCGCGAAAGGGCCTGTGGGGCGACTGCCCGAGGACGAGCCTCGCCCCCGCGACCGGCGTTTCGACAGGTGAGGCCGTCCGCTAAGCCTGCGAGCGCTAGGCGGTTTCGCCCCCCGTGAAGGTCTGCTCCAGCGTCCCGGACTCGTGGATCGAGACGACGAGCAGCGCGCGGTCGCCCGTATTGCGGAAGCCGTGCGGCGTCTCCGGGGGAACGACCAGGACTTGATCCGCGCGTAGCTCCACGACGGCGTCGCCGGCCGTCCAGCGGCCGCTCCCGTCGAGGACGATGAACGTCTCCGAGTATGGATGCACGTGGAGATCGACCGCACTGCCCGGCGGCGTCCGTACGACGAAGAACGAGATGCCGACCCCGGCGCGGGGACGTCCCTCGAAGAGCGATGCGGTCGGGCTGAACGTCAGCTCGTCGAGATCGAAGATGTCCACCGGTCGAAACGCTAGTCGATCGACCCGAAGAAGCTCTGTCGTCGACAATGGACGAGCGTGAGCACCGTGCTGGAGACGAACCGGCTGACGCTTCGGCGGTTCGCTTCCGACGACGTCGAGCGGCTGGTCGAGCTCGACAGCGATCCGCTGGTGATGCGGTACATCACGGGCGGCCGCGTTACGCCGCGTCGCGAGATCGACGAGCACGAACTGCCGGCGTTTCTCGCTCACTACGCACGGTGGCGCCGGTGGGGGTTCTTCGCAGCGGAGGAGAAGGCGACGCGAACGTTTCTCGGGTGGTTTCACCTCCGCCCGTCTGACGGCGACCCCGACGACGTGGTCGAGCTCGGCTACCGCCTCCGCAGGGCCGCGTGGGGCCAGGGGTACGCGAGCGAGGGTGCGCAGGCGCTCGTGGCCTACGCATTCGCGTCGGGCGCGCGGCGCGTCTACGCGATGACGATGGTGGTGAATGTCGCCTCACGCCGGGTGCTGGAGAAGGCCGGACTGCGGTACGTACGGACCTTCCACTCCGAGTGGCCGTACAAGATCGAGGGCGACGAGCAGGGCGATGTCGAGTACGCGCTGACGCAGGCTGAGTGGCGTAGCCGTGAGTGCTAGAGCGGGATGTTCCCGTGCTTACGCGGAGGCCGCGGCTCCCGCTTGGTGAGCGACGTCTCGAGCGCGTCGATCAGCACCGGCCGCGTGCGCCGCGGCTCGATGACGTCGTCCACGTAGCCGCGCTCGGCGGCGACGTAGGGATTGGCGAAGCGGTCGCGGTAGTCCTCGATCAGCTCGGCGCGTCGCGCCTCAGCGTCCTCGTTGTCCTCCAGCTCGCGGCGGAACACGATGTTCACCGCCCCTTCCGGCCCCATCACGGCCACTTCGGCCGTGGGCCACGCGAAGTTGAAGTCGGAGCGGATGTGCTTGGAGCTCATGACGTCGTACGCCCCGCCGTACGCCTTGCGGGTGATCACGGTCAGCTTCGGGACGGTCGCCTCCGAATAGGCATACAGGAGCTTGGCCCCATGGCGAATGATCCCGCCCCACTCCTGAGCTGTGCCCGGCAGGAACCCGGGCACGTCCACGAAGGTGACGAGCGGGATGTTGAAGGCGTCACAGGTGCGGACGAAGCGTCCGGCTTTCACCGAGGAGTCGATGTCGAGCACGCCCGCGAGGGACCTCGGCTGGTTCCCCACGACACCGACAGGGTGTCCGTTCAGCCGGGCGAAAACGCACACGATGTTCTCGGCGAACCGCTCCTGGACTTCGAGGAATTCCCCGTCGTCCACGACGCGCTGGATCACCTGTTTCATGTCGTACGGCTTGGCAGGATCGTCGGGGATGAGGGTGTCGAGCTCGGCGTCCTCGCGGCCGGCGGGATCGGTGGGCTCCGAGTACGGCGGCGGGTCGAGATTGTTCTGCGGCAGGAACGAGAGGAGGTAGCGCGCGTCCTCGAGACAGGCCTCCTCGTCGGGTGAGACGAAGTGCGCGACGCCCGACTTGGACGCGTGGGTGGCCGCGCCGCCCAGCTCCTCGAACGTGACCTCCTCCCCGGTCACCGTCTTCACCACGTCGGGCCCGGTGATGAACATGTACGAGGTTCCCTCCACCATGAGGACGAAGTCGGTGATCGCAGGCGAGTAGACCGCGCCGCCCGCGCACGGGCCCATCACGAGTGAGATCTGCGGGATGACTCCGGAGCACTGCACGTTCCGCCAGAAGATCTCCGCATAGCCGGCGAGCGAGACGACGCCCTCCTGGATGCGCGCGCCACCCGAGTCGTTGATGCCGATGACCGGGCAGCCCATCTTCGCCGCCAGGTCCATGACCTTGCAGATCTTCTCCGCGAAGACCTCGGACAGGCTCCCGCCGAACACGGTGAAGTCCTGGGAGAAGACGAAGACCTTGCGGCCGAAGATCGTCCCGTAGCCCGTGACGACCGCGTCGCCCCACGGCCGCTTCTCGAGCATCCCGAAATTGGCCTCGCGGTGGCGGACGTAGCGGTCGAGCTCGACGAACGAGCCGGGGTCGAGCAGCTTGAGGAGCCGTTCGCGCGCCAGGAGCTTCCCCTGCGCGCGGTGCTTCTCGACCGCGCGGCCGGTGCCCGCGTGGAGCGCCTCGTCACGGAGCTTGCCGAGGAGCTCGAGCTTGTCTCCGGTGCCATGGCCGGTGTCCGTCACGGCCGGAGCCTAACCGGGCCGCTGCTAGGTTCGCGTTGTGCGCGACCGGCTGCCTCCGGCGCTCAGGGAGCGCGAGTTCTCGCTGCTGTGGGTGACGAACATCGTCGCCGGGCTGGCGACGCAGATGATCCTTGTCGCCGTCGGGTGGCAGGTGTACGCGATCCACCGCAACCCGCTCGACCTCGGTTTGATCGGGCTCGTCGAGTTCGTCCCGCTTCTCCTCCTGGCCCTCCCGGCCGGTCAGCTCGCGGACGTCGTCCCGCGGCGCGCCATCATCGCCGTGTCGCTCGGGATGGAGGTCGGGATCGCGCTCCTCCTGCTCGGAGTGACTGTGTCGGGCGGCCGGACGCTCTGGCCGTACCTCGCCCTCGCCGCTGCGAGCGGCGTGGCCGCCGGAATCTCGGCGCCGGCGCTGCGCTCGCTCCTTCCCGAGCTCGTGCCGGCGGAGATGATGGCCGGGGCGATGGCGCTGCGCTCGGTGGGCTGGCAGATCTCCGTGGTCGCCGGCCCGGCCGTCGGCGGCCTCGTGTTCGAGATCTCGCCGAAGTTGCTGTACGCCCTGTCCGCGGGGTTGTTCGTCGCGGGGCTCGGCTGCGTGCTGGGGCTGAGCAAGCGTCCGCCGGCGAGCACCGGAGGACGCGCGCCCGGCTGGCAGAGCCTGATCGAGGGCGTCCGCTTCCTGCGCCGCACGCCCATGGTGCTCGGCGCGATCCTGCTCGACCTCTTCGCAGTGCTGTTCGGCGGAGCAATCGCGCTCGCGCCCGTGTTCGCGCGCTCCATCCTGCACGTCGGGCCGGTGGGCCTCGGGGCCCTGCGGACGGCGCCGGCCGTCGGCGCCCTCCTGGCGGCTCTGATGCTGACCCGCCGGCCGCTGCGCACCGGCGCCGGGCCGACGCTGCTCGTCGTCGTGGCGCTATTCGGGGTGTGCATGGTCGTCTTCGGCCTCTCGAAGTGGCTGCCCCTGTCGCTCGCGGCGCTCGCGGTGGCCGGCTTCGTGGACATGATCAGCGTCAACATCCGCTCGACCACGATCGCGCTCGTCACGCCGAACGAGCTGCGCGGGCGGGTGACGGCCGTCGAGATGGTCTTCATCAGCGCGTCGAACGAGCTGGGGGCGTTCGAGTCAGGCGTGGTCGCGCGGTTATTCGGCACGGTCACCTCGGTCGTCGCAGGCGGGGTCGCCACGATTGGGATAGCCCTGTCGTGGACGAGGCTGTTCCCCTCGCTCGCCCACCTGGGACGACTGGAGGATCTCCGGCCCGAGCCGGTTAGAGTCGCCTGATGGCGCTCGACCGCTCGACCATCTGGCCGTACCGCGACGGCGAGGCGGGCGAGTTCTTCTACTCGCGGTACGACCATCCCGCAGGCGTCGACGCGGAGCGAGCCCTGGGAGAGCTCGAAGGCGGGCACGCGCTCCTGTTCTCGTCGGGCGCGGCCGCCTCGACCACGGCCGCCCTGGGGCTCGTCGGGCCCGGACAGACCATCGCCTTGGCGGAAGGTGCCTACTACGGAACCTCCATTCTCTTCCGAGAGCTGGAGCGCTGGGGGCTGCGCTTCGTCGAGTTCGACCAGACCGGGGCGGCGCCCGACGCTGCCGACCTCATCTGGCTCGAGGCGCCGTCGAATCCCTTCCTCACCTTCCCCGACATGGAAGCGGCCGCCGCGCACCCCGCTCCATTGCTCGTGGACGCGACGGCTTCCACACCCGTGCTCTTCCGCCCGCTCGAGCACGGCGCGGACGTCGTCCTGCACAGCGCGACGAAGTACCTCGGAGGCCATCACGATGCGCTCGCGGGAATGCTGGCGTTCGCGGAGCAGGAGGACTACGAGCGGATGAAGGGTCTCCGGGGACGGACCGGCGCGGTCGCCGCGCCCGACACGGCCTGGCTCGTCCTGCGCGGACTGAAGACGCTGGAGGTGCGCGTCCGCCGCCAGTCGGAGAGCGCTCTCGAGCTCGCGCGCCGGCTAGCGGAGCATCCACGGCTGGAGCGCGTCCGCTATCCCGGCCTCGGCGACGACCGGGCCGCGCGCTATATGTCCGGAGGGTTCGGCGGGCTCATGTCGTTCGACGTCGCTGGGGATGCGCGCACGGTGGAGACGTCGACGCGGCTGATCACCAACGCAACCAGCCTCGGCGGCGTCGACTCGGTGCTCGAGACGCGCTATCGCTGGGAGGGCGACCGCGTGCCCGAGAACCTGATCCGGCTCAGCGTGGGTCTGGAGGACGTGGACGCGCTGTGGGCCGACCTGGAGCAAGCGCTCGCATGACGATCCCGGTCTTCGACGGCCACAACGATGTCGTTCTCCGCCTCGGCGAGAGCCGGAGCTTCCTCGAGGAGTCGAGCGAAGGTCACCTGGACCTTCCGCGGGCGCGGCGCGGGGGCTTCGCCGGCGGGCTGTTCGCGATCTTCGTCTCCGGCCCCGAGGAGGGCGCCATGGGCGGCAAGCCGGAAGGCGCGTATTCATTCCCGCTCGCGCCGGAGATCCCGACGGAGCTCGCCGTCTCGCGCGCGGATGAGCTCGAGGAGATCCTGCGCGGGTTGGAAGCCGAGGGCGCCATCCGGCTCGTCCGGTCCGCCACCGAGATCGAGGAGTGCTTCGCGGACGGGACGATTGCGGCCGTGTTGCATCTGGAGGGGGCCGAGCCGGTCCTGAGCCCCGACGACCTCGAGCGCCGCTACGACCGCGGGCTGCGTTCCGTCGGGCTCGTCTGGAGCCGCGCGAACAAGTATGCGGAGGGCGTCCCATTTCGCTTTCCCGCCTCGCCCGACACCGGGCCGGGGCTGACGGAGGAGGGCCGCCACCTCGTCGGGCTGTGCAACCGCCTGGGCATCCTCGTCGACCTCTCGCACCTCAACCTCCGCGGTTTCTTCGACGTCGCGGACATCTCAGATGCGCCGCTGGTTGCTTCGCATTCGAACGCCCACAGGCTGTGCGCCTCGACGCGGAACCTGACCGACGAGCAGCTGGACACGATCTCCGGGTCCGGTGGCCTGGTCGGGGTGAATTTCGCGGTCGGCTTCCTGCGCGAGGACGGAATGCTCGAGCCGGAGGAGACGCCGCTCGAGACCGTCGTGCGCCACATCGACTATCTGGTCGACCGCATGGGGATCGACTGCGTGGGTCTCGGCTCGGACTACGAGGGGGCCGCGCCGCCCGCCGAGCTCGGCGACGTCACGCGGCTTCCTTCGCTGTTCGATGCTCTCCGGGAGCGCGGGTACGACGAGGAGGCGCTGGCGAAGGTCGCCCACGGCAACTGGATTCGCGTGCTGCGGGACACGTGGGGCGAGTAGAGAGCCGGGGGCGGGATTCGAACCCGCGGCCCACGGTTTACAAAACCGTTGCTCTGCCAGCTGAGCTACCCCGGCGCGGGTGCAAGCGTACCGTCCGGGGCCTTGTTTACTGTTTTGGCAATGGAGCATCCGAAGTACGTCGGAGACCGAGCCGCCCTAGCGGTGATGGTGGCACTGCACGAGATGCGGATCCCATTCCTTGTGCCGCTTGGAGAGAACATGCGTTTCGACCTCGCTATCGAACTCGACGGCCGCCTTCTTCGTGTGCAAGTCAAGAGCGGTCGTCTTCGTGGCGGCGCTGTCGAGTTCGCCACATGCAGCTGGTATGGCCACCATCCACACTCCAAAGAGCTGAGTCGCGCGTACTTTGGCGAGATCGAGTTCTTCGCGGTTTACTGCCGTGAAACGAACGGCGTCTACCTCGTTCCCATCGACGACGTCCAAACCCGGTCACACGCGAAGCTGCGCGTCGACCCTCCGCGCAACAACCAGCGCCGGCGGATCCGCTTCGCGGCCGACTACGAGATTGCGAAGGTGAGCGTCGTGGCCGTGTAACCGCAGTTACTGCAAAACCTGACGCGAGCGCTGGTGCGTGATCACCTTGCGCTTGACCCGCTGGAGCGCGTTGTCGATCGTCTTCGTGTCGCAACCGAGGTCCTCCGCCATCTCCTCGTACGACGAGCCCTCGAGGTACATGCGGAGGGCGTCGGTCTCGAGCGAAGAGAGACTCGTGCCGAGACAGAACACGAGGCTCTGGAGTTCCTCGCTCGAAATCACCCGCAGCGACGGATCGTCGACGCGGGATCCCGGAAGCGCGTCCCCGAGCGTGCAGTCGCTCTCGGAGTCCTGGCCCGCCGGCGTCTGCCCGAACGACACGTAGTGGTTGAGCGCCCGGTGCTTGAGCCGGGTTGCGGTCTTGATCGCGGTGATGATCTGACGCGTGACGCACAGCTCGGCGAAGCTCCGGAACGACGTCTCCTTGTCGGGGCGGTAGTCGCGCACTGCCTTGTACAGGCCGATGAGCCCCTCCTGGATCAGATCCTCGGACTCGCCGCCGGCGAGGAAGTACGAGCTCGCCTTCAGCCGGACGAATCCGGCGTAGCGCCGGATCAGTTCGTCCTGTGCCCGCAGGTCGCCGTTTCGCGCCAGAAGGGCAAGGCGCCGATCCTCAACCTCACGTTGAGCTTTGTGCGACTGGGCGATGGTGGTTGCGGTCTGCGCGGTCATGGTTTCGACAGGATCTGCAGGGAAATATCGGAACGGCTCCCCTCGTCCCTCAATCTCAAGTTGAGCCAGAAGATAGCACCGAGGTCCGGACCTGGCAAGGGCAATTTGTGCGTTGGCGAACTAGTGTTCGCCTCGACGCAAACGCTCCAGGCGCTCGCGGGTCTCCGGATCGAGCCGGTCGCCGAGCTGCGCGGGCCTCGATTCGGAGTGCTGGGTCGGCTCGAGATCACGGACGAACGTGCGCGAGCTGAGGTGTGCGACCTCCTGTCCGGAGGTACCGCGCACGGCGAGATCGGACGAGACGAGGCAGACCCGCTCGCGGCCTCGGTGCTCCGACGCGAGCCGTTCGAGCAGCGCGTCCGCGTTCTCGGCGTAGCGCACCTCGAGCGGTCCGACCTGCTCGTCGCGGCCAACGCCGTCGAAGACCACGATGCCGCGTGCCCCCCGCACGGCGACGAAGCTGGCGAGCGTGTCCGTGAGCCCGCGGACGTCTCCGTGGAATTCGCCGGCGTGCAGGACGTTGTAGCCGTCGAACAGATAGAGAGTTGGCTCAGGCATGAGCCCGGGCGGAGGCCCGCTGACGGGCGGTCTCGTACAGGAGGAGGGCGGCGGCGACGCTGACGTTGAGCGACTCGACCTTCCCGCTGAGCGGGATCGATACAGCGCCGTCGCATGCGCGGCGGACGAGCGGGCGGACGCCCTTGCCCTCGGCACCGAGCACCAGCGCGACGCCACCGGACAGATCCGTCTGCCACATCGGAGAGCCGGACGAGCCGGACGCCTCCCAGACCCACAGATCGGGCCCCTTGACCTCGGTGAGGTAGGTGGCCAGGTTGGGAACGACCGCCACCGCGACGTGCTCGACAGCGCCGGCCGAAGCGCGGCAGACCGCCGGCGTCACGCGAACCGACCCGTGCGCGGGCAGGACGATGCCCGTCGCTCCTGCGCCCTCGACGCTGCGGCAGACGGCCCCGAGGTTGTGCGGATCAGTGACGCGGTCGAGACACACCAGCATCGGCTCCGGCTGCGCGGCCAGCTCGAGCCCGTCCGCGTACCGGTACGGCCCGCAATAGGCGAGCACTCCCTGATGGTCATCGGTGCCGGCGGCGCCCGTCAGCGCCCGTTCGCGCTTGACCTGAAGGCGCGGCGCGCCGGGCTCCTGCAGCCACGGCTCCGATCGGAGAGCGCGCTCGGTCGCCCAGAGCTCGAACACGGCACGGGGGCCGCGCAGCGCCTCACGAACGGGCCGGCGGCCGTAGACGAGCTCCCGGATCACAACTTCGGGACGAGCGCGAACCCGCCGGCTTCGTCGCGGACGACCCAGCCCGCCTGCTCGATCTCGTCGCGCAGCCGGTCTGCCTCACCGAAGTCGCCGCCCGCGCGCGCCGCCTGACGGCGTTCGGCGAGCGAGACGACCTCCAGGGGCGCGTCGACTTGCTCGGCGAGCGATGCGAGGCCAAAGAGGCCGAGGGCGCGGCGAAGAAGCTCGTGATCGCGCCAGGAGTGCAGCACCGCGAGCGCATCGGGGGTGTTGAAGTCGTCGTCGAGAGCAGCCGCGAAGCGCTCCCATTCACCGTCGCCGGCCGCCTCCGACGGGCCGCGGAAGACGTCTCGAAACCGCTCCGCCCGCGCCTGGGCCTGGCGTAGCGCGTCGTCCGAATAGTCGATCGGCTTGCCCCAGTGTCCGCTCAGGAAGAAGAGCAGGATTGCCTCGCGGCCCCAACCGTCGATCGAATCGCGAATCGTTCTCACGTTCCCGAGTGACTTGGACATCTTCTCGCCGATGAACTGCAGCATCCCGTTGTGCATCCACGCCTGCGCGAACTCGTGTCCGAGCGCGCGCGACTGCGCGATCTCGTTCTCGTGATGCGGGAAGACGAGGTCTACGCCACCGCCGTGGATCTCGAAGACCGGCCCGAGCAGCTCCTCGGCCATGACGGAGCACTCGATGTGCCAGCCGGGGCGGCCGCGTCCCCACGGCGACTCCCACGAAGTGTCCTCTCCCTCCTTGTGCCCTTTCCAGAGCGCGAAGTCGCGCGGATCCTCCTTCAGCTCGTTCTGTTCCTCCTCCTCTGACGGGTTGCGCAGCTCGTCCTCGTGGTCGTGCCGGCCCGACAGGCGGCCGTAGTCGGAGAAGCCGGCGACCCGGAAGTACACGTCTCCGCCGGCCGGATAGGCGAACCCGCCCTCGATCAGCGCCGAGATGAAGCGGACGATCTGCGGGACGTAGTCGGTCGCGCGGGGCGTCTCGTCCGCCATCCCGAGCCCGAGGTCGCCCGTGTCCTCCAGGTACCAGCGGGTCGCCTCCTCCGCCAGCTGCGCGCTCGCGCCGGGCGCAGCGGCGTAGATCTTGTCGTTGATGTCCGTGATGTTGTGGACGAGCGTGACGTCGTAGCCGCGCTCCCGCAGCCAGCTCCGCAGCCACATGCCGAGGACGAACGGCCGTGCGTTTCCGATGTGGGCGCGTGCGTAGACGGTGGGGCCGCAGAAGTACATCCGCACCGGGCCTGGCGGCGGAGGGAGCTCGCGCTTCGAGCGGGTCAGCGTGTCATAGAGCCGCATCGATCCTCCGCAGTGTCTCGTCCCGGTCGAGCGCGGCGACGACCGCCGCCAGCTCCGGACCGCGCTCGCGTCCGGTCAGCGCGACCCGCAGCGCCCGCAGATCTCCGCCCACCGCCTTCAGCTCACGGAGCAGCGCCCTGGCCATGTCGTGGTCGACGCCGCCGTTCGCGCGCTCGCGCAGCTCGCGGAACCGCTCGAGGGTCGGCCGGGCTTCCTCGCCGAGCGAGGCAGGAGCCGGCTCGAGGATGACGCGGACAGTCTCCCGTGCCTCCTCGAGGTCGCGCGCGCCGCGAAGCGCCGGGACGAGCTCGACCGGCGCGCCGACCCTGGCCGCGAGCTCCTCGTCCGGGAGCGACGCGATGGTGTCAACCGACAGACGCCGGATCCGCCCCAGGTCGTAGTGGACATCGTGGCGGGGGAGTCCCAGCTCGTCCAGGTACGCGCGCACGGCCTCGGCGGGGATGCCGGCCTCGCGCAGAGCGGCCACCGTGGCTCCCTGGGCACGCTTCGACAGCTTCTTTCCGTCCTCGCCGAGCAGTAGTCCATGGTGGATGTACTCCGGCGGCTGCGAGTCGAGGGCCTCGTGCAGGCGCCGGTGGAGGAGCTCGTTCGGCCGGTGGTCGTTCCCGCGGACCACGTGCGTGATCGCGAAGTCGATGTCGTCGACGACGCTCGCGAGGTGGTACGTGGGCGTGCCGTCTTCGCGCCAGAGCATCACGCCGTCGAAGAGCTGCGGAAGCGCCGAAGCGGCTTCCCGGTGGCGTCCGGCGCGTTCGCTCGCGCGCACCGGTCCCTCGTCCCACTCCACGCCGAGCCACTCGAGGTCGCGGACGATTGCCTCCTCGCCGCCGGCCACGTTCCGGGCCGGATCGGTGTCGTCGATCCGCAGCAGCATCCAGTCGCCGAAGCCCCGGTTCGCGACTGCGCCCAGCGCGTTGCCGACGGTCAGGGTCCCGGTCGGACTGGGCGCGAAACGAACTCTCTTCATCCGTCGAAAGCTATACCTACGATCCCGTCGTGGAGCTCCGCGAGCACGACAGCGCCGAAGCGTTCCTCGCCGCAGCCTCTCCGCTGCTCTCGGCGGACGAAGCGCGCCACAACCTCCCGTTCGGGATCTGCGACACGCTCACGACGGCACCCGGCAGGTACCCCGTCGCGCATCTCTGGACGGTGGAGGACGGGAACGAGGCCGTCGCGGCGGCGCTGATGACTCCGCCGTGGAACCTCTTCGTCGGCCGCCCTCGGTCTCCGGACGCGCTCGAGTTCCTGGCGGAGAAGCTCGCGGCCGGCGGTCCCGAGCTTCCGGGAGTGACCGGCGGGGTTCCCGAGGCAGACGACTTCGCCGAGGCATGGGAAGGGCTCACCGGCGTCCGGCGTCGCGTCCGAGGCCGACACGGGATCTACGCCGTGCACGACGTGCAGGTTCCGGGCGGCACTCCCGGCGCGATGCGGCGCGCGACCGAGGCCGACCGTGACCTGCTCGTCGAATGGATGGAGGCGTTCATCGTCGAAGCGCTCCCCGAAGCGCCCAACCAAGACGCGGAGGCCGCGGTTCAGCATCGCCTCGAGGGCCCGAGCGGAGGACTCGCGCTCTGGATCGACGTGGAGCCCGTCTCGGTCGCCGGGTTCGGCGGCCAGACGCCGAACGGCATCCGGATCGGCCCGGTGTACACGCCCCCCGAGCTGCGCGGCCGCGGCTACGCGAGTGCCGTCACCGCCGAGCTCAGCGCCGAGCTTCTCGCCGACGGCCGCTCCTACTGCTTCCTCTACACCGATCTGGCGAACCCGACGTCGAACCGGATCTACCAGACCATCGGCTACGAGTTCGTCTGCGATTCGGCGGAGTACGCCTTTGAACGCTGAGCTCGCCAGTTGGTTCGCCGAGCACGGCCGCGACCTTCCGTGGCGGAACACGCATGATCCCTACGCGATCCTCGTCTCCGAGGTGATGCTCCAGCAGACGCAGGTCCACCGCGTGGTCCCCCGCTATCTCGCCTGGCTGGAGCGCTGGCCGACGGTCGAGTCGCTCGCTGCCGCTGCGCGGACCGACGTGATCCGCGAGTGGCAAGGTCTCGGCTACAACCGGCGCGCGGTCAGTCTCCATCGAGCCGCCGAACAGATCGCCTCGGAGGGCTGGCCGGACGACCTGACCGACCTTCCCGGCGTCGGCCGCTACACGGCGGACGCGATCGGCTGCTTCGCGCTCGGCCGCGACGTGCTGCCGCTGGACGTGAACGTCTCCCGCGTGCTCGAGCGGAGCGGGATGGAGTTCGGCTCGGGCTCCGCGCAGGCGCTGATGGATCTCGGGGCGACCGTCTGCCTCGCACGCGTCCCCCGCTGCTCTGCGTGCCCGCTCTCCGCAGGCTGTCCCTCGCGCGGCCGCCGGTTCGAGCCGCTGCGCCAGCAGGGCCCGTTCGAGGGCTCGTTTCGCCAGCGGCGATCACGTGCTCTGCGCGCCGCGCTCGAGGGCGAGGACCCGTCCGACGAGGAAGCCGTCGCCGCGCTGCGGCGCGATGGATTGTTACCGGCGCAGTAGCGCGACGGCCTCGGCGGCCAGGCCTTCGCCGCGGCCCGTGAACCCGAGCCGGTCGGTGGTCGTCGCCGTCACAGAGATGAGCGACGCACCCACTTCAAGAGCGCCGGCCAGGGCGGCGGAGATCTCCTCGCGCCGGCCGGAGATGCGCGGCTCCTCGCCGATCAACACACAGGCGGCGTTCACCAGCTCCCATCCCTCTCCACGAACGCGCGCGTACGCCTCCCGGAGCATGTCCAGTGAGTCGATCCCCTCGAGCGCAGGATCGTCCGACGGGAAGAGAGTGCCGATGTCCCCCGCGCCGGCCGCGCCGAGCACGGCGTCGACGAGCGCATGCGCGATCACGTCCCCGTCGGAGTGCCCGGCCAGCCCGCGCGGATGCTCGAAACGGACGCCGCCGAGGACGAGCGGCACTCCATCGACCAGCGCATGCGCGTCCACGCCTAGGCCGATGCGTAGCTCGCTCACCCGAGGGGCTCCTGGCGTGCCTTGCGCGCGTCGAACACGGTGACCGTCTCGTACCCAACGTCCCGCGCCAGGGCGACCGCCCTGTCGAGCTCGCGACCGACGTCTTGGGGGACGTGTGCGTCGGATGCGGTCGTGATCGGGATCCCGCGCGCGCGGCAGGCCTCGAGCAGCCCGCGGTCGGGATAGATCTCGCCGACCGGCTTCTCCAGTCCAGCGGTCGAGACCTCAACGGCAAGCCCGCCAACCGCCTCGATCGCGTCGGCCGTCTCGTCGTGGTGGAGAAAGACCGCCTCAGGCGAAGGGCGGCGGCCGAAGATCTTGACCAGATCAGGATGCGAGAGGACGTCGAAGAGCCCGCTGCGCGCGGCGCCCCTCAGGGCGATGAAGTAGCGCCGCCAGACCTCCTCGACCGGGAAGTGCTTCCACAGCCCTTCGTCCGGACGGGAGTCGATCGCATGGCCTTCGATCTCGTGCACCGAGCCGAGCAGGAAGTCCCACGGGTAGGGCGCGAGCGCGTCGTGCGTCTCGCGCTCCAGACCCGGCCGGTGGTCGACCTCGAGGCCCAGCTTGACTGGGTAGCCGCGCCGCTTCGCCTCGAGCACAGCGTCGACATAGACATCGAGGTCGTAGACGCAGCGCTCGACGTAGTACGGGTGCTCCCAAAGATTCTTCGTCTGCCGGAAGTAGTAGACGTGCTCGGTGAACCCGATCTCGTCCACGCCTCGCTCGGCGGCGACCTCGACGAAGCGCTCGGCCGCCTCGACCGTGTGATCGATCTCCTCGCCGGGGCTGCGGAGGTGCATGTGGTAGTCGACGATCACGTCACGCTAACCAGGACTCGACGAGCTCGAGATCCTCGGCCGTCGTCACCTTGAGCAGCCGCGGATCTCCCGGGACGACCTTCACGCGACCGCCCGCGGCCTCGACCAGCGCGGAGCAGTCGCTTGCGCCGGCCACGTCGCCTCCGAGCGCGCGCCGCAACACGTCCGCCGCAAAGGCCTGGGGCGTCTGCACCGCGACGAGCTCGTCGCGGTCGAACGTCTCGGCCACCTCGTCCCCGCGAACGCGCTTGACCGTGTCGGCCACCGGCAGGCCCGGGACGGCGCCGTCCCAGTGCTCGGCGAGCGGCGCGAGCAGGCGCTCGACGACTCCTTCCGGAAGCAGCGGGCGCGCCGCATCGTGGACGAGGATCACCGCGGCGCCGTCGGGCACCTCGCGCACGCCTGCGCGGACGGAATCACCGCGCGTGGCGCCGCCGGCTACGCACGAGCTCACCTTCGAGCACCCGAGCTCCTCCGCCAGCAGGATCGCCGGCTCCTCCCACCCGGCCGGAGCGACAACGACGATCTCCTCGATCCACTCGCTCGAGTCGAGCCGCTCCAGGCTCTCGGCCAGCAGTGGACGGTCGCCCAGCTTGGCGAACGCCTTTGGATGCTCCGTGCCGAGCCGCTCCCCGCGGCCGGCCGCGACGATGACCGCCCAGACGCCGCGAGGGTTTGGTGGGATGCTGCTCGTCGTCAGGACGCTCCGCGGTGCGGCCTGACGGCACAGACCGTATCCCGCCAAATCCTCCTGCTAGGCGCCTGCGCCGACCTTTGCCTTCTTCTTCGTCTTCTTGACGCCGACGCCGGAGAGAACGTCCTCGAGCCAGAGGGCGGCCTCCTCCTCGTCCATGTCCTTGGCGTACATCAGCTCACTCGAGAGGATCTTCTTGGCCTTCACGAACATCTGCTTCTCGCCCGTGGACAGACCCTTCTCGTGGTCGCGTAGCGAGAGATTGCGGACGACTTCGGCCAGCTCGAAGATGTCCCCCGTCTTCATCTTGTCGCGGTTGTGCTTGAACCGCCGGTTCCAGTTCTTGGGCATGACTGTGCCGTTGCCGGTGAGTGCCTTCACCACCTGCTCGACCATCGCCTCGTCGATGACCTTGCGAAGACCGACCTTCTCGACGTTCTCGCAGGGCACGTTGACCGTCATGTCGTTGTGCAGGATCTTGATCGTGAGGTATTCGCGCTGCTGGCCGAGCACCTCGCGCTCTTCCTTCTTGACCACGGTTCCAGCACCGTGGTGGGGGTACACGACCTTGTCGCCGACCTTGTACAAGCGACCCTCCCTTTCGCCCGTATTCGCCAAAAACGCCGGCGACTTGTGACACTCGCCGGCGGAACGCTTCCAGTATAGCTGAAACCGCTTGAAAACGCCACTTTTCCAGGGATTTTGGAAAAAATCCCTGGAAAGCGGCACCTACAACTGGAGGTAACGGTCCACGAGATTGTGCTCTTGCAGCCGGCGCAACCCCTCGCGGATCTCGCGCGCCCGCGCCTGCCCGACGCCCTCGACCGCCTCGAGCTCGCGGCTGGACGCGCGAAGGATGGCGTCGAGCCCTTCGAGGTTCGCGACGACGCGGCGCGCGACGTTGTCGGGCAGCCGCGGGATCTGCGAGAGCACGCGCAGCCCCCGCGGAGTGACGGCGTAGTCGAGTGGATTGACGCTGCGCGGATAGCCGAGCACCTCCGCCAGCTCCTCCGACTCGAGGAGCTCCTGGTACGACAGCTGCCCGAGCCGCTCGAGGACATCCGCGACGCCCCCCTCGCCGTTCGCGGCCTGGTAGTCGAAGATGACCGCGGTCTTCTCACGCGGCACGTCCACCATCAGCTCTTCGAGCCGGATCCGGATCAGACGCCCCTCCGACCCGAGCTCGATGTAGTCGCGCTCGACCACGGCTGCCATCCGCGTGGTCAGCTCCGCTCGCTGCAGGACGACGAGGACGTCGTCCAGCATGACCGCGTTCTGGAACTCGAGCGCGGTGAGCCGCGTCAGCACCTGCTCGAGCCGCTGGCGGTACGTCTCGACCGTCGCCACGGCCTGGTTCGTCTTGGCGAGCACGTCGGCGATCGTGTCGAGCTGGTACCGGCGCTCGCCCATGAACAGCGTGACGGTCTCCCGCTGCTGCGAGATGGAGATGACGAGCGCTCCCGTCTGCTTGGCGACGCGCTCCGCGGTGCGGTGCCGCGTCCCCGTCTCGACGGAGGGGATCGCAGGATCGGGCATCAGCTGGACGTTCGCGTTCGCGAGCGTCTTCAGCTCGGTGTCGACGATGATCGCCCCGTCCATCTTGGCGAGCTCGTACAGGAGCTGCGGCGTGAACGGAAGGTCGAGCCGCATCCCGCCCGAGAACATGAACTCGAGGTCCACCGGTTCGCCGATCACGATGAGCGCCCCGCTGCGGGAGCGGATGATGTCGTCGATCCCCTGGCGCAGGTCGGTTCCGGGCGCGACCCGGGCGATCGCCGCCAGCAGCTCGGAGTCGCGCCGCGGGTCCTGTTCGCGCGGCCGGCGATGCACGCCCGAAGGCCCGCGCCTCCGCTCTTCCCTATGTCTGCCCTCGGTCTTCAACCAGCCCGTGCCTGATCGCTTGGCGGAGGGTCTCCGCCTCCGTCTTGCGAAGTTTGCCACGAAGGCTCGACCCGGCCGCGACGACCACCTCGGCCAGCCCGAGCTTCCCGCACTCCTCCAGCCGCCGCTCGCCCTGTGTCGCCGGCCGGAGGCGGCCCGTAAGGCCGATCTCGGCGAACGCGGCCAGCGAATCGCGCACGGGAACGTTCTTTGCCGCCGACGCGATCGCGAGCGCGACCGGGAGATCGGCACCGGGCTCGTCGATCCTGACGCCGCCGGCGACGTTGACGAAGACGTCGGCCGAGCCGAGACCGACGCCGGCGTGCCGGGAGAGGACGGCCACGATCATCGCCAGCCGCTTGGGATCAACGCCGGTCCCGACGCGGCGCGGCATCGCGAGATCCGTCGGCGAGACGAGCGCCTGGATCTCGAGCAGTATCGGACGCGTGCCCTCGAGCGCGCATGCGACGGCCGCGCCCGGGTCGCCGGTCTGCGTCCTCCCGAACAGCTCGGACGGATTGGGCACGCCCTCGAGCCCCGCGCCGGTCATCTCGAACACGCCCAGCTCGTTCGTGGAGCCAAAACGGTTCTTGACAGCCCGGAGGATGCGGTGCTCGTGGTAGCGGTCGCCCTCGAACTGAAGAACGCAGTCGACCAGATGCTCGAGTACGCGCGGGCCGGCGACCGAGCCGTCCTTCGTCACATGGCCGACCAGTATGGTCGCGATCCCCGACTCCTTCGCCACGCGCAGCAGCCGCCCGGCCGCCTCGCGCACCTGCCCGACCGAGCCGGGGGCCGAGCCGAGCTCGGAGGAGTAGAGCGTCTGCACGGAATCGATCACGCACACTGCGGGCCGCTCCTTCTCCAGCGTCGCGCAGACCGTCTCGAGCTCCGTTTCGGCCAGGATCTCGACCTTTCCCGCGCCGCCGAGCCGCGCCGCGCGCAGCTTGACCTGCGCGGCGGATTCCTCTCCGGTGACGAGGAGCGTGCGCCGCGCCTCACTCATGCAGCGAAGCGCGGTCAGCAGCAGCGTGGACTTACCGACGCCGGGCTCACCGCCGACAAGGACGAGCGAGGCGGGAACCAGCCCGCCGCCGAGGACGCGGTCGAGCTCCGGGACGCCGGTGGCGATCCGCTCGGCCTCGTCGACCTCGACGTCCACGAGCCGCAGGAGCGGCCGTGCCGCGGCCTTCCCGGCGGGCTCGGGGGCCTCCTCCGCAAGCGTCCCGAACGAGCCGCACCCGGGGCACTTTCCGAACCAGCGCCCAGCGGAATATCCGCACTCCGCGCACGCATACACGACCGCCGCCTTCGCCATCAGCAGTCTCGGCAATCCAGTCGACGAAATGGGCGTACGCTGGCCTTGGCCATCCGGCCACCTTATGCCGAACGCCGGATGGCTTTGTGCCGACTCCGTGTCAACCCGCGAGCTCGGGCTCGGGAGGAGGTGGAGCCCGCCGCCCGAGCGAGGAGATGACCAGCCCGGCGAGGATGCAGGCGGCCCCGACCAGCTGCAACGCCGACGGGTACTCGCCCAGGATGAGCGCCGCGAACACCACCGAGCAGACGGGCTGAAGCGTCAGCGAGACCGACGTGACCACGGCCGGGAGGCGCGGGAGCGAGATCGCGATCAGGAGCCAGCCCAGCACCTGCGAGCAGAGGGCCAGCAGGATCAGCCAGCCCTGCGCCGACCAGCTCGGCGTCCAGTCCAGATCGCCGTTGGCGAGCCCGATCAGCGCGCAGCCGACCGCGGCGGCGAACGTCGCGTCCAGCAACGGCCCGGCCGGCCCGATCACTCCCCGCCCGCCCTGCCGCAACGTCAGCAGGAAGCCCGAATACATCAGCGCGGTCAGAAGACCGTAGACGGCGCCGAGCCCCGGGTTGGGCCCGTACGCGCCCTGCTCCAGCGCACCCGAGACGAGCACGACTCCGATCAGCACGACCGGGATCGACGACAGCGACGCGTTGCTCGGCCGCTCGCGCAGGAGCATCCAGGCCAGCAGGCCGACCAGCACGACCTGCAGGTTCCCGAGCACGGTCGCCAGGCCTGCGCCGATGTGCTCGATCGAGGTGTGCCAGAAGACGAGGTCGGCTGCGAAGAACGCTCCGGCGATCCAGGCGAAGTAGTGGGAGCGCGCCGGCCGCGGCCCGAACCTCTTCCGTTCCCACCACGCGATCGCGACGAGCGGCGGCAGCGCCCACACGCAGCGGTAGAACGCGCCGGTCGTGGGCGAGACGTGCGCGAGCTCGTACAGGACGCCGGAGAACGAGATCGCGACCGCGCCGACGAGCACGGTCACGGCCGGCCGGCGCGCGAGGACGGAGAGCCGCATCCGGCGTTCTATCGCAGAGTTGGCGATGGTCACGTGGGCCGGTAGCCACGATCGAAGGTCACCTCTCCCTCCGCGCGGGTCAGCCATGGCCACAGGCGCGCTGGACGCAGAGCGACCATCGCCATCGTGTTCGCCAGTCGCGGGACCACCCGCGCCGCGGTCCTGAGGATCGGGTCCACCACCGACGCGGCCGGCGCTCGACCCGGAACGTCGAGGGCGTAGAAGAACCTGAACGCGGGCTCGCCCGTCGGATCGGCCGACCTGATGACCTTGCGGAACTCGTCCTCCTTCCACCGGTAGATGAAATTCGGGACCGACGTGTCGTTCACGCCGCCTGCTCGCCCGCCATGGGCTGCGACAGCCTCCAGCTCGTACCGCGAAGCGGCGCCGAGCCGGACGGCGGCACGAGTGAGGAGCCCGTCGCGGGCCTCGATCACGAGAATCCCCTTGCGGGCTACCCGATACATCTCCACCAGCGCGCGATGGGGCGACGCGCAGTGGTGTAACCCGGCCACGACGATGCAGAAGTCGAAAGAGCCTTCGTCGAGGTCCAGGTCCTGCGCGTCCTGCCGCCTCCACGCGAACGGCGCCATGTCGGCCTCGGCCTCGAGGTTCGAGATGACCACGTCGGTGAACCCGCGGTCCGCGAGGAGGTCTCGCTCACGCTTCCCGGCGCAGACCGCGAGGACCGAGTCAGATCGCGCAAGCGTCCCGTCAGCGAGAAGCGCATCGGCGACCGACTCGACGAATCCCGCCCGCATGCGCCGAGTGTAGGTTGCCGGAAGACGAGCAGTGGACGCTGTGCGCGCACGTGGGACGGTGGAGGTGAGGCCGCTGGCGGCGGAGGATCTCGACGTGGTAGAGCGGATGCTCGCGCGCTACCCGGGGAAGCACCGCGAGCGGTTGCGGGGCCAGCGCAAGGGCGAGTGCGTCTACCTGATCGCCTGGGACCGCGACGAGCCGGTCGGGCACCTGAACCTGCGCGTGCGCGGGCGGAAGCTTCCCGACCGCGCACGCCGGCTACGCGCCGCGCAGATCGAGGACCTCCGCGTCTCCCGGGCGCACCGCCGGCGCGGGGTCGCCACCGAGCTCATGCGGCGGGCCGCTGAGGCGGCGCAGGCGCACGGGTTCCGGACGATCGGGCTGGGCGTCGACGTCGACAACGTTCCCGCGCGAGGGCTGTACCGGCAGGAGGGCTACGAGGAATCGGGCCTCGGCCGCTTCGTCGTCTCGTACCCGTACATCGACGAGGACGGCGTCGAGCGCCAGGCGCACGAGACGTGCACCTACCTGGTCAAGCGGCTGGCGTAGTGGTTATAGCTCTCGATCAGGTCGTGGGCAGAGCTCGGCCTGTCCTCGCAGGGATCGACCTGGTGCTTGACCGAGAGTAGGCGCTGCGTTACTCGGCTTCGAGCTCTTCGCGTTCCTCGTCCTCGGAGCGGGGCTCCTCGGGCGGGACGGTGACGTTCGTGACGTCCTCGGGGATCGTCGGCGGGATCACGTCGATGTCGACTTCCTCGTCGTTCTTGCGCGCGACGACGATGGTCGAGCCGGGCATGAGCTCGCGCCCGAGCACGAAGTCCGCCAGCGGATCCTCGATGTAGCGCTGGATCGCCCGCCGCAGCGGCCGCGCACCCATCGCCGGGTCGTAGCCCTTGTCCACCAGCAGCTCCTTGGCCTCCTCGGTCAGCTCGATCGTCACCTCGTGCGCGGTCATCTGCTCGCGCACACGCTGCAGGAGCAGATCGACGATCTGGATGATCTCCTCCTTGGTCAGCTTCGGGAAGACGATGATCTCGTCGATCCGGTTCAAAAGCTCCGGCCGGAACACGCGCTTCAGGTCGCCCATGACCCGCGTCTTCATGTCGTCGTAACTCAGGCCCTCCTCGTCGCCGACCGAGAAGCCGAGCGAGACGTTCTTGGAGATCGACTGCGAGCCGATGTTCGAGGTCATGATCACGACGACGTTGCGGAAGTCGACCTTGCGCCCCTGCGCGTCGGTCAGCTTCCCGTCCTCGAGGATCTGCAGCAGGATGTTGAACACGTCCGGATGCGCCTTCTCGATCTCGTCGAAGAGCACGACCGAGTACGGCTTGCGCCGGACGGCCTCCGTGAGCTGGCCGCCCTCGTCGTAGCCGATGTAGCCGGGCGGTGAGCCCACGAGCCGCGACACGGAGTGCTTCTCCATGTACTCGGACATGTCGATCTGGATCATCGCGTCCTCGTCGCCGAACATGAACTCGGCCAGGGTGCGCGCCAGCTCGGTCTTGCCCACGCCCGAGGGCCCGAGGAAGATGAACGAGCCGGTCGGCCGCTTGGGATCCTTGATGCCGGCCCGCGCGCGGCGGATCGACTTGGACACGGCGACGATCGCGTCGTGCTGGCCGATGACGCGCTTGTGCAGCTCGTCCTCCATCCGCACGAGGCGCTCGGACTCGGCCTCGGTGAGCTTGAAGACCGGAATGCCCGTCCACATCGAGACGATGTCGGCGATCTCGTCCTCGCCGATCTCCGGCTGCTCGGCCGTCTCGTTCTCGCGCCAGCTCTCCTCGAGCTCGCGCTTCTTCTGCGTCAGCTTGCGCTCCTTGTCGCGCAGGCTCGCGGCCTTCTCGAACTCCTGGGCCTCGATCGCGTCTTCCTTGTCCTTGCGGACCTTCTCGATCTCCTCCTCGAGCTCGCGGTAGCGCGGCGGCGCGCTCATCGTCTTGATGCGCATGCGCGAGGCGGCCTCGTCGATCAGGTCGATCGCCTTGTCGGGGAGGTGCCGGTCCTGGATGTAGCGCGCGGCCAGCACGGCGGCCGCCTGCAGCGCCTCGTCGGTGATCTTGCAGCGGTGGTGCGCCTCGTAGCGGTCGCGAAGCCCGCGGAGGATCTGCACGGTCTCGTCCTCGCTCGGCTCCTCGACGCGAATCTGCTGGAAGCGGCGCTCGAGCGCCGCGTCGCGCTCGAGGTACTTGCGGTACTCGTCGAGCGTGGTCGCGCCGATCGTCTGCAGCTCGCCGCGCGCCAGCGCCGGCTTCAGGATCGAGGCGGCGTCGATCGCGCCCTCGGCGGCGCCCGCGCCGACGAGGTTGTGCAGCTCGTCGATGAACAGGATGATGTCGCCGCGCTGGGTGATCTCCTTCATCACCTTCTTCAGGCGCTCCTCGAACTCGCCGCGGTACTTCGATCCCGCCACCAGGGCAGCGAGGTCGAGCGAGTAGATCTGCTTGTTCTTGAGCAGCTCGGGCACATTGCCGGCGGCGATCTTCGCCGCCAGTCCCTCGACGACTGCCGTCTTGCCGACTCCCGGCTCGCCGATCAGCACCGGGTTGTTCTTCGTCCGCCGCGAGAGGATCTGCATGACCCTCTCCATCTCGGTCTGGCGGCCGACGACCGGGTCGAGCTTGCCCTCCGACGCCTGCTTGGTGAAGTTGCGGCCGAACTGGTCGAGCAGCTTCGAGCTCTTCGACTTCTCGCCCGAGCCTCCGCCCTGCTGCTGCCGGCGGCCGGGGCCGGAGAGCATGCGGATGATCTCGTTACGAATCTTTTCCGCATCCGCGTCGAAGTCGAGCAGGATGCGCGCGGCGACGCCCTCGTTCTCGCGCACGAGGCCGAGCAGGATGTGCTCGGTGCCGATGTAGTTGTGTCCGAGCGACAGCGCCTCGCGCAGCGCGAGCTCGAGGACCTTCTTGGCGCGTGGAGTGAACGGGATCTGGCCGGTGGTGACCTCGTCGCCCTGGCCGACGATGCGGGCGACCTGCGCGCGCACCTCTTCCACGGTGATGTCGAGCGACTCGAGGACGCGCGCGGCGAGACCTTCCTCCTCGCGGAGAAGGCCGAGCAGGATGTGCTCCGTGCCGATGTAGTTGTGCTTGAGCGCGCGCGCTTCGTCCTGGGCGAGGACAACTACCTGTCGAGCTCTCTCGGTGAACCGTTCGAACAACCCCAAGCCTCCTCTCACATCCACCTGGAGGACGGACGGCCGCCCGTCCGCAGGTCGAAGTTCGGCAATCGTAGCGGACAGGTCGGGGGAGCAAGAAGGGGCCGACGGGAGGAAATCGGTGTGGCAGTTCGTCCGATAGCCACTAGGATCGGAGGCGTCCAGGTGCCCGAGACGTTCACGGAGCAGTTCAGCTCGGTCGCCTTGGACGCGCCGCCGCAGGCTCATCAGCGACCGATCACTGCTCGTCGGAGACTCCGGTATACGTACGCGGACGGTCGGGGGCGGCTACACGCTCGCGCTTACGAGCTGAGCACCGGGCCATCCTGAGTCGCGCTCAGGCGCGCGCCGCGGCGTAGGCCGCGAGCGCGGCCGAGACGAGCGCGATCGGGACGACCTGCGGCTTGCGCCGCGCGAAGACGACCGCGTCGCCAACGTCCGCGAGCGCGCGCTGCGCTAGCCCGACCCGCGGCGCCGCGTAGATCCCGAGGCCGACGACCAGGTCGCGGAACCCGAGGCCGCGCGCCTCGTCCCTCTCTGCGCCGGTAAGCCGCACGAACAGGTCCGGCTTCGCGAGGCCGAGGACTCCGAACCCCAGCGACGCGGCCCCCATGACGTGCTTGATCACCCTGCTCGCCTGCCCGACAGCAGGTAGTGAGAAACCCCCCACTCGCCGCCGCCGCGGCAGCCCCAGAGCTCGGCGCAGGCGAGGAAGAAGATGCGCCAGCGGGCGCGCCAGACCCGCGCCCTCCGGCGACCGTAGACGCGGGCCATGATCTCGAGGATCTCGTCCGCGTGCACGTCGAAGTTCTCGATCCACGCCTCGGCCGTGCGCGCGTAGTGCGAGCCGTCCACGAGCCAGCGCTCCTCCACCGCGAGATCGCGCTGGAACTCGAGCATGAGGTCGTGCGAGGGCATGAGGCCGGCGGTGAAGAAGTGGCGCGCCATCCACGTCCCGTCGTAGGGATAGGCGAACTCGCGGTGGGAGAAGACGTGGACGAAGACCTTGCCGCCCGGCTCGAGAAACGAGGAGACGCGGCCGAGCAGCGACTCCCAGTTCTTCATGTGCTCGAACATCTCGACCGAGACCACGCGGTCGAAGCGGCGGGCGGTGTCGAAGACTGCGGCGTCGGCCGTGACCACCTCGACGTGCTCGGGGGCCCGCGCGCGGATGAGCTCGCGCTGCACGCTCGAGTTCGACACGGCGAGGACTCGGGCGCTCGGGTAGCGCTCGGCAAGCCAGAGCGTGAGCGAGCCCCACCCGCAGCCGAGGTCGAGGATCTCCATCCCGTCCTCGATCCCCGCGCGGCGGCACGTGAGGTCGAGCATCGCCTCCTCCGCTTGCGCGAGCATCTCAACGCCCTCCGGCCAGTAGCAGGAGCTGTACTTCAGGCGTGGGCCGAGGACGAGCTGGAAGAACTCGGGCGGCAGCTCGTAGTGCTGCTCGTTCGGCTTGTCCACCTGCTCCGCGATCGGCGAGTCGCGCAGCCCGTCCACGAACGCGCGCCGCTCCGCGAAGGAGCGCCGCCGTTCGCGCCGTAGGCGGCGCGCGCACGCGCCCCTGATCCCGGCCCGGAGGACGGCATCCGTCATGCCGACCCCGGGACATGTCCCGGGGTCAGACCCCGAGCATGCTCATGCATAAGCGTTTCTACTGGTCATGCCGACCTCGGAAGCCACGGGACGAAGGCGCTCGTCTCGCGCTGGTAGCGGCGGTAGTCGTCGCCCCGGCTGCGGAGCGCCTGCTCCTCCGAGGGCCGGATCCCCGTCACGAAGACGATCAGGTAGAGCATCAGCGCAGGCGAGATCCACCCGAGCCACCCCCAGGGCGCCTGCGTCGCGATGAGCGCGTACGCAACCCAGCTCGTCCACTGGAAGAAGTAGTTCGGATGGCGGGAATAGCGCCAGAGGCCTGAGCGCATGGTCTTGCCCTTGTTCGCCGGGTCGGCCTTGAAGGTTCGAAGCTGCCGGTCGGCGAGCGCCTCGCCGGCGGCCGCGACCGCCCACATCGCGGCGCCTGCCCATGCGACGGGCTGGAGCGAGTCGTGCTCGTCGAAGCACGCGAGCAGGAAGGGCGCCGAAAGCAGGAGCGCCAGCAGGGCTTGAGCCTGGTAGAAGACGAAGAAGCGCGGCTGTGCTCCTCCCCGCTCCGTCCAGCGGGCGCGAAGGTCGCGGTAACGCCGGTCCTCCCCGTGCCCGACCCGCCGAAGGACGACCGACGCAACGCGCAGGTACTGCAGGCCCGCCGTGGCGGCGACCAGAACGCGATAGGAGAGGCTCCCCGGGCCGAGGCCGGCGTACAGCGCGGCGAGAAGCGCGAGCGTGACTGCCCAGCCGGCGTCGACGGCGGTGGCGTCCCCCGTACGGAGCTGCAGCAGGTACAGCGGGACGAAGATCGCTTCCGCAAGTGCGAGCCCGAGGAGTAGGAGCTGCCAGTGGTGTGCGATCACTTCGTCAGTCCATCCAGGCGTGCGCGGGCTGGCCATAGGGCCGGCGCAGGTCGGCGATCGCGTCCTCCAGCAGGCGGGTCAGGTCGCGCGCGACCGCGACCGTCGGCTTCTGCTTCTCCACCCGCAGGGCCGGCGCGACGCGGATCGTGATCTGCGGGAGCCCGACCCTGACCTTGTGCGGCCGCAGGGCCCTCTCCGTGTTGATGGTGCAGATCGGGACGAGCGGCGCCCCGGTGGTGAGCGCCAGCCGGGCCGCCCCGCGCATGAAGGGGCGGTTGCGGCGGGGCTGCGACGTCCCCTGCGGAAAGATCCCGAGCAGCCCTCCCTGCTCGAGCAGCCGGATGCCGTGACGGAGCGCGTTCGAGTCGCCCCCGCCACGCTCGACCGGGAACGTCCCGAACCAGTCCATCAGCCGCGCGACGATCGGATTCCGCCAGAGCTCGGCCTTGGCCATGTAGTGGATGGGCCGGGTCGTTGCGACGCCGAGGAAGAACGGGTCGGCGAGCGACTCGTGGTTGGCCGCGAGGACGGCCGGGCCGGCGGCGGGGATGTGCTCTCCGCCCTCGACCTCGATGCGGTAGACGCGTCGCAGCAGCTCGCGGATCCCGATCGTGTCGAAGATCGTGTAGAGGTTCACGCCCGGTTCAATACCAGCTGCGCGTCGTGAAGAGAGCGCGTCCGGAAGGCCGCCTCGCAGAAGGCGAGGTAGAAGTCCCAGGTTCGGCGGAAGCGCTCGTCGTAGCCGAGCCGCGCGACCTCCGCGCGCCGCTCGTCGAAGCGCATGCGCCAACGACGGAGCGTCTCGGCGTAGTTCGCGCCGATCTCCTCGAGGCCCGCGACCTGGAGCCTCGTCGTCTTCAGCGCCTGCGTCAGGGCACCGAGGGAGGGAATCAGGCAGCCTGGGAAGACGTAGCGCTCGATCCAGTCCGGCGTCTTCCGGTAGCGGTCGTAGCGCGCGTCGGGGACGAGGATCGTCTGGATGCAGGCGCGTCCGCCGGGCGTGAGCAGCCGATCGCAGGCCGCGAAGTAGGTCTCGAACTGTTTCTCGCCAATCGCCTCCAGCATCTCGATCGACGCGATCTTCGTGAACCGGCCCTCGACCGTGCGGTAGTCCTCCTCGAGCACGCGGACGCGGTCGGCGAGGCCGGCGGCGGCAATTCGCTCACGCGCCATTTCGGCCTGCGCCGGAGAGATGGTGATGCCGGTGACGCGCGCGCCATACTCGCCGGCTGCGACGGTCGCGAAGCTCCCCCACCCGCAGCCGATCTCGAGCACATGATCGCGAGGGCCGAGCTCGAGCTTCTCGCAGATGCGGCGGAGCTTGCGGAGCTGGGCATCCTCGAGCGGCTCGTCGTCCCGCTCGAAGATCCCGCACGAATAGGTCATGGTCTCGTCCAGGAAGAGCGCGAAGAGGTCGTTGCCGAGGTCGTAGTGGTACTCGATGTTCCGACGCGCCCGCATGAAGCCGGTGCGGCGGTTCACGCGCGGCCGCGCCTCGAGGAAGCGGCGCAGGTGTGGATGCCGCTCGCGCGCGGACTCGGCGTTCCGCAGCAGGAGCTCGAAGAAAGCGACGAGATCGTCCACCTGCCACTCGCCCGCGGTGTACGACTCGCCGAGCGCGAGCTTCGCCCGCGTCGCGAGCCGGCGGAAGAAGCGCGCGCTGCAGATGTCCATCTGCACGACCGGCCCGGATCCGAAGCGCCGCGTCGAGCCGTCCGGCAGCCGCACCACCAGCGCGCCTGCCTCCAGCCCGGGCATGATCCGCTCGAGGATGGCAACCGCCGCCTTCCCGAGCCCGGGAAGGCGAAGCTCCGGGGCCGGACGGAGCGCACGCTCACTCATGCGCGCACCGATCCCTTCCCGGGGACGAACGGCGGCTTGCGGTGGAACGGCACCCGCTTGATCCACAGCTTGAGCGCCTGCCAGTGGATGAGGCCGATGACCTGCACCGGCATCGCCGGATAACGCAGAAGCGAGGCGCGCGAGTGTCCTGTTCGTCAGCTCCTGCCGCTTGCCGGCGAGCACGGCCTGCAGCGGACGGCCGGAGTCGTCCAGCACCTCGATGCGGGCGTACAGCGACTCCTCCGGCTCCGAGAACGCGTAGCGGTAGCGCTGGTCCAGCCCGCAGAACGGGGACACGTGCAGGCGCTTGTCGTGCTCGTAGCGAAGGCCCCCTCCGCGCAGCAGCTCGGGTAGCCGCTCGCCGAATGTGTTGTTCAGCTCGGCGATCATGCAGGCGAGCTCGCCGTCGGCCCGGTAGCACCAGTAGAAGCTGACCGGGTTGAAGACGTAGCCGAGGAAGCGCAGCTGGGCAAGCATGACGACACGCTCGACTCCTTCGACGCCGCGCTCGGCGCAGAACGCGACGGCTTTCTCCTTGAGCGAGCGCCCGTCGTCGTCGAAGTGGTCCCGGTCGTACAGCGCGACCACGTTCGGCCGGTTCACCGAGAAGAGATGGAGACGCCGCTCGAGCGCGTCCAGGTCGTCCAGGTCGAGCACGTAGAAGGAGATGCGATAGCGGAAGACGTTCTCGGCCGGCGTGCGCCGCGCGTGGACGAGCGTGCCGTCGTACAGCGCCGAGCTCACCACTCCGCCCCCAGAAGCGCCGCGGCGCGTACGCCGGACGCGAGCCCGTCCTCGTGGAAGCCGTTACCGTGATGCGCGCCCGCGTAGACGGTGTGGCGCGGGCCGGAGAGCTCGGACAGGTCACGCTGCGCGGCCAGGCTCTCGAGGGTGTAGACGGGATGCTCGTACGTCATGCGCGCTATCACGGATTCGGGGGCGATCTCGTCGGTGCGGTTGAGGGTCACGCAGTAGTCCCGGTCCGCCTCGAGCTGCTGCAGCCGGTTCAGGTAGTACGTGATCGTGGGCCGCCCGTTCGAAACGCCGCAGTTCCCGCGCGCGAAGTTCCACGATGCGCGCGCGGCGCGCCGCCGCGGCAGCAGTGAGGGATCGGAGTGAAGCACGGTGTCGTTCGTCGTGTATCCGAAGGCGCCGAGAACGCGCCGCTCCTCGTCGCTCGCGTCGCCGAGCAGCCGCAGCGCCTGGTCGGCGTGCGCCGCCACCACGACCTTGTCGAAGCGACGCTCCTGCCCGTCCTCGGTGCGCAGGAGAACGCCGTCGAGCGTGCGCCGCAGCTCGCTGACGCCCAGGCCGAGGTGCACCCGGCCACGCAGCCGTTCGCAGAGGGCGGCAACGTAGGCGCGGCTTCCTCCCGCCACCGTTCGCCAGTCGGAGCGTCCGAACCCGAGCATCCCGTGCTGGTTGAAGAAGCGGATTGCGTAGCCGGCCGGGAACTCGAGAGCGCGCTCCGGCGCCGTCGACCACAGCGCCGAGGTGAGCGGGACGAGGAAGTGGTCGCGGAACAGCCGCGAGTAGCCGCGCTCGGTAGTGAAGTCGAGCAGCGTGCGGTCGCCGTAGCTCCCGTCCTCCAGCGCGCGGCGCGCCGTGCGCAGCCAGCGGCTCACCTCCACCAGGAAAGCGAGAAAGCGCGGGCTCGCCGCGTTCAGCGGCTGCGCGAACGGCCGCCGGCCGGACCATTCCAGCGAGCACCGGTCACAGCCGACCGAAAAGGACATCTCCGACGGCTGCGTGCGCACGCCGAGCTCCGAGAACAGGCGGACGAGCCGCGGGTAGTTGCGCTCGTTGAAGACGATGAACCCCGTGTCGAGCTGGAGGCCGTCGTGCGCAATCGTGTTCACGTGGCCGCCCGGACGCGCGTCGCGCTCGAAGATCTCGACCTCGTGGGCGCGCGCGAGCAGGTAGGCAGCGCCCAGGCCCGAGACTCCAGCTCCTACAATCGCTATCCGCATCGCTTGATGGTCGAACTGACATTCGCCGCACCGCGAATAGCGGTTGGCCGCAAGGGGTAGGAAAACAGTAGATGGACGAGGCAATCAATTCGACACCCGTAGCGACCGTCCGCGGCCGGACGAGCTTCGCGAGCCAGGTGGTCACCGTTATCGCGGTCGCAGTCCCGCCGCTCGGCCTCTTCGCGGCGATGGGACTGCTCTGGGGCGTGGCCTTCCACTGGTACGACCTCGTCCTGCTCGCAGGCTTCTACGTCGTCTGCGCCTTCGGGACGACGATCGGCTTCCACCGCTACTTCACGCACAAGGGCTTCGACGCGCGCACGCCGGTCAAGGCCTCGCTCGCCATCCTCGGCTGCCTGACGATGCAGGGCCCGCTCACCCAGTGGGTGACCGACCACCGCAAGCACCATGCGCTCTCCGACAAGGACGGCGATCCGCACTCACCGCACGTCGGACACGGGGACGGCGTCCTCGGCGCGATCCACGGCTTCTTCCACGCGCACGTCGGTTGGCTCTTCACGCTGAAGGGGATGGAGCGCGGACGGGAGTACGGCAAGGACCTGTACGAGGATCGCCTCGTGCGGACGATCGACCGCATGTACATGGTCTGGGTCATCGTCACGTTCGGGATCCCGTTCGCGATCGGATACGCGATCGGCGGCACCTGGCAGGCCGGGCTCGAGGGCCTGGTCTGGGGAGGGCTCCTGCGGGTCTTCCTCTACCAGCACGCCACCTTCAGCGTGAACTCGATCTGCCACATGTTCGGACGCAAGGACTACCCCTCACGCGACGAGTCGCGGAACAACTGGCTCGTCGCCGCGCTCGTCTTCGGCGAGGGCTGGCACAACAACCATCACGCGTTCCCGTCCTCGGCGCGGCACGGCCTGCACCGCTTCCAGATCGACCTCTCCTGGTGGGTGATCCGCGGAATGGAGAAGCTCCGGCTCGTCTCGAACGTCAAGGTGCCCTCGACGCAGCAGCTCGAGCGGAAGCGGCTTCAGCCCTCCGCCCAGGTTTCCACCGCGGACGCCACGTAGCGCGCCCACGTCCGCGCGCGCGGGAGGGTGAACGGCCGTCCCCTCGGCCCGCGGACGGCGATGCCGTGCAGCGCGCCCGGGATGAGGGTGTAGCTCCCTTCGACGCCGAGCGCCTTCGCCCGCTCGTAGCCGGCGCGCGAGTTGCGCGGGCTCACGCCCGGGATGCCCGGGAGGTAGCGGTCGAGGCTCCCGTGGTAGATGACGAGCTTGCGCCCTTCGAGCGGGGAGAGGTCGAGCCGCTCGGGGATCCACGGCGCGAGGCCGACTACTTCTTCTACCGACGGGTGCCGCGCGGCCTTGATCGCGACCGCCCCGCCCATCGAGAAGCCGATCAGGAGCGTGTGCGGAGCGCCCAGCTGATCGATGGCAGCGAGCGCGTCCTCCGCGCACATGTCGAGGCGCTTCCAGGACTTGATCCGGTACTTGACTTCGCCGAAGGCGAGGTCGGGAAAGCTGGGCGCGAGCCGGCGGACAAGCCATTCCAGAGACGTGCTCCACGTTCCGGGGACGTCCGCCGCCGTCCCGCCGTTCACGCAAACGACCGCGCGCACGCCCCTCGTCCCCGTCACCCGAAGCTGCGCGCCCGTCGAGAGCTCGGTCAGGTGCGCTCCCAAGCCCGCTGCAGCTCACCCGCGATGCTGATGAGCCGTCGCTCCCGGTTGCGCAGTCGCGCGGCCCCTTCGAAGTCCTGAGCCTCGATCGCACGCTCCTTCTCCTCGGCGAGCCGCGCGAGCTCGTCGAGGAAGTCTTGTGCGAGGGGAGGCGAGGTCAGCTCGATCTCCAGCGGCGGCTCTTCGGGCGCGGCGGCAGGATCGGCGAGCAGCTGTAGGACGCGGCTGCGCAGCTCGCCGGGACTGGCGCCGAGGTCAAGCAGGATGTGATTCGCGACCCCCTCGCCTTCGCGGACGAGACCAAGCAGGATGTGCTCCGTGCCGATGTAATCGTGGCCGAGCGAGAGCGCCTCGCGGAGCGAAAGCTCCAGAACCCTCTTCGCACGCGGCGTAAACGGGATCTGGCCGGTAGTGACCTCCTCGCCGGAGCCCACAATTCGCGCGACCTGCGAGCGCACGTCCTCGAGCGTCACCCCGAACGACGCGAGCACGCGCGCTCCGATTCCCCCCTCTTCCCGGATCAGTCCGAGCAGCTCGTGCTCGGTGCCGATGTAGTTGTGCTTGAGCAGTCGCGCTTCGTCCTGGGCGAGGACGACGACCTGCCGCGCACGCTCGGTGAACCGCTTGAACATCTCTACTCCCGTTCGCGCAGCGCCGGAAAGAGGATCACATCCCGGATCGCGTCCTTCCCGGCCAGCGCCATTGTGAGCCGGTCGATCCCGATTCCCAGGCCGCCCGTGGGCGGCATGCCGTACGAGAGCGCCTCGACGTAGTCCGGATCCTCGCCCTCGGCGGTGGCGTCCCCGGCGGCCTTCTCCTCGGCCTGCATGGCGAACCGGGCCGCCTGCTCCTCGGAGTCGTTCAGCTCGCTGAAGGCGTTCGCGAACTCCATCCCACCGACGACGGCCTCGAAGCGCTCGACGATCGCGGGATCGCCGTCCGTCGTCCGTGCGAACGGCGACATCTCGATCGGCCAGTCGTAGACGATCGTCGGCTGGATGAGCTCCGGCTCGACGAAGTGCGAGTACGCGTGGTCGACGAGCTGGGCCCAGGTCTTGTCGTTGGTCGTGTCCACGCCGGCGGCATCTAGCTTCGCGCGCAGCTCCTCCGGGTCGCGCGACCACGCGCGATGCGCCGCGAGCGCGTCCACGAACTTGACCCGCTCCCAGGGCGGCGCGAAGTCGACCTCGTGCCCGCGGAAGGTCACCGTCGTCGCGCCCGTCGCGGCCTGCGCAGCGCGCTCGACCAGCGCCTCCAGCCGCTCCATCGTGTCCCGGTAGTCGGCGTACGCCTCATACCACTCGAGCTGGGTGAACTCCGGCGAGTGCTTGTAGGAGATGCCCTCGTTGCGGAAGTCCTTCGCCAGCTCGTACACCTTCTCCAGACCACCGACGATGAGCCTCTTGAGGTAGAGCTCGTCGGCGATCCGGAGGTACATGTCGCGGTCGAGGAAGTCCGAGTGGGTCACGAACGGGTCCGCGAACGCGCCGCCGTAGCGCGGCTGGAGGATCGGCGTCTCCACTTCGACGAACCCCTCGGAATCGAGGTACGCGCGCGCGGCCCCGACCACCCGGGCCCGCAGCATCGCCAGCTCACGCGCGTCCTCGTTCATGAGCAGGTCCAGATAGCGGCGGCGGTACCGCGCCTCGACGTCGGTGACGCCGTGGAAGGTGTCCGGAAGGGGACGACGGATCTTGGCGAGCACCGCCACCTCGTCGACCGCGAGCGACGGCTCGCCGCGCCGCGTCTTCATCGCAGAGCCCGTCGTGCCGACGATGTCGCCGAGATCGACGTGCGGCAGCTCGACGCGGTCGGCCTGGCAGAAGAGCTGGATCCGCCCCGAACGGTCGACGAGATCGAGGAAGGTCAGCTTCCCGTGCTCGCGCCGCGCCATGACGCGCCCGGCCAGGCGCCGCTTCTCGTCGCCCTCCTGGTCCGGCTCGAGCCCCTCGGCCTCGGCGCGCACGGCCGCGATCTCGTCCCGGTCCGGAAATCTCTTCGGCAGCACGCCGGGATTCTCTCCCCTCGTCATAGCAGCGGGGGCTTCGCCCGGCTGGTCATCGCCGGCCGGGGCGACTAGGCCGCTTTGATCTCGAGGATCTTGAACGTCAGCGCGCCACGCGGCGCGGACACCTCGACCGTCTCCCCCTTCTTGCGGCCGAGAATCGCCTTGCCGACGGGCGACTCGTTGGAGAGCTTGTTCTCCGCCGGATCCGCCTCGGCCGAGCCGACGATGTCGTACTCGAAAGTCTTCTTGGCCTTGACGTCCCGCAGGCGCACGCGGGAGCCGACCGACACCACGTCGGTGGTCACGTCGCGCTTCGAGATCACGCGGGCGGCCCGCACCCGGTCCTCGAGCATCGCGATCCGGTGTTCGAGCAGAGCCTGCTCGTTCTTCGCGTCGTCGTACTCCGCGTTCTCGGCGATGTCGCCGAACTCGCGGGCGACGCGGATCCGGTCCGCGACCTCACGCCGCTTGTCCGTGGAGAGGTATTCGATCTCCTGCTTGAGCTTCTCGTAGCCCTCGGGAGTCAGCACGATCTCTTTCACGATGTAGGGCCCTCCTTGGGCCTTGATAGAAAAAGCGCGGCGCTCAAGCGCCGTCGCGGGGGCGATTTTAGCTTTCGCGTCAGACCCTCGTCAAGGGTGGTGACGGCTACATTTCACGCTCTGTGCAGGTAGATCTTCGCTCCCCTTGGAGGATTGGGCCGGTCGAGGTACGGACTCGCCTGGTGCTCGCTCCCATGGCCGGCGTGAGCGTGCAGGCTTTTCGCCGTCAGGGACGCCGTTACGGCGCCGGGCTCGTGTGTTCGGAGATGGTCAGCTGCGCCGGATTGCATCACCGGAACGAGCGTACGCTGGGCTACCTGCGCATCGCCTCCGACGAGCATCCCCTCGCCGTTCAGATCTTCGGCTCCGAGCCGGAGACGATGGCTGAGGCGGCACGCATGGTCGAGGCCGCCGGTGCCGACCTGGTGGACATCAACTTCGGCTGCCCCGTCAGGAAGGTGACGAAGACGGGCGCAGGCGCGACGCTGCTGGACGAGCCCGACCGCGCGTGCCGGATCGTGTCCGCCGTCGCGGACGCCGTGTCCGTCCCCGTGTCGGTCAAGATGCGGCGCGGGCTCGAGAACGGCTCGCGCACGTGCCTCGACGTCGGCCCGCGGCTCGTCGAGGCGGGCGCCGCCTCGCTCACGCTCCATCCCCGCTCGGCCAAGCAGATGTACACCGGTGAGGCCGACCACTCACTGACGGCCGAGTTCGTGGAGCGCGTGGGCGTCCCCGTGATCGCGTCCGGAGACATCACCTCGCGCGCCCGCGCCCAGGCGGTGCTCGCCACGACGGGGGCCGCTGCGGTCATGGTCGGCCGCGCAGCGCAGGGCAACCCGTGGGTGCTGCAGGAGATCGTCGAGATCGATCCTCCGGAGCCGACGCGCGAGGAGATAGTCGCCGAGCTGATGCTGTTCATGCGCGAGACCGTGCGGGAGCTCGGCGAGCAGCGCGCAACCAGCTTCCTGAAGAAGTTCTACGGGTGGTACCTCGGCCGCGGGCGCTTCCCGCGGCCCTTCAAGTCCGAGCTGACGCAGCTTCCCACCATCGCCGACGTCGAGCAGCGGCTCCTCATCGCCGTGCCGGGTGCCGCCGACCTGCTCGAGCGGCTCGAGGACGGGCTGCCCGCGGATGAGATCGAGCTCGAGCTGCCGATCTCCATCTACGGCGGCGGTTGATGGGCCGCCGGCCCGTCTACTGGAAGCCCAAGTACGCGACCCGGTCGATGCGACATCGCGCCTGGGTGCGCCAGGAGCAGAAGCGCGAGGCCAGGCTCGCGCACGAGCCGTCGCTCAGCGGACGTCTGATGGCGTGGGCTCGTCGTACCTTTCGGTCCTGACCACGAGCGCAACCGACGCGACGATCACCACCGCGGCAATGAGCATCGCCGCGGTCAGCTGCTCCGAGAGGAGCCACCAGCCGAGCAGCACCGCGACGACGGGATTCACGAACGCGTAGGTCGCGACGGTCGAGATCGGCGCGTTGTGCAGGAGCCACGCGTAGGCCGTGAACGCCAGGAGCGAGCCGGCGGTGACGAGATAGGCGAAGCCGCCGAGCGAGCGGCCCGACCACGCGCCGACGTCGAGCGTCTCCCCCGCGGCGAAGCCGATGACGAGGAGCACCAAGCCGCCGAGTACCTGTTCGGCCGCAGCGGTCACGAGCACGTCTCGGGGGAGCGGTGCGCGTGGGGACAGGAACGATCCCAACGCCCAGCAGAACGAGGCAGCGACAAGCGTGAGCAGGCTCCACAAGGCGATCCCGGCGGCATGTGAGCCCGGCGCGACGAGGATGCCGACGCCGACGAACCCGGCGCCAACACCGGCGAGCGTCACACGCGGCACACGTTCCCTCGCGACGAGCCTGAAGACGATGACCCACAACGGAATCGCCGCGATGATGAGGGCCGACAGACCGGACGGCGCCTCCTTTTCCGCCAGCGTCACGAGCCCGTTCCCGCCTGGGAAGAACAGGACTCCGAGGACGAACGCGGCCAGAAGCTCGCGCCGCCCCATCCGCAGCCTCGGCCTGCCGCCGTGGAACCAGATCCAGCCGTACAAAACCCCGCCCGCGAGCAGAAACCTGAGGCCCGCGGACAGGAGCGGCGGCATGGTCTCGACCATCACCTTGATGGCGAGGTAGGTCGAGCCCCAGACGAGGTAGACGGTCGCCAGGGCCGCGACGACGAGCGCCTTGTGCCGGTCTACCGGTTGCGCTCCCAGACCAGGCGCAGGCCCTCGAGCGTGAGGAAGTGGTCCACCCGCTCGATGGTGCGCGCGTGCGGCGAGATCAGGTCGGCGAGACCCCCTGTCGCGATGGCCGGAGCGTCCGCGCCGAGCTCCGCGCGGACGCGGTCGACGATCGCGTCCACCTGTCCGGCGAACCCGTAGACGAGCCCCGACTGCAGGCCGGCCGCCGTCGTCTTTCCGATCACCGAGGGCGGCTCGACGAAATCGACCTTGAAGAGCCTCGCCGCTCGGGCGAAGAGCGCGTCCATCGAGATCTCGATCCCGGGCGCGAGCACGCCGCCGACGTACTCGCCCTCGGCTGAGACGATGTCGAAGTTGGTCGACGTCCCGAAGTCGACGACGATGGACGGTGCGCCGTAGCGCTCGCGTGAGGCGACCGCATTCGCGATCCGGTCGGGGCCGACCTCGCGCGGGTCGTCGTAGCGAATGGGCATGCCGGTGCGCGTGCCGGGGCCGAGGATCAGGATGGCGGTCCCGATCCCGTCCGCCACTTCTTCGTAGGCGCGCAGAAGCTGCGGAACGCTCGAGGCGAGGACGATGCCTTCGAGGCCGTCGAGGTCGAGCAGGTTGCGGAGCAGGACGCCGAGCTCGTCCCCCGTCCGCGCCGGCTCGGTCGCCGCCCGCCGGTGCTCGACGAGGTCGGTCCCGTCGAACAAGCCGAGGGCCGTCTGCGTGTTGCCAACGTCGATCGCTAGCAGCGCCACTGAAGCGAGCCTAGATGTTTTCACCACGGCTCCCTGTGGGATTTACGAGGTGATGTTCGCGTTCTTTGCCCATTCCCAGTACATCCCGTGCTCCGAATGCGGCGCCTCGCTCGCGGGAGAGGACCGGGACGGGCACATCTGCGACGGCGAACGGCGGGTCGACTTCCAGATGTTCCGCCTGCGCGGCGGAATCGCCCGGCTCGAGCTCGATCTCGCGGAGTTTCTGAAGACGCCGGTCGGCCGCTTCGAGGCTTTCTACGCCGAGCGGCAGCGCGTCGTAGCCTGACTACTTCAGCGCCAGTGCCGGGATGCTCCAGTCCGTGTAGACGGGGCTGTACACGAGGCTGTGCGGATCGACCCGGTTCGAGAAGAAGAAGAGGTTGTTGTAGTAGCCCATCGGCGCAGCGGGCGCCGCGTTCTTCATGATCGCGATGTCCAGCTTCCCGAGCGCCTTCGCGCGCTGGGCGGGCGCGAGGCGCTGGGCAGCGGCGATCTTCGCGTCATAACCGGGGAACTGCGCCACTCCCAAGCCGGTACGCAGGAAAGAGTCGCCGTCCGTGTAGTCCGAGCACCATCCCAAGCCGACGCCCATATCGATCCCATTGTTTCCCTTGACGCCGAGCGCGTCGTAGATCTGCGCCCCCGAAAACCCTTTCATGACGATCGTCGCCGGGTCGAAGCCGAGCTTGATCAGAGCGTCCCGGACGATCTGGGCCTGCCGCGGATTCACAGTCCCGGACGAACGGTAGGCGACCGTGATCCGCCCGTCGCGGAAGTGTCCCGCCGCGAGCTTGCGCGCCTTGGCGATGTTCGCGCGGACGCCGTAGGGCTGCTTCTTCTTCGCGGTCACGGCACCCGGCGTCAGCGGAGTGAGGAGGTGGGTCCACGGAGTGATCGTGAACGAACCACCGAAATACTCGGTCCGGTCGAGCGCCCAGTTGACGGCCTTCCGTAGCTGCGGATTGCCGGCAAAGATGCCGTTTGCGTCGTTGAACGGGATGTAGCCCATGCAGTTGATCGGCATCCGCCAGAAGCGGCTTTTATTGACTCCGAAACGCTGCACGAGTTGCGGAACGTCCGCCTCGGACGGCGTCGTCAAGTCAAATGGACTCTCCACATCCGCTGGTTGGTTCCACTGGACGTCGACGCCGGCTAGATGCCGCGGGCGGTTGCCGTGGTAGTAGGGATTCCGCCGCAGCGACGTGAGCTCATTGACGACGTTCTTGGCGAAGTAGTACGGCCCGGCCGAGGGATACCCCGTCGTCACCTCCCTCTTCAGCGGCAGCTTCAGCGACGTGGCCTGGAAGAACGGCATCGCGAGCTTCGTCAGCAGGGAGGCGTCCGGTTTGCTCAGGCGGATGACCAGCTCCTTCCCCTTCGCCTCCGCCGCGCGCACCTGAGTGATGAAGGCCGAAGCTGGTGAGGCGACGCCGGGGTCGGTCACGCGCTTGATCGCGTAGGCGAAGTTCTTCGCCGTCACCGGCGTCCCGTCCGAAAAGCGGAAGCCCTTGCGGATCGTGAACGTGTACGTCCTCCCGTCCCCTGAGACAGCGAACCGGGATGCGACTTCCGGCCGCAGCAGCCCTCCAGGCTGTCCGGCCTTGTCCGCGTAGTTGTAGAGCTTTGCAGCAGTTGCGTACTCGAGCCACCAACCCGTCGTCACGTAGCTCAGCTGCGGATCGATCTGCACGGACGCCCCGGTCGTGCCGACGC
Source organism: uncultured Actinomycetes bacterium (assembly GCA_963717765.1). Taxonomy (GTDB): domain Bacteria; phylum Actinomycetota; class Thermoleophilia; order Gaiellales; family Gaiellaceae; genus JACDER01. The sequence goes on along the minus strand of CAVQWX010000007.1, from coordinate 225,858 downwards.
GGAAGATCCCGCCTTGCTTGGCGGGCGCCGCGCTGGCGAGCCCGGCTGTCAGCGCCGGCAAGACCATCACGGTGAGGACCCTCCTCCTCACGATGCCTGTTTAGACGTCAGTCTTCGTCGGAAGACAGTGATTCGCCGATCTTCTCGGCGAGCGCCTCGGCGGTCAGCTGCGGCTCGTCGCCCGCTCCACGCAGCTCCTCGACGGTGACGTCACTCGAGGTGTACACCTCGGCGCGCGGGATGATCCGGGTTGGCCGGTTCTTGTCCCAGACCCAGACGTCCTCCATCTTGATGTGGAAGAACGGGTAGCTCGCCTGGGGCGCGTAGTTCATGTCGAGCTTGTTGCAGAGGTACGTCGCGTCCTGCGTCAGCACGCAGTAGCGGAAGAGGCCGAAGACGGCCGTGTACTCCTTCTTGAGCGCGAGCTCGAGCTCGGCCTCGTATTCGTCAAGCTCGTCAAGGTGCGACATGGCGCGGCAGTCATTCTAGTCCCTGCAACAGTGCCGAGACCGGGCCGGCGCCGGGGATGATGAGGTCGGGGTCCAATTCGAAGAGCGGCTCGAGGGCGAATCGCCGCTTGGCGAGGCGCGGGTGCGGGACGCGCAGCCCCGGCTCGTCCACGATCTCGTCCCCGTACAGGAGCAGGTCGAGGTCGATCGTCCTCGGTCCATAGCGTGGGCCGTCGCGGATCCGTCCCAGCTCGCGCTCGACCGCGAGGAGCCGGTCGAGGAGCTCCCGCGGCGTCAGCGCGGTCTCGAGCGCGACGGCGGCGTTCAGGAAGCGCGGCTGGTCCGCGTACCCGACGGGGTCGGTCTCGCGGAAGGTCGAGACGGCGACGACCTCGTCTCCCAGGAGATCGATCGCACTCCGCATCGTCGCCTCGCGGTCGCCGAGGTTGGCCCCGAGTCCAACGTAGGCGCGCGTCACGGCCGCTCGACGGTCGCAGCGGTGAACTCGACGGGCAGGTCGACATCTGGCTTGCGAACCCGCACCCGCACCCACTGCACCGAGAAGCGCTCGTAGATCGCGTCCGCGGCGGCCCCCGCCAGCGACTCGAGCAACTGGAAGCGCCGCGCGTCCGACACTTCCTTGACCACTTCGGCCACCTCGACGTAATCCACCGTCGCCGACAGGTCGTCTTGGGACACCTCCCCCAGCCGCCAAGCGACGTCCCAGAGCAGGGTCTGACCCCTTTCCTGCTCTGTTTCGGACACCCCGTGATGCCCGAAGACCTCGAGCCCGTGCAGCTCGACCTCGATCATCCGCCCACCACGGCACGCGCCGCGGTCAGAGCCTCCACCGTCTCCCGCACGTCGTGCGCGCGGATGATCGCCGCCCCGCGCTCGTACGCGGCGACCGCGACCGCGAGGCTGGCGGACAGCGGCCCCGTCTTCGCGCCGGGGTCGCCGAGTATCCGGCCCAGTGAGCTCTTGCGCGAGAACCCGATCAGCACGGGCCTGCCGATCGCGGTCAGCTCGTTCAGCCGGCGGACGAGCTCGAAGTTCTGCTCGAGCGTCTTGCCGAAGCCGATGCCCGGGTCGAGGCAGACGAGCTCCTCGCGCACGCCCTCCGCGACTGCGAACGCCAGCCTCTCCTCGAGGAAACGTGCCACGTCCGAGACGACGTCGTCGTAGGTCGGGTTCACCTGCATCGTGCGCGGCTCGCCCTGCATGTGCATCAGGCACAGGTAGGCGCCCTCGTCGGCGACGACCTCCGCCATCCGGGGATCGCCTCGCAGTGCTGTCACGTCGTTGACCATCTCCACGCCGAGGGCGAGCGCCCGCAGAGCGACCTCGGCCTTCGCCGTGTCGATCGAGGCGGGAACCTCGCCCGCGAGCGCCTCGAGCACGGGGAGGACGCGGCGCAGTTCCTCCTCCGCCCCGGTCCCTTCCGAGCCCGGCCGCGTCGACTCCCCACCGACGTCCACGATCGCAGCTCCATTCGCGACCATCTTCCTGGCCGAAGCGACCGCGGCCCCCGGCCGGAAGTGCACGCCCCCGTCGAAGAAGCTGTCCGGCGTCACGTTGACGACGCCCATGACCGACGGGCGGGGAAACCGCTCCTCGATCGGCGCCCTAGAACCGCTCACTGAACTTGGAGGTTAGTCGCGACTGTGGTATGAACCTCCCCGACCCCGACGAGGAGGCTCCCCCATGAACATGCAGAAACCGGCCGGGCCGCTCGGGAACAAACGCGGCGTCGGATTCGGCATCCTGATGACCATCATCACCTTCTTCATCTACACCTACTGGTGGTCGTACGCGACCTTCGAGGAGCTGAAGAACCGTCGCAACGGGCAGGGCATCGGCGGGCTCATCGCGCTGATCCTGATGTTCGTGGGCGGCTCGATCGCGATTCCGTTCTTCGCCGGTTCCGAGGTCGGCAACCTGTATGCCGAGGACGGACAGCCGAAGCCGGTGACGGGCCACACGGGATGGTGGATCCTCCTGCCGATCGCCGGGGCGATCGTGTGGTTCGTGAAGGTGCAGGGCGCTCTCAACCGCTACTGGGAGAGCAAGGCCGGGCCCGCCATGGAGGCGGCGCCCGCTCCCGCAAGCTAGGAGGTATGGAATGACAGAGGCAGCACAGCCCGCCGCCGCGGCACCTGCGGTCGCCGATCGTCCGATCGGCCGTCAGCGCGGCATCCTGTTCGTGATCCTGATGTCGATCTTCACGCTCGGGATCTACTCCATCTACTGGTACTACACGTCGTTCGAGATGCTGAAGAACTACCGCAAGCAGGGCGTCAACGGACTCGTCGGCACCCTGCTCGCATTCGTGATCGTCTCGATCTTCCTGCTCCCGGCATACGTCGGGCGCATGTACAACGAGGACGGAAACCCGAACAACCCGATCAGCGGACTGAGCGGGTTCTGGGTCCTCATCCCGTACGTCGGCGGCATCATCTGGCTCTACAAGGTCCAGAACAGGCTCAATCAGTTCTGGGCGTCGAAGGGCGCGCCCCCGCCGGGGCAGTAGTCCCGCTCGAAGAGGGAAAACGGCCCGGCGGATGCCGGGCCGTTTCGTCAGGTCGTCGTCGTTTCGGTGGGCACTTCGACGGCAGCGTCCGGTTCCCTCACGAGCGCTGCGAGAAACGCCGTCACGACGAGGACGATCGAGCCGATCAGCGACAGCCAGATGCCCCAGCCGCGCCCGATCGAAAGCGAGCCAGGAGCGCCGGCGAACTTGTTGATCGCGGCGAAGCTCCAGACGGTGAGCCCGAACGAGATCAGGCCCGCGACCGCAGCGAGCATCGCGGCCCAGCGCAGGTTCTTCCAGCCCGCGAACGCCATGAGCAGGAGGCCCACGCCTGCGGCGACCGCCACGGTCACTCCGCGATTCGCGTCGGTTCCGCTGAACGACAGCCCGCGGAAAGTCGCCCACGGGCCGACCGCCCCGATGATCGTCAGCGCCCCGGCCAGGACGCCGATTCCCGCCAGCTGCATTCTGTTCATCCGATCCCCTTTCCTCTACGCGGCACGGCCGCCAGTCATGGACGGGGATTCTGACTTACGGAGCGGCGGTCAGGAAGGCTCGGGCTCGGGAGGCGGAGGCTTCATCGCCGCGCCCGGGAGCGGGAAGGGCTTCGGCTTCGGCGCCGGCTTCCGTTCCGGCTCGCGGGCCGGCTCCGGCTCGGCGACCGGCTGCTCGTCCACGAAGACGTTCTCCTCGGCCTCGCCGGCGAGCAGACGCTCGAACTGGTCCTTGTCGATCGTCTCGCGCTCGATGAGGATCATCGAGAGCTGGTGCAGCTTGTCGATGTGCTGCTCCAGCACCTCGCGGGCCCGCGTGTGCGCCTCTTCGATCACGCGGCGGATCTCGTCGTCGATCTCGCGCGCGATCTCCTCGGAGTAGTCGGGCTCGGCGCCCATCTCGCGGCCGAGGAACGGCATGTCGTGGTTGCGGCCGAGGACGCGCGGGCCGAGCTTCTCGCTCATCCCGTAGCGCATGACCATCTGCTTGGCCGTCGACGTAACCTTCTCCAGGTCGTCCGCGGCGCCGGTCGTGACCTCGTGGAAGACGAGCTCCTCCGCCGTGCGCCCGCCGAGCGTCATCGCCAGGCGGTCCATAAGATTCGACTTCGTGGTGAGGTAGCGATCCTCGCGCGGAAGGGAGATTGTGTAGCCGAGCGCCTGGCCGCGGGAGATGATCGAGATCTTGTGCACGTCTGCGTCCTGGTCGAGGTAGTGGCCGACGAGCGCGTGCCCGAGCTCGTGGTAGGCGGTGATCTTGCGCTCGTGCTCGGAGAGGAGGCGCGTCTTCTTCTCCGGGCCGGCGATCACGCGCATGACCCCTTCCTCGAGCTCCTCCTGCTCGATCATCTTCTTGCCGCGACGCGCGGAGAGCAGCGCCGCCTCGTTCACGAGGTTCGCCAGGTCGGCGCCCGTGAAGCCGGGCGTTCCGGCCGCGAGCGCGTCGAGATCGATCACGGATGCGAGCGGCTTACCCTTCGCGTGCACCTCGAGGATCTTGCGGCGGCCGTTCCGGTCGGGCCTGTCGACGACGATCTGGCGGTCGAAGCGGCCCGGGCGGAGCAGCGCCGGGTCGAGGATGTCGGGCCGGTTCGTGGCCGCGATCAGAATGATGTTGTCCTTCAGCTCGAACCCGTCCATCTCGACGAGGAGCTGGTTCAGCGTCTGCTCGCGCTCGTCGTGGCCCCCGCCGAGGCCGGCGCCGCGGTGACGGCCGACGGCGTCGATCTCGTCCATGAACACGATGCACGGCGACGCCTGCTTGGCCTGCTCGAACAGATCGCGCACGCGGCTCGCGCCGACGCCGACGAACATCTCGACGAAGTCCGAGCCGGAGATCGAGAAGAACGGCACGCCTGCCTCACCGGCAACCGCGCGCGCGAGCAGCGTCTTGCCGGTGCCGGGGGGCCCGTACAGGAGGACGCCCTTGGGGATGCGCGCGCCAAGCGCCTGGAACTTCTTCGGGTTCTCGAGGAACTCCTTGATCTCCTGCAGCTCCTCGACCGCCTCCTCGACGCCGGCGACGTCCTTGAAGCCGATCTTCGGCGAGTCGGGAGTCATCCGCTTCGCGCGGCTCTTCCCGAAGCTCATCACCTTGGAGCCGCCGCCCTGCACCTGGTTCATGAGGAAGATCCAGAAGCCGAACAGGAGGACGAACGGCAAGAGCGAGGTGAGGATCGACCACCACGGCGACGAGCCGACCCCCTTGGAGTTGTAGTCGACGCTGTTGTCCTGCATCAGGTTGACGATCTGGTGCTCGTCCTGCGCCGACGCGTAGCTGACCGAGCTCTTGCTTCCGTTCAGCGTGAAGCTGATCTTCTGCTTGTTCGGGTCGATCGAGACATCCGAGATCCCGCTCGGGTTGTTCTTGATCGCCTGGGTCAGCCCGTAGGTCGAGACCTTGGTCTCCTTGCCGCCCCCGCGCATGAGCGTCTGGCTCGCCAGGTAGACGAGCAGCACGATGACGATCAGGGGGAAAAGTGCGCTACGGAAGAATCGATTCACAAGATCTCCAACGCCAGGGTAGCACCGTTGATTCCCCCGTAGCTCGGCGTCGGCATGCGGTTTTCCCTGCTTCTATCACGCTTCTAGGACGATTCGGGCTCCAAGACCGCAACGTGCGGCAAGTTGCGGTAGCGCTCCCCGAAATCGAGGCCGTATCCCACCACGAAGCGATTCGGGATCTCGAAGCCGACGTACTTGACGGGTACATCCGTCTCGCGGCGGCCGTGCTTTACCAGTAGCGCGCACACCTCGAGCGAGGCGGGCTCGCGCGCACCGAGGTTCCGCATGAGGTACGACAGTGTCAAGCCCGTGTCGATGATGTCCTCGAGGATGAGGACATGGCGATCGGTGATGTTGCTGTCGAGATCCTTGAGGATCCGGACGACACCGGACGAATCCGTCCCCTCGCCGTAGCTGGAGATGGCCATGAAATCGATCTCGCAGGGCAGGGAGAGCTGCCGCATCAGGTCGGCCATGAAGAACACGGCGCCCTTCAGCACTCCCACCAGCAGCACCTCGCGGCCGTCGTAGTCCGCCGAGATCTCCTCGCCGAGCTCCTCGATCCGTTGCCGCAGCGCGGCCTCGTCGATCAGCACCTCTCCGACTGCGGTGACGCTGCTCATTTGTCTCGCCAGGCTTTCACACCTGGGAGCTCCACGATGCCAGGAACCGCGACCACACCGTCGCCGCGCACGACGAGAGGCCACGCCTCGCGCTCGGATCGGGGGATCTTGGCGTCGACGAACACGTCCTGGATCTTCTTGCTGCGCCCGGCGAGCCTGTCGCCTGGTCGCCAGGCCCGTACCTTAAGGCCTCCGAGCTCCGACTCGATCGTCCACGCCCCCCAGCGGACGCGACCCTCGAGCGCGACAGGAGTTTGTTCGAGCCAGACTCGCTCGTACTCCCGCACCGCGGTGAGCCCCTGGCCCAAGTCGATGCGACGGGAGCCCTCGGTGGAGGCGAGCAGCTCGTCGAGCTTCGACGGGCGCTGCTCGGCGAGCCGCAGGAGGTTCTTCTCCGCGGCCGGGTGGAGCTCGCGCAGGAGAGGGAGGATCCGCTCGCGGATGAGCCCGCGCTTCGTGTCCGGGTTGGACGTGTCCGTGCGGAACAGCAGCCCTTCGGCGCGACAGTAGGCCTCGGTCTCGTCGCGCCAGAGCTCGAGCAGCGGGCGGACGACGCCGTCCTCGCGCTTCGGCTTGATACCGCCGGCCACGCCGCTTGCCACGAGGCGGTAGAGGACCGTCTCGATCTGGTCCGAGGCCGTGTGACCGGTAGCGCGGAGCCGGTCGCGTGCGAACGAGTAACGGATCTCGCGAAGCGCGTGCTCGCTCGTGGCACCGGCGGGCCGGCCGTCCACGACCTCGGCGCCCGAGCTGCTCGCGGCAGAAGCGGGCGTCCTCGTCGGACTCGTCGCCCGCGCAACCCGTGCGCGACGTGCAGCGCCCTGACCCGGTAGCCGAGCGAGCGCAGCGCGTGCCAGAGACAGGTCGAGTCGGCGCCGCCGGAGACGAGACAGGTCACGTCGCCGCCCGGATCGATGAGCTCGTGACGGCGGATGAACGCCTCGACGCGCTCCGGGACGGTCATAGCAGCACGCTTCGGTAGCTCCCCTGGCGGCGCATCCCGATCTTCTCGTACACGTGCATCGCGGGTGCGTTTTCCGGCCGCACGAACAGGCAGACCGAGGGCGTCTGGGCCAGCAGCCGGCGGCAGAGGTCGCGCAGCGCCCGCTGCGCATGGCCGCGGTTCCTTACGTCGGGGTCGACCCAGACCTGCTGCAGCTGAACGGCACTCGGCGTCCAGGCCGACGCTTCGGCCTTGAACAGGATGGTGCCGTTGTCCCTCCAGATCCACGAGCGGCCGTCTTCGATCTGCGCGCGCGTCCGCCAGCGAAAGCCCTCCGCATCGGCGCGCAGCGGATCGCTGCCGAGCTCCTCCCGGTGCGCTGCCGCGCAGGCCGGAACGAGTAGGTCGAGGTCGTCGAGGGTCGCATCCCGCAGACCTGACTCGCCCGGCTCGGGCTCTTCGTCCATGACGTAGACCGGCTGGCCCGGCCGGTCCTCGCGCGGCGCGGGAAGCCGGCGCGCGACGGCGTCCCAGAGCTCCCCGACGGCCTCCTCGCCGCCGATGATCATGCGCGCGCGCGTATCGACGAGGCCGGCGAAGGCCGCGCAGCCCTGTCCCGACGGGACGACGTTGACGCCGACGTGCGCAACGGCGAGCAAGCGCTCCCCGTCCCCGATCGCGCTCAGGCGTCCGCCGCCGCGGCGGACGAGATCCTCGATGAAGACTCGCTCGATCGGATCCTCGGCGCAGAAGTCGAGCAACGCGCCCCGGTCCGGTGTGAAGACGTTCATATCGACTGAAACTTTAGGCTGCACGGGATGCCAGTCCACGTCCGCGCCCAGCCCGGCGACTACGCGAAGGCCTGCCTCCTCCCCGGCGACCCGAACCGCGCGCGCCTGATCGCCGAGCGGCTCCTGGACGACGCGGTCGAGCAGAACAACGAGCGAGGGTTGCTCGGCTACACCGGCAACTTCGAGGGAAAGCCGGTCTCGGTGCAGTCCACCGGAATGGGAGGCCCGTCGGCGGCGATCGTCGTCGAGGAGCTGATCGAGCTCGGCGTGAAGCGCCTTCTGCGCGTGGGGACGTGCGGCGCGCTCCAGCCGCACCTGGCTCACGGAGACCTGATCCTCGCGCTCTCGGCGGTGCCCGACGACGGGACGTCGCAGCGCTACGCCGAGGGCGAGGCGATCGCGCCCACCGCCGACTGGGACCTGCTGCACGGCGTCGTGCACGCGGCCAAGGAGATCGGCGAGCGCATCACGTACGTCGGGCCGATCGTGTCCACCGATGTCTTCTACGAGCCCGACGACGGGCGGTTCGCTCGCTGGTCTGCACGGGGGCTGCTCGCCGTCGAGATGGAAGCCGCCACGCTCTTCACGGTGGCATCGCTGCGCGGCGCGCAGGCCGCCTGCCTGCTGACGGTGAGCGACACGTACGAGGCCGGGCACGGGAGGATCTCCGACGAGGACCTCGACCAGGCGGTCGAACGGATGGCCCGCATCGCCCTGGCGGGAGTCGCGTGAGCACCGTCTTCCTCGTCAACCCCGCGTCGGCCAACGGCTCGACGGGGCGCAAATGGCCTGTGCTCGCCCGGCGCGCCGCCGAGCTCGGCCTGCGCGGCGACGCGCTCATCTCCGAACGCGCGGGACAGTTGACCGAGCTGGCCGGCGAGGCCGTCCACGCGGGCGCGACCCGACTCGTGGTCGTCGGCGGGGACGGCACCGTGTACGAGGTCGTGAACGGCCTGCTCGGTGCGGCGGGCGACGCGGAGATCGCCCTCCTCTCGCGCGGGACGGGAACCGACTTCGCGCGCAGCCTGGGGCTCCCGCTCAAGTTCGACGAGGCCGTTCGAGTCGCCCTCGACGGGCGCGTGCGGACGATCGACGCAGGCCGCGCGACCTTCCACCGCGGGGAAGCCTGGTTCGCCAACTTCGCCGGAGCGGGGATCAGCGGCGCGATCGCCCAGGACGCGAACTCCTCGTCGAAGGCGCTCGGCGGCAAGGTCTCCTTCATGGTCTCGACGGTCAAGGTGTTCGCCCGCTGGAAGAGCGCGGGCGTTGAGGCGGCCGTCGGCGGCGAGACCCGACGCGGGCAGATGTTCGAGATCGTCGCGATGAACGGCCCCTATGCGGCGGGCGGGATGAAGATCGCGCCGGAGGCGGTGATGGACGACGGGCTGCTCGACGCAGTGCTCTTCGGCGACGTGACCAAGCTCGACTTCATGACCACGTTTCCGAAGATCTACAGCGGCCGCCATCTCGGGCATCCCAAGATCGAGCTCGTGCGCGGGGCGAGCGTCGCCATCGAGTCGGATCCCCCGCTTCCAGTCGTGCTCGACGGCGAGCAGCCCGGGACGACGCCGGCGCGCTTCGAGATCGTCCCCGGCGCCCTCCGGGTGCGGGTCCCTGGCTCTGACTAGCTGTTGTTGGGGGTCGACTTCGAAGACGGATGCGAAGAGCTCGAGGAGCGCTTGCTCGGCACCGGCTTCTTGGCGGCCTTCTCGAGCGCCTCGACGCGCTTCTCGAGCTCGTCAACGCGCTTCATGCGCTTCTGAAGGTCGTCTATCCGGTCGCGCAGGCCATTCAGCGCGTCGAGGGCGATCTTGCCGCCCGGGACGTCGCCGATCTTCTGAATCGCGTCCTCGCCCGCGTCCTTGATCCGCGCGACCAGATCCTTGTTGTCGGTCTTCTCTGTAGCCATTGCCTGATTATGGCCGGATTCGAGAAATCGTGAACGTCAACCGGTAGCAGCCGTGCACGTTGGAGGCCGGACAGGTCGATCCAGCGAGGCTCGAGTTCACCTGGTGCCTGCCGAGACTCGCCTGCGGGGAGCGGAAATGGACTGCCAGGATCCCCGGCTGGTCGTCGCTCACGGTGTTGCCGACCTCGTTGATGTGCGGGCACGGCGCGACGCTGCCTCGGACCGAATTCGCGTTCCCGAGCGACCCGAAGTCGCACTCCCGTGTCTGAACGAAGAACCGCCACGGCCTCCCCTTCGTGAGGAAGAGGTCCATCCGCTGTTTCGTGCGAACCGTCTGGCCATCGGCGACCTCGATGACGATCGGCTTCCAGGAAGTCCAGATCCCTCCCGCGTCCAGGTAGACATTCCACTCGCCGGGCGGGGTGGTCACCTGGCCGATGAGGGTCGACTCGTCCTTGAAGGGGCAGTTCAAGTCGTACGGCGGGCAGCCGGGATCCATCGCGCGCCGTACGAGCAGTGAGTCGAGACGGATACGCAGGTGCAGGGGACGTGCCTTCACCGGACGCCAGCCGACGAAGAACCTCTTCGCGACAAGCGGCTGGGACGCGTCCACGGAAACCGAGATCCCGTCGGCGAAGCGCCTTACCGTTGCCGACGAAGACGCCCCTACGTCGGTCGCGCGGTAGACGAGGCGAGCCGTCGGCGAAGGCTTCTTTCCGGCCTTCAGCACGAACGTGTACGTCCCCGTCACGGGAACGCTCGTGACCGGGGTCGCGACGCACTGCTTGAAGGCGTTCCGGTCGCCCTTCGTCTGGTGAGCGCACAGCGCCTGCGTGTCGGCGGGCGTGCCGGCGTGCGTCACGTACAGGTCGCCCTCTCTGTCTCCGGACGAGCTCCTCCGCGAAGAGCCGCCCGGATTGCGCTCGACCCAGAGGACGCGCCAGGGATGGATCTCCGTGTGCTCACCGGTAGCCGTCAGGTGATCGCAGTCCCAGACCCAGGAACCGACGAGAGAGATGCGGTCGCCGCGGTCGGGCCAGGCCCAGGACGGAAAGCTCAGCGACTCCCGCTCGGTGTGCAGCCGGGAGGTCTCCGAGCTCTGGCCCTCGAAGTTGCCGGTTCCGAGGAGGTTCTCGTAGGGAGGATCCGGCTTGACGTTGAACGTGAAGTCGTAGGAGGTATGGGTGAACGGGTCGTCCGTCCCCGTCGGCTCCGCCGCCTTGTCTGGCTGGTACTGCGAGTCGACCACCCCGGTGAGGACCTGATTCTGTGCGAGACCCCCGCCGACGTACACCCAGTTCGGCACCTGCTTCGTGAGGATCGAGCCGCGGTCCCGCGTGCAACCGTCTGCGAGCGGTTGCGTCCGGGAGTCGGGACCTCCCGCGGCAACCGTCGCCTTGTTCCCCGCTCCGCGGCCCGCCAGACCCGCAGCCGCAATTGCGGCGACGGCGAACGCGAGCAAGATCAATAGACGGCGCTGGATCTTCACAGGATTTTTACGGTGCTCAATCACTAACCTCCGGGACCCGATCTAGTCTGAATTGACGATGAAGGTCGCCGAGACGAAGGCTCACGAGCATACGCCGGTCACCACGGTGGTGCTCCTCCAGCGCAACGGCATTCCGTACGAAGTCGAGCGCACCTTCTGCTTCTCCTGCCGCGAGGTGCTCGAAGAGCGGCCGGTCAAACGCACCGCTGCTTAGTTTGAGCCTCTGAGTATTCGCGCTACCTCCGGTAGCGTCTCTGCCGCGCTCCCTTCGATGTTCACGGCGGCCTTGCCGTCGAGGGGCGTCGAGCCGAGGTTGACGAGCGCGAATGCACCTCCGGCATCGAGCGTCTGGAGCGGTAGGGCGGCCACCGGATGAACCTCGAGCGAAGAGCCGACTGCGAGCATGAGCGCCGCCGACCGGGATAACTCGTATGCGCGCTGGATCTCGCGCTCGGGAAGGAGCTCGCCGAAGAACACGACGTCGGGCTTGAGAACGGCGGCGCACGACTCGCAGCGCGGCGCCTCACCGGGTCGCTCCTCCAGCATCGCAAGCACGCGCTCGAGGCCGTGCGACGCGCCGCAGTGCGGGCAGGTCGACGTCCGGATCGACCCGTGCAACTCGACGACCTCCCGGCTCCCGGCACGCTCGTGGAGCAGGTCGATGTTCTGCGTCACGATCGCCTGGACGAACCCCAGCCGCTCGAGCTCCGCAAGCGCATGGTGCGCCGCGTTCGGCTCCGCGTCCCTGAGCATCGAGATTCGGGGCCCGTAGAACCGCCAGACCTTCTCCGGGTCGCTCCGGAAGGCCTCGATGGTCGCATACTCCATCGGGTCGAACTCGGCCCAGAGGCCGGTCGGCGAACGGAAATCCGGGATGCCCGACTCGGTCGAGATACCCGCGCCGGTGAGGACGACGCACGGCTGGTTGCGCCGTACCAGTCCGGCGAGCCGCGCAATCGCTCTATCGTTGCTCTCCTGTGAGACGGCTGATCCTGTTCGTTGCGGCGGTCGTAGCCCTCGCGCTGAGCCTATCGGTGGCCTTTGCGGGCCGCGCGTCGACGCCCGGTGTCACCTCCACGTCCATCCTGCTCGGCGGCACGGCGCCGCTGACCGGCCCCGAGACGGCGTATGCGCCGGTGGCGCGCGGCGCGCAGGCGTATTTCGCCTACGTGAACGCGCACGGCGGCGTCTTCAAGCGCAAGATCGACTACAAGGTGCTGGATGACGCCTACGACCCGTCCAAGACGGTGCAGGCGACGCGCCAACTCGTTCAGCAGGACGGCGTCTTCGCGATCTTCAACAGCATCGGAACCGAGCACGTCCTGGCTGTCCGCCAGTACCTGAACGCAGTCGGCGTCCCGCAGCTCTTCGTCGGAAGCGGCGCCGACGTCATCGCCAAGCAGCGGGCGAAATACAAGTGGACGATGGGCTACCTCCCGAGCTTCTCGGGCGAGGGCGCGCTCTACGGACGCTATATCGCGAAACACCGGAAAGGAACGACGATCGGCGTCCTGTACGAGAACTCCGAGTACGGCAGCGAGCTCCTCCGCGGGCTGAAAGCCGGCCTCAAGGGCAAGGCCCGAATCGTCGCCACACGGACGTACGAAGTGACCGATGCGGACGTGAAGACGCAGGTGGACGGCCTCAAAGCCTCCAGAGCGAAGACCTTCATGATTTTCGCCCTTCCCAAGCAGGCGCTCCAGTCGTTCATCTACGCGGACAAGGACGGCTGGCATCCCCACGTCTTCATCTCCTCGGTCTCCATCGACCCGTTCGTCATGAACATCGCGCGACTGAACACGGGTGGCCGCGCGACGAACGGCGCGATCAGCTTCGCCTTCCTCAAGGATCCGACCGACAAGAAGCTCAAGAACGACAAGGCGGTGAAGCTGTACAAGTCCATCCTCGAGAAGTACGGGAACGGCGCCAATCCCGACGCCGTCGCGCACTTCTACGGGATGGCCGTGGCCTTCACGATGGTGGACGCGCTGAAGCACGCGGGAAAGAGCCCGACCCGTGCGAGCCTGCTCAAGGCGGCCACGCACCTGGACGAACGGAACAACCCGTTTCTGCGCAAGGGGATCGCCGTCAAGACGAGCGACTACTACCCGATCGACCACGTCCAGCTCCAGCGCTACGCGAAGAACCACTGGGTGCCGGTCGGCGGGCTCGTGAACGCCCGTGGATGAGCTCCGGTTCTCCACCGAGCTGAAGGTCCGCTTCTCGGAGACCGACGCGCAGGGCGTCGCCCACCACGCCGCCTACCTCGACTGGCTCGAGGTCGCGCGCGTCGAGTACCTCGCGCGCTTCCCCGGCGGCTACCAGGGGCTCCGCGATCAGGGGCTCGAGGCCACGACGCTGGAGGCGCATGTCCGGTACCGCGCTCCAGCCCGCTTCGACGACGTGCTCGTGATCCGCACGCGCTGCGGCGACGTGCGCGGCGCGCGCTTCCGCTTCGACTATGCGATCGAGCGAGCCGGCGAGCCGATCGCCGACGGCTGGACGTCGCACGCCTGTGTGGACGCCCGGACGCTGCGGCCGACCCGCATGCCCGAGTGGCTCAAGGCCGAGTTGGAGCGAGCGGAGCGGGCCGAGTCTTCTGCTGCTGAGTCGTCGTCGGGGTAGTCGGCGTCGTTTCGGTGGGCGTGGTCGTCGTCGGCGTGGTCTCGGTCCCGGTCGTCGACGTGGGCTTGGGCAGCGGCGGAGGCTCTTTCGTCCCGACCTTGATGACCCGCTTCTCGCCCTGGTAGTACGACGTCCAGGTGTCGTCGTGGAGCACCGTGCCACTCGCGGCATAGACCATCCGGTGGACGCTGGTCTCCTGCGGCGGGACGCCCGACTCCTCCACGTACGAGTGGCCTTTCAGCATCGCCGGGTCGTCGACCCGCTCGACGGGAACCGGCCCGGTGGCCTTGAGCGGCGTCGTCTCGCTGACGACCCTGCGGTGGACCGGCGTCCCGTACAGGCCGACGACGAGCGAATCCGAGCCGACGAACGTCCGCAGGAGCAGCCAGTGCTCCGTGTCGTTGACGAACTTGAGGTCGATGTCGGGATAGTTGACGGTCGCGTCGCGCCCGAGCGGGTAGTGGCTGATGTACAGAGCGTGGTTCGTCCGCTCCGTGATGTTCAGCCCTGCCTCGAACGCGGCGTTGAACACGGTCGTCGAGACCTGGCAGACGCCGCCGGCGACCCCCGTCCCGAGCTCGCCGTTGATGATCACTGGGGCTTCCTTGAAGCCCTTCGCCTCCGTGCGCTCGCCGGTTGTCCCGTTGAACGAGAACGTGGCGCCGGGGCCGATGAGCGTGCCGTCGATCAGGTGAGAGACGAGCTGGACGTTGTTGATCCGGTTCGCGTCCCCGCCGTAGAACGTCTCGTAGCTGCCGACGAGGCCGACGATCCCCATCGCCTTTGCCTGCTCGGTCGTCCGCGACGTCGGGAGAGATGTCACCGAGATCTTCGCCAGGCGGTTGTCCGGCGAGAGGACCGCGGCCAGCAGCGCCTTCTCGGTCGCCGTCCGCTGGATCAGCACGCCGGGCCGGTCCGGGATGACGCGGATGTGGGCGCCGATAGCCCACGTCGCGTCTCTCGGCTCGCGGTCGACCGTGCCGGAGATCCGCCTGATCCACTTCCGCTCCCCCGGCCCGCCGAGGCCGACCGTGGTCGACCCGTGGTCGGGTAGGTCGAGGAGGGGTGCGATCTTCCAGCGCGGGAGGCGCCAGGTCGTCGGGCCGAGCGTCAGCCGCACGGGCGCCGAGAGCGCGGTCCGCGCCTGCTCGGTCGCGTCCTTCAGATCATCCGTGGTCACGGTCTGCGCGTCGATCTCGACCGGGAGCGCAACGGGCGCGCCCCGCTCGAGCGACGCCAGCGAGCGGACGAGGACGTCCGCGGCCGCCGGGCGGTCGAGGAGGTGACCGTCCTGCCCGGGGACGACAACCGGCTGGAGCCCGTGTAGCTTCAGCGCGGCGTCGCGGTGGGGTCGGTCGACTTCGTGCGCGATCAGCGCCAACTGGTAGCCGAGGGCCGCGTTGAATGCCTGCACAGGCGGCGCCACCTCGGCGCCGAATAGCCTGACCTCGAGCCGCTTCAGGCCACGCAGAGGGCCGAATCCGCCTCCGCGGTCCTCGGCGGCCGCGACGGCGGCGGCCCAGTCGACCTTCACGCCGAGCCGCGCGGGCGTGATCTCGAAGCGGTGCGACCCGGAGACGAAGACGACCGGGACGTGCTCCAGCTTGGCCGAGCGGTGTTGGAGGAGTGCCTTGGCTCGCGCCGTCGTCATTCCGCTGACGTCGATGCCGGCGATCTTGACCCCCTTCGCGATCCGGTCGGACGAGCCGGCGAACACGAATCCGACGATGCTCGCCAGCAGCATGATCAGGACGACGACCAGCAGCGACCAGCGCAGCGCAAGCTGACGCGCAGCCGGCTTCCGCCGGCGTCGAACCCGAACCGCGTGCGTCCCAGCCTCTGCGCTCAAAGAGCCAGATTGTACCTTCGAGCCAGGCTGTTGCCCTATCCGCGAACGCGCTCTCGCAGGCCTCGTTTCAGGTAGCCCGCGACGATGAGCCGCTGGATCTCCGAGGTGCCCTCCACGACCTGCAAGACCTTCGCGTCGCGGAACCATTTCTCGACCGGGTGGTCGCCCATGATCCCGGCGCCGCCGAGGATCTGGACGGCCTCGGTCGTGGCGCGCATAGCCGCGTCGGCCGCGAACGCCTTGGCGTAGGAGCCGAGGAGACCGGCGTCCCGTCCGCGGTCGACCGCGTCGCAGGCACGCCAGACGAGGAGCCGCGCGGCCTCGATCTCCATCGCCATGTCGGCGAGCTTGAAGGAGATGCCCTGCTTGTCCACGATCGGCTTGCCGAAGGCCTGGCGCCCGCGCGCGTACTCGGCGGCGTACTCGAACGCGGCACGCGCGACTCCCACGGCGGCCGCCGCGACTTGCGGGCGCGAGGCCTCGAAGAAGTCCAGCGCGATCGGGAGGCCCTGACCCTCCTCCCCCAGCCGCCGCCCCGCCGGGATACGCGCGCCCTCCAGCACGATCGAGCCCGTGTACGAGGCGCGCAGCCCGAGCTTCTCCTCCTTGCGGCCGGCGGACACGCCGGGATCGCCTTCCTCGAGGACGAACGCCGTCATGCCGCCGTCGACCTTGGCGAAGAGGATGGTGAGCGCCGCGATGCCGCCGTTCGTGACGTAGCACTTCTCGCCGTTCAGGACGTAGTCGTCGCCCTCGCGCACGGCAGTGGCGCGGATCGCGGAGAGGTCGGAGCCTGCATGCGGCTCGGTGAAGGCGATGGCCGCGAGCGTCCCCTCTTCCGAGGCCAGCAGCGGCAGGTAGCGCTCCCGCTGCTCGGCGGTTCCCGCGTTGAGGAGCGGGCGGACGGGGAACATCGTCGCCTGGATCGAGCCGGCGAGGCCCGCGCAGCCCCAGGACAGCTCCTCGGCGATCAGCGACCCGGTCAGCGCGCTCACGCCCCCGCCGCCGTGGTCCTCTGGAATTGCGTAGGACGTCAAGCCGGCGCGCGCGGCCCGCTCGAGCAGGCCGTCCGGGAAATCCGAGCGCGCGTCGCACTCGGCCGCGATCGGCCGCAGCTCGCCCTCGGCGAAGTCGTGCGCAAGGTCGCGGAGCTCGCGCTGCTCGTCGGTCAGCTCGAACGAGATGCTCATCCGATCTGGTCGACGTGCCGGATGTTGGCCACGTCGTCCTCCGCCGTGCTCGGCTCGCCGGCGAACCACGCGTCGAGGATCTCGCTCAGCACCGCCTCGCTCGTTACGCGCAGCGAGAGCGCGAGGACGTTGGCGTCGTTCCACCTGCGCGCCCCCTCCGCGGTCTCGGCGTCGAAGGCGAGCGCCGCGCGGATGCCGGGAACCTTGTTCGCCGCGATCGAGCAACCCGTCCCCGTCCAGCAGGCGACGATGGCCTGGTCTGCGCGGCCCTCGGCGACGTCGCGGGCGGCGGCCTCGCTCGCCCACGCCCAGTCGTCGCGCTCGTCCGGGTCGAGCGCACCGTGCACGACCGGCTCGTGCCCGCGGCGGCGCAACTCCTCGACCAGCGTCTCGGCAACGCCCGTTCGCTCGTCGGCGGCTACCGAGATCCTCATGCGCGGAACCTACAACTCCTCGATCCAGCGCCGGATCCGCTCGCGCCCATCGGGCCGCGTGCGCCACTCGACCCCCGAGATGCGCTCCCGCTGGGACTCGTGCACCTGGATCAGCTTGAGCAAGCCTCGCTTCAGCGACTCGCGCTCGGGCCGGGGAAGAGCTCGGCGAACTCCCGCATCGTCTCGGGCTCGCGCTCGTGCACGCGCCGTACGTCGAAGAACGGCGCGCCGCCGAGCCGCGCGTGCCATGTCTCCGCGATGTTCCGCAGCATGTGGAAGTCGTATGCGATGTCGTAGTACTCGCCCCGGCGCATGTGCAGGAGGCAGTAGTAGAGCCACGCCCACATCCGCTCGTCCTCGTGCGCGGCCTCGCTCCAGTCGGGAGGAAGCTCGACGCGGCCCGAGTTGGATGCCTCGACCCACCGGGTGACGTCACCCGTCTCGTCCCAGAGCACCTCGTACGGCGCGCCCGCTGGAGTGGGTGGATCGCTGACGAGGAGCAGCGGGATATCCGTCTTGATCCCCGGTTCGAACAGATAGATCACGAAGTGCGGCCGCACGTGGTCGGCGTCGAAGCGGTGGAACCAGGGTGCTATGTCCCACTCCCAGCGCTCGGCCCAAACCCTTTCGCGCGCCGCCGGGTCGGCGAAGAACACATCCACGTCGAGGTCGCTGTGCTCGTCCGCGACGCGCCGGGCGATGCTCCCGGCGACCGACATTCCGACGACGCCCGGCTGACCGCGGAAGAACTCGACGACGCAGTCGAGGACGCGCTGGTGCTCAGAAGGTAAAGAGCTCGATTCCACCGCTGACGTTCAGCCCGATTCCGGTGACGTACCCGGCGAGGTCGGAGCAGAGGAACGCGATCGCGTTGGCGACGTCCTGCGGCTCCCCGGCCTTGCGGAAGGCGGTGCGGCGGATCATCCGCTCGTTCATGTCCGGGTTGCCGAAGTTGAAGGCTTCCGTGCCGATCACGCCCGGAACGATGGCATTGACGGTGATCCCGTGCCGTGCCCCCTCGAGCGCGAGCGAGCGCGTCAGCCCGAGGAGCCCCGACTTGGTCGTCGAGTAGCTGGCCTGGCCGAAGCCGCCGAGCGTGCCCGCTACGGAGGCCATGTTCACGATCCGACCCCAGCCGCGCTCCTTCATATGCGGCCAGACGGCCTGGGCACAGGTGAACGCGCCGGTCAGATTGACCGCCAGGTCGCGCGCCCACAGCTCCGGCTGCTGGTCGCCGAGCTGCCCGACGTGGTCGAGCGTTCCCGCGTTGTTGACCAGGATGTCGACCGAGCCGAGCTCGGAAGCCACGCGGTCGACCGTTTTCGCCACCTGCTCCCGGTCGGTCACATCGCAGCGCAGCGCGAGCGCGCGTCGACCCATCTCCTCGATCTCGGCGGCGGTCGATTCGGTGTAGACCATCCCCGTCTGGCGAGCCGCCTGCGCCAGCGGCCCGTAGCGGTCCGCTTCGTCGCCTTCCGCCGACTCGAGCTGGATGTCCGCGATCGCCACGTCCGCGCCGGCGCGGGCGAGGGTCAGCGCGTCGGCGCGTCCGAGCCCGCGCGAGCCTCCGGTCACGAGGGCGACGCGTCCGCTCAGATCGATCTCGATCGGCACGCTAGAGGCCGGGCGAGGCCACGTCGAGCGAACTCGTGCAGAACTTGCACTTCGACGCTTCTGACGGCACGTCCGAGAGGCAGTACGGGCAGGTCTTGGTCGGCGCGGGATCTCCGAAGGCGGTTTCGCCGCGGCGAGCGCGGATGTGCCGGTACGGCACGACGATCGCGAAGTAGATGACAGCGACGAAGATGACGAAGTAGATGATCGCCGAGATCACGGCACCGAAGTCGACGAATTGACCGTTGACGTGAAACCCGAGCCCTTCGGCGCCGCTGCCGCCGGCCGCATTCACGAGAGGCGTGATGACAGCGTTCGTGAATGACCCGATCAGCGTGCTGAATGCGAGGGCGATCGAGAGGCCCACTGCGATCACGATCAGGTCGCCCTGCATAAGGAAGTTCTTGAAGCCGCGCATCCTCATCCTCCTCCGCCGACTATGTACGAGGACCGGATGATTTCAGGTCACGTCAGATGTAGCTCCGGTGAATGCCGTCGAAAGAGAAGATCTTCGAACGGTCGCCGTGATACGCCTCCAGGAGGCGCGGGAGGTAGGCGCGCAGCGACTGCTCATAGCTCATGCGCTTTTCGACGAGCGCCCGCGCCGCCTCGACGAGCTCGGGCAGGTCGTCCTCGATCCGCGCGCGTGTCATCGACGGCGTGCGCGGCTCACCCTCCTCGTACACGGTGTCTGGCTGGTCGCCCATCTGGGTGAAGGCGGGATAGCGGCTCGTGTCCGGGAGGACCGAGTGGAACGGAACGCCGTTGAAGAACCATTCGTGCCACGGGCCGCCGGAGAGAGTGAGCCAGGGCGTGCCGACCGAGACCGCCGCGCACCCGAACCCGGTGTGCGGGGAAAGGAAGAGATCGCAGGCCTCGACAAGCGCGAGCTGGTCGAGCAGCGGCCCGTCCACCGCCCAGATCCCGTCGCCGAGCGACTCGAATTGCTCGCGCGTCCAGGACGTGGACGTCCGCTCGTCCCGCTCGAGCTTGCCGACGAAGCAGAAAACGGCCTCGGGCAGCTCCTCACGAAGCGCTCCCAGGATGCGCTGCCACGACGCCGCCGAGGGATAGCGCCACGGCTCGGACGAGCCCGCAGGCATGACGGCGATCGCGATCGAGCCCGGCCGCTCCCGCCGGGCCGGAAGCTGCAGCCGGAGCTGTCCATGCGGCTGATAGGCCGGCGGCTCATGCCCGGTCGTCCCGTGGTGGATGCGCGGGCTGAAGTGGCGGTGCGCGGCCTGGTAGTAGCGACGAACGCCCTCGAAATTCAGCTGCGCCGGCTGGCGGGAGCGATCATCGTCCAGGACGTAGTCCCAGTCGCGCGGGACCTCGGTGAGCGCCGCGTCCGGGTCTCCGGCGCGGCCGAGGAAGTCCGTGTAGCCGACCGAGTACGCCTCGTCCACGAACGGACAGCAACCCGCGAGCTCCACCGGCGTGGCTGCGTTCAGCGCCACGCTCACGCGCAGCTCCGGATCGGCCAGGTGGTAGCCCAGGCAGTAGCGCAGCGCCTCGATCGCATGCCCGACCGGATGCGCGTACCAGAAGTTGACGAGGAGCGTCACACCGGGGTCAGACCCCGATTTTGACGAAACATCTGCGAATGCGGCGGAACGTGCCGCCGAACGCCGATTTCGTCGCGTCTTCCGGCACTGATCAGCGCCTCTTCCTTTACGGCGGGGTCAGACCCCTTGCCGTAACGAGACATGTCCGCGCGGTCGGCAGCGCGGCCGTATCTGCGCGTTATTCGGGACGCGGGAGAAAAATCTCGCGGGCGATCACGAGCCGCTGGATCTGGGACGTGCCCTCGTAGATCTGGAACAGCTTCGCGTCACGCATCAGCTTCTCGACCGGGTACTCCTTGATGTAGCCGTACCCGCCGTAGATCTGGACGGCATCGGTCGTCACCTTCATGACCATGTCCGCCGCGAAGCGTTTGGCGAACGAGGACTGGAGCGTCGCGCGCTTCCCCTGATCGACCAGCCAGGCCGCCTGCCACACGAGGAGCCTCGCGGCCTCGATCTCCGTCGCCATGTCCGCGACCATGAAGTTGACGCCCTGGTTGACCGCGATCGGCTGGCCGAACTGGACGCGCTCCTTCGCGTATTCCACCGAGTACTCGTAGGCGGCCTGGGCGACGCCGACGGCTCCCGCGGCCGTTCCGGGCCGCGTCCCGTCCAGCGTCATCATCGCGATCTTGAAGCCCTGACCCTCGTCGCCGAGCAGGTTCGCGGCAGGGACGACGACGTCCTGGAAGGCGACGGCCGACGTGTCGGTCGCCCGCTGGCCCATCTTGTCGAGGTGCTTCTCGACCGTGACGCCGCGCGCGTCGGTCGGGACGACGAAAGCGGAGAGGCCGCGGTGCCCCTTGGTCTTGTCCGTCGAGGCGAAGACGACCAGCCAGGAGGCGTGGCCGGCGTTGGTGATGAACATCTTGGAGCCGTTGATGACGTATTCGTCGCCGCGCCGGACGGCAGTCGTCTGGATGCCCGAGACGTCGGAGCCCGCGTTCGGCTCGGTCAGCCCGAAGGAGCACAGGATCGGCGACTCGAGCAAGGGCGGCAGCCACTTGCGCTTCTGGTCGTCCGTGCCTGCGATGACCACCGGCGCGGCGCCGAGCGAGTTGGCCACGATCGAGACAGCGATGCCGGCGCAGCCCCAGGAGAGCTCCTCGCCGATGAGCACGCCCTCGAGGACGGAAAGGCCCAGCCCGCCGTATTCCTGCGGGACGTGCGGGTTCATCAGGCCGAGCTCGTGCGCCTTGGCGACGACGTCGACCGGATGGATCTGGTGCTCGTCGTATTCCGCGGCCTTCGGACGGATCTCCTTCTCTGCGAACTCACGCGCCAGGCTGCGGAGCTCGCGCTGCTCGTCCGTCAGCGCGAACGAGAGCCCTGTCGCCACCCTTTCGTCCGCTGTGATTGTCATCGACGCCCTCCGCAGGATCTTGACTGACCGGTCAGTCAAGAGTACCCGATTACACTGACGGCGTGGAATTCGCGCTCAGCACAGAGCAGGAGCTCATCCAGCAGACGGTCCGTTCGTTCGTCGACGAGCGAGTCTTGCCGAACGCCGTCGAGAACGACATCAACCACTACCTCGACATGGGAATCATCGAGGGGATGGCCGAGCTGGGGCTGCTCGGAATCGTCATCCCCGAGGAGTACGGCGGTGTCGGCCTGGACTACGTCTCCGAGGCCCTTTCCTGCGAGGAGATCGAGCGCGGCGAATCGGCGTTCCGCACGCTCATCTCCGTCCACGTCGGGCTCAACTCGCTCTCGCTGCTGCGCTACGCGACGGAAGACCAGAAGCAGAAGTACCTCACGCCGCAGGCCAAGGGCGAGGTGCTGGCGTGCTTCGGGCTCACCGAGCCCGGCGCGGGCTCCGACGTCGCCGCCATGCGCTCGACCGCGCGCCGCGAGGGCGACGTCTACATCCTCAACGGCCAGAAGAACTGGATCTCGTACGCCTCGGTCGCCGACCATCAGCTCGTCTTCGCCAAGACGGATCCCGCGGCGAAGCACAAGGGGATCTCCGCGTTCATCGTGGAGCGCGAGTGGCCGGGAGTCTCGACCGCCGACACCGAGCACAAGCTCGGCGTCTGGGCCGGCTCGACGGGCGAGCTCTTCTTCAAGGACGTCGAGGTGCCGGCGGAGAACCTCGTGGGCGAGGAGGGCCAGGGATTCGAGATCGCGATGTACGGCCTCGACCAGGGCCGCTTCACCGTCGCGGCGGGAGCGTGCGGCGTCATCCGCGCCTGTCTCGAGCGCTCCGTCGAGTACGCGCGGGAGCGCGAGACCTTCGGCCAGCAGATCGGGAAGTACCAGTTCGTCCAGGACATGATCGCCGAGATGGTGCTCGGCTACGAGACGTCCAAGCTGCTGGTCATGCAGGCGGCATGGATGAAGGACGAGGGCCGGCGGAACACGCGCGAGACGTCACTTGCGAAGTGGCATGCGACCGAGTCGGCCTTCAGGGCCGCCCACCTCGCCATCCAGGTGCACGGCGCGTACGGCTACTCCGCCGAGTACGGGATCGAGCGCTACTTCCGCAACGCGCGCGCGCCGATCATCTACGAGGGAACGACGCAGATCCACAAGATGATGCAGGCCGAGCACGCGCTCGGCTTCCGGCACCTGAACGGACGCGACGGGGACGTCTCCCCCATCGCGGCCTGGGCGCCGGCGCTCTCTCCGGTACATGCCCGCGCCTGACGTCCGCCCGTTCAAGCGGCCCGACTGGGAGCCCGTGCCGATGGAGGGCTTCGTCAACGTCGAGGGAAGGGTCATCGTCGGCGACGACGACCTGGTGCTTGCGCTTCTCCGCTTCGGCGAGCACGGGACGATCAATCCCCACGCCGGGCCGAGGGACACCCTCGTCAGCTGCATCGAGGGTCACGGGTTCACCAGCGTCGACGGCGTCGCCGCCGAGCTCCACGCGGGTCAGACCGTGTACTGGCCGGCCGGCGTCCACCACGGTCTGTGGACCGAAGACTCGACGATGACGACGCTCATGTACGAGCCCTTTCGACCTTGATCAGCGAGTAGACGATCGGGATCGCGGCCAGAATCGGCAGGCCGCAGATCGGCCAGACGATCTGGTAGCCGTGCGTCTCCGGGAGGTACGGCGCGACCAGGGTGATCGCCGCGCCCGCCAGCACCGGCCCGAAGAGCAAGCCGATCCCCTTCGTCGTCGTTGCCAGCCCCGAGATGGCCCCGCGCTCGGCCGCCGGCATCAGCTTGAACAGGAGAGCCCAGGCCTGCGTCATGACGGTCCCGCCCGCGACACCGATCGGGAAGAGGGCCGCGTAGTACCACTCGTGCCACGACTCCGCGAGCCCCGCGACCACATACCCACCCCCGTACAGGAAGGAGGCGAAGAAGATCACGCGTGCGATCCCGATCCGGTCGGCGATCGGGCCGGAGCCGATCGCGGCCACGACGTAGCCGATTGCGATGGTGGCGAGCACGGCGGAGGAGGTCGAGAGCGGCTCGCCGAGGCCCTTGACGACGTAGAGGACGACGAACGTGCGCGCGGCTGCGAACGAGCCTTCCCAGGCCGAGTTGGCGATGAGGAAGCGGCGCACGTAGGGCTCGGTCTTCAAGATGCGCAGGCTGCGAGCCACATACGTGTGGACTCCCTCGAACACGCGCTCGTTCCCGCCCGACTCCGGGACGAGCGCGATCGTGGCGCCGCAGGCCAGGACGGTGATCACGGCCGCGAGCAGGAACGGCGACGGGTTCCAGGCGTGGAAGAGGAAGCCACCGCCGACAAGGCCGAGGCCGAGCGCCGTCCCGCGCATGAGGTGCTGGATGCTCTGGCCGCGGCCGAAGTACTCGGGCGGCAGGACGTCCGGATAGAGCCCGCGGTACGGGGGCTCGTAGACGTAGTACGCGAAGTAGAAGCAGAAGACCACGAGCGCCGTCAGCCAGAAGCTCGGCATGAAGGCGAGAACGGTGAGGCAGAAGGCCATGGGCGGAACGGCCACGGCCATGAACGGCCGGCGCCGGCCGAGCGGCGTCTGGAACGCGTCGCTCCACGGGCCGATGACGAGCGGGAGCGTGATGGCGAAGACCCCCTCCGACGCGATCACGGCCGCAATCAACACCGGAGAGCCGGTGAACTTGGAGAGAAACGTCGGCAGGTAGGCCGCCACGACAGTGATCGAGAACGCCAGGCCGAATGCCCCGAGGCCGAGCGACCAGAGCAGGTTCCGCCGCGCGACCGGGACCTTCACAAACTGCTCGACTGCCGCGAGTGCCCGTTGCGTCAAGGGGTGGTGACTCTAGAGGATGGGCCGATGCGTCCACTCGCAGGAACGCTGGTCGTCGACCTCACCCGATATCTGCCAGGCCCGTTCGCGAGCCGCGAACTCCTGCGCTACGGCGCGCGGGTCGTGCGGCTGGAGAGCCCGGACGGCGATCCGGTGCGGGACATCGCACCGCAGTGGGACGCCGCGCTCAACGCCGGGAAGGAGTCTGTCGTCTGCGACCTGAAGCAGGATCCGGCCTTCGGGCGCGCGCTCTGCGCCCGGGCGGACGTCGTCCTGGAGGGCTTTCGCCCGGGCGTTGCGGAGCGGCTCGGGATCGGGCCGTCCGCGTTGCCCGAGAGCGTCGTCTACTGCTCGCTCACCGGATTCGGAGCGGAGGGCCCACATGCGGCACGCGCAGGGCACGACCTCAACTACCTGGGGTACGCCGGCGTGCTCGCGGACACCGCACCGGGCCTTCCGCCGGTGCAGATCGCCGACCTCGGGGCGGGCGCACTCGCGGCGGTCGCGGAGATTCTCGCCGCGCTGCTCGAACGTGGGCGCACCGGCCGTGGACGGCACCTCGTCGTTTCGATGACCCACGGCGCCCACCGCTTCGCCGCGCACAGGCTCTGCGGCGAGCCGTCGCCGCGGCTCCTCACCGGCGGCCTCGCCCGCTACCGCATCTACGAGACGGCCGACGGCCGCTTCCTCACGGTGGCCGCGCTCGAGCCCAGGTTCTTCCGCCGTCTATGCGAGCTGCTCGAGCTGCCGGAGGTCGACGACGCAGAGGCGTTCGCCGCGCGGATCCGGTCGAAGACGCTGGCCGACTGGCTGGAGCTTTTCGACCAGGAGGACGTCGCCGTGGGGCCGGTCGCGACCTTGGAGGAAGCGGCGCGCGAATTCGCGTACGAGCCGCCGTCAGGCAGCGCGCCGTTACTCGGCGAGCACACCCGCGCCTGGCGGGCGGAGCTCGACCTGCTCTAGGAGCCCCCGTCGTCTCGCCGCGAGGGGATGATCGACTTGAGATCGCCGAGCGCCTGCGTGATCTCGCTTGGGATGATCCACACCTTGTTCGATTCGCCCTGCGCGATCTGCGGCAGAACCTGCAAGTACTGATAGGCAAGCAGCTTGGGATCGGCGTCGCCGTCGTGGATGGCCTGGAACACCGTCCCGATTGCCTTCGCCTGTCCCTCCGCGTTCAGGATCGCGGCCTCACGCTGTCCCTCGGCTCGAAGAATCGCGCTCTGCTTCTCGCCTTCGGCGGTCAGGATCTGGGACTGCTTCAGGCCCTCGGCGTTGAGGATCGCGGCACGCTTGTCTCGCTCGGCCCGCATCTGCTTCTCCATCGAATCCTTGATCGACGCCGGCGGGTCGATCGCCTTCAACTCAACCCGGTTGACGCGGATTCCCCACTTGCCCGTCGCCTCGTCGAGAACGCCTCGGAGCTGGGAGTTGATCTGGTCGCGCGACGTGAGCGTCTCCTCGAGCGCCAGGCCTCCGATGACATTGCGCAGCGTCGTCACCGTCAATTGCTCGATCCCGCGGATGTAATTCGCGATCTCGTACGTCGCTGCCTTCGGGTCCGTCACCTGGAAGTAGATGACCGTGTCGATGCTCACGACGACGTTGTCCTCGGTGATCACCGGTTGCGGGTCGAACGACACGACCTGCTCGCGCAGGTCGATCGTGTCCCGGATCCGGTCGACGAACGGAACGACGATCGTCAGGCCGGCATTCAACGTCCGCGAGTACCGCCCGAGCCGTTCGACGACCCCCGCGCGAGCCTGCGGGACGATCTTGATCGTTCGCCACAACACCAGGATCACGAACGCCGCCACCGCCGCCAGAACGATCAATGGGATCACAACGCCACCTCCTATTTGCAGACGAGCGCGGTCGCGCCTTCGATCTTGGCGACCTCCACGCTCGTCCCTGGGTCGAGAACCTGCTCGTCGAAGAATGAACGCGCCGACCACTCTTCACCGGCGATGCGGACGCGCCCGCCGTGCAGGTCGACGCGCTGGACGACGAGAGCCTTGCGCCCGACGAGGGCCGCCGTACCGGTACGCGTGCTGGCCGGCATGCGCAGGTGCGAGCGAGCGATCGGACGCAGGATCGCGAGCGACGCGATCGCGCCGAGGATGAAGACGATCAGCTGGACGACGAGCCCTAGCCCGATGAGCGCCATGAACGCTGCGGCGACGGCGGCGAGCGCCACCGGCCCGAGAAAGAAGAGTCCCGGCGTGAAGATCTCCCCGATCCCCAAGGCGACTGCCGCAATCGCCCAGATCACCCAGTCGGGCATGTTCCGATCCTAACTTCCGCTAGTCACCTGGCAGAAGCCCGAGGGCGGCGGGCACACCGAAGAGGTCGCGCAGGCGATCGTCCCGTTCGGGATACCGGTTTTCGCGGTCGACGAGCACGGCGCGGATGCCGAGCGCCTGTGCGCCTTCGATGTCGTCCTGGAGGTGGTCGCCGACCATCGCGGC
Organism: uncultured Actinomycetes bacterium; assembly: GCA_963717765.1. Classification (GTDB taxonomy): domain Bacteria; phylum Actinomycetota; class Thermoleophilia; order Gaiellales; family Gaiellaceae; genus JACDER01. Next base: position 198,673 of record CAVQWX010000007.1, on the reverse strand, counting down.
CTCACCCGGCTTCACTCCCAGCTGTGCAAGCGCCTTCAGGAAGATGGACGGCTCGGGCTTGACCTTGCCGTGGTAGCGGGAGGCGACGGTCACGTCGGCGTCGAGGCCGTGGTGGCGGACGAACTCGCGTAGGTCGCGCGCGCCGTTCGAGACGAGCCCGATCCTGAGGCCGTGCGCGCGCAGCTCCCCGAGGACAGGCTCGACGTCCTCGTAGATGTCGAAGTTCTCGGACTTCTCCCATGCGCGCTCGACCTCGTTGGCGATTGCCCGCGCCGTCGCGGGATCTGCCCCCATGCCGACGACGATCCGGGCGGAGAACTCCACCCAGAGCTCTTCGTCGTGCCGGAAATCGGGATGCTTCTGGAGGGTTTCCAGCGCGGCCGCGCGCGCCTCGTCGTGACGCGAGACGTCGAGCTCGATCCCGTGTCTGCGCCCCACGCGCACGTACCCCTCCGGCCCCAGCTCCGGGCCGGGGCGGGCGAGCGTGAAGTCGACGTCGAAGAGGACTGCCTTCAGATCGTCGCCGGCCACCTGTATGCCTCTGGGCGGCGGCTCGCAAGCGAAGGGAGGTTCTGCCGCACCCGAGCCACGCACTCGCGGTCGAGGTCCGCGACGATGAAGCCCTCCTCGTCCGGCGCGAGCGCCACGACGAGACCCCACGGATCGGCGATCAGCGAGCGTCCGAAGCTCGGTTTCCCCGGCCGTGTCTCGCCGATCTGCGCCGCCGCGGCGACATAGCAGGTGTTCTCGATCGCGCGTGCTCGGAGCAGCACCTCCCAGTGGTCACGGCCGGTGTGGAGCGTGAAATGCGCGGGGACGGTCAGCAGCTCCGCGCCCTCGAGCGCGAGCACGCGGTACAGCTCCGGGAAACGGACGTCGTAGCAGACGGACAGCCCGACGCTCCAGTCCCCGACTCGCGCGACGACGGGCTCGTCCCCGGGCTCCTCGGCCTCCGACTCCCGGTAGACGATCCCTCCGACCTCGACGTCGAAGAGGTGGATCTTGCGGTAGACGGCGGCGATCTCGCCGTCGGGGTCGAAGACGACGCATGTGTTCGAGAGCTTCTCGCGGCCTTCGCGCCGCTCGGTGATCGAGCCGCCAATCAGCCAGATCCCATGCGAGCGCGCCCACTCTGCCATCACGGCGACCGACTCCCCGTCCTCGAGCGACTCCGCGTTCGCGTGGAGCTCCTCTGCGTCGCCGATCGCGTTCCACTTCTCGGGGAGCAGAACGAGCTCGGCGCCTCCGGCGGCCGACTGCCCCACGAGAAGGGCCGTCCTCTCGATATTCGCGGCCTTGTCGGCGCGACTGGTGAGTTGAATGCACGCGGTCCGCATCGAGGCGAGGATAGCCCCGTGGAGGGGAGACGCCGCGTCCGCATATTCCACGCCCTTCGCTACCGGGACTTCCGGCTGCTCTTCGCGGGGCAGACGGTCTCGCTGATCGGCGACGCAGCCTTCCTGACCGCGCTCGGCTGGAGGACGTTCACGCTGGTCGGCGCCGGCCGCTTCGGGATCGTTCTCGTCTGCCAGGCGACCGCACTGCTCACGACGCTGCTGATCGGCGGGGCGCTCGCCGACCGGATCTCACGCCGCAAGATGATGATCGCCTCCGACCTCGCCCGCTTCGTCGCGGTCGGCGCGCTGGCCGCGATCGACGCGTCGGGCCACCTCAACTTCACGCTCATCATCGTTCTCTCCACCCTGATGGGGCTCGGCGACGGGCTCTTCTATCCGGCATTCGGCGGCATGGTTCCGTTGGTCGTCGAGCCCGGTGCGATCCCGTCGGCGAACAGCCTGATCGGGGTCGCGCGCTGGAGCAGCCTGCTCGTCGGGCCCGCGTTCGCAGCCGGGCTCTACGGGGTGGCCGGCTCGGCCGTCGTGTTCGCGGTCGACGCTGCGTCGTTCCTGGTCTCGGCCGGACTGCTCTGGTTCACGCGCCCGCGGGCGGTCGAGGCCGCGGCGGGGGAGGGGACACTGCGGGAGATCTGGTCCGGCGTCCGTTACGTCGCGGGAGTGCCGTGGCTCTGGGTGACGATCACGCTCTTCTCCGTCGTCCTGATGCTTCAGTTCGCGCCGCAGCAGGTGCTGCTGCCGAAGCTCGTCCAGCAGCACTTCGGGCAGGGGGTGGGCGCATACGGGCTGCTGACCTCGCTGCTGGGTGTCGGCACGGTTGCGGGCACGCTCGCCTTCGGCCAGATCCAGCCACGGCATCGCCGCGGGATCATCTCGTACGTCGTCTGGCTCATAAACAGCGTCGCCATCGCCGGCGTCGCCTTATCACCCTGGTTCGGGCTCGCCTGCCTCTTCGCCGTCATCCGCGGGTTCTGCATCGGGTTCGGCGTGGCGATCTGGGAGACGATGCTGATGGAGCTCGTCCCCACCAACCTCCTCTCTCGGGTCGTCAGCCTCGACTTCTTCGGCTCGTTCGGGCTGATGCCGGTCGGGCTCGCCGTTGCAGCGGGGATCTCCGGTCTCGCCGCGCCCGGCACGATCATCGCCGGCGGGGCGCTCATCTCTGCCGCGATGTTCGCCGTCGTGCTGACGCGGCCTTGGCTGAAGGAGATCGACTGACTCGCTAACCTTCGCGAGTCGGGGTGTGGCGCAGCCTGGTAGCGCGCTCCGTTCGGGTCGGAGAGGTCCCCAGTTCAAATCTGGGCACCCCGATTCAACGCGGGGGAACCCGTGGTTCCCCCGCGAGCCCCCTCCTTTTTTGGGGCTTCGCCCCTCGCCCCCTATCTGCTGGTCCGGCCGTTCCGGGGGCTGCGCTCGGGCATAGCCCGGCTCCGCCCACAGTGGCGCCGCGTCTCTGAGTAACTCCCGGCACTCAGCTGACGCGTTTGCGGCACAGTTTCTCCGCTACGTTGTCTTGTATGACAACAAGGAGGAGACGTGAACTCAGTCACGCTGATCGGAAACCTCGCGACCGACGTCGAGGTGCGCGACGTTGGAGACGACAAGAAGGTGGCGAACTTCCTGCTCGCGGTCGACCGGCCCGCCGCGGACAGTGACGCGGACTTCGTCCGCATCACGGCCTGGAACAGGCAGGCGGAGGTCTGCGCACAGTTCCTGGCCAGGGGCCGGCGCGTCGCGGTCGAAGGGCGGCTGCGTACGAGCTCGTGGGAGGACGAAGACGGCAAGAAGCGAACCGCGGTGGAGGTCGTCGCGCGCTCTGTGGAATTCCTCTCGCCGCCCGCGCGTGAGGGGGCGGAGGCGGACATCCCGTTCGAGGCGGCCACCGTGTGAGGTGCTACCTCCTGACGAAAAACAGGCCCAGATAGATGCCGCCGACGCCCGCGGCGACGCTGACGGCCGCGTTCAACAGCGCCAGGGTCAGGTGGCGACTCTGGAGTAGGTCGTGCGTCTCGTAGGCGAACGTCGAGAACGTCGTGTACGCGCCGAGGAAACCGGTGACGGCCCCTATCGTGAGCCAGGCCGGCTCGTGCATGCGGTCGACGAGTCCGCCCACGGCCGCCCCTGCGAGCACGCAGCCGCTCAGGTTGATGACCAGCGTGCTCAGCGGAAAGACCGAGGCGGAGTGGCGCTCGATGAGCAGGTCGACGCCGTAACGTGTCAGCGCACCGAGGGCGCCGAAGAGGGCAACGGACAGCCCGATGGGCATGGCGACTCCTTCGCGTCGGTAGGAGCCATCAGCCGGGCCGGCGGTCGAGGGCGAGCCCCATCGCCCGTGTCCGCCAGAGGATATATCCCGTTGCGTGCCCTCAGGTCCCGGGAGTATGATGGGGGGCAGATGATTGGAGGAGGTCAGCGGGTCCTTTGATTCCCGCCGCGACACTCGAACCGGCAACGGTGCCCGTTTGCGCCACGCGCAGGCGGGCTTTTTCATGTCCGAGATCAGCCAGACCGGAAGGGAGACGACTGTGGCGAACCATCTGACGCCCGAGGAGCTGTCGAAGGAGCTTGGGATCGACCGGAACGAAGTGATCCAGTTCTGTTACGACGAAGGCGTGCCGATCTACCACGGCAAGATCGACAAGACGCTGTTCCAGGCCCAGCGCGACTTCGCCACCAACAGCACCTCGCCGCAGCCCGCAGCGAGCTAGGCAGACTTCCGCGCCGGCGCTCGCCGGCGCTTCGGCCCCGCTGACGCCGCCGCTTTCTCCTTCTTTGCGGCCGGCTGCTTCTTCGTCTCGGCGACGCTCGCCTTTAGCGCCTCCATCAGGTCGATCACCGGCGTCTCCACGGCAGGCTCCGGCTTCGCGATCTCCTGCCCGGACAGCTTCGCCTCGAGCATCTGCCTAAGTTCGTCGCGGTACTCGTTGCGGAACTCCTCGGGCTCGAACTCACCCGAGATGCTCTCGATCACCTGGCGCGCGAGATCGAGCTCGGCGTCCTTGACCTCGCTCTCGGCCACGGCGTCCTCGATGTCTCGCTTGGCGCGGACGTCCTCGGCGAAGAACAGCGTCTCGAGCGCAAGGCTGTTGCCCTGCGGGCGGATCAGGCAGAGGTTCTCCTTCCCCCAGAGGACGAACTTGCCGATCGCGGCCATCCCGGTGTTCTCCATCGCGCGCAACAGGAGGACGTAGGGGCGGCGCTGGGCCTCGGCATCCGCCGGCGCGAGGTAATACGTGCGGTCGAAGAAGACCGGGTCGACCTCCTCGAGCTTCACGAAGCGGAGGATCTCGATCGAGTTCGAACGCTGCAGCGCAACCGCCTCGAGATCGTCTTCCTCGACGATCACGTACTCACCCTTCACGAACTCCCAGCCCTTGACGATTTCGTCCGGGCCGACGTCCCGCTCGTGCACGGGGCAGTAGCGCTTCTGCTTGATCGGCGTCTTGCACTCGCGGTGGAGCGTCCGGAACGAGACGTCCGTCCGCTGCGTAGCGACCGCGAGGCCGATCGGGATGTTGACCAGCCCGAAGCTGATCGATCCGTTCCAGATAGTGCGCATTCCGACTTCCAGTCTAGTTGGGGACCGGAAGCTTTCTCGCTAGACCAGCCCTTCCCTTCCTCGTAGAGTTTCCAGCATGCAACGCACTATCCCCGCGCTCTGGCAGAAGGCGCTCGCCGCGAATCGAACCTCGCCCGCATACCTGGCGGAGGAGGAGGACGGCTGGCGCGAGGTCTCATGGGAGGAGGCGTCGCGCCGCGTCGAGGACGTCGCGTTCGGGCTCCTCGCGCTCGGGATCAAGAAGGGGGACGTCATCGGGATCATGGCCGCGACGCGGCTCGAATGGGCACTCGCCGATTTCGCTCTCGCCCGGATCGGCGCCGTCACCGCGCCGGTCTACCCGACCAGCTCCGCCGGTGACTGTGCCTACATGCTCGGCCTCGTCGAGGCGAGCGGCGTCTTCGTCGACGAGGAGCGCCGCTCGCTCGTCCCCGCCCTCAGGCACGTCCTCTCACTGGAGGCACTGGAGGAGCTCGAGGAGCGCGGACGCGCCTACCGCGAGCAGCACCCGGATGCGCTCGCCCAGGCGGAGAGCCAGATCGGCGAGGACGACCTCTACACCTTCATCTATACGTCCGGGACGACCGGCGCGCCCAAGGCCTGCATGATCCGCCACCGGAACTACTTCGAGATGGCGGCGACGATCGACACGCTCGAGGAGTTCACCCTCGACCAGGATCTCCTTCTCCTGTACCTCCCGCTGGCGCACAACTACGGGCGCCTTCTCGTCCTGCTCGGTGCGTACGAGGGTTACACGACCGCGTTCCTCTCCGATCCGTACGCGACCGCCGACGCGCTGCCGAAGGTGCAGCCGACGGTCTTGCCGAGCGTGCCGCGCCTGTATGAGAAGGTGCACACGAGGATCCAGGGCCAGTTCGATTCGGCCAAGGGGCTCCGCCGGCGCCTGCTCGACTGGGCGTTGAACGTCGGCCGCGAAGCGATGCCGTACCGGCTCCGCGACGAGCCGCTACCAACGGGACTGGCGCGCAAGCACAGGATCGCCGACAGGCTCGTCTACTCGAAGGTGAAGGAGAAGCTGGGCGGGCGCCTGCGCGTCGCCATCTCGGGCGGAGCCCCGCTTGCACCCGAGATCGCCGAGTTCTTCCTGACGCTCGACATCCTCATCCTGGAGGGCTACGGTCTTTCCGAGTGCACTACCGCCTGCGCTGTCAATCTCCCGGGCCGCGTCAAGTTCGGCACTGTGGGTCGAGTCCTCCCGGGCTTCGAGGTGAGGACAGCCGAGGACGGCGAGATCTTGATCCGCAGCGAAACCGTGTTCGCCGGCTACTACAACGACGAGAAGGCTACGCGCGCGGCAATCGACAGCGAGGGCTGGCTGCACTCGGGCGACATCGGCGAGATCGACGAGGATGGCTTTCTGCGCATCACCGATCGCAAGAAGGACATCATCGTCACCGCCGGCGGTAAGAACCTCGCGCCGCAGGCCCTCGAGAATGCCCTCAAGTCGTCGAACCTCGTCTCGCAGGCGCTCGTCGTTGGCGACCGCCGGCCCTACGTGGTCGCGCTCGTCGCACTGGACGAGGACGAAGCGGATGGCGTCTCGCCTGAGGATGCACGCGCCGCCGTGCAGCGCGCCGTGGACGACGTCAACCGCAACCGCTCACGCTTCGAGCAGATCAAGCGCTTCGCGATCGTCCCGCGGGACTTCTCGGCCGAGGAGGGCGAGGTTACGCCGACGATGAAGCTGAAGCGAAAGGTCGTCGAGCAGCACTTCGCCGACGAAATCGAGAAGCTCTACGCCGCCTAGGTGTAGCGGCGAGCTCCGTCGAAGACGGAGTCGTAGTGCCCGGCAAGCGGTGAGATCTTGACCACGTCGCCCGTGTGCGGCGCGTGGATGAAGTTGCCGCCGCCGATGTACATCCCGACGTGGCCGAGCCCGTAGAAGAACACGAGGTCGCCGGGCTCGAGCGCGTCCCGCGAGACCGGTGTGCCCTCCCCGAACTGCATGGCCGCGTTGTGCGGGAGAGAGATGCCGATCTGTGCGTAGACGTACATCGTGAAGCCGGAGCAGTCGAAGCCGCCGGACGGGCTGTCGCCGGCGTAGACGTACGGGATCCCGAGGTAGCGCATCGCGATCGACACCAGCGTGCCGTTCCCGCCGCCGCTCGAAGGAGGCGCGACAGGGCTCGGAGTGGTGGCGGGCGGTGCGGCAGTCGACGAGGTGGAGACGATCGGCGCCGGGGCGTTGGCCGCTTCGGCGGCGCGCTCCCGCGCCTGGCGTGCGAGCTCGGCTTGACGCTGGGCCTCTTCCTGCTTCATCCGCTCGATGTCGCTGCGGATGGAGGCGACCAGCTGATGGCGCTCCGAAAGCTGTGACTGAATCGACGCCTTCTGGTCGGAGCGCTCCTGGACGAGTGACTGCGCCTCCGCCTCTGCGTTCTTCAGCTCGATCCGGTGCTGCTTGACCGCTCCCTTGAACTCGATGATCTGGCGGTTGATGCGCAGATCCTGGTTCGAGACGCGGTTGACCGTCTCGATCTGGCTCAGCATGTCGTCGATTGTGCCGGCGCCAAGGAGGATCCCCAGAGTCGAGGACGTGTCGTCGCCCGACGTGTAGATGCTCACCAGGCGCTTCGAGAGCGCCTTCTGCGAGCGGCCCAGGTTTGCCTTGGCGATGTGCAGCTCGCGCAGGTTCGTCTGCAGGTCGCCCTGGATCGCGTGGAGCTTGTCGGTTGCGAGGTTGTACGCCTCGATCGCGCGCTCCAGGCTGCCGTCGAGCTGGTCGATCTGGTTGAGCACGCTCTGCACTTCCGCCTCTTTGGCGGAGATGCTGGAGGGGTCAGCGAAGGCGGGCATGGCACTCACGAGAAGCGCCGCCGACGACGTCAGCAGCAGTGCCGCAAGCCGTACCTTCGACCTATGACGACCTCCGGTCACCCGCTTCCGCGGGCGCCCGAGGAGGGCTCGGTTCGTCACAAGTTGAGCACCCTAGCAGCGTTACCGGATGAGCGCAACCGCTTAATTGAGCCAAAAATGATGCAATCCTCACTTAACGGGGGTAGCACAAAGTTCGAGCAATTTGGAGCGTCTTGGCCCGATCCAATCACTACTTACCTGAGTAGCCGGCCTGTTCGTGGGTGCTCGAGCGCAATGAGGCGAGCACTGTCACAAGCACGTGGAGAGGCGAGCCCGTGCATGGTGCAGGAGCTCCCCGCCTGAAACGCAAAGTCCCTGCAATTGCTAGCGTCTTCGCCCCATGCGCGTGTTTCGACGGCCTCCACTCGCCGTCCTCGCGGGGGTTTCCGCCTCCTTCGCCGTCTTCGTGGCGGCGGCTCCCGTCGGGGCTGAGCCGAGCACGATCAGTGGCCTCCGCCAGGAGAACGCGAGCCTGGCGCAGCAGTCTCATTCGGCCTTGATCGACCTGTACGCGCTCGAGAGCCGGCTCCGCGAGCAGCAGGCACGCGTCGAGTCGCTGCGCGCCGAGGTGGACACAGTCTCGGCTGAACGGGCGTCCGTGCAGCGCCGGCTCACACAGGTGCGCCGCGTCGTCGCCGTTTCGCAGCGCAATCTCGGGCGGCGGCTCGTCAGCATCTACGAGCAGGGCAAGCCCGACACGCTTGCGATCTTCCTCGGAGCGCAGTCGCTGGGCGACGCGATCACGAACATCGATCGTCTCCACTCGGTCGCCGGGCAGGACAAGTACTTGCTCGTCCAAGCCCGCCGCGCCCGCGCCTCGCTGAACAAGCTGACGAGCTCGCTCGCCGCCCGCGAGGAGCGGCTTGCGGCGCTGGAGCAGCAGGCGTCCTCCGCGGCCGCCGACCTCGAATCGGCCCGCTCGCAGCGGCAGAGCTACCTGGCCGACCTGCAGAGCCAACGGCAGCTCAACGACCAGCAGATCTCCTCACTCGAGCAGCGGGCTCGGGCCGCGGACAAGCGTTCGAGCACGATCGCGGCCCAGCAGGCGATCGCGCCGACTCCGGCGCCAACCGTCCCGGCGGCCCCGTCAGCGCCCATTCAGGGCCACGGCCGCGCCCTGACGGTCGTGGCGACGGCGTACGCGCTTCCCGGCACCACGGCGACCGGCGTGCCCGTCGGCCACGGGATCGTGGCCGTCGACCCGAACGTAATCCCGTTCGGAACGCACATGACGATCCCCGGATACGGCGAGGGATTCGCCGCCGACACGGGGTCGGCCATCGTCGGCGCCCGCATCGACGTATGGGTTCCCACCGAGGCGGAGGCGGATCAGTGGGGCGTGAAGACCATCACGATCTATCTGCACTGAGCCCTCTCGCTACACTGCCCGGCGCGCGGCCACGACGGGCGTGGAGGCGCAGCAGCTTTGGGAGAGAACGGCAGCACAGCCAGTGAGGCGACTGAGGCGGGCGTCCGCGTCCTCCTCGTCGACGACCACGACCTCTTTCGCACCGGTCTGCGCACGCTGCTCGAGGAGCAGGGGGTAGAGATCGTCGGCGAAGCGGCCAACGGCGGCGATGCCGTGATGCTTGTCGAGGAGCACGCGCCCGACGTCGTTCTCATGGATCTGGAGATGCCGGGCAAGGGAGGCATCGAGGCGACCCGCGAGATCGCCGCGGTCGCGCCGCTCACACGCGTCGTGGTCCTGACCATCTCCGATCAGGACGCGGACGTGATGGACGCGGTCGTGGCAGGAGCATGCGGCTACCTGCTGAAGGACGCCACCATCCAGGACCTCCTGCGCGGGATCGCCGCGGCGAGTCGAGGCGAGTCCCTGATCTCGCCGGCCATCGCGGCGAAGGTGCTCCAGCGCGTGCGCGCCTCGAGCCCGGATCTCGAGGCGGCCGAGCTACTGACGACACAGCTCTCGGACCGCGAGCTCCAGGTGCTCAAGCTGATCGCAAACGGCAAGGACAACGCCCAGATCGCGGGTGAGCTCTTCATCAGCGCGAAGACGGTGAAGAACCACATCTCGAACATCCTGCTGAAGCTCAGCATCGAGAACCGCATCCAGGCGGCCGTCGTCGCGGTGAGAAGCGGCCTAGCCTGAGCCGCTCAACTCAAGCCCGGCTGCGGGACGGCGCGTGGCGGGACGGCGGCGCGCACTTCGCGCGTGCGCTGCTTGAGCAGCCCGAGCCGCTCGCGCAGGCGGTGGAGGTCGCTGTCGACGCTGGCCCGTCTCTCCGCGAGCGCCGAGAGCTCCTTCGCGCCCGAAGGATCCTCGTCGATCGCCGCCGCGACGCCGTCCATCCGCTTGTCGATGCGGAGCCGCTCGCCCTCCAGCGCCAGTGCGGTCGCGTACCCGTCCGTCAATGTCCGCTCGAGCTCGGGCACGGGAGGGGCACCACCGAGCAGAGCATCGATGCGCTCCAGGACAACGTTCACCTCATGCAACACTGAGAGCGATTATCAGGCAGCAAGGAACAGTTTTGAATAGGCCGGACGGCCTATCTTTCCGTCTGCAAGGCCCATGACCATCCGCACCCTCCACGACAATCGCCGGATGCGCCGGACGCTCCTCGGTTGCCTCCTCGCAGCGGCGCTGCTTGCCGCCGCGACCGCGGGCGCGCGCTCCGACAACCCGAGCCCGCTCACCCCGAAGCTGGCCCGCGCGCTCGCGGTCGGAGGGCTAACGGGATCCACGCGAGCAGCCGTCGCCGTCGACCTGCAGACGGGCGAGATCCTGTACAAGCTGCGGCGCTTCGTCGGCATGGAGCCGGCCTCGAACGAGAAGCTGCCGGTCACCTTCGCGGCGCTGCATGTCCTGGGAGGGACGTATCGGATCCCCACGGACGTGCTCGGGAACGGCGGTCAGGTCGGCAAGACCTGGCGCGGGAATCTCGTGCTCCGCGGCCGAGGCGACCCGACGCTCTCGTACCAGGACCTCAAGCACATGGCCTGGATGGTGCGCGGGCTCGGCATCCGCCGGATCACGGGCTCGATCGTCGGCGACGAGAGCTTCTTCGACTCCAAGCGCGGCGTCTGGGGCTGGAAGTCGTACTTCTACGGCGGCGAGTCGCCGCCCCTCTCCGCGCTGACGGTCGACCGCTGCGTCTTCAAAGGCCAGCTTTCGAGCCGTCCGGCGCTCGCCGCGGCCGCACTCTTCAAGCAGGCGCTCAAGGGCGCGGGAGTCACCGTTGCCGGGAAGTCGAAGCAGGGTGTCGCAACGGAGCCGTCGGTCCCGGTCGCGCACGTCACCTCCGCGCCGCTCTGGAAGATCCTCCGGTACATGGACAGCTGGAGCGACAACTTCACCGCCGAGCTCGTCCTCAAGCAGCTCGGCGCGACGCAGGGGCACGGCACGTCAGCCGGCGGAGCAGCGGTCGTGCGGAAAGTTCTGACCGAGGCGGGCGTGCCCATGGTGGGCGTCCGCATCGTCGACGGCTCGGGCCTCTCCTCGAAGGACCGGCTCACGGTCGGCGCGCTCGTCGCGATCCTCCAGTCCGCCTGGTCCGATTCGGCCGTCCGCAAGCCGCTCGAGGCCGCGCTCGCCGTCGCCGGGCGGACGGGGACGCTGCGCAACCGGTTGCTCGGGCTCTCCACGCGCGGGCGCGTGCTGGCGAAGACCGGGACGACGGACGAAGCCTCGGCACTCACCGGCTTCGTGAAAGGACGCTACGCCTTCGCGATCCTGCACAACGGATTCCCGCTGGCGTCCTGGTACGCGAAGGAGGCGGAGGACCGCTTCGTGCAGGTGCTAGCCGCCGCCGCGAAGTAGCTTCACGAGACCCGCCTCGTCGAGCACCTCGACGCCGGCCCGTTGCGCCTTCTGCAATTTCGACCCGGGGCTCTCACCCGCGATCAGCGCGGTCGTCTTGCTCGATACCGAATTCGTGATCTTGGCGCCGAGCGCCTCGAGCGCCGCGCCCGCCTCGTCACGGGTGAAGCCCTCGAGCGTGCCGGTGATGACGTACGTGTTGCCGGTCAGCGGCCCGTCGACCGGCTTGGCCTCGTCCCCGGCCTCGAAGCGCAGGCCAAGCCCGCGCAGCTCCGCGATCAGCGCCCGGTTCTCCTCGTCCTCGAACCACTCGGCGATGAGCTCGGCGCGGTCCGGCCCGATCCCGTCGACCTCCACGAGCTCCTCCTGCGTCGCCTCCATCAGCCGGTCGACGGTCTCGAAGTGGCGGGCGAGGTTCTCGGCCATCACCCAGCCGACCTTGGGGATGTTCAGGCCGAAAAGGACGCGGTGGAAGGGGCGCTCCTTGGAGAGCGCAATCGACTCGATCGCGTTGCGCGCCGAGATCTCGGCGTAGCCGTCCAACTCCATGAGCTGTTCCGCCGTGAGGCGGTAGAGATCGGGCATCGAGCGGAGAAGGCCTTCGTCCCAGAGCCGCCGCACGAACTGCTCGCCCACACCTTCGATGTCCATTGCGGCCTGGACCCAGTGGATGAGCGTCTCCAGGCCCCGGGACGGACATGCCCGGTTGGGGCAGCGGTGCATGACCTCGCCCTCGGGCTTGACGATCTCGGCGTCGCACAGGGGGCAGCGCGCGGGCATGCGGAAACGCTTCGAACCCTTGGCGTGCGGGAGGACGGGGCCGACGACCTGCGGGATCACGTCGCCCGCCCGCTGCACGATCACCGTGTCGCCCTCGCGGATGTCCTTGCGGTTGATGTCGTCCTCGTTGTGCAAGGTCGCGTTCGAGACCGTGACTCCGCCGACGACCACGGGCTCGAGCTGTCCCCACGGATTGAGCGCGCCCGTCCGGCCGACGCGGATGCTGATCTTGTTCAGCCTGGTCTGGGCAGTCAGCGGCGCCCACTTGAACGCGCGGGCCCAGCGCGGCCGGCCGTGCAGCGCGCCGAGCCGGCGCTGCTGGTCGAGGGAGTCGACCTTGATCACGATGCCGTCGATCTCGTAGTCGAGCTCGACGCGCCGCGTCTCCCATTCGCGGCAGGCAGCTGCGACCGCCTCGAGCGATTCGTGCCGCTCGGCGAACGGATTCGTGCGGAAGCCGCGCTCGCGCAGCGCTTGCAGCGTCTCCCAGTGCGACTCGCGCGTGAGCCCTTCGGCCGCGCCGACTCCGTACACCCACACGGCCAACGGGCGCGATGCGGTGATCGATGAGTCCTTCTGCCGAAGCGACCCGGCTGCCGCGTTCCGCGGGTTCGGCGCCACCTTTTGCTTCGTCCCGGCGAGCCGCTCGTTCAGCTCCCGGAAGCCCGAGAGCGGCATGTAGACCTCGCCGCGCACCTCGAGGAGCGGAGGCGGCGCGTCGCCACGCATGCGCAAGGGGATAGTCGGGATCGTCCGCAGGTTGACCGTCACGTCCTCGCCCTGAATCCCGTCCCCCCGCGTCGCGCCGCGCACCAGGACGCCGCCTTCGTACGTGAGGTTGATCGCCAGCCCGTCGATCTTCGGCTCGAGCACGTAAGCGACAGGCTCATCCGACTCGAGGCGCTTGCGCACGTCCTCGCCCCACTTGGCGAGCGCCTCGTCGGTCGTCACTTTCTCGAGCGAGCCCATCGGCTCCAGGTGCTGCACCTTCTGGAAGCGGTCCGAAACGGGCGCTCCCACGCGCTGCGTCGGAGAGCTCGAGTCGCGGAGCTCGGGATGCTCCTCCTCGAGCGCGAGCAGCTCGTCGAAGAGACGGTCGTAGTCTGCGTCCGAGATCTCCGGGTCGTCGAGGACGTGGTAGCGGTAGAGGTGGTGGTCGAGCTCCTCGCGGAGCTCGGACGCTCGATCGGCCGGAGTTTTCGTTTTGGAGGCCATCGCTCCGATGCTAACGACCGGCGAAAGTGTGTTAGGAATCGCAAATGCGAATTCTCTCCTTCATCACAGTGGGCCTCGCCGCAGTGGCGCTGGCGGCAGGCACGGCAACGGGAGCAGCCGCCAAGAGCAGCGGCTTCTTCAAGACCCAGAACGGAAAGATCTACTGCATGTGGGGCACCGGCGCACGGGGCTTCGTCGTGTGCGGGATCAAGAACGGCCACCTGAAGCCGAAGCCGACGAAGAAGTGCAGGATCGGCGACCCCACGGGGGGCTGGCTCGAGTTCAACGCGCGCGGCAAGGCGAAGGTCCAGCCCTGTTCAGGCGATGCCGGGCCATTTGCCGATCCGGCACACACGAAGGTGCAAAAGGCGCGTACCGCGTGGAGGGGCGGCGGGATGTCGTGCGCGTTCACGACCTCGACCGCTACCTGCATCAACAAGTCTCACCACGGCTTCACCATCACCACGCCTGGGACGTACAAGACGTTCTAGTAGCTGACCCTTTCGAGGTACAGGCCCCACGGCGGCGCTGTGGGGCCTGCGTCGCTTCGAGGCCGCCCCGTCAGTAGCGCCTCCACTTCTTCCGGCGTCCGCTCCAGCATCGTCCCGACCAGCGTCCGCACCATGTGGCGCAGGAAGCTGTCGGCCGTGATCTCGAGCTCGAGCACGTCCCCACGCCGGTGCCACGCCGCCGCGAGGATGACGCGGTCGAACGTCTCGTGCTGCGTCTCGGTCGGCGTGAACGCGCGGAAGTCGTGTCTGCCGAGGAGCGCGTCCGCCGAATCCGCGAGCTTCTCCTCGTCCAGCCGGCGCGGATACCAGTAGCTGCGCCGGTATTCGAAGGGAGAGGGCGTGCGCCGACGCGAGATGCGGTAGCGATAGCTCCGCGCGCGGGCCGAGTGCCGGGCGTGGAAGTCCTCTGCGGCTTCTTCGACGCCGAGCACCGACACGTCGTGTGGGAGGACGGTGTTGAGCGCCTCGGCAGCATGGTCGGGCGGAGGTCCTCCCTGGACCTCGACGCTCGCCACCTGGCCGAGCGCGTGCACTCCCGCGTCCGTCCGGCCCGCGACCGCGAGCCGTCCCACGGCGGGAAAGACCTCGGCAAGCGCGCGGCCCAGCTCGTCCCCCACCGTCCGCAGGCCCGGCTGGGACGCCCACCCGGAGAAGTCGGTCCCGTCGTACTCGAGGGTCAGTCTGAGCCTCATCCGACCTCGAGGGTGAGATCGTCCACCCGCGTGACGCGGACGTGCTCGCCGACGCCCGCTCCCCTCGCGCAGCGAGCGCGCCAGAGCTCGCCGTGGACGCGCACGCGACCGTCCGGCCGGCAGGCCTCGATCACGACCGCGTCCTGCCCGATCAGCCCTTCGGCGCCGGTGACGGGTCGCCGACGACGCGTGAACCGGATCCAGAACCAGCTCTCGCCCAGCTCGATCGTGATGCCGGCGACGATGGCCACGAGCCCCCAGGGTGAGGGGAGAACGAAGATGGCGAGCAGGATCGCGACGATTGCGGCCACGCCGGTAGCATCACCGCGATTTGGCCGGCACGCGCGAAGGACTTTGGAGCTATATCCACGACCTGTATGCGCGCGTCGGCTCGGCCACCCCGGCGGACAGGCACGCGGTGGTCGAGATCGAGACCAACGACGGCCGGACGCTCGAGCCTCGCGCTGTCCAGTCCTACCCGCCGTTCGTCGTCTGCGACATCGGCGACCCGGAGCCGGAGGTCGTCGCCGTCCGGGAGACAGACATCCGTCGAATCCGGATCTACGCTGCGGCCGAGGACGAGAAGCTGCCGCTGGGCTTCAGGGTCGGGGAGCTCGAGCTGCAGTGACCGAGCCGAGCGCGACGGCGAAGAGCGCGCCGACGCCGGCGAGATGCCATGGCCAGTCGACCAGGTTCGCGAGCAGGAACACGGCGACCGCCGGGCCGAGCAGCCAGAGCGCCGGTGAGCCGCGTGCGCGCCAGAGCGCGCGCGCACAAACAACGTAGAAGGCGAGGGCGAGCAGCAGGCCGGCGATTCCGGTCTCGACCCATTGCTCGAGCGGGAGATCGTGCGCGAAGCGCGTTACGCGTCCGTGGCCCGGCTGGCGCGACAGGGTGGCCCGAAAGAAGGACGCCGCCCCGAAGCCCTGCCCGGGGCGCACGAGCGCTGTCCGGTACGCCGCGCTCCACATCCACGTGCGTCCGTGCGTGAACCCTTGGTGTGAGTTGAACCGCCTGGCGCTCAGCGCGCCGGTGCTGAACAACCCGGCGAGAACGGCGATCGCGACGATGACAATGCCCGCGGCGAGCGCCGGGCGAGCGCCGAGCCTTCGGTCCAGGTCCGTAGCGCCGATTCGCTGCCGAACAAGCATCCAGAGGAGCGCGAGCGCGGCGAGGAGCGCAAGGACGGCAAGTGCGGCCCCCGGTCCTGCCTGCGAGAAGCGTGACGTGAAGCCGCCGAGCAGCAGGCGGAAGGCAACGGCTGCCACGGCCACGAACGCCGCAGCCGAGCCGGCGACGAGGCGTCGCCTCGAAAGCGCCACTCCGATCCCCAGGACGACAATCGCCAGCGCGAGGGTGAAGCGGTTCGTAACGAGGACGAGCACACCGCCCGAGGTAGCGGCCCCGATGGCCGCGAGCGCCGCCACGCCGGGCCGCGCACGCACCATCGCCGTCACCACTGCCGGAAGCGCGAACACCTGCACGAGCGCAAGCGAAGGCGGATATCCGAACGGCCCTTCGGGCCGCCAGCCGCCCTCGATCCGCTCTGCATAGACGCTGGAGTAGAGCGAGGCCGACACAAGCCCCATCAGGCCGGTGATGCCCGCCGCTCCCGCCAGCAGCACGGCCACCCGCCCCGCGGCCTGCCCCGACCCCGCAAGCACGAGGGCGGCGTACCCCGCCGTCAGCGCCGCGGCGCGCAGGGTGTCCGCAACCGGAACGATCGCCCAGGCGGCCGAAAGCGCCTGCAGCGCCGCGATCGCCAGCAGGACGATGACCGGCACGCTCCAGGCCGCACGGCGCACGGCCAGAGCGGCCAGTCCGGCGACCACCGCTGTGGCGGCGAACGCCCATTGCGGGGTGGCGTCGAACCCGCCGTCCCAGAAGATCCCGACGCCGACAGCCGCGACCGCCAGGCCCGTTGCGAGCGCCTTCACGGACCCACTATGGCGCGTTCTACGGCGTGTAGTCGACGAGCTCGAGGTACGCCATCTCGGCGGCATCCCCCTGGCGCGGACCGATCTTGACGATGCGCGAGTAGCCGCCCGGCCGATCGGCGAACCGGGGACCCACGTCCGAGAAGAGCTTGTGGACGACGTCCTGCGAGCGGAGGTAGGCGAGGGCCTGACGGCGCGCGTGCAGGTCTCCCCGCCTCCCCAGCGTGATCATCTGCTCCGCGATCGGGCGGACGGCCTTGGCTTTCGCCACGGTCGTCCTGACCCGGCCGTGCTCGATGAGCGCACCGGCGAGGTTCGCGTACAGCGCCCTGCGGTGCGCGGAGTCGCGGCCGAGCTTCTTTCCCGAGCGCTGGTGGCGCACGTCAGCGGTCACCTCTCGACTGGATCGCGCGCGCCAGCCGCGAATCGCCGCTCTCGCAAGGACGCAGGGAGCGTTCGTAGCCGTAGGCTACGGGCGCGACTGAGGACGCCGCGAGAGCGAGCGATGCAGCGCCCTGGCGCGTGCGAGACAGGCGGGAGGGGGCCGCCATCAACTATCCCTCGTCTCCCCGGAGGTTCAGACCGTGCGTGGCGAGCGTCTCCTTCACTTCCTCGATCGACTTGCGACCGAAGTTGGGGATCGCCGCCAGCTCGTTCTCACTCTTTGACACGAGCTCGCCGATCGTCTCGATCCCGACGCGCTTGAGGCAGTTGTAGGAGCGGACGCCGAGCTCGAGCTCCTCGATGGGGAAGTTCTCCATCGCGTGCGTCGCCGGCGCCTCTGCGACCTCCTGAGCGGCCTCGCCGAAGCCCTCGATCTTCTCCAGGTCGGTGAAGATCGCGAGCTGGCGGATGAGGATCTCGGCCGCCGCGGCCACTGCGTCCTTCGGGTTGACCGAGCCATCGGTCGTGATGTCGAAGCGAAGCTTGTCGTAGTCGGTGCGCTGCCCGACGCGGGCGGCCTCGACCTCGTAGGCGACCCGGCGGACGGGCGAGAAGATCGAGTCGACCGGAATGACGCCGATCGTGTGCTGCTCGCCGCGGTTCAGCTCGGCCGGCATGTACCCCCGGCCGCGGCCGATCGTCAGCACGATCTCGAACTTGCCCTTGCCGGAGAGATGGGCGATCTCGAGATCCGGATTGAGAATCTCGAGGTCGGCCGGGGCCTCGATGTCGGCGGCCGTCACGGTGCCCGGGCCCTTCTTCGAGAGGTAGACCTCGATCTCGGGCGCCTCGCCGTGCAGGGTGCAGATCAGGTTCTTGAGGTTGAGGATGATGTCGGTCACGTCCTCCTGGACGCCCGGAAGCGTCGTGAACTCGTGCGCGACGCCCTCGATCTTCACCGAGGTCACCGCCGCGCCCTCGAGCGAGGAGAGCAGCACGCGGCGCAGCGAATTGCCGAACGTGTAGCCGAAGCCGCGGTCGAGCGGCTCGATGACGAAGACGCCGCGGAGGTCGTCGACCTCCTCGTGGACGATCCTCGTCTGCAGTTCCGTGGGGCTCATGGTGCGAGTTGCCATACGTTCCCTTTCCAGTCGGTGGGGCGTTCGCCCTGCGAGTTACTTGGAGTAGAGCTCGACGATCAACGACTCCTGTACCGGAGTGTCGATCTCTTCTCGCTCAGGCCACTTGAGGATCTTTCCGGTCAGCCCATCGTGGTCGGCCTGGAGCCACGGGGCCACGGATGCGGTGAGATCGGTCGCGTCGCGGATGACCTGCTCGGCGGAGCTGCCGGGGGTCATCGTCACGATGTCGCCGGGCTTGACGCGGTAGCTCGGGATGTTGACGCGGCGCCCGTTCACGTGGAAGTGCCCGTGGCGCACGAGCTGGCGCGCCTGCGCGCGCGAGGCCGCGAAGCCCAGCCGGTAGACGACGTTGTCGAGGCGCGTCTCGAGCATGCGCAGCAGGTCCTCGCCGGTGATGCCTGAGCCCTTCGCCGCCTTCTCGTAGTACGTGCGGAACTGCTTCTCGAGCAGCCCGTAGTAGCGGCGCGCCTTCTGCTTCTCGCGCAGCTGGAGGAGGTACTCCGACTGCTTGATCCGACCGCGGCCGTGCTCGCCCGGCGGATAGCTGCGGCGCTCGATCGCGCATTTCTCGGTCAGGCAGCGCTCGCCCTTGAGAAAGAGCTTCATGCCCTCGCGGCGGCACTGCTTGCACTTGGGGGAGCGGTCGCGGGCCATCAGACGCGGCGCCTCTTCCGGAGACGGACTCCGTTATGGGCCTGCGGCGTCACGTCGCGCACGCCGAGGATCTCGAGCCCGGCGGCCTGGAGCGAGCGGATCGCCGTCTCGCGTCCCGAGCCGGGGCCTTTGACGAAGACCTCGACCTTCTGCAGGCCGTGCTCCATCCCCTTGCGGGCGCAGGAGTCGGCCGTCACCTGGGCGGCGAAGGGCGTCGACTTGCGCGAGCCCTTGAACCCTGCCGAGCCGGCGGACTCCCAGACGATCACGTTGCCCTCCGGATCGGTGAGCGTGACGATCGTGTTGTTGAACGACGTCTTGATGTGCGCCTGCCCGATGGCGATGTTCTTACGGACGCGGCGGCGGGTCCGCCCGCGGGCGGCCTGTCTGCGAGGGGGCGCCATCAGCTGTCACCTCGCTTGACACGCGTGCTCGCCGGCTGCGAAACGCCGGCGTCGCAAGGACGCAGGGAGCGTTCGTAGCCGGAGGCTACGGGCGCGACTGAGGACGCCGCGAGGCCGAGCGTTGCAGCACCCCGGCGAGTGCGCGGGGCGAGCGAGGGGGCTGCATCCATCAGGTCTTCGCCTTCTTTCCTCGGCCGACGGTCTTCTTCGGCCCCTTGCGCGTGCGTGCGTTCGTCTTCGTGCGCTGGCCGTTCACGGGCAGCGCGCGGCGATGGCGGATGCCGCGGTACGCGCCGATCTCCCCCAGGCGCTTGATCGCCTGCGAGCGCTCGCGGCGCAGGTCACCCTCGACCTGCAGGTTCGAGTCGATGTAGTTGCGAAGCGCTGTGACCTCGTCGTCGGTCAGGTCCCGCACCTTCTCGTCCGAGGACATCCCGAGCGCGGCGATGATCTCGCGCGCGGTGGAGGGGCCGATTCCGTAGATGTACGTCAGCCCGACCTCGAGCCGCTTGTTGTTCGGGAGGTTGACTCCGGCGATACGGGCCACGCGCCTACCCCTGCCTTTGCTTGTGTCGCGGGTTGGTGCAGATGACCATGACGCGGCCGTGCCGCTTGATCACGCGGCAGCGCTCGCAGATTGGCTTGACGGATGCTCGGACCTTCATCGGTATCGGTAAGTGATTCGCCCTCTGGACAAGTCGTAGGGGGAAAGCTCGACCTTGACCCGATCGCCTGGCAGGATGCGGATGTAGTTCTTGCGCATCTTCCCGGAGATCGTGGCGAGGACGTCGTGGCTTCCCTGGTCGATCTGCACCCGAAACATAGTGCTGGGCAGCGCCTCGACGATCTCTCCCTCTAGTTCGATCTTGTCCTCTTTGGCTACTTACCTGCCTCCTTCACGGCTTCATGGGAACCGCGCCCTTCGAGCGCGGTCGAACGACAGAGAAGTCAACAACGTCGACCACAGCGCAGCACGGCTCCGCGCCGCGCGAAACTCATGGTAGCAAACCGGCCCCAACCTCAGCCGGCGCCGTGAGGACGCGCGGAGCGTCGTCAGTGACCGCCACCGTGTGCTCGAAATGGGCCGCGAGCGAGTGGTCCGAGGTCGATATCGACCAGTGATCATCGTGCACGTAGATCTCCTCCGAGCCGACGCTGATCATGGGCTCGATCGCCAGGGTCATGCCCGTCTCGAGCCTCGGGCCGCGGCCCGGCTCACCATAGTTCGGGATCTGCGGCTCCTCGTGCATCGAGCGTCCGACGCCGTGGCCGACGAGGCTGCGGATGACGGCATAGCCCGCGCCCTCGGCGGAGGCCTGCACGGCCGCCGAGATGTCCCCGACGCGGTTGCCTGCCCGCGCCTGTTCGATGCCCGCATCCAGCGCGGCGCGGCCCGCCTGCAGGAGCTGCTCGGCCTCGGGCGTGATTTGCCCGACCGCGAACGTCCACGCGGAGTCGGCGACGAAGCCGCCCAGCGTCACGCCGACGTCGACCGAGACCACGTCGCCGGCCGCGAGGGTGTACTCGCCCGGGATCCCGTGCACGACCATCGAGTTCGGCGAGACGCAGATCGACGCGGGATATCCCCGGTACCCCTTGAAGGTCGGGACGCCGCCGCGCGAGCGGATGTGCTCCTCCGCGATCGCGTCGAGCTCCGCGGTGGTGACCCCGGGATGCATGCTCTCGGCCAGAAGAGCGATCACGTCGGCGACGACCTGGCCGGCCTCGGCCATCTGGTCGATCTCGGCCGGGCTCTTTCTGATGATCATCCCCGCCTCCGTGTAGCCGGGGGAACCTCCCGGCTCACCCGGACCCCCTCCATTGGTCCCCTTCGCGGACAGGTCGCTTCGCGACCGATCATTGCCGCACCGCCGCCTGCTCGAGCGCATCCTGGATCTCGCTGAAGACCTCGTCGACGGGCCGGTCGCCGTGGATGACGACGAGGTTGCCCTGCGCGCGGTGGTGCTCGATGACCGGTTCGGTCTCGCGGCGGTACAGCGCGAGCCGGGTGCGGATCGCTTCCGGAGTGTCGTCGACGCGGCCCTCCTCCTGCGCGCGCTTGGACAGCCGCTCGACGCACACGTCCTCGGGCACATCGAGCTGGAGCACGACCGTGATCGGCCGTTCGATCTCGCGCAGCATGTCGTCCAGCGCCTCCGCCTGCGCCATCGTGCGCGGGAACCCGTCGAGAACGAAGCCCTCCTCGACGTCGTCCTGCTCGATCCGCTCGCGGATGAGGTCGATCATCAGGTCGTCGGGGACCAGCTCCCCCGCGTCGTAGATGGGTTTCACGCGTAGACCGAGCTCCGTCCCCGCCGCCATGGCTTCCCGGAGCATGTCGCCGGTGGCGATGTGCGGAAGTCCGTAGCTCGCCGAGATCCGCCGGGCCTGCGTGCCCTTGCCGGACCCCTGAGGGCCCAGGACCAGCACGTTCATTTTGAGTGCACCGTCCGGCGAGTACGGCGCGCTCCAGCGGCTGCAAAGTCGCGCCGGGCGGCGTCCTCAGTCGCGTCCGTATGCATCGCATACGAACGCTCCGCTTCCCGCTCCGGCGGTGGCAAAGCCACCGCCTCCGCTCTCTGGCCGGCTCCGTCGAGCCTACGCCGGCTGCGTCCTTGCCCAGCGGCGATTTTCGCTCGCTGGAGCATCACTGTACCCACCGGACGGCGCACTACCGCAAAAAGCCTTCGTAGTGGCGCATCATCATCTGCGACTCCATCTGGCGCATCGTGTCCAGCGCCACGCCGACGACGATGAGCACGGAGGTGCCTCCAAGCGCGCGCGAGTTCGCCTGCGAGAAGCCGCCGTAGCGGATGAAGATGCTCGGCGCGATCGCGATGATGGCCAGGTACAGGGAGCCGGGCAGCGTCAGACGCGTCAACACGCGGTCGAGATAGGTCGCAGTCGGCGGCCCAGGCCTGATGCCCGGGATGTACCCGCCGTGCTTGCGCAGATTGTCCGCCTGGTCCACCGGGTTGAACTGGACCGCCGTGTAGAAGTAGGTGAAGACGACGATCAGGACCCCCTCTAAGAGCAGATAGGTCAGGCTCGACGCCTGGAAGTACTTGTTCACGAAGCTCTGCGTCGAGGGGACGAACTGTCCGAGCGTGGGGAAGAACGCCATCACGGCCGCGGCGAAGATGACCGGGATGACGCCCGCCATGTTGACCCGCAGCGGCAGGTAGGTCGAGCCGCCCGCCACCTGGCGCCGGCCGACCACGCGTTTCGCGTACTGGATCGGGATGCGCCGCTGGCCTTCCTGCACGAAGACGACTGCGACGACGATCGCGATCGCGATGATCGGGAAGAAGAGCTTCTCGGTCGGGCCGCCGTTGACCCAGGCGACGACGCCGGCGGGCGCACTGGTCAGAATCGACGCGAAGATGAGGAGGGAGATCCCGTTGCCGATGCCGCGCTTGGTGATCAGCTCGCCCATGTACATGAGGAGCGTCGTCCCGGCGGTCAGCGTGACCACGATCAGGACGAAGCGGCCGGCGTTCGCGTCGAGGATGCCCTGGCGCTGGAACAGGTATGCGTACCCCGCTGACTGGCCGGCTGCAAGCGCGACGGTCAGGTAGCGCGTGTACTGGTTGATCTTGGCCGTTCCCGCCTCGCCCTCCTTCTGCAGCTGCTCCAGCTTCGGGACGACCACGGTCAGGAGCTGCAGGATGATCGACGCGGTGACGTAGGGCATGATCCCGAGCGCGAAGATCGCGAAGTGCGAGAGAGCGCCGCCCGAGAACACGTTGAGCAGGTTGAGGATCGTCCCTCCCTGCCCGTTGAAATACGACTTGATCTGGTCGGAGTTGACGCCGGGGGCCGGCATCCAGGAGCCGAGGCGGTACAGCGCGAGGATCAGCGCCGTGAAGAGAACGCGGCGGCGAAGCTCGGGGACACGCCAGGCGTTGGCGAGCCAGGAGAACATCTATTCCTCCGTCTCGACCTCGGGCTCGGCTTCTGCTCCGGGCTCCGCGGCCGCTTCGACCTTGGGCTCGGCAACCTCTTCGGTCTCGGGCTCGGCTTCGACTCCGGGCTGCGCGGGCTTCCGCGTGCGCGACTTCTTGGTCTTCTTCTTGACGTCCTCGCGCAGCGCCACGACCGTTCCTCCCGCGCCCTCGATCTTCTCGCGCGCGGTCGCGGAGAAGCGGTGCGCGGTCACGGTCAACTTCTTGGTCAGGTCACCCTGGCCGAGGACCTTGACGTCGATGCGCGTGTTCTTGATCAGACCCGTCTCGGCGAGGAGCTCGACTGTGACATCCGTCCCGGCTTCGAAGCGCTCGAGGTCGCGGACGTTGACCGGCTGCGTCTGCGTCCGGTGCGGGCCCATTGGCATGGCGTCGGCCGAGTAGGGGCCACGCTTCTTGCCGAGGCGCATGTAGAGCGGCATCTGGCCGCCCTCGAATCCGGGCCGCATCTTCTTCGAGCCCGAGCGCGCCTTCTGGCCCTTGATCCCGCGGCCGGAGTAGCGGCCCTTGCCCGAGCCCAGGCCACGGCCGACGCGCTTGCGCGACCTGCGGGGCTGGGCCGGCTTCAGGGTGGAAAGGTTGAGGTTCTCGGGCACTTACGCCTCCTCCACCCGCACGAGGTGGCGGACCTTCCTGAGCATACCCTCGAGCTCCGGGCCGTCCTTGTGCTCAGCCGTCTTGCCGATTCTGCCGAGCCCGAGCGCGCGCAGCGTGCCGCGGTTGCGAGCGTTCTGGCCGATGGAGCTGCGTGTCTGGGTGACCTTCACCGTCACGAGACCGGAGCCTCCTCAGTCGCTTCCTCCACGGCGGGCCCCTCCGCTGCGGCCGGTTCCACGGCGGGCTCCTCCGCGGGGGTCTCTTCCTCGGCGGGCTCCGGACGCTTGTACGGCAACACCTCAGCGATGGTCTTGCCGCGAATCCTGGCCACGTCCTCGGGGCGGCGGAGGCTGCGCAGGCCGTTCACGGTCGCCTTCGCCATGTTGATCGGGTTCGTCGTGCCGAGGCTCTTGGCCAGGATGTCGCGAATGCCCGCCAGCTCGAGGATGGCGCGCACGCCACCGCCGGCAATGACGCCCGTTCCCTCGCTCGCCGGCCGCAGGAGGACGCGCGCGGCATCGGCGCGGCCGAGCACCTCGTGGGTGATCGTCGTCCCGTGCTTCGGGACGGTGAAGAGGTTCTTCTTGGCGTCGTCGACGGCCTTGGAAATCGCGAGCGGAACCTCGCGCGCCTTGCCGTAGCCGACCCCCACGCGGTCGACCTCGTCGCCGATCACCACGAGCGCCGTGAACGAGAACCGGCGGCCGCCCTTGACGACCTTGGCCACGCGGTTGATCTCGACGACACGCTCCTTGAGCTCCCTGCTGTCTCCGTACTCGGTGTTACTCAAAACGTGAGCCCTCCTTCGCGCGCGCCGTCCGCGAGCGCCTTGACGCGTCCGTGGTACAGGTAGCCGCCACGGTCGAAGACGACCGACTCGACGCCGGCCTTCTTCGCGTTCGCGGCGAGCACCTTGCCCACCTCGGCCGCCTGCTCGGTCTTGTCACCCTTGAACCCCTTCTTGAGGTGCATCCAGCCGGCCGCCGCGACCGTCTTGCCGCTGTCGTCGTCCACGAGCTGCGCCGAGATGCCCTTGTTCGAGCGAAAGACGACCAGCCGCGGCCGCTCGGCCGTGCCGTGCATCTTGCTGCGCACGCGGCGGTGGCGGCGCTTGCGGGCTTCGAGGACGGTGAGGGTCGCCATTACGCCCGCTTTCCGACCTTCCGGCGCACGTACTCGCCCTGGTAGCGGATGCCCTTCCCCTTGTACGGCTCGGGCGGGCGGATCTTGCGGATCTCGGCCGCCACCTGGCCGACCTGCTGCTTGTCGGCGCCCTTGACGATGATCTCGGTCGGGGTCGGCACGTCGAAGCTGATGCCCGGAGGCGGGTCCTTCGTGACCGAGTGCGAGTAGCCGACGTTGAGATCCAGCGAGGTGCCGCGCAGCGCAGCGCGGTAGCCCACGCCCTGGATCTCCAGCCGCTTCTCGAAGCCCTTGGTGACGCCTTCGATCATGTTCGCGATCAGCGTCCGCGTCAGCCCGTGCAGCGCGCGATCCTCGCCGCGCTCGGTCGGACGCGAGACAGTGATCGTCCCGTTCTCCTGCTCGATCTTCATCCGCTGCGGCACGACCTGCGTCAGCTCGCCGAGCGGCCCGTTGACCATCACGCGGCCAGGGGCGAGCGCGACGTTCACGCCTGCGGGAACTTCGATGGGCTGTCTTCCGATTCGACTCATTTCGCTGCCATTTCCATTACCAAACGAAACAGATGACCTCTCCGCCGACGCCCTTCTCCTCGGCCGTTCGGCTCGTGATCACACCGGACGACGTGGAGAGGATCGCCGTCCCCATCCCACCGAGCACCCGCGGAAGCCGGTCCTTCCGCGCATAGATGCGGCGGCCCGGCTTGGAGACCCGCTTGAGGTCGGTGATGATGCGCTCGCGATTCCGGCCGAACCGCAGCTCGACTACGAGGGTATCGAAGCTTTGCCCGTTGTTGACGTGGTAGTCGCGGATGTAGCCCTCGTCCTTGAGCAGGCGCGCGATGTCGACCTTCACGCGCGAGGTGGGCATCTCGACCGTGTCCTGCAGCGCCTTGTTGGCGTTGCGGATGCGGGTGAGCATGTCTGCGATGGGATCGGTGAGCATGTGCTTCCTCCTACCAGGAGCTCTTCGTCATGCCGGGGATCGCGCCCTCGTGGGCGAGCTCCCGCAGGCAGATCCGGCAGAGCCCGAACTTCTTGAACACCGCGCGCGGCCGGCCGCAGCGGTTGCAGCGCGAGTACTTCCGTACCGGATACCGCGGCGTTCGGGCCGCCTTCGCGATCAGTGATTTCTTGGCCATTCAGCTACTCCTGTTCCTCTCGCGGCTGGCCGGCGAAGGGGAATCCGAGGCCGCGCAGCAGCGCGAGCCCCTGCTCGTCGGTCGAAGCCGTCGTCGTGACCGCGACGTCGAGGCCGCGGATGGACGAGATGTCGTCGTAGTCGATCTCGGGGAAGATGATCTGCTCCCGGATGCCGAGCGAGTAGTTGCCCCGGCCGTCGAACGAATTCGGGCTCAGCCCGCGGAAGTCGCGGATGCGCGGGAGGGCGATCGAGATCAGCCGGTCGAGGAAGTCGTACATCCGGTCTCCGCGCAGCGTGACGCGCGCGCCGATGGGCATCCCTTCGCGGATCTTGAAACCGGCGATCGACTTCCGCGCACGGCGAACCTGCGCGCGCTGGCCCGCTATCAGCGTCAGCTCCTCGATCGCGCTGTCGAGCGCTTTCGCCTCGGTCTTGGCCTCCCCCACGCCCATGTTGAGCGTCACCTTGGCCACGCGCGGGACCTGCATGACAGTGCCCAGGTCGAGCTCGTCCTTGAGCCGTCCGCACAGGTTGTCGCGGTAGAGCTCCTTGAGGCGCGGGGTGTAGGCGGTTTCGGTGGCGGTCGCCATTACTGGTCGATCTCCTCCCGGCAGTCGGCGCGCTTGCACTGCCGTACCTTGGTCTGCTCGCCCTTCACTTCCCTGGTCGTCATGCCCACGCGCGTCGCGCGCTGGCACGTCGGGCACACGAGCATCACGGAGGAGACCGGCACGGCGCTGGCCCTCTCCATCACGCCGCCGGGCGCCATCTGCGTGCCGCCCATCCGGCTGGCGTCCTTCAGGGGACGCGGGCGTGTGTGGCGCTTGGCCACGTTCAGGTTCTCGACGATCACCCGTCTCTTGGCGGGCTCGGCCTCGATGACGCGGCCGCGCTTCCCGCGGTCCTTCCCGCGGAGCATCTGGACGGTGTCGCCTTTCTTGATCTTCATCGTGGGCATCTAGCGGTCACCTTTCGTATGGATCGTGCGCGCCAGCCGCGAAACGCCGCTCTCGTAAGGACGCACCGGCGTAGGCTCGACGGAGTCGGCATGAGCGGAGAGCGCTCGTAGCCGGAGGCTACGGGCGCGACTGAGGACGCCGCGAGAGCTCCCGTTGCAGCTCCCTGGCGCGTGCGAGACATGTGAGAGGGGGCCGCCATCAAAGAACCTCGGGTGCTAGTGAGACGATTTTCATGAAGTTGCGCTCGCGCAGCTCGCGGGCGACGGGGCCGAAGATGCGCGTGCCCCGTGGGTTGCGCTGGTTGTCGATGATCACGGCCGCGTTCTCGTCGAACGCGATCGACGTGCCGTCGTCGCGGCCGTGCGCCTTCTTCGTCCGCACGACCACCGCCCGCACGACCTCGCCCTTCTTGATCGTGCCCTGCGGGCTGGCCGTCTTGACGGTACCGACGATGATGTCGCCGACGCCGGCGTAGCGGCGGTGCGACCCTCCCATCACGCGGATGCAGAGGAGCTCGCGGGCGCCTGAGTTGTCCGCCACCCGGACACGCGTCTCCTGCTGGATCACTTGGCTGCCTCCACAATTTCTGCGAGGCGCCAGTTCTTCGTCTTCGAGAGCGGGCGCGTCTCGACGATGCGGACGACGTCGCCCACGTTCGCCTCGTTCCGCTCGTCGTGCGCGTGGAACTTGGTCGCGCGGCGGATGACCTTCTTGTAGCGCGGGTGCAGCTTTGATGTCTCGACCTGGACGACGATCGTCTTGTCCATCGCGCTCGAGACGACGACGCCGCGGCGCTCCTGCTTGCGGCCGCGCTCGCCCTCGGGCTTCGGCAGACGGACGATCGGCTTGCGCTCGCCGGACGGCTCGCGCTTGACGCGCGGGCGCTGCCGGCGCTCGGAGCGCGGAAGGCGCTTGCGCTTCTTCTTCGGCTCCGGAGCGGGAACTGCTTCCGCCTCCGGCTCGGGCGCTGCCTCGGCCTCCGGGGCCACCGCTGCCTCGCCCTCGGGGGCAGGCTCTGCTTCGGCTTGGGGGGCGGGCTCTTCGGCCGCGGGCGCAGCCTCGGCTGCAGGAGCCTCCTCCTGCGCCTCCGCGGGCACCTCGGGCACGGCCTCGGCCTCGGGAGCGGCCTCTTCGGTCGCCTCGGCCTCTACCGGCTGATCTTCGGTTGTCTCGTTCTTCTCTTCTTCAGTCATCTACCTATCTCCAGGCCCGCTGCCCGCTCGTGGCGGACGGTGAGGATGCGGGCGATCTCCCGCTTCGCGTGCTTCAACCGCGCGGTGTTCTCGACCGCGCCGGTCGCCGCCTGGAAGCGGAGGTTGAACAGTTCCTGCCGGCGCTCGGCCAATTCCTCCTCGAGCTCCTCGTCAGTCATGTCTCTCAGATCTTGTGCCTTCATCTCGTTCCCTTAAGGAGGGGGCTCACGGGGGAACCCTGGGTTCCCCCGTGACTGAGCTCGTGCTCCAGCTCGTCGTCGGTCATGTCACGGAGATCCTGTGCCCTAGCCAAAGAGATCAGCCTCCCGCTTGACGAACTTGGTCTTGACGGAGAGCTTGGTGCCCGCGAGGCGGAGCGCCTCCTTGGCGAGCTGCTCGGGGACGCCGGCGAGCTCGAACATGACCCGGCCGGGCTTGATCACCGCGACCCAATGCTCGGGCGAGCCCTTGCCGGAGCCCATACGCGTCTCGGCGGGTTTCGCGGTCACCGGCTTGTCGGGGAAGACGTTGATCCAGACCTTGCCGCCACGCTTGATCTTGCGGGTCATGGCGATACGAGCGGCCTCGATCTGGCGGTTCGTCACCCAGCCCGCCTCGAGGGCCTTCAGCCCGTAATCCCCTGCGCTCACGGTCGTCTGTCCCTTCGAGGTGCCGCGCCGACGGCCCCGCTGGTATTTGCGGTACTTCGTCTTCTTGGGGAGAAGCACTAGCTCTCGCCTCCAGCGTTCTCGAGCTTCGTCGGATCCTCGACCTGCTGCTTCGTCGTGGTCGTGTCGGGCGCCTCGGCGACCGCGTCGGGAGTCACCTCGACCTGCGGCTCGACGGGCGGCTGCTCGCGGCCCTCGGCCGACCTGGCGTTCTCGTCCGTGCGCGGGCGCTCGACGTTGTCCTGGCTCCCCGCGCGGCCGCGCGGCGTGCCGCGGCCACGGCCGGGACGGCGGCGCTGGACGGGACCGAGCCCCTCACGGTCGGCGCGGCCGCGGCCGGAATCGCGCGAGGCGCCGAGACCCTCCATCGGGCCGCCGCGGCGGCGGCGCGCCTGGTCCTGGTCGCCGAGCCGGGTGTCGGCCCGGGTGTCCTCGTAGCCCGCGGGCATGATCTCGCCCTTGTTGATCCAGACCTTCACGCCGATGCGGCCGTAGGTCGTCTTCGCCTCTGCGAAGCCGTAGTCGATGTCCGCACGGATGGTGTGCAGCGGGACGCGACCCTCGGAGTAGGCCTCGCTCCGGCTCATCTCCGTGCCGGCGAGCCGGCCGCCGCAGACGATCTTGATCCCCTGCGCGCCGGACCGAATCGCCGAGGCGAGCGAGCGCTTCATCGCGCGGCGGAAGCTGACGCGGTTCTCGAGCTGCTCGGCGATCGACTGCGCTACGAGCTTGGCGTCGAGCTCGGGGCGCTTGATCTCGTTGATGTTGATGTGGACGTTCTTGCGCGTGAGCGCGTGCAGCTCCTTGCGCAGCGCGTCGACCTCGACGCCCGACTTGCCGATGACGATGCCCGGCCGCGCGGTGAAGATGTCGACCGTGATCCGCTGCTTGTCCTTGCGGATCAGGATGTCGGACAGCCCTGCGTGGGACAGCTTCTTGTAGATGTGCTCGCGGATCTTGATGTCCTCGAGCAGGTAGCCAGGGAAGTCCTTCGTGCCGGCGAACCAGTTCGACTTCCAGTCGTGGATGACGCCGACCCGCAGTCCTCCCGGATGAACCTTTTGACCCATTACTCCTCTTTCTTCTTTCTGCGCACTCGCGGAGCACGCTTTTTGGGTGCTTCCTCAGCCGTGGGTGCTTCCTCAGTCGTGGGTGCTTTCTCAGTCGTGGGTGCTTCCTCAGTCGTGGGTGCTTCCTCCGTCTCTTCTTCCTTCTCGGTCTTCGGCTCGGCGGGAGCCTGCGCCCGTGGCGTCGGCCCACGCTTTGCGGCGGCCTTCTGCTCCTCAGGCGTGAGTGCGCCGGCGGACTCGGTCGCCGGGGCCTCCACCACCTCCTCGACCTCCTCGACCTCCTCCGTCTCGGGCCCGGGTGCGCGGCGCGCCGGCGTGACGCCGTCGACCGGCGAAAGCTTGATCGTGATGTGGCAGGTCCTCTTCTTGATCCGGGCCACGCGGCCGCGTGCGCGCGGCTGCCAGCGCTTGATGGTCAGCCCGTCGTCCACGTGCGCCTCGGAGACGTAGAGGGTGTCCCCGATCAGCTCGTGGTTCGCCTCCGCATTGGCCACAGCCGAGCGCAGCACCTTCTCGACCTCGCGCGCGGCGGCACGCGAGGTGAACGCGAGCACGGTGCGCGCCTCGGGGACGGTGCGGCCGCGGATGTGGTCCACCACCAGCCGCGCCTTGCGCGGCGTGATGCGCACCCACTTCGCGACGGCGCGGACCTGCGGTCTCTCGAGGTCGGTCACGCTCATCGCCTCTGCGCCTGCCTGTCTCCGGAGTGGCCGCGGAAGGTCCGCGTGGGAGCAAACTCACCGAGCTTGTGCCCGACCATCTGCTCCTGGATGAAGACGGGGACGTGCTTGCGCCCGTCGTAGACCGCGATCGTGTGCCCGACCATCTCGGGGAAGATGGTGGACGAGCGTGACCAGGTCCGGATCATCTGCTTGGAGCCGGACTGGTTCATCTCCTCGATCCGGCGCATGAGCCGGTCTTGCACAAACGGGCCTTTCTTCGAGCTTCTACTCACTGGCTCATTGCCCCTTTCAGGCTTACCCGAGCGAAGCGACGGGCCAGCCTTTCCATGATGAAAATGCGCAGCATTTTCATCATCTTTTCTCCTTCCCGCGGCGGCGGCCGCGAACGATCAGGCGGTCGGATTCCTTGTGCTTGCGGCGCGTGCGCTTGCCGAGCGTGGGGACGCCCCACGGGGTGACCGGGTGCCGGCCGCCCTTCGACTTGCCCTCGCCGCCGCCGTGCGGATGGTCGACCGGGTTCATGGCCGACCCACGGACGGTGGGACGCTTGCCCTTCCACCGGCTCCGGCCGGCCTTGCCTCCGGAGATGTTCTCGTGGTCGACGTTTCCGACCTGGCCGACGGTCGCGCGGCAGGTGAGCGGGACGCGGCGCATCTCGCCCGAGGGGAGACGCAGCACGCCGTAGCCCTCGTCCTTGGCCACGAGCTGGATGCCCGAGCCGGCGCTTCGCGCCATCTGCCCGCCCTTGCCGGGCTTGAGCTCGACGTTGTGGACGACGGTGCCGGTGGGGATGTTCGCGAGCGGTAGCGCGTTGCCGGGACGGATGTCGGCGTTCGGGCCGGACTCGACCATGGCGCCGACCCGCAGCCGCGCGGGCGCGAGGATGTACGCCTTCGCGCCGTCGGCGTAGTGGAGGAGCGCGATCCGCGCCGACCGGTTCGGGTCGTACTCGATCGAGGCGACCTTGGCGGGCACCCCGTCCTTCGTCCGCTTGAAGTCGATGATGCGGTAGCGGCGCTTGTGGCCGCCGCCCTGGTGCCGGCGCGTGATGCGGCCGTAACTGTTCCGTCCGCCTGTCTTCTTCAGCGGTTCGACGAGGCTCTTCTCCGGCTCCGTCTTCGTGATTTCCTCGAAGGTCGAGACGGTCATGAAGCGGCGTCCGGGAGACGTGGGCTTGTACTTGCGAAGTGCCATGACTAGACCTGTGCCCCTCCGAAGATCTCGATCGTCTCGCCGGCGCGGATGTGCACGACGGCTTTCTTCCAGCCCGGCTTGCGACCCTGGTGCATCCCGCGCCGCTTCGGCTTGGGCGGCACCTTGGCCATGTTGACGCTGAGCACGTGGACGCCGAATAGCTCCTCGACCGCCTGCCGCACCTGCAGCCGGTGCGCGTCCTTGTGCACCTTGAAGGTGTAGCGGTTCTCGTCGATCTGGTTGTAGCTCTTCTCCGACACGACCGGAGCGAGCAGGACCTGGCGCACGTCGAGGGAGGTCACTTCGCCCTCCCCTCGAGCTGCTGCAACGAGGTCTCGGTCGCGATAACGGAATGCGCCCAGACGAGCTCGGCCACCTCGGTCTCCGCGGAGGAGACGACGTAGACGCCGGGCAGGTTTCGGAACGACTTGACTACGTTGTCCTGGTCGTCCTCGGCGATCACGAGGAGTGGGACGTCCTTGCCCCAGGCTCCGAGCAGCTCGCTTGCCGAGCGGGTCGAGGGCGCGTCGAAGACGTCGTCCGGGACGACGCCGAGCGTCCCTTCGCCTGCGTGCGCGGACAGCGCGGCGCGCAGCGCGGCGCGGCGCACCTTCTTGTTGACCTTGACGTCGTAGCTGCGCGGGGTGGGCGGGAATGCGACGCCGCCGCCGGTGAACTGCGGGGCGCGAATCGTGCCCGCGCGTGCGCGGCCCGTTCCCTTCTGGCGCCACGGCTTCGCGCGCCCGCCGGCGACGAGACCGCGGCTCTTCGCGGCATGCGTGCCGGAGCGGCGCTCGTTGAGCTCGGCGCGCACCGTCTCGTGGACGAGATGCGGCTTGACCTCGACGGCGAACACGGATGCCTCGAGCGTGAGGTCCTTCGACCTCTTGCCCGTAGAGTCCAAAACGGGTGCTTTAGGCGCTGCCACGGCCCTTGTCCTCTCGCACTTCGACGATGCCGTTCTTGGGGCCCGGCACGGCGCCCTTGATCAGCAGCAGGTTGCGCTCGGTGTCCACCTCGTGCACGGTCAGCCCGACCTGGGTGCGGCGCTTGCCGCCCATCCGTCCGGCCATCTTGCGCCCTTTGAAGACGCGCGAGGGGGTTGCCGAGGCGCCGATCGAGCCCGGAGCGCGGATGTTGTGCGAGCCGTGAGACACGGGCCCGCGGTGGAAATTGTGGCGCTTGATCGTCCCGGCGAAGCCCTTGCCGATCGAGGTGCCGGAGACCTTGACCTTCTCGCCGGGCGCGAAGGCCTCGACCGTGACCGCCTCCCCGACGGGAAGCTCGGTTACGCCGCGGAACTCGACCAGGTGACGGTGCGGGTCGAGCTGCGCGGTCTTCAGGTGCCCGAGCTCGGCCTTTGAGAGCTTGCGCTCCGCGACCGGCTCGAAGGCGAGCTGATACGCCTCGTAGCCGTCCGTGTCCGCGGTCTTCACCTGGACGATCGGGCAGGGGCCGGCCTCGATCACGGTGACCGGCGTAACGACCCCGGTCTCCGGGTCGAACAGCTGGGTCATGCCCAATTTCCTGCCGACGATGCCCTTCACGATGTAAGGCACCTCCCAGCAGGAAATTTGAAAACCCGCCTGCGCGTAAAGACCGCTTGGCTGCCGACAATGCCTTTCACAGCTTGATCTCGATGTCCACGCCGGCAGGGAGATCGAGTCGCATGAGCGAGTCGACCGTCTTCGGCGTCGGGGAGTGGATGTCGATCAGGCGCTTGTGCGTCCTGACCTCGAAGTGCTCGCGCGAGTCCTTGTCCTTGAACGGACTGCGGATGACGCAGTAGACGTTCCGCTCCGTCGGCAGGGGCACGGGGCCGGTGATCGTGGCACCGGTACGCTGCGCCGTCTCGACGATCGACTGCGCCGACCGGTCGAGCTGCGTGTGGTCGTAGCCCTTCAGGCGGATGCGGATTTTCTGCTGCGCCATCCCGTCTCTCCTGTCTCTACTTGACGATCTCGGTGACGACGCCGGCGCCCACGGTGCGGCCACCCTCACGGACGGCGAACCGGAGGCCCTGATCCATGGCGATCGGCTGGCCCATCTCGATCTCCATGTTCGT
The DNA here is from genome assembly GCA_963717765.1 of uncultured Actinomycetes bacterium. Taxonomy (GTDB): domain Bacteria; phylum Actinomycetota; class Thermoleophilia; order Gaiellales; family Gaiellaceae; genus JACDER01. The sequence continues at coordinate 164,704 of CAVQWX010000007.1, read as the reverse complement.
GTTGTCGCCCGGCATGACCATCTCCTGGCCCTCGGGCAGCTTGATCGAGCCGGTGACGTCGGTCGTGCGGAAGTAGAACTGCGGCCGGTAGCCGTTGAAGAACGGCGTGTGCCGCCCGCCCTCGTCCTTCGACAGGACGTAGACCTCCGCCTTGAAGTGCGTGTGCGGCGTGATGGAGCCCGGCTTCGCCAGGACCTGTCCGCGCTCGACTTCCTCGCGCTTGACGCCGCGGAGCAGCGCGCCTGCGTTGTCACCGGCCTGTGCGTAGTCCAGCGTCTTGTTGAACATCTCGAGACCGGTGACGACGGTCTTCTCGATCTCGGGATGGATCCCGACGATCTCGACGTCGTTGCCCGACTCGATCTTGCCCTGCTCGATGCGGCCGGTCACGACCGTGCCGCGGCCGGTGATCGTGAACACGTCCTCGATCGGCATCAGGAACGGCTTGTCGACATCGCGCTCGGGCTCGGGGATGTAGTCGTCCACGGCCTGCATGAGCTCGAGGATCTTCTGCACGGCCTCCTCGTCGCCCTCGAGCGCCTTCAGCGCCGAGCCGGTCACGATCGGGATGTCGTCGCCGGGGAACTCGTACTTGGACAGCAGCTCCCGGACCTCCATCTCGACGAGCTCGAGCAGCTCGGGGTCGTCGACCATGTCGGCCTTGTTGAGGAACACGACGATGTACGGAACCTCGACCTGCCGGGCGAGCAGGATGTGCTCGCGCGTCTGCGGCATCGGGCCGTCGGCGGCCGACACGACCAGGATCGCGCCGTCCATCTGCGCGGCACCCGTGATCATGTTCTTGATGTAGTCGGCGTGGCCGGGGCAGTCCACGTGCGCGTAGTGGCGGTTCTCCGTCTCGTACTCGACGTGGGACGTGTTGATGGTGATGCCGCGCTGCCGCTCCTCGGGCGCGTTGTCGATCGACGCGAAGTCGCGCACGGCCGTGTTCGTGCCCTTCTCGGCGAGGACCTTGGTGATCGCCGCTGTGAGGGTTGTCTTCCCGTGGTCGATGTGACCGATCGTTCCGACGTTCAGATGCGGCTTGCTGCGCTCGAACTTCTGCTTTGCCATTTCTTTCCTTCCTCCGTCTTTCGGTTACGCGGTCTGGGCGGCGACGATCTCGCCCGCGATCGATTGAGGGACTTCCTCGTAGCGATCGAACTGCATCGTGAATGTCGCGCGTCCCTGCGTCGTCGAGCGCAGGGCCGTTGCATAGCCGAACATGGTTGCCAGGGGGACGCGGGCCTTGATCACCTGCGCGTTGCCACGCGGCTCGAGCCCTTCGACGTGTCCGCGGCGCGCGTTCAGGTCGCCCATCACGTCGCCGAGATACTCCTCGGGCGTGACCACCTCGACGGCCATCACCGGCTCGAGCAGGGCCGGCTTGGCCCGCTGCAACGCCGCCTTGAAGGCCATCGAGCCTGCAACCTTGAACGCCACTTCGCTCGAGTCGACGTCGTGGTACGAGCCGTCAACGAGCGAGACGCGCACGTCGACCACCGGATAGCCCGCGAGGATGCCGGACTCCATCGCCTCCTGGATCCCGAGGTCGACCGGCCCGATGTACTCCCTGGGGACGCTGCCGCCGGTGATCCGGTCGAGGAACTCGTAGCCCTCGCCGGGCTCGGCCGGCTCGACGTCGATATAGACGTGGCCGTACTGGCCGCGGCCACCGGTCTGGCGGACGAAGCGGCCCTCGATCTTCTGCACCGGCTTCGTGATCGTCTCGCGGTAGGCCACCTGCGGGCGGCCGACATTCGCGTCGACGTTGAACTCACGCATGAGGCGGTCGACGATGATCTCGAGGTGAAGCTCGCCCATCCCTGAAATCAGGGTCTGGCCCGTCTCCTGGTCGGTGCGGACGCGGAAGGTCGGGTCCTCGTCCGACAGCCGCTGGAGGCCGGTCGCGAGCTTGTCCTGGTCGCCCTTCGTCTTCGGCTCGATCGCGACCGAGATGACCGGCTCGGGGAAGTCCATCGACTCGAGGCGGATCGGCGCGGTCTCGACGGACAGCGTCTCGCCGGTGGAGGTCGCCTTCAGGCCGACGATCGCAGCGATCTCGCCGGCGCCGATCTCCTCCCGCTCCTCGCGGTGGTTCGCGTGCATCTGCAGGATCCGGCTGATCCGCTCGGTCCGGCCGCTGGCGGTGTTCAGCACGCGCTCGCCGGCCTTCACCTGGCCGGAGTAGACGCGGACGTAGGTCAGCTTCCCCACGTACGGGTCGGACATGACCTTGAAGGCCAGCGCCGAGAACGGCTCGTCCAGCGCCGGGCGGCGCGAGAGCTCGTGCTCGGTGCGCGGGTCGAGGCCGTGCACGGGCGGGACGTCGAGCGGGCTCGGCAGGTACTCGACAACGGCGTCGAGCAGCGGCTGGATGCCTTTGTTCTTGAAGGCGGACCCGAGCAGCACCGGCGTCACCTCGGCGTCGAGCGTCGCTGTGCGCAGCGCCCGCCGGATCATCTCGGGCGTGACCGAATCCTCGTCCTCGAGGTAGGTCTCGAGGAGCTCCTCGTCCTTCTCCGCGATCGCGTCGATGAGCTGGTGGTGGTACTCACTCGCCTGTTCCCGCAGCTCGATTGGGATCTCGTCCTCGTCGACGTTCACGCCGAGCGGGTCGTTGTACGTGAGAGCACGCATCTCGACCAGGTCGATGACGCCGCGGAAGCCCTCCTCGCGGCCGATCGGCAGCTGTACGGGCACCGGCTTGGCGCCCAGGCGGTCGACCATCGATTGGACGGCCTGGAAGAAGTCGGCGCCGGTGCGGTCCATCTTGTTGATGAAGGCGATGCGTGGAACGTGGTAGCGGTCGGCCTGCCGCCAGACCGTCTCGGACTGCGGCTCGACGCCCGCGACGGCATCGAAGACGGCGATGGCGCCGTCGAGCACGCGCAGGCTGCGCTCCACCTCCACGGTAAAGTCCACGTGGCCGGGCGTATCGATAATGTTGATGCGAAAGTCACGCCACGACGCTGTCGTCGCAGCAGACGTGATCGTGATGCCGCGCTCCTGCTCCTGCGCCATCCAGTCCATCGTCGCGGCGCCCTCGTGCACCTCGCCCATCTTGTGGGTGCGACCCGTGTAATAGAGGATCCGCTCGGTCGTCGTGGTCTTGCCCGCGTCGATGTGGGCCATGATCCCGATGTTCCGGGTGCGCTCGAGCGCGAGGGCTGTCTTGGTTGCGGCCATGGTCGTCAAATCACCACCTGTAATGCGCAAAGGCCTTGTTGGCCTGCGCCATCCGGTACATGTCGTCCTTGCGCTTGAAGGCGCCGCCCTGCTCGTTGAGCGCGTCCATGATCTCCCCGGCGAGCTTCTCGGGCATCCCCTTCTCGCGGCGCTGGCGCGCGAACGTGATCAGCCAGCGGACGGCGAGCGTGCGCCCGCGCCGCTGCGGCACTTCGACCGGCACCTGGTAGTTCGCGCCGCCGACACGGCGGCTGCGCACCTCGAGGACCGGCGTTACCGTCTTGACCGCCTGCTCGAGCGCCTCCACGGCGCCCTTGCCCGTCTTGTCCGCCACGCGGTCCAGCGCGGTGTACACGACCTGCTCGGCCGTGCTCTTCTTCCCGTCCGTCATCACGCGGTTGATCATCTGGCTGACGAGCTCGGACTGGTGTACCGGGTCCGGCGTCGGGTTGCGGGGTGTGATCTCTGCTCTGCGCGGCATTACGAGCCCTTCTTGGCTCCGTACTTGGAACGGCCCTGGCGGCGATCGCTGACGCCGGCGGCGTCGAACGCGGCGCGGACGACCTTGTACCGGATCCCCGGCAGGTCGCGGACGCGGCCGCCGCGGATCAGGACGACGGAGTGCTCCTGCAGGTTGTGCCCCTCACCGGGGATGTAGGTCGTGACCTCCATCCCGTTCGTCAGGCGCACGCGCGCGACCTTGCGCAGCGCGGAGTTCGGCTTCTTCGGCGTGTGCGTGTACACGCGCGTGCAGACGCCGCGCTTCTGGGGCGCACCGCGGAGGGCAGGGGTCTTGGTGCGCGACTTGGGCGCGACACGACCCTTTCTGACGAGTTGGTTTACGGTGGGCATGGAACTCCTTACGACACAGAAGAAAGGTCGGCCGGGCGCGAGCCCGCCAACCGGACAGCGAATGGTAGCGAACCGGAACGTAGCTCCGCAAGCGGGGAAATACGCGAGATACGAGCTCGAGCGACGCTGGTTGCTCGATCGACTTCCGGATGGCGCGGACGCCGGCAGCCTCTTTGTCGACCGCTACATCGAGGGCACGCGGCTGCGTCTCCGCCGCGCCGAGCCACCGCACTCGCAGTACAAGCTCTCGCAGAAGGAGGCTCCGGGCCCGCCCGACTATGCCGTGACGGTCATCACGACGGTGTACCTGACGTCTGAGGAGTACGACGTCTTCGCGACGCTGCCTGCGCGCGAGCTGCGCAAGCGGCGGCACCACCTGGGCCGCTACTCGGTCGACGTGTTCGAGGGGCCGCTGGCCGGGCTCGTGCTCGCGGAGGCGGAGTTTCCGTCGGAGGAGGAGATGACGGCGCATCCGGGCCCGGATTTCGCTGTCCGCGACGTGTCGAACGACGTCCGCTACACGGGCGGCTGGCTCGCGGCAAACGGGCTGCCGCGATGACCCGGCTCAGTTGACCGTGATCACGGGCGAGCTGCTCAAGCTGGTCAGCGCGCCGCCGACGATCGACCGCTGCTTCGTCGACCAGGTCTGGGAACCGGTCGAGGTCGTAGGCGCGTTTGCACCCGGCCCGCCGCCGGCCTTCGAGCCGTAGGTGACCTTGACCGTCTGCCCCGACGAGCGGGTCAGGCTGGAGACGAGGATCGTGCGGCTCGAAACCGAGACCACTCCACTGTTCGATGTGGTGTAGCCGGGCGCGGTCGCAGAGGTCGCCGGTCCGCTCCAGCCGGAGGGAACGACGACCGTCAGCGTGCCGTTCTTCATCCCTCCGGCGGCCACCGTGTACGTGAAGACGATCGTGTTTCCGGTCGAGCCGTGCGCCACCGAAGTCGTCGGGGTTGTGAGGGTCCCCGAGCCGTCGCGGGCGTAGACGGTGATCGAAGGAGACGAGGCGAGCTTCGTCAGCGTTCCTCCTGCATTCGTCTTCTGTTTCGCCTGCCAGCCCCGTTTACCCGTCGTTGCGGAGACGGTCGCGCCGGGGCCGCCGCCTCCCTTGGAGCCGTAGGTGATCGTGACGGTCTGTCCCGCGTTGCGCGTCAGGTTGGAGACGGTGATGGTCTGGCCCGAGACCGAGACGGTGCCGGTGCTTGCGGTCGTGTAACCGCGCGCAGAGGGGCCTGTCGAAGGGGCGCTCCATCCCGAGGGAACGTCGATCGTGACCGCACCTTTCGTCATTCCAGTCTGTGCCGCCGTGTACGTGAACGTGATCGTCTTTCCGCTCGCCGATGCGGTCACCTCGGAGGTCGGCGTGGTCATCGTCCCGGCGCCGTCGGCCGAGCCCTGGTACGCGGCCAGCGCGTCGATCCGGCCCCAGCCGAAGTGGTTGTTGGGGAGCGCGGCGGCGCCCCCGCAGGCGTCACCGTTTGCCGGGACGGTGACACCCGGGTTCGCGGTGCTCGTGAGCACTTGCTTCGTTCGCGCGATGTCCCTCCGCAGAGCGGGGCGCGCGGACCAGAGCAACGCCACCACGCCGGTGACGTGCGGCGCTGCCATCGAGGTGCCGCTCAGGTTCGCGTAGGTCGTGTCGCTCGACGAAGAGGCGGACCGGACGTTGACGCCGGGGGCGACGATGTCGGGCTTGATCCGGCCGGAGCCGTCGGCCGTGACCGGCCCGCGGCTGCTGAAGTTCGCGAGCTCGTTCGTGCTGCTGTTGATCGCGCCGACCGTGAACGAGGCGTTATAGATCGCCGGCGGCACGTCGACAGTGCTGCACCCGGGCCCAGTGTTGCCGGCTGCCGCGACGACGAAGATCCCCGAGGCCTCGGCGTTCTGGACGACGGTCTGGAGGGTGTTGGCAGCGCACCCCTCGCTCGCTGGGCAGGTCCAGCTGTTGTTCGCCACGTGCGGCCGCTTCGCAGGATCGGCGTTCTGGCCGTTCAGGTTGGTCGGCGCAATCAGGAACTGGAAGCACTCGGCATACGTCTGCGGCGTGCCGGTCCCCTGGTTCATGTTCCGGCAGGCCATCCACTTCGCTCCGGGAGCCACGCCGATTTGATTGTTTTGCGTGTCGTCCCCTCCGACCGCTGTTCCGGTCGTGTGAGTGCCGTGGCCGTTGTCGTCACACGGGAACGGCGAGTTGTTTCCGCACGGGTTGCCGACGCTCGAGTGGATCGCGTCCCACCAGTTGTAGTTGTGATTCGCGGCGGTGCCGTTCCAGCCTCGGTAGTGGCTCTTCAGCGCCGCGTGCGTCCAGAGAACTCCGGTGTCCTGGTCCGCGATCACGATGCCGGTCCCGGTGAAGCCGAGCGCCCACATCTGAGGCGCGTTGACGGTCGAGACGCCGAGCTCGACCACGGACGGCGACGTGGCTCGTCTGATTTTGGTGCGATCGCCTGCGGGGATCCATCTCGATCCGGCGTTCGACTCGATTGCCCCTACGTCGGTCCTGGCGGCGAGGGCGTCCACGAGCGCTCGGCCACCGTCGACGACGATTGCGTTCGCGGCCCAGAGCGACGTGTACGAGATGCCGCGGCGGGCGAGTAGTCGCTCGATCGGCGCCTGCGTGCGAGCGGCGTACTTCTTCAGCGCCCTGTAGACGTACCACCCTCGGGCGTCCGAGTTGCGGATGTCGTAGGCGGCGCTGAGATCGGCCTGGTGACGGAGGTAGACGAGAAACGAGGCCCTCCGCCCGTCCGAGGTCGCCCGCAGCACCCGGACGGCGATTTTCCCCGGACCGCTGTCCGCACGAGTCTGGGCGGGAAGCGCGCCTACCCCGAGGAGGACCGCTACGACTACCGCGGCCCCGGCAAGGCTCGCGGAGAGCGGAAAGCGTTCACGTCTTCGGCTCACGGCAACGGCCGAGACTCTCGCACGGATGGTGGTGGCGGTCAACCTGCTTCAATCGGCTCGTGCCGCTCCCGACCGCGATCCTGACGATCGATGTCGAGGACTGGCATCAGCTCGTCCACCGCCGCCTCGGGCGGGACGACTGGGACCGGGCGCGGCCGGAGTTCCCCCGGCAGATGGCGGCGCTCTTTGCGCTGCTCGACGAGCTCGGTGCGAGCGCCACGTTCTTCCTCCTCGGGATCACGGCCGTTCGTTACCCCGATGTGACGCGCGAGATCGACGGCCGCGGCCACGAGGTCGGCTCACACGGGTATGCCCACCGACGCGTCTACGAGCAGGGCGAAGCCGACTTCCGTGCCGACGTCCAGCGGAGCGTCGACGCGATAGGCGAGGTAACGAGCAAACGGCCCACCGGCTACCGCGCGCCCGAGTTCTCGATCAACCGCGACACGCCGTGGGCGTACGAGGTGCTGGCCGAGCTCGGGTTCGAATACGACTCGAGTCAGCACGAGAACCGCCGGATCCCGAACCGCATCACTCCCGTTCCCGACTCGCCCTACCGGCTCGAGCTTCCTTCCGGGAAGAGCCTCTGGGAGCTGCCCACGCCGTCGGTCCGGCGCGTGCCTGTGGGCGGCGGCGCCTACTGGCGGCTCTTCCCCGCTCCCGTCATCGTCCGTGCGTTAGCGACCACGTCGTTGCCGGTCCTCTATTTCCATCCGTACGAGTTCGACCCGCTACCCTTGCGCGCTGAGCTTCCGGACGGCCTTGGGACGAAGCAGCGGATGACCGCCGCTTCGCGCCAGGTGCTCCGTAACCCCGGGCGCGGCCTGATCGCGGCCCGGCTCCGGAAGGTCGCCCGGCAGTTCCAATTGACCAGCTTCGAGGAGGCCCATGACCAGATCGAGCGAGAGCACGGCGCAAGTACGAGAGCACTTTCGCCGCAAGGCATTCTCGTTTGACCACCTCTACGACGAGGAGCACGCGCTGCAGCGGCTCCTCCGTCCCGGCCTCTTCAACCGCCGCGAGCTGGCCGTCTCGATCGCGCACGAATATGACGCTCCGTCGGTGTTGGACGTCGGAGGCGGCTCCGCGCGCGTCGGGGAGTTCATGCTGGATGCGGGCGCCTCCCGCTACGTCGACATCGACCTCTCGGACACGATGCTCGGCCTGGCGAAGGAGCGGCTCGACCGCTTCGGGGACAAGGTCCAGCTCGTCCAGGGCGACTTTCTGACCGCCCCGCTCGAGAGGCCGTTCGACATCGTCCTCGGCCTCGGCTACTTCGACTACATCGAGGACGCTCCGGCGCACATCCGGCGGATGTCCGAGCTGTGCAAGGGGACGGTCGTCGCCAGCTTCCCTCGGTGGACGTGGACGAAGGGCCCGATCCGCAAGGTGCGCTACGAGATGATCAACCGCTGCCCGATCTTCGACTACACGGAGCAGCAGCTGCGTGAGCTCTTCTCGGAATTTCCCAAGGTCGAGATCCAGTCCGGCCGAAGCGGTTTCCTGCTTCGAGCCGACCGCGAACGTTCCTAGCGCTCGCTCAGAGCGGCGTGTGCCGAAGGACTACACCGCGAGGAAGGGCAGATACGACGTGAGGTCGACTGCACCCGCCGACGGGAGCGAGTCGCGGCGGCATACCGTCTGCTTTAGCGCCGACCGCTGCCTGGCCGCCGTCCAGGTCTGGTAGGCGTTCGTCCGCGAGCTCTGTCGTAGCGCCGCGCCGATCGCCGGACGCGCCTGCGCGAGCGAGAAGGCCGCCAGTGGTGCAGCCGGCCCCAGCGGCCGGACTTTCCACTGGCCGGAGGCGCTGAGGACGGTCGTCCAGCGGCCCAGCTTGGCCCCGAAGACCTGGGCGGGAGCGACGGAGGATATGGCAAGTCCCGCCTTCTTCTGCCCCAGCCACCAGGCGGCGGTCTTGGAACCCACTTGCCGCGCCTGGAGATCGCCGAACTCGTCGTAGAAGGACGCGATCGCCGAAGAGCTCGGCGTGGAGACCTTGATCCGCGACTCGATCAGCGCCTGGCGCAGCTCGTCCCCCAGGACCCCGCGCGCAATCGCGACGTTCGCTCCAGCCTTCGCCAGCGCCGCCCGGTAGGCCGCGTGCCTGCCGCGAAACCGGGAAGCGACGACCGCCTTCTCGAGAGCAAGGATGTCGGCGTCGCGGACAGGGGCGTACTTGCTCTCGACCTGGCGCGCGAACAGCGCGCTGAATGCGACCTCGCGATCCTTCGTCACGGACACGAGCCCGCGGATCGTGTTGTCGTTCATCCGCGCTCCGTCCACGGTGCACTGGACCCCGCGCGGCAGGTCGATTTGCCCCTCGGTCATAGAGGCGTCGAATCCCGCTCCGGCGACCTGCGGGCCGTTGCAGAGGCTGTGGTTGCGCGTCCACAGGTAGACGCATGCGGCGGCGGGCTTGTCGGGGTCGACGCTCCCTCCCCCCCACTCGCCCCAGCCCCACGACCAGATCGTCGGGAAGTGGAGCTCGCTCGCGACCTGCTTGGCCGCGAGCGCCTGCCACTTGATCGTGCGGAACCAGGACAGCTTCGCCAGACCCTCACGGCCTCCGTTGCCCTTCTCGGTCTGAAAGCCGAGGAAGAGCCCGACCTTCGCCACTGGGATCCCGATCGACGTTAGGTCGAGCACTCCGTCACGGAAGGCCTGCCGCATCGTCCGGTTTCCGAGCACCGGCCCCTGGCGGTAGATCTGCGGCGCGGGGAAGTAGACCTCGCGGACAAAGTCCGAGTACTTCGCCACCTCCCGCCACCAGTCGCCGGCCTCGTCGGCCGTGTACGGCTTGCTGTTCACGAGCAGGAAGACGTGCGCTCCGTGCGCGGCGAGCACCTTGATGAAGGCGAGGACGTTGTCGCGGTAGACCTGGTTGGTCGCCGACCAGGGCGTGGGCAGATTCGCGCCGAACAGCTCGTTCAGCGCGATCCAGGGACGGTCGCAGCCGCTCGAGGCCGAGGCGTAATAAAAGAGGCGGTTGGCGCTCTCCAGCACCGCGTCCAGCGGCTGCGGCTTGCCCGGGCTTCCGAGCCGGCGATGGAAGTTGAGGTCGAAGTAGATCGTGTTCCCGCCCCGCGCCCGGATCTGGGGCGGGTAGCGGAAGTTCGCCGCGGCGGACACGAGCCCCGGCTGCGCGAAGAGCTCCCAGAACGGCACGGAGCCGTCCCCGAAGTCGATCCAGAGCGGGCGCTTCTTGGGCAGGCCGCACTCGCCCTGCCCCCCCGCCGCGCTTGCGGCCGCGTGCCGGGGTGCCGCCTGGGCGGACTGGAGGAGCACGACGATCAGCGCGGTCGAGACCGCGAGCACGAGGACGGGCCGCTTCACCACACCGGTTTAGCAGAAATCCGCCCCTCCGACCCTTATGACGGCGGGTGCGTGATCTGGAGCTTGAAGCAGAAGATCGTGCCGATGTCCTGTGCCGAGTCGTCGGTCACGCGCAGAATCCACGTCCCCATGCTCGCAACGCCGAAGACGCTGGACAGCGGCGTCGGTGCCGCCGTCGTCGGTCGCAGGCTCGACCGTATGGCCGAATGGGTCGATGGGGAACATGTCGATGTCGGCGTCGAAGGCGTGGTTCAGCCGAACAGCGCCTGCACGGTGTTGACGGTGCCCACATTCGCCACAGAGAGAGGCACGTCGACGTTGCTGTTGTCGCTGATCGGGACGAGGATGTTGCCCGTCGAGAACGAGCTCGTGGTGCCCGGGATCCTCTTCACGGTCACCGTTCCCGTGGCTCTGTTGTTGCCTTGCGCCGTGTCGTTGCTCGACGTCGTGCCGGTCACCTTGACCGTCCTCGGCCCCGCCGTCACACCGCGCGCGACGATCGTGAGCGTCCTGCTCGTCCCCGCGACGATGCTGCCGAGGGAGCAGCCGACGAACTGGCCGTCCAGCTCGCATCCGCCCGACGCCGACGTGAAGCTCAGGCCCGTGACCGGGGAGACGTTGACGAAGGCGTCTCGCGCGACATCGCCGGACGCCGACACGTTCACGGTCAGCGTCGTCGTCTGACCCTGAGAGATCGTCCCCGGCGTCGGCGTGACTGTGACGGCGAGATCCGAGTCCGCCGTGGACGTCGCGATCTGCGCGTAGCGCACGTCCGGCTGGTGAGCGTGAGCGGCATCGCTGTCGCGGTTGTCGGCCCACACCGCGTGGAAGGCGCCGTTAGTGGCGTCGATCTGGTCGTAGGCGCCCATGTAGTTCGCAGCGAGCACCGGGTCCTGCCCGACCACGACGGGTGTGTTCGGACTGAGCTGGAAGCTGTGGTGAAGGGTGATGGAGCCGTTGGTCGTGCTCATCGTTCCGGTGCGGGCTCGGCGATGGAACCATAGGTTGCTCGGGTCCTCGCTCCGGTCGTACCAGGCGAACATGATTCCTTGGCCGTTCGGCGTGAGCGCCAGCGTCGGGAAGAACTGGTCGCCGGCCGCTACCTCGTTCACACGCACGGGCGCCGACCAAGTGGCGCCCTCGTCGGTCGAGCGTACGTAGAACACGTCTCCATTGTCCGCGCTGCTGCCGGGGGTCAGATCGTCGTTGTAGGCGACGACGATGTCACCGCTGACGGGGTTGACGGCCCCCTGCGGAGCGGAGTTGGAGCGGAAGCCGCCCTTGAGCGCCAGGTCGCCGTTCCCGGACGTGGTGACGAGATTCGCAACCTGATGCTCGGCACCGAAGCTCACCCCCAGGTCGGTGGAACGGCGGACGAACAACCTGTTGTTGCCCTGATTGCGGAGGTAGAAGACGTAGACGCTGTGATCCGGGCCGACCGCGACGAAGCAGCCGTCAGCGGGGCCCGAGGAGATGACCGTGCCGCCGGTAGGGCCGAACGTCGCCCCCTGGTCGGTCGAGCGGTAGAGCTCGACGCGCTGCAAGCTGAGGTCGGCGTCACAGACGTAGATGGTGTGCTGACCCGTTCCTGCGAAGTTGTCCACCGTGACCCACGGTTTGTCGGTGCTGTCGCTGCTCGGCACGCCCGGCGTGGCAAGCACCGGAGGCACGAAACTCTGACCGCCGTTCGTCGACTTGAAGAACTGCACGCCGGCGCCGTTGTACGCAAGGGTCGTCAGGTAGAACGCGCCGGTCGCATTGTCCCGGGCGAGCGCCGGGTCGCCGGCATCGCCGAGGGCGCTCGGGGGAAGCGCTCCGTGATCGGTGAAGCTGCTGCCCGTGTTTGACGAGCTCGCGAAGCCTGTGAATTGATGTGCTCCCCCGAGCGCCGACCCGGAGTCGTTGTAGGCGACGACCACCTTGTTCCCTAGCGCCGCCACCACGGCCGCGTCCTGCGTGTCCTGAGCGGACGAATCCATCGTGGGGTTGTTGACCGGCGCTGCATTGATCCGCGGCTGGGCACTCGCAACGAACACACAGAGCGCGAGAGCGACACAGATGAGAACGGCAAGACCCCTGATCAGGCGTCGAGCCTACCACTCGCCTTTACGATCGCAACTCGTGCAACTCGGCTTCGCGATGGGCTATGCGCCTCCCGGGACGAACCCGCTGGAGCTGATCGACCTCGCCCGGGAGGCCGAGCGGCTTGGCTACCGATCGGCGTGGGCGGCAGAGGCGTGGGGAACGGACGCGGTCACCGTTCTCTCCTGGCTCGCGGCGGTCACCTCGACGATGGAGATCGGCTCGGCGATCATGCAGATCCCGGCCCGCACGCCGGCGAACACTGCGATGACGGCGGCGACGCTCGATCTCATGTCCGGCGGTCGCTTCCTCCTCGGATTGGGCACGTCAGGGCCGCAGGTCGTCGAAGGCTGGCATGGGCAGCCGTGGGGCAAGCCGCTGACGCGTACGCGGGAGTACGTCGAGATCGTGCGCCGCGTCCTACGGCGAGAAGGCCTCGAGTTCGAGGGCGACCAGTATTCGGTCACGCCGGTGGGAAAGCCGCTCAAGCTGATGATGCGGCCGCTGCGGCGCGAGCTCCCGATCTACCTCGCGGCGCTCAGCCCGAAGAACGTGCGTCTCACGTTCGAGATCGCTGACGGCTGGCTCCCACTCTTCTTTTCTCCGGAACGAGCGCGGGCGGCGTTCGGATACGAGCCGCGCGAAGGCTTCGAGATCGCCCCGACCGTCCACGCGATCGTCACCGACGACCCGGAATCGGCGCGGCAGTTCCTCAAGCCGTTGTTTGCCCTGTACGTAGGCGGCATGGGCTCGCGCGAGACGAACTTCTACAACCGGCTCGTGTCGCGCTACGGCTACGAGGACGAAGCGGCGCGGATCCAGGAGCTGTACCTGGACGGCAAGCAGCTCGAGGCGATCGCCGCCGTCCCGGACGCGCTGATCGACGAGGTCGCGCTCGTCGGCCCGCCGGAGCAGATCCGCGACCGGCTGGACGCGTGGCGCGAGTCGGGCGCCACCCGCCTGCTCGTCTCGACGCACGACGTCGGAACGCTGCGCGCCATGGCCGAGCTCGCCCTCTAGCTCAGCGCGGCGAACGCTCTCTGCACGCGCGCGTCGAAGCTCTCGACGACGACGTCCTCGAAGCCGCGCCGTCGCGCCGAAACCGCGGTCGCGACGACCATTGCGTCGGCAATCGTGAGGCTGGTCTGCTGTCGAACCTCGGCTCCAAGGCGAGCCAGCGCCCGATCGACGTCAACGTGCTCGATGCGAAGGTCGGCGAGCATGCGATCCACGCGATCGGCGCCGCGCTTACCCACAGCACGGAGCGGGCCAACGAGCAGTTCGGCGTACGTCACAGTGGCGACCCAACGGCGCGTCCGCTCGCGCACAGCTCTCCCCACACGCTCGATCGCCTTTTCGTGATGAGCGTCCGAGCGGTCGAGGTATCCGATCAGGACGTCAGCGTCGAAGACCGTCAGGGCCATTCACGCCGCAGCTCTTCGAGGTAACCGGGCGGGTAGACACTCTCATCGAAGATGCCGGCGTACTTGGCGACCAGGTCGTCGACCCGGCTGAGCTCGAGACGGCCGTCGCCTGCTGCGCGGACGAGCACGTCGTCGCCGGGCTCCAGGCCCGCTTCGCGGAGCGCCGCAACGGGAATCGTCACCTGGTTCTTGCGCGAGATGAGGCTCATACCTTTACTCTATCTACAGAGTGTAAAGGAAGAGGCTCTACTTCGTGACGAGATCCGACGCGGGCGTCGGTCTGAAGCCGGTCAGCTCCGGGGCCGCCGTCGACGACGTCCTGCGTCCCGTCGCGCGCGAGGGAGCCGGTCCTTCCCGTGCCCTCCGACGATCGTGTCGTTGCCGTTGCCGCCGATCAGAACGTCGTTGCCGTTGCCGCCGCCGCCGCGATCGGGCCAGGAAGAAACGCCGGGTCGGAGTCGAACAGGGCCGCCGTATAGGCGAGCCTGCTCCCGTCGGGCGACGCACACGCGAGCAGGCAAAGCAGGCGCACCTTGTCCATTGAGACGACTAAGGCGGCCGTTCGGCCGCCTTAGTCAGTCAGCTACAGCTCGAGCTACTCGCCGTCGAGCGGAGAATCGACCTCGGGGATCTCCTCGGCCTCGATATCGGAGCGCGGCTCCTTGTCGCCGTTCGTCTCCGGCTCGCCGCCGAAGGTCATGTCGAGCGCGCCGAGCGCGAGCTCGGGGTCGCCGTCCGATCCGATCTCCTCCAGAGCGGCCAGGAGCTGCTCCTCGGTCGCCGGGCGCGTGTACGCCTCCACCGGCACCTTCTCGGAGGGGCCGATCTCGATCGTCCGGTATTTCTTCAGACCGGTCGCGGCCGGGATCAGCTTGCCGATGATCACGTTCTCCTTGAGGCCGAGCAGGTTGTCCACCTTGCCCTCGATCGACGCGTCGGTCAGCACCTTCGTCGTCTCCTGGAAGGAGGCCGCCGAGAGGAACGACTCGGTCGCGAGCGAGGCCTTGGTGATCCCGAGGATGAGCGGCTCGTAGGTCGCCGCCTCCTTCTTCTCCTCGGCCACACGCGCGTTCTCCCGCTCGAGCACGACCCGGTCGACCAGCTGGCCGGGCAGGAGCTCCGTGTCGCCCGACGTGTCGACCCGCACCTTCTTCAGCATCTGGCGCACGATCAGCTCGATGTGCTTGTCGTGGATGTCCACGCCCTGCGACTTGTAGACGCGCTGCACCTCGTCCACGAGGTACAGCTCGGTCGGCGTTGAACCCTTGAGCGCCAGCAGCTCGGACGGGTTGAGCGAGCCCTCGTGGAGCGCATCGCCCGGCTCGACGTGGTCGCCCTTGCGAACCAGCAGGCGCGTGCGCCGCGGGAGCTGGTAGGAGACCGGCTCGAGCGCGTTTCCTTCCTCGTCGACGCCGTCGGGGACGATGACGACCTTCGGGCCGCGCTCGCTGTCCTCGATGTCGACCAGGCCGGCCTGCAGAGCCAGCGTCGCGACGCCCTTCGGGTTCCGCGCCTCGAAGATCTCGACGACACGCGGTAGACCGTGGGTGATGTCCGCGCCGGCGACACCGCCGGAGTGGAACGTCCGCATGGTCAGCTGCGTGCCGGGCTCGCCGATCGACTGGGCGGCGATGATGCCGACCGCGTCGCCGATCTCACACATCGAGCCGGTGGCGAGGAACGTGCCGTAACACGCCTGGCACACGCCGAACTCGCTGCGGCACTTGAGCACCGAGCGGACGGAGATGTCCGTCGTCTCTGCGGCTTCCTCGAGGCCCTCCGCGATCTCCTGGAGCACCGGGCGCGTGACTTCGTCCCCCTTCGAGCCAAGGACGGTCTTCCCGGGCTTGCCGCTGGCGAGCGGCTTGTGGACGTCCTCGGCGAGGGTGCGGCCGAGGATCGAGTTGTTCAGTCCGTCCCGCGTGACGAGCGGCATGGAGATCGCCTCGGACGTCCCGCAGTCGTGCTCGCGGATGATCACGTCCTGCGCGACGTCGACGAGACGCCGGGTCAAGTAGCCCGAGTCGGCCGTGCGCAGCGCCGTGTCCGCGCCGCCCTTGCGGGCGCCGTGGGTGGAGATGAAGTACTCGAGCACCGACAGGCCCTCCATGAAGTTGGCCTTGATCGGGCGCTCGAGGATCTCGCCCTTCGGATTCGCCATGAGGCCGCGCATCCCGGCGAGCTGGCGGATCTGATTCTTCGATCCACGGGCGCCGGAGTTGGCCATCATCTTGATCGGGTTCGTGTCCTTGAAGTTCGCGTCCATCGCGTCCGCGACGGCCTCGGTGGCCTCGGTCCAGATCTCGGTGATCATCTCGTGGCGCTCGTCGGGCGTGATGAGGCCGGACTCGTACTGCTGCTCGACCTTCTGCACCTTCTCCTCGTAGCCCTCGAGGATCTCCTCCTTTTCCTGCGGGATGACGATGTCGTTCTTCGAGATCGTGATGCCGCCGGCGGTCGCGTACTCGAAGCCGAGCGTCTTCAGCGTGTCGAGCACACTGGCAATACGCGTCGCGCCGTACTCCTGGACGAGGCCGATGATGAAGTCGTCCATTTCCCGCTTCGTGAGCGGCTTGTTGAGGAACGGGACGTCACCGTTGAGCTCAGTGCCGAGCGACTCGGCCAGGGCCCGCTGGACCTCCTCGTTGAAGATCACGCGTCCCGGCGTCGTCAGGATCAGCTCGCCGTTGTGCCGGTACTCGATCGGCTGCTGGAGGCCGACCTGCTTCGCGTCGAGCGCGAACTGGACGTCCTCCTCGGACGTGAACCGCTTCGGCCGCGGATCGAGATCCTCGGCCCTGACTGCGTTCAGGTCGTCATCGGAGTAGGTGAGGAAGTAGCCGCCGAGCACCATGTCCTTCGACGGCGTCGCGAGCGGTCGCGAGTTCGCCGGCGAGAGGATGTTGTTGGACGACAGCATCAGGATGCGGGCCTCCGCCTGTGCCTCCGCGGAGAGCGGCAAGTGGACCGCCATCTGGTCCCCGTCGAAGTCGGCGTTGAACGCGTGGCAGACGAGCGGGTGCACCTGGATCGCCTTGCCTTCGACCAGCAGCGGCTCGAACGCCTGGATCCCGAGGCGGTGCAGCGTCGGCGCGCGGTTCAGGAGAACCGGGTGCTCGGCGATGACCTCCTCGAGCACGTCCCAGACCTCCGGGACCATCGAGTCGACGTGCTTCTTCGCCGCCTTGATGTTCTGCACGGACTTCCGCTCGACGAGCCGGCTCATGATGAACGGCTTGAAGAGCTCGAGCGCCATCAGCTTCGGCAGGCCGCACTGGTGGAGCTTCAGCGTCGGCCCCGACACGATCACCGACCGGCCGGAGTAGTCGACGCGCTTGCCGAGCAGGTTCTGGCGGAACCGTCCCTGCTTCCCCTTGAGCATGTCGGAGAGCGACTTGAGCGCCCGGTTGCCGGGGCCTGTCACCGCGCGGCCGCGGCGGCCGTTGTCGAACAGCGCGTCGACGGCCTCCTGCAGCATGCGCTTCTCGTTGTTGACGATGATCTCGGGCGCGCCCAGGTCGAGCAGGCGCTTCAGCCGGTTGTTCCGGTTGATGACGCGGCGGTACAGGTCGTTCAGGTCCGAGGTAGCAAAGCGGCCGCCGTCCAGCTGCACCATCGGGCGGAGCTCCGGCGGGATGACCGGGACGGCCTCGAGGACCATCCACTCCGGGCGGTTCTCGGACTTGATGAAGGCGTTGACCACCTTCAGACGCTTGATCGCGCGCTGCTGCTTCTGGCCCTTGGACGTGCGGATCGTCTCCCGCAGCGACTCCGCCTCTGCGGCGAGGTCGAGGTCGCGAAGCAGGTCACGGATCGCTTCCGCGCCCATCCCGCCGTGGAAGTAGACGCCGAAGCCGTAGGACGAGCCGAACCGGTCCTTGAGCTCGCGGAACAGCTGCTCGTCGTTGATGATCTGCTTCGGCTCGAGCGCCTTGAACGTCTCCCACGTCTGAGCGAGCCGGTTGCGCGACTCCTCGGCCGCCTCGCGCGTGTCCTGCCGGCGAGACTCGATGTCGAGATACATCTCGCGCACCTTCAACGCCCACTGGACGAGCGCGTCGAGATCCTCCTTCTGGATCCGGCCGTCGGTGCGCAGGCAGAGGTCGTTCGCCAGCTCGCGCACCTCGTTCGCGTCGGCGGCCGGGTCCGCCTGCTCGAGCACCTCGCCCAGAAGTCCGTTGCCGAGCTCGCGGGTCTTCTCGAGGTTCTTCTGGTCGACGCCGGAGACGAGCTCTGCGTCGTCCTCCTTCAGTTCCTCGCCGCCGAGCAGGGCCGAGACGATGCGGTTGATGTGCTTCGTCAGCGCGCCCTTCTTCGAGCCAGTCGCGCCTTCGAGCTCCTGGTAGAGCGGAGCGAGACCCTCGCGGATCTGCAGCGCGGCGTTGACGACGTTCTCGAGCTCGCGCGGGGTGAGCTTGCGGTCGTCGCGGATGGCCGCGTTGCGGACGAGCTCGCGGATCTTCTTCGAGTCCTCGGTCGTGATGTCGTTGACGAGCTCGATGAACATGCCGCCGACCAGATCGCGTGCCTCCTCGAGCGTCGGAACAGCCTGCTCCTCGGCCCAGTTCGAGAGGCCGCGGGCCCAGAAGTCGTCGTCTTCGTCAAAGCCCTTCTCGACGCCCTTGGCGAAATACGAGCGCCGCCGCTTCAGCCGCTGCTCGAGCGCCGCGAGCGCCTCGTCACGGTCGACGTAGATACGCTCCGACTCGGCCTCGACCTTGTCCTCGAGGTCGTTCAGGTCCTTCGCGCGCGCCTCGTCGTCGACGGACGTGACGATCGAGGCCGCGAAGTAGAGCACCTTCTCGAGCTCGCGCGGTGCGATGTCGAGCAGGTAGCCGATGCGGCTGGGGACGCCCTTGAAGAACCAGATGTGCGAGACCGGAGCGGCGAGGTCGATATGCCCCATCCGCTCGCGCCGCACCTTCTGGCGGGTGACTTCCACGCCGCAGCGCTCGCAGATGATGCCCTTGTACCGAACGCGCTTGTACTTGCCGCAATAGCACTCCCAGTCCTTCGTCGGACCGAAGATGCGCTCGCAGAACAGGCCGTCCCGTTCCGGCTTGAGCGTCCGGTAGTTGATCGTCTCCGGCTTCGTTACCTCGCCGGACGACCAATCGCGGATCTGCTTGCTCGACGCAAGCCCGATACGGATCGCGTCGAAGTCGTTGATGTCGATCAAGTTCTCAGCCTCTCCTTCAGTCCTCGGTCTCTGCCAGCTCGGCCTCGCCGACTGGCATCTCTTCGCCGGCTCCGTCGCCGGCCACCTCGACATCCGTCAGGTCGCCGAGCGACTCGTCCGCCGGCAGCGTCAGCTCGCCGGTCTCGTCGGCGCGCTCCGCGCCTTCCTCGATCTCCTGTCCGGTCGGCTCGCGCGCCGCAGCGCGGAGCGAGCCGGGCGACAGGTCGATCCCGAGCTCCTCAGCCGCCCGCAGGAGCTCGTCGTCCTCCTCGCGCACCTCGACCGCACGCCCCTCGTCGGAGAGGACGTTGACGTCGAGCGCGAGCGACTGCATCTCCTTGAGCAGCACCTTGAACGACTCGGGGATCGAGGGCTCGGCGATGTTCTCGCCCTTGACGATCGCCTCGTATGCCTTGACCCGCCCGATCGTGTCGTCGGACTTGATCGTGAGCATCTCCTGCAGGGTGAACGCCGCACCGTAGGCCTCGAGCGCCCACACCTCCATCTCGCCGAATCGCTGGCCGCCGAACTGGGCCTTGCCGCCCAGCGGCTGCTGCGTGACGAGGGAGTACGGCCCGGTCGAGCGCGCGTGGATCTTGTCGTCGACCAGGTGGAGCAGCTTGAGGATGTACATGTGACCGACGGTGACCTTCTGCGCGAAGGGCTCGCCGGAGCGTCCGTCGAACAGCCGTGCCTTCCCCGAGCAGCGCATCCCTGCGGGCCGCTTGGGGTCGACCACGAACTTGATCGGCGAGTCCGGGTTCTGCCGCGTCCACTCGATCAGCGCATCGTCCACGTCCTCCGGCGTCGCGCCGTCGAATACGGGCGATGCGATCGGCGTCGGCCCGTTCGGCCGGGCGCCGTCCCCAGCGCCGCCGAAGGCGGCGCCGTTTCCCGGCCGGGCGCCGGCGGCTTTGCCGTCGGCGCTTCCAGCCTCGGTGAAGACGCCGTGCGCGCACGCCCACCCGAGATGGGTCTCGAGGATCTGGCCGATGTTCATTCGGCTTGGGACGCCGAGCGGGTTCAGGAGGATGTCGACCGGCCTGCCGTCCTCGAGGAACGGCATGTCCTCCTCGGGGACGATCTTGGCGATGACGCCCTTGTTCCCGTGGCGGCCGGCGAGCTTGTCGCCCTCGGCGATCTTGCGCTTCTTTGCAACATAGACGCGAACGAGCTCGTTCACGCCGGGTGAAAGATCGTCGCCGTTGTCGCGCGAGAACGTCTTGACGTCGATCACCTTGCCGCCCTCGCCGTGCGGAACCTTGAGGGAGGTGTCGCGGACCTCGCGCGCCTTCTCCTTGAAGATCGCGCGGATCAGCTTCTCCTCCGCGGTCAGCTCGGTCTCGCCCTTGGGCGTGACCTTGCCGACGAGCAGGTCTCCGGAGCCGACCTCGGCCCCGATGCGGACGATCCCGCGCTCGTCGAGGTCGCGCAGCGACTCCTCCGAGCGGTTGGGGATGTCCCGGGTGATCTCCTCGTCGCCCAGCTTGGTCGAGCGTGCGTCGATCTCGTACTCGTGAATGTGGATCGAGGAGAGCACGTCCTCCTTGACCAGCCGCTCCGAAATGACGATCGCGTCCTCGAAGTTGTAGCCCTCGAACGGCATGAACGCGCACAGCAGGTTGGCGCCCAGAGCGAGCTCGCCGTCATTCGTGGAAGAGCCGTCCGCCAGCACCTGGTCGGCCGAGACCCGCTCGTTGAGCGAGACGATCGGCTTGTGGTGGATGAGCGTGCCCTGGTTCGAGCGCATGAACTTGGTGAGCGGGTACTCGTCCTTGCCGTCCTTCGTCTCGACGACGATCCGCTCCGCGTCGACGTCGATGACCTGCCCGGCCTGCTTGGCCAGGATGACGTCGCCCGAGTCGATCGCGGCGCGGTACTCGACGCCGGTGCCGACGAGCGGCGCCTGCGTGATCATCAGCGGGACCGCCTGCCGCTGCATGTTCGCGCCCATGAGCGCGCGGTTCGCGTCGTTGTGCTCCAGGAACGGGATCAGCGCCGTCGCGATGGAGACGATCTGCGCCGGGTCGACGTCCATGTACTCGACGTCCTTCGGCGCCGCGGTAACCGCCTCGCCCTCGCGGGAGCGGCAGAGCACGTGGTCGTGCAGGAACTTCCCCGTCTTCTCGTCCACGGGCTCGGATGCCTGCGCGATCGTGTACTGGGCCTCCTCGGCTGCGTCCAGGTAGATGATCTCGTCCGAGACCTTTCCGTTCTGGACGACGCGGTACGGCGTCTGGACGAAGCCGAACTCGGACACCGTCGCGTATGAGGCGAGCGAGCCGATCAGGCCGATGTTCGGGCCCTCCGGCGTCTCGATCGGGCACATGCGCCCGTAGTGGGTCGGATGCACGTCGCGCACCTCGATCGGCGCACGCTCGCGGGTCAGGCCGCCCGCACCGAGCGCCGAGAGGCGCCGGCGGTGGGTGAGGCCGTCGAGCGAGTTCGTCTGCTGCATGAACTGGCTGAGCTGCGAGGAGCCGAAGAACTCCTTCAGCGCCGCCACGACGGGGCGGATGTTGATGATCGTCTGCGGCGTGATCGCGTCGACGTCCTCCGTCGTCATCCGCTCGCGAACGACACGCTCCATCCGGTACAGGCCGACGCGGAATGCTTCCTGGATCAACTCGCCGACCGTCCGCAGCCGGCGGTTCCCGAAGTGCTCGTACTCGTCCAGCTCGCCGCGGATGGGATCGCGCGAGAGCCCGGCGGCATCCGCGGCGTAGTCCTTCGACTCGACGTCCACGCCCATCGTGTCGGGCAGCTCGACCAGCTTCTGGACGAGCGCGAGGATGTCCTGCGTCGTCAGGACGCGCACGTTGTCGGGCACGTCGACGCTCAGCCGCTGGTTCAGCTTGTAGCGGCCGACCTTGGTCAGGTCGTAGCGCTTGGGGTCGAAGAAGAGCGAGCGCAGCAGGTTGCGCGCATTGTCGAGCGTCGGCGGCTCGCCCGGCCGCTGCTTCTTGAAGACCTCGATCAGCGCCTCCTCCTCGCGCGTCGAGATGTCCTTCTCGAGCGTGTTGAGAATGTAGATCGAGTTGTTGAACAGCTTGAGGATCGCCTCGTTCGTGCTCGTGTCGAGCTCGAACCCGGTAGACGGGTCCTCGGCGGGCAGCGCACGCAGCAGCGTCGTGATGGGGAGCTTGCGCTTCCGGTCGATGCGCGTGTAGACGACGCCCTTCTTGTCGATCTCGAGCTCGAGCCACGAGCCGCGGCTTGGCATGAGGTTCGCCGTGAAGACCTGCTTCGTGGCGTCCTTGGGCTCCATGAGATAGGCGCCCGGCGAGCGGACGAGCTGCGTGACGATCACGCGCTCCGTCCCGTTGATGATGAACGTGCCCCACTCGGTCATCATCGGGAAGTCCCCCATGAAGACCGTCTGCTCCCGGATCTCGCCCGTGTCCTTGTTGACGAACCGGACGGTCATCGAGAGCGGGACCTGGTAGGTCAGGTCCTTCTCACGGCACTCGGTGATGGTGAACTGAGGCTCTCCGAACCAGTACTCCCCGAACTCCACGGCGAGCGTGCCTGTGTAGTCCTCGATCGGCGAGATGTCATCGATCGTCTCGCGCAGGCCCTCCTGCAGGAACCAGTCGAAGGAGGCCTTCTGGATGTCGATGAGGTTGGGGAGGTCGAGAACGTGCTTGAGGCGAGAGAAACTCTTGCGCGCGCGCGGCGCGCCAACCTTGGTGGTCAAGTGATGCAGCCTCCCTTAGCGGCAGATGGAAATGGGTGCAGGCGTACGGACGAACAGACGGGGCCGAACCCCTAAGGATAGCGGAACGACCCTTGACAGCGCAAGCAGCGGCGAGACGCTCGCGCCGATGTGCAGTCGAGGATATCAAACGCCGGCTGAGCAGGAATTATTCCCGGTCGTCGTACACTCGGCGGACATGCCGCTCTGCCCCAACTGCGGCCAGGAGAATCCCGAGGGATTCCGGCTGTGCGGGGTGTGCGGCACCTCGTTCGCCGGAGAGGCACGCAAGCAGCGAGAGGTTCGGAGGGTCGTGACGATCCTCTTCGCCGACGTGGCCGGAGACACGCAGGCGGGCGAGCAGCTGGATCCGGAGGCGCTCCGCAGCCTGCAGTCTCGCTACTTCGACGCATCCCGCGCGGCGCTCGAGCGGCACGGCGCGACCGTGGAGAAGAGCATGCGACCCGGCTTGGCCGGGCCGCACTTTTTTGCCGAGCTTGATGATGAGTCCGATTCCGGCGAGGACGAGGAGGGCCAGGATCAGCCCGAAGATCAGGATGCGACCCTTCATCCCTACGCGATCCAGGCGGCGGCAGGAGCGGAGACCGCGCCCTCGGCCGTGTACGCCGGCTCGTAGCCGAACAGCCGTCCGACGGGTGCTCCCAGCGCGAGCGCCATCCGCTGCAGCAGCGCGGGCGGGAAGGGAAGAAGCACGGGGGAAACCAGGTTTCCCCCGTGAGCCCCCTTCTTAAGTGCGTGTTGCCATGAGGGTTTGTGCGCAGGGCCGGGCTAAGCCCGACCCTGCGGCGAACTACTTGACCTCGACCGTCGCTCCGGCTTCCTCGAGCTGACCCTTGATCGAGTCGGCCTCTTCGCGGTCGATGCCTTCTTTGACCGCGTTGGGCGCGCCGTCGACGAGGTCCTTGGCCTCCTTGAGGCCGAGGCTGGTGATCGCGCGGACGACCTTGATCACTTGGATCTTCTTGTCGCCGGCGCCCGTGAGGACCACGTCGAACGCCGTCTGCTCCTCGGCCGCGCCGTCGCCGGCCGCCGGTGCTGCGCCGGGGGCCGCGACTGCGATCGGAGCTGCGGCGGTGACGCCCCACTCCTCCTCGAGCGAGTTCTTGAGCTCGACGAGCTCGAGCACGGACATCTTCCCGAGCTGCTCGACGAGCTTCGCGGTATCGGTTGCCATTACTCCTCCTCCTGTGTTTCTGCGGGTTCCTCGGGTGCGGGTACTGCCTCTGCTGCTTCTCGAGGCTCTGCTTCTCCTTCGGGCTCTGCTTCGGCCGCGGGTTCTGCGGCGGCCTCGGGCTCGGGAGCCTCGGCTTGCGCTTCGGCCTCCGGCTCGGCCGCCGGTTCGGGCTCGGGCACGGTCTCGCCCTGCTCTTCCAGCTGCTTGATCCTGGCGTCGATCACGCCGACGAGGTCGCGGAGCGGTGCCGTGAACAGGCCGACGATGGTGGCCAGTGGCGCAGCCAGGGCGCCTGCGAGCTGGGCGCGCAGGACGTCGGTCGGCGGCAGCGACGCGAGGTTCTTGACGTCCGACTCGGTGATCGTCGTGCCCTCGAGCAGCCCGCCGCGGACGACGAGGATGCGGCCGGCGCCGGCCACGTCGTTCAGGACCTTCGCGGCCGCTGCGGGATCGGCGTCCGAGTCGAGAAACGCGATTGCGGTCGGCCCGTCGAGGAGCTCGAGAAGCTCTTTCGCCTCAGCCTGCTCGGCGGCGAGCCGCGTCAGCGTGTTCTTGACGACCGTGTAGCGGACGCCGTGCTCGAGCAGCTTCGTCCGCAGGTCATCGATGTCCTTGACGGAGAGGCCTCGGTAGTCGGTCACGATCAGCGACTGCGCCTCACGCAGGCGATCCGCCAGCTCCGCGACGATCCTCTCCTTGTCCTTCTTCTGCATTCGTGTCCTCCAGGCAATGAAAAACCCGCGCAGAGGCGGGCCAACAGAGTCGTACCTATTGACCGCCTCGGCCGGACTTCCGCGCGTGCTTGCTCGAAAGCAAGGGGTCGCGCTGCCGACTGTCTCTGGCGACGTGCGGGTTAGGCGGGGGTTGCTACCGCTGCCTCTTCCTCCAGTTCTTCGACGATTCCCCTGGTCTGGGCCGGATCCACGTGCAGGCCCGGGCCCATGGTACTGGTCAGCGTGACCGTTCGGATGTAGCGGCCCTTGGCCGCGGACGGCTTGGCGCGGACGATCTCCTCGACGAGCGCAGCGTAGTTCTCGACCAGCTGCCTCTCCTCGAAGCTCTTCTTGCCGATGACGACGTGGACGTTCGCGCCGCGATCGGTCCGGTACTCCAGCTTACCCGCTTTGGAGTCGCGGACAGCCTTGCCGACGTCGAACGTGACCGTGCCGGTCTTCGGGTTCGGCATCTTTCCGCGCGGGCCGAGGATGCGGCCGAGCTTGCCGACCACGCCCATCTGGTCGGGCGTGGCGATCGCGACGTCGAAGTCGTCGAACCCGTTCTCGATCTGCGTGGCGAGATCGGCCGAGCCAACGACGTCTGCGCCGGCCTCCTGCGCCTCCTTGGCCTTCTCGCCCTCGGCGAAGACGGCGATGCGAACGTCCCTGCCCGTGCCGTGCGGGAGCATGAGCGTGCCGCGAAGCTGCTGCTCGGCGTGGCGGACGTTCAGGCCGAGGCGGAAGTGCACCTCGACCGCCTCGTCGAAGCTCGCGGTCTCGAGCTCCTTCAGCGTGCGGACGGCATCGATCGGCGAGTAGAGCTTCTCGCGGTCGATCGCGCCGAGCGCCTGCCGGTACTTCTTCCCATGTTGGCTCACTTGTCCACCTCCACGCCCATCGAGCGCGCGGTACCCGCGACGACCTCCATCGCTGCCTCGACATCTCTTGCGTTCAGGTCCTCGAGCTTGACCTCGGCGATGTCCTGCAGCTGCTTGCGCGTGAGGCGGCCCACCTTCTCGCGGTTGGGCTCGCCCGAGCCCTTCGGAATGTTGAGCGCCTCCTTGATGAGAACGGCCGCCGGCGGCGTCTTCGTGATGAAGGTGAACGAGCGGTCCTCGTAGACCGTGATCTCCACCGGGGTGATCCGTCCGTTCGCCTGCGCGGTCTGGGCGTTGAACGCCTTGCAGAACTCCATGATGTTGACGCCGTGCTGGCCGAGCGCTGGGCCGACCGGAGGAGCAGGGTTCGCCTGCCCGCCGGGGATCTGCAGCTTGATGAGTGTGAGGACTTTTTTCGCCATTACGCCATCAGTCGATCTTCTTCACCTGGTCGAATCCGAGCTCGACCGGCACCTGCCGCTCGAAGATGTCTACCAGAACCTTCAGCTTCTGCTGGTCGGGGTTTACGTCCACGATCTCGCCGTCGAAATCGGACAGCGGGCCCGAGGTGACCTTGACCGACTCGCCGAGCGTGAACTCGACCTGTGCGCGCGCGCGTTCGGCTGCGCCGGTCCCTGTGTGGAGAATGCGGTCGACCTCACCCTGCGACAGCGGGACGGGCGCAGGCGGCGAGCCGGCGCCGACGAAGCCGGTCACACCGGGCGTGTTCTTGACGAGCGTCCACGCGTCGTCGTCCAGGTTCATGTTCACCAGCACGTAGCCGGGGAGGACGCGCTTCTCGGTCTGCACCTTCTGGCCGTCCTTCGTCTCGATCACCTGGTCGGTCGGAACGACGACGCGCCGGAATCTGTTGCCCATGTGCATGGACTGGATCCGGTGCTCGAGGTTCTGGCGCACCTTGTTCTCATGGCCCGAATACGTGTTGATGACATACCAACGAAACATCTGCCGTCCTTGATAGTTAGATGAAGACCTTCTCGACGAGCGGCTTGAACACGAGGTCCGCCAGCCAGAGGTACGTGCCCACGATAATGCACGCGACGAGGACGACGACCGTCGCCTGGATGATCTGCTTCTGCGTCGGCCACTCGACCTTCTTGAGCTCGCCCCAGGACTCCGAGACGAACTGCGCGCCGGGGAGGCGACGCTTCGGCTCGGGCTGCGGCTGCTCGTCGGCGCGTGCGGTCGGGCGAGGCGGAGGAGGTGGAGGCCCTCCCGGAAGGGCGGCTTCGCCCGCAGTCACGGGGCCGCGCTCAGCCCGGCGGGCGCGTCGTTGTGCTCTCGTCTGACGAGCCATCAGCGGGTCTCGCGGTGGGGCGTATGGCACCCGCACCAGCGGCAGTACTTCTTGAACTCCACGCGGTCAGGTGTGTTCCGCTTCGACTTGTTCGTCTGGTAGTTGCGTCGCTTGCACTCGGTGCACGCGAGCGTGATTGCGACTCTGACTCCGGTTGCCATCTCTGCTCTCTAGGAAGAAGGACAGGCCGAGAGCGACTCTCCCGGCGCGGGACGAAAGTGTAGCCGCTACTGCTGGAGGACGAGCGCCGCCCGCGCCCGGCTCCCCGCGCTGAGGGCGGCGCAACGTAGAAGTCGCTGCACGCGCGCACCTTCCTCTGCCGGAAACACATGCGCGAGATCACGCCAGAGTCGACGAGCCCGATCGGGCGCGTCAGGCGGAAGAGAAAGCTCCCGTTTTTCGGCCCGGCGCGAAGGTGAACGTCTTCCGGGCGCCCCCTCCCCGGCCTGAAACGAGGAAGTAGGAAGCGGTCACTTTCAGGCGCGGCTGCCAGCCCGTGCCGCGAAAAGCAAAGATTGTGTTTACGTCGCCAGATTCGGGTAGAACGGAAACCGAACTATTACTGGGCGGCCCGGCCGCGACGAACCCAATCGCAAGGAGGAACGAGGCGAGCATGAAGCGATTCAAGATCGTCAACGGAGGCCACGTCAACCTTCCCGCCGAAGTGGCCACGCGCTGGAGCACACGCTTCGTCGAGCTCGAGGATCACGGCGACCACTTCGTGCTCAGGCCGTGCGCCGACGAGGGGACGCTCCCGGACGGCCTCGGTGAGAACCTCGGCACCGACAACGAGACGTCTTCGCTGCGTCGTCGTTCGTCCGGCGCGGGTTTTTAGGAGGGCTCCGGATAGCGGCGGGTGGATTCGAACCACCGACCTGCGGGTTATGAGTCCGCCGCTCTAACCACTGAGCTACGCCGCCAAGCGCTCGTCGATCTTACCGAGAGCCTTGACGATCTTGAGCGGCGCCTTCATGGCGCCCACGGCCTCGCTCGGGGACTTCAGCTCGCCCCGTAGCAGCGCGTCGGCGAAGCGCCACACGACGGGGATCCGCGCGAAGCCGTAGATCGTTCGCGGGAAGCGGTCGAGGGCCCGTTTTGCCGCCCAGGAGGCGGCCGCGTTCGAGCCGAGTGCAGCGTTGAGACGCCCCGCATACCCCTCGAGGTCGTCGGCGTGGACGGCGTCCGCCGCCAGCCGGGCGCTCACGAACGCTTCATACATGCCGTCACCGGAAAGCGGATCGACGAGGCCGGCGGCATCGCCGATCAGCAGGACGCGGCCTTTGCCAAGAGCGTCGCCCCGCTGCCGGAGCGGGAGGCGGTAGCCGCGAAGCGACTCGACGGAGCCTTCGCGGATCCCGTGCGCCGCGCAGAGGCGGGCGAGGTGCGCGCGTAGCCGCGGGCCTTCCGTGTCCCACCCGCCAACGCCGACGTTGACGTGGTCGCTCTTGGCGAAGACCCACCCGTATCCGCCCGGCACCACCCCGAGCTCGAGTACGGCGCGGCCGCGGAAGCGTCGCTCGCTCGTCTGCCGGTAGGGAACGTTGCCCTCGAGAGCCACGCCGTAGCGGTAGCGCTGCTCGAGGCCGAGCGACCGGGTCGTGACGCCGTTGACGCCGTCAGCGCCGACGACGACCTCCGCTCCGACGACGCCGTCGCCGAACCGCACCGTTCCGTCCTCGGAGACGGAGAACACCTTCGTGTCGTCCCGAAACTCGGCGCCCGCGGCCACCGCCTGGTCCGCGAGGAACGCGTCCAGACGCCGGCGCTGCGTCATGAGGATGATCGACCCGGCGCTCTTGCGCTCGAACCGGAGCCGGTACCGGAAGGAGAACTCGAAGCGGTCGACGACGTCCTCCACCACCGGCGACACGTCGACTGGGAGCTCGCGAATCGCTCGATAGGTGAGGCCGCCGCCGCAGGGCTTGTCCCGCGGGAACTTCGCGCGATCGAGGAGGAGGACGGAGGCTCCCTCGCGCGCGAGGCGCAGCGCGGTCACCGAGCCCGCCGGCCCGGCGCCGACCACGATCGCGTCGTAAGAGCGCATGGCGGCCAATCTAACCGGACAGCTCTTCAAACCTCCGTGCTCGCGATTTTTTCGCTCGGGCTCGCGACTGCCTTTGTGACTTCCCAGCAAGCCGATGGTTGAGTGGGCTTGAGAGGACATCTTTCAAACCCTCCGGAACCTCTCTCAGATCTTCTTTATCTTCTCACAGGTGAGAATCGTCCCAAAGTCAGGCGTCAGAGGAAGAAGCCGGCTTCCGACGACGGCTCTTAGGTCGGCGGTAGATCGTGCCATCCGGGTTTCGGACGGCGTAGCGTCTAGAGCGACGCTTCACAGGGTTAGCCTTCACCTGCTCAACCAACTTCTGGAGTCGTGCTAGCTCGGTGCCGTCGAGAAGCCAGTCGTAGAGGTACTCACGCTTGGCTTTATTGAGCTTCATATTCCTTCTTGCGATTATACCCCGGTCGTTGTATAGATAGAAACAGTTTTCGGTGCTCTAGCCATTAGCAGGCATCGAGGATGTTCTTTATCATCATCGGGTTTGAGAACGGCGTATTGCACTTGAACATTTTGGCTGCAGTACACCGTTCTCAAACAGGAGGTAAGCCATGCAATGTGGTTTCTTCAATCGCAGTAGATGGACCGCGTGGCTAACCTCAGCCCGCGGAGGTCGTCCAAACAGTCAGAGCATGCGACCTGCACATGTAGTTGCAGCAGTCATCGCGATCCTTGTCCTGACCTCATGCGGATCGGGGATGCGCCATTCGAGCTCGGTGACGGGCGAAGATCAGTCATCGCAGCAAAAGCTGCCCTCGATTCCGCCGATGCATTTCCTCGACCTTGATTTCGTCCGCAGCAACGGAGCTATCGAGTCCGTTCAGGTCGATGTCAAGGGCCCGATCACGAACGCGTCAGCCGAGGTGCAAGTTCTTCGGGGCCTCACCGACCGCGCTGTTGTCTACGACCGTGTCGTGCACCTGACGGACTTCAGTCCGCAGCCGAGTGGAACGCCGTACTCGGTTGCTCTCTCGAGCTGGGCTGGATCCCTATCCCCCGATGAGTGGGACGATGGCTGCGACCACGAGCAATACAGGGTCGCCGCTTCAGTCAGCCGCACCGACACGAACGAACCGATTATGCACACCGAGTCGCCGGCGTTTTGGTGCCGCTGAGCAGAAGGAGCAGACATGACAAGAATGCTTGCGCCGCTTCCCGGGCCGTCAAGAGCGATGAGGGACACGGCTGCTCTGGCGATGGTCGCGCTCTCAGCGCTCGCGCTCACAGCGTGCGCCGGAGGCACGAAGATGTCCGCGAACGGAACCGCAAGATGGATCGAACAGCATTCACACTACGACGACGTGAGTTGCGTGCCTGCCGCGCACTGGGACTATCGCTGCAGACTCGGAATCCGCTCCAGCTTCGCTTTCCCGAAGAGCGCTTTCTACAACGTCGACGCCCACAAGGTCACAGATACCAACGCACCAGCCCTGCTTGGAAAGGAGCCAGCATGACCAAGATGCTTGTTGCCCTAGCGGCTGTGGCAATGGTCGCGGTCTCAGTGCTCGCGCTGGCAGCGTGCGCCGGCGGCAGGAAGATGTCCGCGAGCGATACGGCAAAGTGGCTCGAACGGTACGACCCGAACGCTCGCGTGAGGTGCGAGCGAGCGACCTACTGGGACTACGCCTGCACATTCTCAGACTCCCGCTCACCATTCGGGACATCTTTTTACGACGTGGACGACCACCAGGTGACGGACTCCAGCACCGGCCTGTTCGTCCACAACTGAGAGGCCGTCTGACGGAAAGGAGTAAGCATGAGACTCGTGCTCGGAGCTGTCGGCTTGTCTGTCGCCCTCGCGATTTGCCCGGTTTCGGCCGGCCTCGCGAGCGGAAACAGCCGAGCTTACGGCGCAAAGTCTAAGCCTAGGCTGCCGTTCCAGACCGTTGCGAAAGGCGCTAGCCACCAGGCTCCGTTCGTCTTCGGTCCACCGACGCCGGCATCGCTGATCGCCGGGAAGCACTCGGGGTTTGTCTATGTAAACGCGTACGCTGGGCTCTTCGACGCAAGTGGCTACGACATGTCCGTGAAGACTGTCTCGGTCGTGAGCGGACGTCTTCAACTCAGAGCTGAGCTGGTGGTGCCCGCACTACCCGGCCTAGGGTTCTCGTCGCCCTATCAGTTCATCCGTATCAAGCGAAGCCTCATTGCCGGGAAGCTTCCGCAGAGTGCATACCTCGTTCAGGTCGAGCAAGGGCTCAAAGCGCATACGAGCATCGCGCGTCTCGCCTCGTTCGCAAAGAAAATGGGCGGCAGGCTCGTATCAGCAACGCTCGTTCGGCGCTTTGAGACAATCACGCCCTGGACGCAAGGCGGGCCCGTTGGCTCATCCCCGCCTGTCTGGTACCTGCGTTGTGTCGGGAATCTGCACTTCGGTATGGGGCTTGCCCCTACCGGCTTTTATCTTGTCGACGACCAGAGCGGACAAGGGTTCGGCGGCGGCTTCCCTTAGACCACCACCTCCGCAGACAGGGCGGAAGCACCGATGACTTCCGCCCTCACAGCCCTTGGAGCGTTTCGCTCCGAGGGTTTTTCAATTTATTACGTTTTTACAACGAGACGCAAGGAGACTCAAACACAAACGGCCTCTGTAACAGAGGCCGTTCCTGCGCTGTGTTTTCTTGTCTGACAACAGTTGGTGGGGGCGGGAGGATTCGAACCTCCGTAGGCTGAGCCGACGGGTTTACAGCCCGTTCCCTTTGGCCGCTCGGGCACACCCCCCGAGGCGAGCAAGTGTAGCCGCGCCCTAGCCTTCGCTTCCTGGCAGAGGCGGGCTTCCGTCCGCTGAAATTCGCAATGCGAGCGCAAGCGAGCGGATTTTCAGCGGAGATGAGCCGACGGGTTTACAGCCGTTCCCTTTGGCCGCTCGGGCACACCCCCCCGAGGCGAGCAAGTGTAGCCGCGTCGGTCAGCGTTCTAGGATGCGAGCCGTGATCCCCGAGGCGCCACTCGAAGACACCGGACAAGGGCTGGTCGCAACCGGCCCGGGTTGGTTCGTCGTGAACGCGCGCGACCACCAGTGGTACGCCCGCTCCCGCCGCCAGAGCGCCGCGTTCACCGGTAAGGACGAGTGGGAGGCCGACAACTTTTCCCCGATGCTGGGCGTCCAACTCTTCCGCCTCGAGCCGGGCGAGCCGAACTCGATCTACCACTGGGAGACCGAAGCGGAGGCGTTCTTCATCATCTCCGGTAAAGCACTGCTGATCGTCGAGGGCCAAGAGCGGCCGCTCGAGCAGTGGGACTTCGCTTTCTGCCCGCCGAAGACCGAGCACGTGATCGTCGGCGCGGGAGACGGCCCGTGCGTGGGGCTGGCGATGAGCTCGCGCGAGAACCAGCAGTTCGGACCGTACGGGGAGTACACGGAGAACGAGGTCGCAGCCCGCTACGGAGCGTCACCGCCCGAGACGACGCAGGACGGTTCGCTCGCATACTCGCGGATGGAGAGGTCGCAACCGTCGGCGTACCAAGAAGGCTGGTTACCGGATCGGTGACGTCAGCGGAGGCGGGCTCCGCTCGCCTCCGCAAGAATTGCCTCGACTCAGCCTCAACTCCGCCGAAAATCGCAATGCGAGCGCGCAGCGCGAGCGGATTTTCGGCGGCCTAGCGAGCGGATTCTCGGGGGCATGGGTAGGGTTCGCCGATCCGAGCGCGAAACGGGGGATCTCATATGCGCGTGCCTGCAGCCCGAGCGGTCATCGCTCTGCTTCTGCTGGGCCTGACGGCCGGCGTGGCCGCCGCAGCCCCGGGAACGATCCCTGATACCAAGCCGACCTCGACTCCGCAGCCGGCCGCGCTGACCGGCTCGATCGGGCAGCAGGCGGTCACGATCGCCAAGCGCTACCTCGGCATTCCCTACGTGTATGCGGGCGCAAACCCGAAGAAGGGCTTCGA
This sequence comes from uncultured Actinomycetes bacterium, assembly GCA_963717765.1. GTDB lineage: Bacteria > Actinomycetota > Thermoleophilia > Gaiellales > Gaiellaceae > JACDER01. The sequence continues at coordinate 131,989 of CAVQWX010000007.1, read as the reverse complement.
CTGCTCGGGGCTCACGATGTACGTCTACGCGCAGCTCGGGATCAGCCTGAACCACTACTCGGGCGACCAGTTCAACGAGGGCTACCGCGTCCAGCGGAACCAGCTCATCCCGGGCGACCTCGTCTTCTTCTACGGAAAGAAGGAGCCCGAGCACGTGGGCATCTACATCGGGAACCAGCAGTTCATCCACGCGCCGCACACCGGAGACGTCGTGAAGATCTCGCCGCTGAAGGGCCACTACGACAGCGTCTGGTCGGGCGCCGTGCGGCCCTACGGTCTCGGCCCGCCGATCGTTTTCCCCGTCGTCGGGAAGGCGACCTACTCGAATACGTTCGCCTCTACGCCGAAGGGGATCCTGCCCGGCAACGACATCATCGCCGCGAGGAAGTCACTCGTCGTGGCTGCCGAAAAGGGGACGGTGGCGTTCGTCACCCGGTTCAAGGAGGCCGGGTGCATGCTCGTCCTCAAGGGAGTGAGCGGCCGCACCTTCGAGTACCTGCATCTGAACAACGACCTCACCAAAAAGAACGACAACACCGGCAAGTGCGTCGCCGGCACCGCGTACGCGCCGGGCTTGAAGAACGGACAAAAGGTGAAGGCCGGACAGGTGATCGGGTACGTCGGCGACTCGGGGGTCGCGAACGGGACGCAGCCGCACGTCCATTTCGAGGTGCACAAGTCGAACCCGGTCAACCCGTACCCCTACCTGAACAAGTCGCAGCGGCTCCTCTTCACCGTCATGCCCGGTGAGGACTTCACGATCACGGTCGACGGCGACGTCGTCTCCTCCACGGCGACGACGCTCACCTGCTCGGTGCGGACGATCCACGCGTGGCCGGGCGACCTCGTCTTCAAGAACGTGAACCGCACTCTGACTGTCGACGTGGCGGCGGATGCGGACATCGCGCTCACGGGCCCGGACCTCGCCTCCACGGGGATGGTGAAGACGACGCTCTCAAGCGCGGAGGCGGGACAGGGCGTTTCGATCCGGACGACGCCCGGCCCCGTGTCGCTCAACGCGCTCCTCGGTAAGAAGAGCTCGTTGGAGGCGTTCGAAGTCATCCTCAGCGCGATGCCTTGATCCGAAGCGGGCGTCCCCAGACGCTCGTGATCTACGCGATCGCGGCAGTCGTGTACGTCGCGATCGGCGTTGCTTTCATCGACTTCATGTTTTCGCTCGTCGTCGCGATCGTCTACCTGCTGGTCGCGGTGTGGCTCGTCCCGGAGGGCATTAGGCGACTCGTCCGCCGGGGCGCGTAACTCATGAGCTGGGCCGCCCACGACCTCGAGCCGTACGCCTTCCAGAAGCACCTGGGGCTGAAAATGGCATTCGTCCCCCTGCTGATCGGGTCGTACGCGCCCGACCTGCTGACAAAGTGGTTCGTCTACGGCGTCCACCTCTTCGGCTTCGACCTCAAGGCAACCGACCCGGTGCAGTTCCACCGCGGTTGGCCCGGGGCCGGGTTCACGCATTCGCTCCTCTTCGGTGTCGTCATCGGCCTGATCATCTGGAAGGGCTTCGGCAGCAAGCTCTGGGGCTTGAGCTTCATGCTCGGCCAGTGGGCCCACGCGCTCACCGACACCGGCGACACGGTCGGGACGATGCTGCTGTTTCCGTGGACCCACCACTTCTCGATCGGCGCCTGGGCGTATGCCGGTCAGACCGGCCGCCTGACGGACGCGGCCGCCTACTTCAGCGGGCTCGGCTCCATGTGGGACCTCGTCTGGATCCTCTACGGGCTGTACAGCTGGCGCGTCCTGACGACGGAGTACTTCAACAAGATCATCTTCGTGGCCGACCACCGCTTCTGGGGGTGGCTGCACAAATACATCGGTCGAACGGGCTTGATAACGCTCTACCGGGCGGCCTTCTTCTACGGGTGCTGCCGCTGGGTCGCCTGGACCATCTGGGCGCATGTCATCCACCACTACCCGTACGACCTGACCTGGGGCGGGCCGCATTGGGTGAATGCCGCCCATCCTTAGCGTCCTTTTGCAGGGACTTCCTCTCAGCTCCGTTTGCGGTCCAGGCGATGCCGTTGCTAGCGTGGCCCGCTCGTGCCGAGCCGAAGTCTCTTTGTACTGGTCCTGTTCGCGCTGGCGGCGCTCTGCCTGAGCGGCGCTCCGGCGATCGCCGACCCCTCCGCGATCAAGGCCAAGGAGACGCAGGTGCAGGACGTCCTCGGCCAGATCCAGCAGCTGGACGCGAACCTGGAGCGCGCTGTCGAGGCCTACAACGCCGCGACCGACAAGCTGAACTCGATCCGCGCCGATCTGCGTGTGAACGCGCGTGAGCTGCAGATCGCGCGCGTGAACCTGAAGCGGTCACAGCGCGCTCTCGAGCGGCGGCTGGTCACGGTGTACACCACGGACGAGCACTCCTCGACGCTCGGGATCCTGCTCGGCTCGGGGACGATGGACACCGTGCTGAGCCAGATCGAGTCCGCCGACCGAATGGCGAACCAGGACCTCCGCATCGACCGCCAGGTGCACCAGTTCAAGGCGGCCGTCAAAAACCACCGCTTCGAGCTCAAGAACGCGGAGGCAGAACAGCAGCAGCTCGTCCAGGAGCGCGCCGACGCGAAGACGTCGATCGAGTCACAGCTCTCAGACCGCCAGCAGCTCGTCCAGTCGATTCGCTCGGAGATCGTGCAGATGAAGGCGGAGGAACGCAGGCGGCAGGCCGAGCTCGCGCGCGAGGCTGCGGCGGCGCGGGCGGCCCAGGCCCAGGAGACCGCGCAGGCCGCGCTCGGCAACCCGTACGCAACCTCGACGACCCCCACGATCCACGTCCCGCCGTCCGGCATCGGCACCACCGTCGTCGCCATCGCGGAGCGGTACCTGGGCATCCCGTACGTCTATGCGGGGGCTTCGCCGAGCGGAGGCTTCGACTGCTCGGGGCTCGTGATGTACGTCTTCGCCCAGGTCGGCATCTCTCTCCCGCACTACGCAGCGTCGCAGTACGGCTACGGAATGCCGGTCTCGAAGGACCAGCTCGAGGCGGGCGATCTTGTCTTCTTCGACGGCCTCGGCCACGTGGGGATCTACATCGGCGGAGGGAACTTCATCCACGCCCCGCACACCGGGGACGTCGTCAAGATCTCGAGCCTGTCCGAGGCCTGGTACACCGAGAACTACGTCGGCGCGCGGCGAGTCGCCGGCTAATAGGGGCGAACTGCCCCGACGTAGACGCCCGCGTAGTGCGCGTCGAGCGTGGAGATCTTCACCACGTCTCCCGTATGCGGAGCGTGGATGAACTGGTTGTTCCCGATGTAGATCCCGACGTGTCCGGGAACGCCGCCCTCGTCGTAGAAAAAGACGAGATCACCGGGGGCCAGTGCCCAACGCGGCACGGGCGTGCCCTCGTGGATCTGGTAGCCCGTCCAGTGGAGCAGGTGGATCCCCAACTGCTCGTACACGTACATGGTGAGCCCGGAGCAGTCGAAGCCGGTTATCGGATCGGCGCCGGCGTACACGTACGGGATTCCCATGTAGCGCTCCGCGACCGTGACGGCGCGCTCGCCGATACTCCCGCCGGGCATCAGGTCGGGCGGCTTGAACGTCGCGAGCGAGGCGAGCCCGCCGAAGCCGAGCACGACCAGCGGATCCGGCTTTTCGCGGATCACCCGGCTCGCCAATGGTGTCTTCTTCGCCGGCTGAGGGCGCGCGGGGATGCCGACCAGGAACTGCGTCCCGGGCGGGAGGCCGAACGCGGCTTGGCCGAAGGAAAGGCGGAGGCCCACCACGCCCACCCGGCGCTTCGGTCCCACCGCAGCCTGCGAGGTGATCAGGTAGTCCGAGGCTGTGAGCGGCACGAGCTTGTTGACGCGCGGCCGGACGACGTGGCCGTCCACGTACAGTCCCTTGACCTGCGCATGCGTACCCTTCGCCGGCAGGAAGATGCGGTTCGCCTTGATCCGGCCGCCCAGCAGCGACACGTCGTCGAGCTGGACACCTCGTGCGCTGGCGGAGGAGGAGCCGATGTGCAGGAGCGCGCCCGTCCGGTGCGGATAATCGAACCGTCCCGGGTCCGCGGCGGCGATGACCTTTCCGTCCGACCTCAGAATTTGGGCGACCGGGTCCGCCAGCGCGGACGGCGCCAGGAAAAGAGCAACCGCGACCGCTGTCAGCAGTCCGCGAATCACGCGCTACAGGATAGACGGAGCTCCCGCGGGACGCTAATCCCGCGGAGCTCCGAATCGCCGCTACGCCGGCCTGATGTTTTGGTTGACGTGGAAGAAGTTGTCCGGGTCGTACTGCGCCTTGATCTTGGCCAGGCGCTCGTAGTTCTCTCCGTATGAGGCCTCGACCCGGTCCTGGCCCTCCTCCATCATCATGTTCACATAGGCGCCGCCGGCCGAGTACTCGTGGAGCGCCTCGTGGTAGGCGACGCTCCAGGACCGGCACACGTCGGCATTCGCCGCATCCGGATCGACACCGACCATGACCATGCCCCAGTTGGCGTTTCGGTAGGCCCACGGGGTGTCGGTCGGACCCACGCGGTGCGCCGCGCCGTCGATCGGGTAGAGGTGCATGGTCGACTTCCAGGTCGGGAGAGCCTCGCCGAACTCCGCGTGGCGTGCGACCGCCTCGTCGGGGATCTCCTCGACGAAATCGGCGCGCCAGTACCACTGGTCGCCGTGCGGATAGAGCTCGTCGAACGCGCTGTTCAGGATCGGGAACGGCATGGGCTGGACCCCGTCGAGGGCGATGCCGGGCTGGGCCCGGGCCTCGGCCAGCGCGTCGTCTGCGCCGTCCAGGTCGCCCGCCCAGCACCAGACGACGCCGCACATCTTCTGCATGTGCAGCTCCTCCGGGAACGGAGGGCCGGGCGGCACGGTCAGGAATGCGAAGAATCCGCTCAGGTCCTCGGGGGCGTCCAGGATGAACTCCCGGTACCAGCTCAACACGTCCGCGGCACGCTCCATCGGCCAGAGGATTGGCCCGGCGGCGACCATGCTGACCGGGTTGAGCTTCATGGTCAGCGAGGTGACGACGCCGAAGTTGCCGCCGCCGCCGCGGATCGCCCAGTAGAGGTCTTCGTTGGTGTTCTCGTCGGCGCGGACGAGACTTCCGTCCGCCAGCACGACGTCGGCGCCGAGGATGTTGTCGATCGAAAGGCCGTACTTGCGCGTCAGATGGCCGATCCCGCCGCCAAGAATGATTCCGACGCCCGTCGTCGAGATGATTCCGCTCGGAGTAGCCATGCCGAACGGGTAGGTTGCGTGGTCGATATCCCCCATCACCGAGCCGCCGGCGACCTCTGCGGTCCCAGCCTCGGGATCGACCCGTACTCCCTTCATGCCGGAGAGGTCGATGACGAGCCCGTCGTCGACGCTGCCCAGGCCGGGTCCGTTGTGCCCGCCACATCTGATGGCGGTGTCGAGCCCGCTCTCGCGGCCGTAGTTCACGGCGGCGATCACGTCTGCGACATCGACGCAGCGCACGATCAACTCCGGACGCTTGTCGATCATCGCGTTGTATAGCGCGCGAGTCGCGTCGTAGTCGGGAGCATTGCGGTCGATCACCGCGCCCCTGACCGATCCACGCAACTCGTCCAGGCCGGTGGCCAGTACTTCGGTCATCTCTCCTCCCGGGTTGTGTGTGACGTTCTTAACAGGTGCAGACACCGTCTGCAACCGCAATGCTTTCGTTACGACCGAATTCGAGGATCAGGTGGCAGATGTGCTCGACTCGCTGCCGGACGACATCAGCGACCTGATGTCGAACGTCGCCGTGGTGGTCGAGGACGAGCCCCCGCCGGGGCTGCCGCTGCTCGGCCTCTACAGCGGGGTGCCGCTTACGCGCCGAACGTCGTGGTACAGCGCCGTGCCGCCGGACAAGATCACGATCTACCAGGGACCGATCGAGAGACATTTCGGACACGATCCGGAGCTGCTGCGCAGCCAGGTGCGGAGGGTTGTCGTCCACGAGATCGCCCACCATTTCGGGATCAGCGATGAGCGACTCAAAGAGATCGACCGGTACTGACCAACGCTGGGAGGCCTTCGGGACGCTCCTGTTCACGATCGCTCTTCAGTTGCTCGTGGCGATCCTCAGCGAGCTCCGAGGATGGCACCTGTGGACGCTTCCCTGGTGGATCTGGCTGATCCTGATCGTTCCGGAGGCGATCCTCCTCGTGATCATCGGGATGCAGGACGATCCGCGTGACGCGTTGGCACTCGCGGGGGTCATGGGGATCGTCAACGCGTTCGCGCTCACAGTGCTGATCGGGTCGGTCGTCGGGTCCTACGAGCACAGCGGCGGACAGCTGTTGCTGAAGGGAGTCACGGTCTGGATGACGAACGTGACGGCCTTCGGGATCCTCTTCTGGCAGCTCGCGCACCGGGGCCGGAAGCGCGAACGGCAGCACTTTCGGTTCCCGCAACAGGAAAATCCGCGCGCGACCTGGACGCCGACGTTCTTCGACTTCCTCTACGTCTCGTTCACCAACTCGATCGCCTTCAGCCCCACTGACACGATGCCGCTGACGAAGCTGGCAAAGCTGCTGATGCTGGCCGAGTCCGCCGTTTCGGCAGTCACGGTCCTGCTCGTTGCCGCCCGGGCTGTGAATATCTTCAAGTAGCCCATGCTGATCTGTCCGCACTGCGGCGAGGAAAACCCGGAGCGCGCCCGGTTCTGCCTCGCCTGCGGAGCCGCTCTCGAGGCGGCCGAGCCGGCGCGGGAGGAGCGCAAGCGGGTAACCGTCCTCTTCGCCGACCTCGTCGGGTTCACGTCGACGGCCGAGCGGATGGACCCTGAAGAGGTGCGCGCGCTCCAGGCGCCGTACTGGGCGGGCGTCAAGGCGGAGATCGAGCGCTACGGGGGGACTGTCGAGAAGTTCATCGGCGACGCGGTGATGGCTCTGTTCGGCGCGCCGGTGGCGCACGAGGACGACCCCGAGCGGGCGGTGCGTGCGGCGCTCACCATCCGCGACCGGATCGCGCAGGACGACGGGCTGCAGGTTCGGATCGCGGTGACGACCGGCGAGGCGCTCGTCGCTCTCGGCGCGCGGCCGGCGGAGGGGGAAGGGATGGCGTCGGGAGACGTCGTCAACACAGCCTCCCGCCTGCAGTCCGCGGCGCCGACCAACGGGATTCTCGTGGACGAGACGACCTACCGCGCGACCGCTCCGGCAATCGAGTACCGCGAGGCGGAGCCGGTGCAGGCGAAGGGAAAGACGGAGCCGGTATCGGTCTGGGAAGCCGTCCAGCCGCGTTGGCGCTTCGGCGTGGACGTCGAGCAGCGCGGCGGCGCCGAGCTGATCGGGCGCTCCGAGGAGGTCGACCTGCTCACCGACGCGCTCGCGCGTGTCCGGCGGGAGCGTGCGTCCCAGCTCGTCACCCTCGTCGGTGTCCCCGGGATCGGAAAATCTCGGCTCGTCTACGAGCTTTCGAACGCGGTCGCCGAGGATCCGGAGCTCATCTACTGGCGGCAGGGACGTTCGCTCCCGTACGGGGAGGGCGTCACCTTCTGGGCGCTCGGCGAGATGATCAAGGGACATGCCGGGATCCTCGAATCGGACGGTGGCGAGGAAGCCGAGGAGAAGCTGCGGGCCGCGGTCGCGGAGGTGATTTCAGACGAGGTCGACGTGGACTGGGCGACGGAGCACCTGCGGCCGCTCGTAGGGCTTGCCGGCGACGCGGAGATCGGCGGCGACCGCCGGGCCGAGATCTTCGCCGCGTGGCGGAAGTTCTTCGAAGCGCTCGCGGAGCGCCGCCCGCTCGTCCTGGTCTTCGAGGACCTCCAGTGGGCGGACGACGGCCTGCTCGACTTCGTCGACCACCTCGTGGAGTGGGCCAGCGGTGTGCCTCTGCTCTGCGTGTGCACGGCGCGGCCCGAGCTGATCGAGCGCCGTCCCGGCTGGGGCGGCGGGAAGCGGAACGCGACGACGATCTCGCTCTCGCCGCTCTCCGAAACGGAGACGGCGAAGCTGATCGCGACGCTCATGGAACGGTCGGTGCTCCCGGCGGACGTCCAGGCGGCGCTGCTCGCGCGCGCCGGCGGGAATCCGCTGTATGCCGAGGAGTACGTCCGGATGGTGCAGGAACGGGGAGCCGCCGGCGAGCTCCCGGAGTCCGTCCAGGGGATCATCGCGGCGCGCCTCGACGCACTCCCGAGCGAGGAGAAGGACCTCCTTCAGGATGCGGCCGTCCTCGGCAAGATCGTGTGGGTCGGAGCGCTCGCGCAGATCACCGGGCTCGCCCGCTGGACGGTGGAAGAGCGCCTGCACGCCCTCGAGCGGAAGGAGTTCGTGCGGCGCGAGCAGCACTCGTCGGTCGCCGGCGAGACCGAGTACGCGTTTCGCCACATTCTCGTCCGCGACGTCGCCTACGGGCAGATCCCGCGCGCGCGCCGCGCGGACAAGCACCGCGCCGTGGCGGAATGGATCGAGTCATTAGGCCGCTCCGAGGAGCAGGCGGAACTGCTAGCACACCACTATCTCGAGGCTCTCGAGTATGCGAAGGCCGCCGGGCAGGCCGCCGCCGATCTCGCGGAGCGCGGGCGCCTGGCACTCCGCGACGCGGGCGCTAGGGCACTGGATCTCGCCGCATTGAGCTCGGCGGCTCGGTTCTTCGAGGCCGCGCTCGAGCTCTGGCCGGCGAACGATCCCGACCGCGCAGAGCTGACACTGCGCGCCTTCGGAGCCCGCTGGTCGGTGAGCGGCGGAGATCCTTCGGCGCAGCTCAGCGAGGTCCGCGACGAGCTTCTGGCTGCCGGCCGGAACGACCTGGCGGCCGAGGCGGAGCTCCTGCTCACGAACGTCTTCTGGTACCAGGGCAACCGGGCCCGATCCTCCGTCCACCTGGCCGCAGCCCAGGAGCTGGCCGAAAGCCTCCCGGCTTCGAAGATCAAGGCGCATTTCCTCGCCCAGGTCTCGCGCTTCCACATGCTCGGCGGCGAGCTCGAGCAGGCAATCGAGGTTGGGCTCCAGGCGGTCGAGATGGCCGAGGCGCTGGGTGCGACCGGCGACCTGGCCAGCGCGCTGAACAACATCGGGACCGCGCGTGCGGGCTCGGGGGACCACACCGGCATCGAAGATCTCGAGCGGGCGATCGAGATCGCGAGCGCGGCAAACAACGTTCACGAGCACGGGCGCGCGATCATCAACCTGGCCGTGATCATGGTCCTGCGCGGGGACCTGGCACGGGCCTACGAGCTCGAGCTCCTCTCCGGCGACGTGGCGCGGGCAGGCGGCGAGGTCATCGGCCTTCGCTGGACCGAGGGAAACCTGATCAAGTCCCGCTACTGGCGGGGCGAATGGGACGAGTCGATTCGTCTCACCAACTCGTTCATCGAGCAGGCTGAGGCCGGCTCCGGCCACTACATGGCCGCGCAGGCGTACTACCACCGAGCGATCGTGCGCCTGGCACGCGGAGAGGGGGGTGCGGTCGACGACGTCGAGCGCGCCCTCGTGCTGGCAGAAGCCGCGAAGGACCCTCAGGTCGTCAGTCCGGCTCGGGCCGTTGCGGGCCATGTCTTCTGGTCGGTCGGCGAGCGAGATCGCGCGAGAGCGATGCTCGGCACCTTCACCGAGGGCGGGCGCCGTCCGGCGGAGGGCGGCATGCCGAGCGGTCTCTGCGAGCTCGGCTGGCTCGCCCTCGATCTCGGATCCGGCGATCGCTTCCTGGAAGCCCTGGCCGACGCGCCGCCGTCGCTGTGGGTCGACGCGGCCGGCGCGATCGCTCGTGTCGAGCCGGTGCGGGCGGCGGAGATCCTCGACCGGATCGGGGCCAAGCCCGAGGCGGCGTACGCGCGCCTGCGCTCCGGGGAGCCGGCCGAGGTCGAGCGTGCGCTTGCCTTCTACCGCTCGGTCGGAGCGGCGCGCTACATCCACGAGTGCGAGCAGCTGCTCGCCGCTACGGCCTGACGATCAGTCGATCACGAGGCCGACGTCCACGCGGGAGACCTTCCCGCGCTTTAATCGCGAAGTCGGTCACGCGGCGCCCGGCGCGGAACTTGCCCAGGTAGCAATGGCGGAAGCCGCTCTCCGTGGCGCACTTCACACCCTTGATCTTCGCGTTGACCTGCGCCTCGGTCGAACCAACCCCGATGCCTGCCGCACGGCGCGACGTTAGCTGACGTTGAAGACGTCCTCGAAACCAAGCAGAATCACCAGCGATGACGCAGATCGCAACAGAGGCCGCCCGCGAGGCTCCTAGGCGCCGGTCGGCTCGCGCGTACATCCTCTCGGCCATCGGCCCCGCGACGGTTGCCGCCGGAGTCGTCTGGGCAATCCTCCAGCCCTACCGCCTCACCTTCCTCCACCCGCGCGGCCAGGGCTTCTGGTGGCTGTTCGTGGAGCCCCAGCTGCTCGTCGTGCTCGTCGGGGCGCTCTTCCACTTCCTCGTCGTGCCGGGCTTGCTGGACGACCTGGACGAGGAGGAGGAGGAGGACTGATGCCGCAACCCGAACAGGTCCACTGGCTCTTCGCCACGAGCTTCCTCGCGCTCGGGCTCTTCTTGCTCGCCGAGGCCGTCGTGGGGCCGACGGTGTGGAGGAAGCGGCGCTGGCGCGCCTACCTCTGGCCCTCCACGATGTTCCTGATGGGCGTCGCCATGTGGCCGGTGATGGTCTTCTTCACGTCCTCGACCTTGCACATGCTCGCCCACGGGGCTTGGGCCGAGGTGATGATGATCGCCGGCGCCGCGGAGCTCGGCCTGGCAAGCGGGAAGCTGCGCAACCCCCTCTGGCGGCTCGCGATCGTCAATGCCTTCGTCGTCACCGGCGTCGCGTTCCTCATCCACGAGCAGAACGACTGGTTCTTCCAGCGCTCCGCGTTCTTGCACCACCTGCTCGGCTGGACATTCCTGATTTCGGCGATCTTCCCGCTCGGCCGGGTCATCCGCCCGCGTGCGACCGTGTTCGCGACCGGGCTCGCGCTGGCGTTCGTCGTGGTCGGGATCATCCTGTACACCGACCGCGACGTGGCGCCTGTCTTCGGCCATCTGTCGCCGCTTGCGGGAGAGCCGCACCGATGAAGCGGCTCGCCGTCGCGGGCTTCGTCATGGGACTGGTCTGGCCGGCCGCGGCGTTCGCACATGCGACGCTCAAGTCCGAGCAACCCGAGTTCCGGCAGCGGTTCGAGACGTCTCCGGCGCGCGTTGCGCTCCACTTCGACCAGGGCGTCCACGCGCTGGCGAACTCGATCGTCGTCTACGACGCGCGCGGAAAGATCGTCTCCGGAAGGGCTCGCAATGCCGGCGACACGCGCACGATGTTCGTCCCTCTCCACCGGCTGCCGCGCGGCGCCTACACCGTCCGGTGGCACGCACTCTCGAGCGACTCGCACGTCGTCTCCGGCGTGTACACATTCGGCGTTCGTGTCGACGCTCCGCCGCCCACGCAGGCGTACGGCGCATCCGGGGTGACGCGGAGTGAGGACGTCGTGCGCTGGCTCTACTTCGCCGCGCTCGCGCTCCTCGTCGGCGGGCTTGGCTTCCGGCTGCTCGTGTTGCCTCGATCCATCCCGGCCCGGCTGGAGCGTCGCGTCTACATCGTCACCGGAATCGGAGTGATCGCGGTCGTCCACGTCGGGATCGCCGCCTTCATCATGCGAGCGGAGGACGCGCTGCAGCTCCCGTTCGGGCGGCTCCTGTACGGAGATCTCTCACCGGTGGCGAGCGGAACCCGCTTCGGCCAGGCCTTCATCGCGATGACGCTCGGCTTCACGTGGGTGGCCGCGCTCCTCTTCCTCGCCTGGCTGAAGGGACGACGGATGCTGCTCTGGTTCGCGTTCGCGCTCGCAGTCGTGCTCACAGCAGGCCTCTCCCTCTCGGGTCACGCCGCCGATTCGTCCTGGTTCACCGAGCTCGTGGACTGGGTGCACCTGTCGGCCGCCGTCCTCTGGGTCGGCGGGCTCGTCCAGCTCGCGGCCTGTGTGTGGCCGGCGGCGCCGGAGCTGCGCCGGGAATCGTTCCTGCGTTTCGCCCGGCTGGCGCCCGTCCTCATCGCAGTGCTCGTCGCGGCCGGGGTGTACCTGAGCATCCTCCGGCTGCCGCACCTGAGCGACTTGTGGACGAGCTCCTACGGCCAGGTGCTGCTGGTCAAGCTCGGGCTCGTCTCGCTCGCGCTCGCGTGGGGCGGCTTCCACCATTTCGTCGTTCGCCCGCGGCTCGAGCGGACGGGCTGGGCAGGCCGCAGCCTCGTCGGGGAAGGCGCCGTGGCGATGTCGATCCTGCTTCTGGCCGCGATCCTCGTGAACGCGAAGCCACCGGCGGCTCAGCCGGAGACGAGGACGAGCCTCGTGTCGAACCCGAGCTCGCTCCCGTCGAACCCGCCATAGCAGTCGACCTGTTCGAAGCCCGCGGCGCGCAGCATCCCCACCAGCTCGGTCGCCGAGTACGTGCGCATCGCGTACGGAAACTCGCGCGGCGGTCCCTCATCGGGGACGTACGTCATCACGTTCGAATACACGCCGGCGACCTGGTCGAAACTGCCCTCCTCGAGCAGGTAGCCCGCCGGCAGGCGCTCCCAGCGGCGTTGCTGGAAAATGCGCATCAGCCGGTCGCGGTGCATCGTCTCGATGACCAGCTTCCCGCCCGACCGTAAGACCCGGCGGAACTCGCGCAGCGCTTGCGCGTCCCCTTCCTCGCCCGTGTATCCGAGGGCGCTGAAGAGGTTGAGGACCGCGTCGAAGCTCGCGTCCGCGAAGGGCAGCTCGCGGTAATCCGCCTGTACGAGATCGAACTCGGCGCCGCGCCTGCGCGCTTCGTCCAGCAGCACCTGCGAGCGGTCCGCGCCCGTAACGCGGAAGCCGGCCGCGGCGAGCACGGCCGCATGCCGTCCGAATCCGCAGGGGCAGTCGAGGACCTCGGCGGGCGCTTCCACCCCGGCCAGGCTCGCCGCGCCGCGCGCCTCCTCCTCGGTCTGCGCGGGATCCTCGCGCGGCCCGTACAGCTCGAGGTAGGCCTCGTCGAACAGCGTGTCGAACTGCTCCTGCGTCACGGTGGAATACTCACCCACGATGCGCGACCTTGCCTCGTACCGCGACGAGTTCCCGATCCTCGCCCACACGACGTATCTCATCAACCACTCGCTGGGCGCGATGCCCGCGGCCGCCGAGGTGCGCGTCCTCGAGTACGCGCGGACGTGGAAGGAACGTGGGATCCGCTCCTGGGGCGAGGGCTGGTGGGAGATGCCGCTCACCGTGGGCGACCAGATCGGCCGAATCATCGGCGCGCAGCCGGGCACCACGACGATGCACCAGAACGTGACCGTGGCGGAGGCGATCGTCCTCTCGTGCTTCCGCTTCGACGGCGAGCGGCGGCGGATCGTCTACGAGGACGGAAACTTCCCCTCCGTCCGTTACCTGTACCAGGCCCAGGGCGACCGCGGCGCCGAGATCGTGGTCGTGCCGGAGGGCGAGCCTGTGGCGGACGCGATCGACGAGCGCACGCTCCTCGTCCCGGTCACGCACGTCCTGTTCAAGACCGGCGAGATCCAGGACGTAGAGGCAATCGTCCGGCGTGCGCACGAAGTCGGCGCCCACGTCGTGCTGGACGCCTACCAGTCGGTCGGAACCGTTCCTCTGGACGTGGCCGCGCTCGGGGTCGACTTCGCCGTCGGCGGCTCCGTCAAGTGGCTCTGCGGCGGGCCGGGGGCGGGCTGGCTGTACGTCCGGGCGGACCTCGCCGAGCGGCTCGAGCCCGCGCTCACAGGTTGGCAGGCGCACGCGCGCCCCTTCGGCTTCGAGCCGGAGATGGACTACGCGGACGGTGCGGCGCGCTTCCTGACCGGGACGCCCAACGTGCCCGCCTTGTACGCCGCGACGGCCGGCTACGACCTGATCGAGGAGATCGGCGTCGCCCGGATCCGGGAGCACTCGATGCACCAGACAGCGCGCCTGGTGGACCTGCTCGAGGCGGCCGGGTTCGACCTGACCGGGCCGCTGGAGCCAGAGCGCCGCGGCGGGACTGTGACGGTGCGGACGCCCGAGTTCGCCGCCGTCCACGGCGAGCTCGCGGCCCGCGAGATCCTGTGCGACTTCCGCCCGGACGCCGGCTTACGCCTCGGCCCCCACTATTTCACGACGGACGACGAGCTCCGATTCGCGGTCGAGCAGATCGTCGACATCGTCGAGACCGGCGCGGCACGGCCGGCAGGCACCGTGGCGTACTGACTACCAGACCACGCCCGCCACGCCGCGCGCCGCGGGGGCGATGCGAACGGTGCGCCGGAGGCGCAGGTCGGAGTCGAAATCGGTCACCGACCCGCGCAGCAGTGACGCCGTCACGACGTTGCCGCCGATGAGCGTGACGTTGAACGATCCGTACGGCGCCGACGCGATCCGGATGATCCGTCCCCGGCGCGGATCGACCATCGTGATTCGGCTCGCATAGCCGCTCGTGACATAGGCGCGTGGTCGCGTCCAGGCGCCGAACACCACGTGCTGCGGCGGCGGACCGGCGCTGACGGAGAAGAGTCTCCGCCCCGTCGTGGAGCTCAGGACCCGGACGAAGCTGTCCTGCGCCGACGTGACCCAGACGCGGCTGCCGTTGGGGCTGAAGGCGAGGTCGTGCGCGACGAAGCCCGGGTCGAAGCGGCGCAGCAGCCTCGGTCGCGAGGGGCGTGAGGCATCGACGATCGAGATCCGGCGGGCGTGCTCGCCGAGGGCGATCCACAGGCGCTGTCCGTCCGGCGAGAGCGAGAGGTGGTGGGCGCCCGCGCCGACGTAGAGACGCTTGACGACGCGCAGCCGCGTGAGCGAGACGACGTCCAGCTGCCCGCGCGCGTCGTCCGTCACGAAGGCCCAATTACCGTCGGGCGTAAGCGCCGCGAGGTGAGGTGCGCCGAATCCGCGAAGCACCTTCCGCACGCGCAGCGTCCGCGCATCGAGGAGTGTGATCGCGCCGGAGCCAGGGCTGACCACGACCGCCGTTCTCTGGTCGGCCACGACATTCTGCGGATCGGCCGCCACCGTCACGCGCCGCAACACCTTTCCGTGCGGGAACTCGACCGCGATCAGCTGGTTCTCCGTCTCGGCGGTCACGAGGGCGACCGGCGTACCGCCAGAGACGCGGGCGACGGCGCTCGGCGCGGCCAGCAGGAGCGCGGCGAGGACGAGCGCGGCACGGGTCACGCCGCTGATACGGGGAAGGCCCTAGGAGAGGTCCGTCAGGGCGCGGGCGGCGCCGTGCAGGAGGTCGGATCCGCGTTGCACACCGTGATTGCCTCTGCGTTGGTCGTCTTGTTGCCGGCAGTGTCCTCCACCGTCACGCGGAGCGTGTACCTCCCGTCCGCGAGCTTGCGCGTGTCGAAAAGGCCCCGCGTCAGCTTGTACTCGAAACGGCCCGGCCAGGTCCTGAACTGCTGATTTCCGAAACGCGGCTTGTTCTGGTACGTGCCGCGTGCGTAGACGTTCCAGAACTGGCGCGGGAGAGGCAGCGTGTAGCGGAAGTCGACGACGGTGGTCGGCTGGACGACGTAGTGGTTGCCCGAGAGGAGCGCCCAGCTGACGACCGCCGGCGCGACGGGATAGCCGAACCAGATGCCGGGGACGGGCAGGGCAGGCATGTCGTAGGCCTGCGCGATGAGCTCCACCGATCCTGCGATCCCGCGCGTCTGGAACGCCTTCCCGTTCGGCTCCAGCAGCTGCAGCGAGGCGACCTTGGGCTTCGTGTGGTCGGCGTAGGGCGTGAGGTGGTGCGTGCCGAGCGGGTTGACGACGATCGTGTTGTCGATCTCGCTCAAGTGGACGTGCGAGGCGACCGCGTCGATGTGCCCGAGGACCGTCTTGTACGCCGTCACGCGCTGTCCGTCGTAGACCGTGGGAGTGATGTGCATGTACTTGAAAGCGCGGCCGCGGGAGGCGTGGACGTTGACGGTGGCGAGGTCCGGCACGTGCGCGATCCCCGACACGACGGGATAGACGGCCTGCCCGGGGACACCGGAGATGTCCAGCCCGTTGTGGAACGAGCACGCGCAGGCCCCGAGAACGCCGCTCGGCTCGAACGGATCGGTGAAGATCGTCCGCGGGTCGCCAAAGTTGCCGCGGATCGGGTGCGCCTTGTGGAACGGCTTCAGCGGCCAGCCGTACGAGAGCGCGGCCGGAGCCACCGCCAGGCACGCCGCGGCCGCGATGAGAAGTGCGATCAATCGCCGCATCAGCCACGGATTAAAGCGAGGTATGCGGGTGACGTTCACTGCAACAGCTCGATCAGACGCGTTGCATACCCGGTCGCCGTCGGCTGATCCTCATGCCTCAGATAGCAATAGACGTCCTTTCCCTGCTCGAGCAGCGGCCGCAGCCTGCCGGCCCACTGGACGAGCTCCGCGCCCTCGTAGGGCGGCTCGCGCAGGCGGATGTAGCGGAAAGGAGCGGAGCCCTCGAGCGACCCGACCCGCACTGCGTTCGGGGGCAGTTGGGACTCGATCCCGTCCCATGACTCGTGCCGGAAGTCGAACGCAAGCCGGATCGCGGGATCGAACGAGCCCAGCGCGAGCTCCAGCAGGCCTTCGTCGCGAGCCCAGGTGACGACGACGCGGATCGGGCCGAGCCGCTCCCCGAGAAGTCTCACTCGCTCCTCGAAGGTCGCGACGTTGAGATTGCGGTACGCGTTCATCTTCGGCGCGAAGCGGAAGCCCGGCGGCGTCTGCTGCGCCCAGCGTTCGAACAGCTCCTCGCGCGGGAGCCGGTAGCCCGTCGTGTTCAGCTCGACGGTCGGAAAGTGCTCGGCGTAGTAGCGGAGGAAGTCCTCCGGCTTGGTGCCGGCCGGATAGAAGTCCGGCCTCCAGGTGGGATACGACCAGCCGGAGGTGCCGATGTAGAGGTCAGCCATCGAGTTTCTCGATCGACTGCCGTAGGTGCCTGCGGTACGGCTCGTCGCTGTGAGCACCCCATACGTCGAGCTCATAGTGGAGGCGCGTCAGGATCAACGGGACAAGGTCATCCGGGGCGAGCTCGGAGCCGTATGCGTCCAGCATCGCACGGGCGAGACGCCGATCGAAGTCGTGCTCCCGCTTCGAGACGCAGAATTGCCAGACGGCGTTCGCCAGCTCGTAGTCGAGGAGGTCGACCCAGCTTTCCTCCCAGTCGACCAGCCCGACGACTCGGCCGCGTCGCACGAGCACGTTGCCGCGGCAGAAGTCGCCGTGGATGGGCGCCTGCTCGGCGCCGCCCACCGCAGATGCGCCCGGCCGCTGTCCGCCCTCCCACCCGCGGCAGGCGTCGTGCAGGCGAGCGAGCAGCTCGGCGGCGGCGACGGCGTGCGGCTCGTGCCGCCGGCGCGCGGGAGAGCCGTCGACGTAGGGCCAGACGCTTACGACGAAGTCGCTCCAGCGCACGAACGTCGAGCCGTCCGACGCAGCGAGCGGCGCACGCACCTGGTCGAGGCGCGCGGAGAGGAAGCGCACGAGCCCGTGCTCCCAGGCGACACTCTCGGGCCTCGCCCGCTCGAGCCTGATCACGACGTCGTCCGACCGCCAGACCTCGTTCTGGTAGCCGCCCGCGAGGGGAACGAGTGGAGTCGGCGCGATCCCGTACGCTTCGGTTAAGACGTCCGACAGCGCGGATAGCGTCGGATCCGTGGCCGTCACGCGCGAAGTGGTACCAGAGAACCCAATCAACGTCCTCGATCACGGCTTCGTTCGCCTGGACGACGCAATGGCGTCCGACCTATCGGTGGTCAACGGTGCGCGTGTGAGCTTCGCACGGCACAAGACCGAGATGGACGATTCCGACGCCGGGCTGATCCGCTTCCTCATGCGCGATAGGCACGGAACGCCGTTCGAGCACAACGCCTTCCG
Source organism: uncultured Actinomycetes bacterium (assembly GCA_963717765.1). Lineage (GTDB taxonomy): Bacteria > Actinomycetota > Thermoleophilia > Gaiellales > Gaiellaceae > JACDER01. The sequence goes on along the minus strand of CAVQWX010000007.1, from coordinate 114,241 downwards.
GTTCCACGTTCGCTGCCCCATCTTCGTCGCCCGGGAATGGTTCCGACATCGCGTTGGCTGCCTCACGGGGGACAACGTCGTCACCTTCGTGGACGCGAACGGGCATACCTCTCCCGAGGCCCGCAAGACGATCGATGAACTCTGGCGGATGTGGTCTGAGGGCGAACGGAATGGCCATGCACTCACGCGCGAAACAGCGGACGCAGTAAGGCGGCTCGCCGCGCAAGGAAGGAGCATCAGAGGTATCGCGAAGACGCTTTGCATCGGGCGTCGAGCCGTTCGGAGTTGTCTCGTGGGGACAAACGAACTCCGAGATTCCCGGTGGCGTGTTCGGCGTATGAACCTTCGCGTCCTCAACGAGGAGAACGGGGAATTCGAGACTGGCCACATCAGCGAGATCTTCGACAAGGGTCTTCAGCCTGTATATCGGCTCACCCTCGCCGACGGAAAACGCCTCACCGTCACCGAGAACCATCGCCTCCTCACGCAAGACGGGTGGAGAACGATGCGCGCGGCGGTCGGCCTCGTCGGTTCGGGCGGCTCGGCGCGCGCTGAACGCGACTGCCTCCTAATGACGAACGGAATGCCGCTCCACCAGGATCCGACTTGGTTGAGGAGGCAGCGCCAAGTCGGCAGAACGGTGCAGGAGATCGCCGACGAGGCTGGATGCAGCTATCACACGGTCCGCAAATGGCTCGCGCGCCATGATTTGCGCTTCTCGCGAGAGGAGAGATATCGGAGCCGACGGCCCTGGAACGCCGGCCTCCGCGGATACAAGATCAACCTCGAGGTCAGCGAACGGCATAAGCAGGCGATTCGCAGGGCGCGCTCCGGACCTCGGAGCAACTTTTGGCGAGGCGGGGTCAGCTCCCACCGCGCATCAATTGCGCGATGGACGACCGAACAAGCACCTCGCGTGCGCCAGCAATGCGGCTACACCTGCCAACGGTGCGGGACGCGCGGCGGGAAGCTCCACGCCCATCACATCGCACCCGTCTGGCTCGATCCGGCTCATGCTCTCGATCTCGGCAATCTCATCAGCGTCTGCGACGACTGCCATTCGAGGATTCACAGGACCCGCGAGAGCGAGCTTGCGTTTGCACGTCGCTTCGCTGACCGCATCGGCTTTGTGAAGAACCTTCCGTTGAGGCCCCGCAGCGGGTTCAAGTTGACGGCGCATGCGGTTCCCGTCGTCGACGTCGAGTACGTCGGGATTCGGCAGACGTTCGACTTGGCCGTCGAAGGGCCTTCGCATAACTTCCTCGCGAATGGCGTCGTCGTCCACAACTCCTTCAACGAGTTCAGCATGCGGTACGCGAAGGCGACCGACGACTTCTACGTTCCCGCTCCGGAGGACGTTCGCACGCAGGTCGGCAAGCCCGGCGCATACTCGTTCGAGCCCGTCCCGGACGAGATCGCCGAGACCACGCGCGAGCGGCTGCGCGGCGTCTACGAGATGGCCTACCGGACGTACGAGGAGCTCGTCGAGCTCGGGGTCGCCCGCGAGCTGGCACGCGCCGCGCTCCCCGTCGGGGCGTACACCGAGTTCTACTGGACGGTCAACGCCCGCTCGCTCATGAACTTCGTCTCGCTGCGCGCCGCCGAGACGGCCCAGCGGGAGATCCGCCGCTATGCCGAAGCCTGCGAGCGCTTCCTGGCGGAGCTGATGCCGGTCACGCACGCCGCCTTCGTCTCGAACGACCGAACGGCGCCGTAACTACCACTAGGTCCGGTACTCCGCGAGCAGCGCCGGCCCGTTCTTGCCCACGCTGACGATCCAGCCGTCGAAGTGCTCGAAGTTGTACGGGGCGTTCAGGCGGACGGTCGTCGTCCCACTGTGCACGCGGAAGGTCCCACACGACTCCGACCGCTGCTTCTTCTTCGTGAGGTAGAGCGTGTACCAGGAGCCGTTGGGCAGCTGCTTGAGGCCCGTGACCTGGAGCTCTAGGGGCCAGTTTCCGCTCGAGTCGATCTTCCCCACCTTCAGCACGGCGACGGCCTGCGGCGCTGCGGCCGTCCCGTGCATCGGCAGCGTGAAGTCCGTCTTGAAGCCACCTCGGTTGTTACCGATGACGTAGCCGACGATGAGGCACAGCAGGGCGAAGCCGGCGGCGAGCGTGAGGATGCGGCCGCCGCGGCGGGGGAGGAAGGAAAACGCGACCGAGGAGTCGTGCCGGTCATCGACGGCAGGCGCCTGCTGGAGGCCGAGAGGGAGCTCGGGCAGCGGCCCGGCGGTCATCAGCATCGAGTGAGCCTGCTCGAGGCGCGCGCGCTCCTCCGCGGAGACGTCCTCGCCGATCAGCTCGGAAAAATCTGGCGTCCGCTCGCTCATCCTCTCAGCTCCTCGCCCTCGAGCAGGTCGGCCATGCGCGCCAGCCCGCTGCGGGTGCGGGTCTTCACGGTACCGAGCGGGATGCCGAGGAAGTCGGCGATCTCGCTCTGCGACAGCCCGCCCCAGTACGCGAGCTCGAGCACGTTGCGCTCCGTCTCGGGCAACTCGGTGAAGGCGCGGTGCACGCGCCAGGCGAGCCAGTCGGTCTGCGCGGCCTCCTCCGGGCCCGCCTCGGATCCCGTCTCGGGCGGGACGGGAGGGTTGGCGCGCGCGTTCAGCCGGATCCGATCGACGACGGCATTCCGGGCGACCGCGTAGAGCCAGGCGGCACCCGGCCCGCGCTCTGGGCGGTAGCTCCCGGCAGAGCGCCACACGGAGGCAAAGGTCTCCTGGGCGACGTCCTCGGCCTGGCTGCGGTCGCGCAGGCGGCGCAGCGCGAAGCCGTAAACCGGCCGTGCGAAGCGATCGTAGAGAGACTCGAAGGCATCTCGGTCACCGTCGCCGATCCTCTGGATCAGCTCGCCGTCGCTGGCCTCACGCTCGGTCATGGGCAGGAATGGCTGCACTCGCTGGCTGGGAGTGCGGGCCGGAAGGGGAAGGCTCAGAGTGAGCTCCATCGCTTCCCGTTGGTACGAAAAATGGGGCCTCTCGGATTTCGCGATAGTAAGCGCGCGCCCCGATATGCTGCCGAGCCATGACCACGCTTGCCTACAACCACGAGGAGATCGCACCGCGCGAGCTGAAGCCCAGCCTGTACGAGCTGGACGGGATCTCGCGGGAGTCTGTCGAGGCGCATTACAAGCTCTACCAAGGGTACGTTGCGAAGCGGAACGAGATTCTGACCAAGCTCGCCGAGGTCGACTTCGACGCGGCGAACCAGGTCTACTCCGAGATCCGCGCCCTGAAGGTCGACCTGTCCTTCGCGATCGGCGGGATCAAGAACCACGAGCTCTACTTCGACCACCTGGGCGGAGGCGGTGGCGACCCGGACGGCCCGATCGGGACGCTCATTCGTCGTGACTTCGGCTCGATCGACGTCTGGCGCGCCGACCTGAAGGCCACGGGGATGGCAGGCCGAGGCTGGGCCTGGACCGCCTACGACTGGGACGAGGGGCGGCTCTTCAACTACGTCGGTGACGCGCAGAACACGTTCCCGATCTGGAACGCGACTGCGCTCGTGGCGCTCGACGTCTACGAGCACGCGTACTTCCTCGACTACCGCACCGACCGCGCGTCCTACATCGACGCCTTCTTCGACAACCTGGACTGGACGGTCGTGAACGGCTGGATCACCCAGTACGGCATCCAGCCGTAGCGCTCGCGCCGCGCGCCTAGTACGCCTGGCCCGTAACGAGGTGCGCGATCAGGAACGCGAACGCGATCACCAGTCCGATGATGCACGCCAGCGCCAGGTAGAGCGCCCCGACCGCAAGCCAGGGCGGCCAGCGCTGGATCCGGCGCGAGGCCGCGGCTATCCGGGGATGCCCGTGAGGGCCCCGGTGCGGCAGATGCACGGTCATGTGCCAGCGCGGCTCGGAGGGAGCACGGAGCAAAACTCCCGTCGTTCTCCACGACGCGAGAATGGTGCCGTTCGAGGTGCGCACGCGCGGTGCGTCAAGCTCCAGGAGCTCCTGCTCGGGCCGGACCACGACCCACCGCTCCTCGGGCTCGACCGCGAGCACGTCCTCCGCTCGCAGGAGCGCATGGCGACCGTCGAGGATCTGAAGCGCCAGCGCGCGCGGCTCGTCTTTGTCATCGAGCCAGACTTCCTCGACCCAGCCCACGTCCCCCGCGGAAGACTCGACGAGGAAGCCGTCTGCACTGCGGAGATCGGTGGCCGATGCCATGGAGAGGATGTACCCGCCGAGCGTGTTCCGTATGCCTCGGAACCAAGGGCTATGCTCCATCGCCGTTCGACCAAATGAGCAGCGGTCTGAGCACAGCTCTATTCGTACTAGCCGGCTACCTTGCGGGAAGCCTGCCGTTCGGCTACTGGCTCGTGCGCGTCTTCAAGGGCGTGGACATCCGCAGCGTCGGGAGCGGGAACATCGGAGCCTCGAACGTGTGGCGGACGTACGGGAAGTGGCTCGGGTTGACGGTCGTCGTCCTGGACGTGCTCAAGGGCTTCGTCCCTGCCCTGCTCGCGACGATCTACGCGGGACACCTGGCCGGCGTGCTGGCGGGCGTCGCCGCGATGGTGGGCCACTGGCGCCCACTCTTCCTCGGCTTTCAGCGCGGCGGGAAGATGGTCGCGACGTTCGGGGGATCCCTGCTCGGCGTGGCCCCCGTGGTCGGCGCGATCGGCGCGGGAGTGTGGATAGCGCTCTTCCTGGCGTTCCGCTATGCGTCGCTGGCGTCGATCGTCGACGCGCTCATCCTGCCGGTCGTCGCGGTCGCATTCGACGAGCCCTGGCCGGTGATCGCCTACACGTCCGTCGCGGCCGTCGGGATCGTCTTCCTGCACCGCGCGAACATCGCGCGCCTGCGTGCAGGCACGGAGAGCCGCTTCAGGTTCCGGCGGCGGGGGAGCCAGCCGGCAGGCGCGTAGGAACGACCCGCTCGGCGCCCGGCTGACTGTCACGAGCCAGCTCGTGGTAGACGACGGAGGCGTCCGCAAGCTCCGCCGTCAGCGACGCGACCGCGCCGATTGCGTCGTTTGCGTCGAAGCAGAGAGACGCGGCGCGGGGCACGTCGTCCCACATCGCCACGGGGAGGAAGGCGTGGAACTGCTCGAGCAACCGTGCCGTCCCGGCTGAGATGGGCGGCATCGTGAGGCGCAGCGCGCCGTCGACGATCTCCTGGCGTGCCGCCGTCCCGGTCGGGATGATGCCCACGAGCACGCCGCGGGCGAGATCCGTCCTGAGTGCCTCGAGGGCGCCAACGTTCACGATCCGCGCGGCACGCTCCGGAACGCCCCACACACGCGTGCTCTCCGTGTCCGGGATGACCCAGTAGACGGTGCAGAAGAGCTCGAGCGTGTCCATCATCGGCGTGCCGCGGAACGCCTCACGCGTCATCAACTTGTTGACGATGATCCCCGTGCGCTGGATGTAGCGCGTCGTGCCGAAGCTGATCTGCAGGCCGGCGAGGCAATAGGCGACGTCGAAGAGGTTGTCCGAGTGCCCCGCCAGGAGCGCGACGCTCTGTTTCTCGTCGAGGAGCCGGGCGACCTCGGGCGCGACCCCGCGGAACTCGCCGATGACGCTGTCTGCCTTGTCTCGCGAGCCGAGGATGCTTGCAAGCTTCCTTTCCATCACCCGGAGGAAGATCGGCGACGGCACCCACCGAGAGAGCGCCCCCGCCTCGGTCTTCGACTCGCCGATGCGCTGCGCCGGATAGCGGCGCGGGTCGTATCCGAGGTCCGAGATTCCCGCGATCCGCTTTGCGTGGTCGGCGACCCATGCGGTGAAACTGTGGTGGAGCTCGGCCTCGGGTGTGTCCGCGTTCACTCGTTCAGCCCGCGAACCTCGTAGGCCGGGACGGGCCGGCCGAAACCCTTCAGCTCGAGCTGCCCGACCTCGACCGCGTCAACGCGCTCCTCGACGGCAGCGAAGACGCGTTGCGAGATCAACGTCTGGCCGGGCTCGGCGGCGCTCGAGAGGCGCGAGGCGAGGTTCGTGACCGTGCCGAGGACGCCGTAGTCGTACCGTCCCTCGAAGCCGATCCGGCCGAGCGTCGCGTACCCGGCAGCGATCCCGATCCCGAGTCCGAGCTCGTGTCCACGCTTTCCCCAGACTGAAGCCAGCTCTTCGAAGCGTTCGCGTGCCGCGACCGCCAGCCGGACTGCCTTCAACTCGTGCTCCTCGACGGGCACCGGATCGTTGAAGAACACCATCAGTCCGTCGCCCGCGAAGTGCTCGAGCGTCCCCTCGTAGCGCGGGATGAGCTCCCCGAGGGCGAGGTGGTACTCGCGGAGAACCTCGAACAGCTCCTCAGGCTCGGCCAGCTCGGTGAAGCTCGTGAAGCCGCGCAGGTCGCAGAACATCGAGGTGACGTAGGCGCGGTGTCCGGCGAGCATCCCTTCACCTTCGTCCGAGGAGACGAGCTCGGCGACCTGAGGCGAGACGAAGCGGGCAAGCTCGCTCCGCTGCCGCTCCACGGCATCGAGCAGGCGCGCGTTCGCGATCGCGATGGCGGCCTGGTCGGCGAACGTCTTGACCAGCCCGATGTGCTCCTCCGTGAACGGGACCGGCTCGTTGCGCACCACGTTGATGACGCCGATCAGCTCGCCCTCCACGAAGATCGGCACGCCAAGCATCGCGCGATAGCCGCCCGACGGCTGACCGGCCCACGTGTACTCGGGATCCTCGAGCGTGTCCGGGATGTGGACGACGTCGCCCGTGACGGCGACGCGGCCGACGACCGAAGTGCGGTCGCGCGGCATGGGATGCGCGCGCTCGTACTCGACGATCTCGCGCGAGGCGCCGTAGTTGCCTGCCAGACGGAAGACGTCCCCGTCGGCGATGCAGAGCTGACCGTATTCCGCAGAGCACAGCCGCGCCGCGGCCGTCACGGCGGCATCGAACACGGCGTCGAGCCCGTCCGCCCTTGCGACGACCCCGAGCACGGCGCCCACGGCGCGCTGCTGGTCGAGCTGCCGCTCGAGGGCATCGAGCAAGCGTGCGTTCGCGATCGCGATCGCGGCTTGCTCGGCGAACCCCGTGACGACGGCGACATCCTCGTCGGCGAAACCGCCGACTTCTTGACGATCTACGGAGATCACCCCCGTGAGCTCGCCTTCGAGAACGATCGGGACGCCGAGCACCGCTCGGTACCCGACGAGTTCCTGGGATCCGTAGGAGTACTCGGGGTCGTCGAGGACGTCAGGGATCTGCTCGACTGCACCGCTCAGCGCGACGCGACCGACTACCGACGTCCGGTCGCGGGAATGCGGGTGTTCCCGCTCGTAGTCGAACACCTCGTCGTGATAGAGCGTGTGCGCGTTGATCCGAAAGACTTCGCCTTCGGCAAGGTATAGCTGAGCGTGCTCGCCGCCGCACAGCGTCCTCGCGGCCGTTACGACGGCCCGGAAGACCTCCTCCAGCGGCTCCGACAGGGCGATGGCGCGCAGGACATCGCCGAAGGCTTGCTGCTGCTCGAGCTGCCGCTCGATCGCCTCGATCAGACGCCCGTTCGCAATCGTGATGGCCGCCTGATCGGCAAAGGTCTGCACGAGCGCGACGATGTCGTCACTGAACGGCTCCGGCTCCGCGCGCACGATTCCGAACACTCCGATTACCTCGTCGTCCAGGAGGATCGGAACCGAGAGGTTCGTCCGGAACGCAACCGGGCCGTCGTACGTGTACTCGGGATCTGCGGTGACGTCGGGGATGTGCACGGGCTCCCTCGTCAGCGCCGCCCGGCCGCTCGCCGAGCTGGCGTCGATCATGTGCGGGTGCGCCCTGTCGTAGTCCCATCCGTCCGTCCAGCCGCCGTTGGCGACCGCGTGCAGGAAGCCGTCGCGCACGAGCCACATGCGCACGTTGTCGCCCCGGCCAAGGATCGAGACGGTCTCGACGATCTCGTCCAGCACCGTCTGGAGGCCCTCCGACCGCGCGATCGCGCGCAGCACGTCCCCGATCGCACGCTGCTGTTCGAGCTGATGCTGGAGAGCGTCGACCAGCCGCGCGTTCGTGATGGCGATCGCCGCCTGGTCGGCGAAGGTCTTCACGAGCTCGATTTGCTCGTCGGCAAACGGCTCGGGCGACCTGCGGATGATCCCCATCGCGCCGATGAGGTCATCTTCGAAGAGAATCGGGACGCCAAGGCCCACGCGGAAGGTGCGCGGTCCCGAGTAGGCGTACTCGGCGTCAGCCTCGATGTCGGGGATGTGGACGACCTCCCGTGTCACCGCAGCGCGGCCGACCATGGTCTTCCGGTCGAGCACGTGCGCATGCTCCTGGTCGTAATCCCAGTGGTGGGAACTGCCGCTGTGCGAGACGGCCGGAAGCTCGTTGCCTTCCAGCAGATGAAGCGACCCGTATTCGCCGTGGCACAGCCTCGTGGCGGCTTCGATGATCTCGTCCATCACCGGCTGAAGCCCTTGACCACGGGCGACCGCCCGCATGACAGCGCCAATAGCCCGCTGCTGCTCGCGGACGTCGTTGGCGGTCTGAGCCTCTACGCGAGCCACTCGCGCAGCTCGGTGTGGCGCGCGAGCCGTTCGCCGCGCTCCAGCTCGGCCCGCACCTCGCCGGCCGTGCCGAACCGCTCCGCGACCACGTCGTGGTTGTGGATCGTCTCCATGTTCAGCTGGCGCGAGTGTACGAAGTCACCGTCCGCGAGATCGGGGTAGGCCTCGAGGAGCCCCTTGAGCGCGAAGCGGACAGAGTCCTCGACGAAGCGGGGCTGAAGGTGCGCGTGCTCGACGACGAAGAGCTCGTCAGGGCGCTTCAGCAGCTCGTAGACGGGAGAGCTCATGGACTGCTCCACGATCTCCGCTAGCCGCTCGGCATTGATGCTCAGCTCGGTGCCGACCATCAGGGTTCCGCGGCCGCGCTGGTTATGGGTGGCAAGCGGGACGAGCTCGAAGATCCGCTCTGCGTCGTCCTCGTCGAACCCCGCCTCGAGCAGGCGCTCGCGCGCCGCGCCCTTGACGAGGCCCTGCGCGCACGGACACGCGTTGATGCCGGTCGCCTCGACGCCGACGAGGCGCCGGACGCCCGCCTCGGACGCCGCGGCCAGACCGATGATCGAGATGAGCTCCTGCGTGCGCAGGCCTGTCACCGGAGTCGTGCGCTCGACCGGGTACGAGGCGACGATCTTCACCTCGGCTCGCAGCGCGCTCTGCCGGTCGACGATGTGGCGCGCGATGTGGTCGGCGAGGTCCTCGACCAGGAAGGCCTCCTCGATCACGACCTCGTCGATCGCCTCCTCGAACAGCTCCGGGAAACGCGACATGTGCACGCCCTTCTGTGCCGGATCGAGATCGACGGTGCATTCGATCGCGGCGAAGACGAGCTTCTCGGTACTTCCGTAGCGGAGCCGGATCGCCTTGTGCACGCCCGTCACGCCCGCTCGGGACAGGCCGATGCGAACCTCGGACTCCGAGGCCTGTAGATCGTCGTCGAGCAGGCGCCGCGAGTCGGTCATCGAAGGAAGACTATTCTCCGCTACTCCCATGGCCGCCGACCGTTTCTTCGCGGAGGTTGTGTCGCTCGCGTGCCACGACCTGCGCACGCCCCTTGCGACCGTGCACGGATTCGCGCGCACCATCGAGCGCCTCGAGCCCGAGGACGAGCGGGCCGGCCGCTACGTCGGGCTGATCGTCGAAGGCTCGGGGCAGATGGCCGCACTGCTCGAGCGTCTGGGACTCGTGGCGAGGATCGAGCGCGGCACCTATGAGCCGCCGCGGCGCACGGTCGACTCGCTCGAGCTGGCAAGCGCGGCCGCCGCGCTCGTGCGGGCCGGCGACGTCTCTGTCGCCGGCAAGGGCGGCCGGGTCGAGGTGGATCCCGATCCGACCGAACGTTCGGTTGCCGACTTCTTCACGTGCGCGCTGCGCCATGGCGGCTCCGACTCGTTGCGGTGCGAGGTTCGTGGACCCGAGTTGGAGATCGGCCCGGTGACGGATGCGGTCGGAAGGATCCTTCTCGGCGAGGACCTGCGGGACTTCGGCGCGGCCGCGGCGCGAATCCAACTGGAGGCGACGGGCGGCTCCGTTCGCGTCGACGGCGATTCGCTGCTCGTCGAGCTGCCTACTTCAGCAGCCGCGACAGCCGCCGGTCCTTGAGCACGCGGCCGCCGGTCTGACAGTCCGGGCAGTAGTAGATCGTGTGCTCCTCGAAGTCCACCTGGGCAATCGGATGCCCGCAGGCGTAACAGGGCTCGCCGAGGTGCTTGTGGACGCGGTACGCGCGTTTGTCGTTCGCCCCGCGTTCGCGCAGCTCGAGCCCGCGCCGCAGCTCTGACCGCATCGCCGAGGCGAGACGCTCGATCTCCTCGTCCGAGAGCTCCGTCGTGAGCGCGTACGGGGAGAGCTTCGCGGCGTGGAGGATCTCGTTCGCCCACGCGCGGCCGATGCCCGCGATCGCCCGCTGGTCGCGCAGGAGCGAATGGAGGCGGCGCGAGTTGTCGTGCACGATCTCGGCCAGCGCGGCGGTCTCGAGGTCGAGCGCGTCCGGCCCGAGGTGGCCGAGCTCCTCGTCCGCGTGCTCCGGCGTCATGAGCCACACGCCGGCGCGCTTCTTCGAGCCCGCCTCGGTCAGGACAAGCTGCGATCCGTCCTCGAAGGCGAGGCGAAACGCCGGCTTCTTCGGCCCTGCCTCGCCGAAGCCAAGCCGGCGGAGGCGTCCGGCGGTCATCAGGTGGACGACCAGGACGAGGTCGCCGTCAGCGGTCGGAAACAGGAGCCGCTTGCCTCGCCGCTCCGCGCCGGCGAAGCGCCTGCCCTCGAGCGCGCTCAGGGGCGGATCGATCGTCTTCAGCGTCGCGACGTGCGCGGGGCCTGCTGTGCTGATGGGGAAGGTGGAGACGGGATCGTTCAGCGCCCGTCGCCACGCCTCCATTTCCGGGATTTCTGGCATTGATTCAGAGGTGGATGCGATCAGCGTAGCCGTGCGCCGCGGCGGGATCGTCGAGGCGGTGCACCATGTGCATGCGGTCGCGTTCCAGGACGGCAAGGTCGTGGCGGCGGCGGGGGATACCTCGCTCGTCACGTTCCTGCGCTCGTCCGCGAAGCCGTTCCAGGCTCTCGAGCTCGCGCGCTCGCGCGACGACCTCGGCGCGCGCGACCTTGCTATCGCGTCCGCCTCGCATCGCGGCGAGCCAGTGCACGTCGAGGCCGTCCGCGCGCTGCTGGTCAAGGGAAACGCGAAGGAGGACGATCTCGAGTGCGGCAACCAGGAGGGCCGTCCGCCGGGGCGGATCTACCACAACTGCTCCGGAAAGCACGCCGGAATGCTCGCCGCCTGCGACGCCCGCGGCTGGCGCAAGGAGGGCTACCGCATGCCCGGCCACCGCATGCAGCGGGCCAATGGCGCGGATGTCGCCGCCGCGTCCGGGCTGGACGAGGAAGGGCTGCGGACGGCGATCGACGGTTGCGGCGTCGTCACCTGGGCCCTGCCCCTCGAGCGAATGGCGGCGATGTTCTCCCGCCTCGAGGAGAGCGAGGAAGGCGCGCGGGTCGCCGCTGCGATGCGCACGCATCCGGAGCTGATCTCGAGCGCGGGCGGAACCGACACGGAGCTGATGCGCACCCTGGACGGATTTGCGGCGAAAGGGGGCGCCGAGGGTCTCATCTGCGCGGCCGGGCCGGAGGGCCTGGGGATTGCGCTCAAGAGCGAGGACGGCGCCTACCGTGCCACCAGGCCGGCGTCCGCCGACTTTCTCACCCGGCTCGGCTTCGACCTGGGCTCGTACGGCGACGTGGTTGTCCACAACAGCCGCGGAGAGCCTGTGGGCGACGTGACCATACTTCGGTAGGTACGCCCAAGAAATGAACCTTTTCTTTTTTTGTTTACTCGTGTATAAGATTCGCCCCTTCTGAGCGGCACAGAACCCACGGCGCACACCCCCCGATGCTGACCGTCGACATCGCGCTCCCTGACGTCGAAGAGCTGCAGAAGCTCGTCCTCGACGGCCAGGAAAAGGGCTTCCTGACGTACGACGAGATCGCGACCGGCCTGGAGGACGTCGAGCTCACCAAGGAACAGATCGAGGACTTGTATACGTACCTGATCGACCACTCGATCGACCTCGTCGAGGGCGAGCAGCACAAGCATCCACCGCACGAGCAACCACCCCCCGAGGAGGAGAAGGTGCCGAAGCTCGACCTGAGCGTCGAGCCATCCCTCGACTCGCTGCGGCTGTACCTGCGCGAGATCGGGAAGGTCGACCTCCTGACGGCCGACCAGGAAGTGACGCTCGCGAAACGGATCGAGCGCGGCGACATGAGCGCGAAGACGGAGATGATCGAAGCGAACCTACGCCTCGTCGTCTCGATCGCGAAGAGCTACCTCGGCCGCGGGCTCTCGTTCCTCGACCTCATCCAGGAAGGCTCGCTCGGCCTGATCCGCGCGGTGGAGAAGTTCGACCACCGCAGGGGCTACAAGTTCTCGACATACGCGACGTGGTGGATCCGCCAGGCCGTCACACGCGCGATCGCGGACAAGGCGCGCACGATCCGTATCCCCGTCCACATGGTCGAGAAGCTGAACAAGGTCGTACACATCGAGCGCCAGCTCGTCCAGCGCCTCGGGCGGGAGCCGCGGCCGGACGAGGTCGGCGCCGAGCTCGAGATGTCCAGCGAGGAGGTGCGCGAGATCCTCCGCATGTCCCAGCTCCCGGTCTCGCTCGAGAAGCCGATCGGCGAAGAGGAGTCGGAGCTCGGCGACTTCGTCCCGGACGACCTGGCCGAGTCCCCGTTCGACACCGCGACGCTGTCGCTGCGGCGGGAGGATGTCCAGCGCGCGCTCGATTCGCTTCCGGACCGCGAGCGGCTCGTAATCGAGCTCCGCTTCGGGCTGCGCGGCGAGCAGCCGTACACCCTCGAAGAGGTCGGCCAAGAGTTCGGCGTCACGCGGGAGCGGATCCGCCAGATCGAGAACAACACGCTCAAGAAGCTCGAAACGCTGCCCGAGGCCCAGGGCCTACGGAACTCCGCCTGATGGCTGATGCCATGAGATCGCCTGCTCCGGGGCGCGAGCTGGTGGGTCTGGGGCGCCGCTAACGACAGTGGATCGACAGCGCGCCAAGGGCGAGCGTTTCCGCGCTCTGCACGAGGGCGAGCCGTTCGTCATCCCGAACCCGTGGGATGCCGGCTCCGCCCGCGTCTTCGCCGCCCTCGGCTTCCAGGCGCTCGCGACAACGAGCTCTGGCTTCGCCTACAGCCTCGGCCGGGTGGACGGCGACGTGACGCTGGACGAGGTCGTCGCTCACGCGGCCGACCTCGACCAGGCGACCGACCTGCCCGTGTCGGTCGACCTCGAGAACGCATACGGACACCCTCCCGAGGATGCGGCCCGCGCGATCACCGCCGTTGCGGACGCCGGCGCGGTCGGCGGCTCGATCGAGGACTGGGACGGCGAGCGCCGCCTGTACCCGCTCGACGAGGCGGTCGCGAGAGTCGCAGCGGCGGTCGAGGCCGCCCGCGCGCTGCCGTTCACCTTCACGCTGACCGCGCGCGCCGAGAACCACATCCGCGGGAATCCCGACCTCGACGACACGATCGCGCGGCTCCAGGCGTTCGAGACCGCGGGCGCGGACGTCCTCTATGCGCCGGGGCTGGCGACCGTGGAGGAGATCCAGCGCGTGTGCGACGCGGTGACCCGGCCGGTGAACGTCCTCGCCCGCCGCGACCTGACCTTCGACGAGATCGCCGGCGCGGGCGCGCAGCGCGTGAGCGTGGGCGGAAGCCTGACCTGGACCGCCGTCGATGCGCTTGTCTCCGCGGCCGAGGCGATCCGCGACCGCGGCGACTTCTCCGTGCTTCGACCAGCGCCTCCCCTGCGCGACTGGTTTTCGTAGGCTAGTCCGAGGGCTTGACCAGGTCCTGCTCGTCGGCCCGCCTATAGGGCACGAAGAGCTTGCAGTGCGGGCACTTGAAGCCCTCGTAACGGGGCGCCCCGCCCGGCATCAATTCGGCCGCGAACGTCTTCCCGCAGTGCGGGCATTCCACTTCGAAGCTGATCTCCGCCGCAGCCATCCCGACCACAATAATCACGCGTGATGCGTCTAGCCCTCCTCTCCGACCAGCACGGCAACGACGTGGCGTTCCGCGCCGTTGTCGAGGACGTCCAACGAATCGGCGCCGACGCGCTTGTCTGCCTTGGAGACGCCGTCCAGGGAGGAGCGCAGCCGGCGGAGACGCTCGAGCGCCTCATGGCCCTCGACTGCCCGACCGTGCTCGGAAACGCCGACGCGTTCCTGTTCGGCGCCGACGTCGCCGAGGAGACGACGCCCGAGCAGGCCGAGGTGCGCGACTGGACGCTCGAGCAGATCGGCGAGGCCGGCGTGGAGCGGCTCCGCTCCTTCCAGCCCACCGTGAAGCTGGAGCTCGAAGGGCACACGGTGCTCTGCTGCCACGGATCGCCGCGGTCGTACGACGACATCCTGTTGCCCGAGAGCGAGGGCGCGCCGGACGCGTGGCTTGCCGACGCCGACCTGATCGCCGGCGGCCACACGCACCGGCAGTGGACACGGCGGATCGGCGAGGCGCTGTTCGTCAACCCCGGCAGCGTCGGGCTCGCCTACGACCACCACCGGCCGCGGGACGAAATCAGATTCGTTCCGGTGGCGGAATATGCGTTGGTCTTCGTCGACGCGGCCGGGCCCGCGGTCGAATTTCGCCGGGTCGGCTACGACTTCGAGGAGCTGCGAGAGGCCGTGCTGGCGAGCGGCCGCCCGTACCGTGAAGATCACCTGGCGATGTACGAGCCATGACCGACCTTTCTCCGGCGCTCGCCCCGGTTCGCTAGTCGCGGCAGTCGCCGCAGGCGCCCCGCAGCACCACGTCGTGGTGTCCGAGCGCGTAGCCGTGTGACGCGGAGCTTGGCAGCCGCCGCAGACCAGGTGATGGTGATGTTCCCCGCCGGGCTGGGCGGGCTCGAAGCGGTTGAGACCCTCGCCGAGATCGACCCGGTGGACGAGCCCGAGCTCCGCGAGCTGGTCGAGCGCTCGATCGACGCTCGTCGGGCTCACAGTCGCCGGCTTCGCCGGAACCTGGGCGGTCGCCTACGCCCCTACTCGCTAGCCGGTGTAGTCGAAGTCCCGCTCGAAGCCGCAAGTGCCGCGCAGCTCGAAGCTGAAGGTGCCGTCCGAGACGACTACCTCCTCGTTGACGAGCTCAGTGCCGTACTGGTCGTGGCCCGGGACGATGCACGAAACGGTCGCGTCCGTCCGGTACGGCTCTGTCGCGCGCACGTGGATCTCCCCGCCGACGCGGATGTCCCCCTCTCCGAACTCGATCTCGGCCTCACGCACCTCCACGGACGTGGTCGGCTTCCGCACCCACGGCAACTCGAGCACGTGCTCGCCACCGCGCCGGCCGAGCAGGATCTCGCCGAGCTCGGCGGGCCCGTCGACGTGCAGCACGAGCGTCCACGGGGAGGCGGTCTCGTCGTCGTCGTACGAGAAGGTCATGACCGCACCGCTGCCGGAAAGGTCGACGCCGTCGGCTTGGCCCTCGGCCACGCGCCAGGTGAGCGCGCCGAAACAGACTCCGTGCGTCGAGCGGCCGCCCGGGACGCCGTTGATCCGCCGGCACGGGCAGATCGCCTCGCAGTTGCAGACCTCCAGGTAGTGACCGGCTATGCGGAAGCTCATACGGCGATCCATACCGCCGCACCCGCGAGCCCGGCGGCGACAAGTGCCGGCACGCGCTCACCAAGGGGTGCGACCTTCTCGACGAGGACGACGACCGCAAGCGCCACCATCCACAACATGCTGCCGATGCCGAGCGCGATGAGCGCCAGCATCAGCGCCCAGCAGCACCCGAGGCAGAGCGCGCCGTGCTCGATGCCCCCGTGCAGCGAGCGGCGCCTCATGAGCGTGCCCATCGGACTGCGGCAGCGGCGGAGGCACGCGTCCTTCAGCGGGGTCAACTGGTAGACCGCTGCGAGCAGGACGGCCGCAAGCGCGAGCCAGCGCGCCGCGCCGTCGAGCGCACGCGCGGCGCCGAACGCGAGGAGCCCGGCGGCGGCCCAGACGGCGGCGTAGCCGAGCACGAAGAGCGTCGCCGAGCGGCCTAGCGCGGCGGCCAGGTAAGTCGCCGGGACGATCGTGGGAAGCATCATCGCCGCGCTCATCGCCAGCCACAGCCACAGGAACGACGCAAGCGGCCAGGCGCCGTCCATCATCTCCATCCCGCCCATCAGCTGCGCTGTCACCAGCCATCCGGCAAGCGCCAGGCCGATCAGCGCTACGGGTACGCGAAGGGTGCGAGCCAACGTGCCGCGATCGTATTCCCGATCCAGGCGCCGATGCGAGCGAAGAGACCCGGAGCGAAGGTGTTGGACCTGAGCATCTCCGAGGTCAGGCCGGTCTGGGTCTCGACGAGAGCGTGGTTCGCGTGCGGGAAGGTCTCGATGGTGAAGTCGCGGCCGGGCTCGGCGGCGATCGGGCCGAGGCGCAGCGCAGACAGGCGCGGGGGGACGTGCTGGTCGAGGCCTCCGTACGCCCACAGCACCGGGATGTGCAGGGAGGCGATCCATGGAATCGGATCGACCCCGCCGGGCCCTTCTGCCAGCACGCGCGCGTCGATCTCCTCCTCGCTCAGCGTGGACGGCGTCTCTCCCTCGCCTGTCAGGCTCTGGTAGTGGTCGTTCTCGTCCGCCGTGACGGCCGGCCCGGAGAAGATGACGGCGAAGCGAATTGCCGGCTCGCGCGTCGCGGCGAGAGGGATGATCCATCCGGCCTGACTGTGGCCGGCGAGGCCGATGCGGTCGTGGTCGATCTCGGGTCGCGCGGCGAGGAAGCGAACGGCCGCCGCGGCATCGCGCGCGAGCGTGTCGATCGTGAACGGATGCGGCGACTCGCCGGGATAGCTGCCGCCGGACTGACCGATGCCGCGCTTGTCGTAGGCGAGGACGGCGAGGCCGTGGTGGAGGAGGACTGCCTCCAGGTCAGGGAGATAGGCCCGCGTCGTCCGTCCGGAGCCGTGCACCCACGCCACCGCCGGATGCGGTCCGGCGCCCGGCGGCACCGTCAGCGTTCCCGAGAGGGTGACGCCGCCGCTGGGGAAGCGCACTTCCAACTGGCGAAACGGAAGCCGAGCGAAGGAGCCGCCGTCAATGACGGCCGAGCTCGCGGCGAAACGCGCGGTGCCTTTGGTTGGCGCGCGCGTCCTCCATCCGGAGCCGATGACGAAGCCGCCACCCGAGGGAAAGAGGCCGTGGAGCTCGCCGGTGTCGAGATCGACCAGACGGGCCGGGCCGTAGGGGTCGTCGACGACTGCGAGAGTGCGGCCGCCACCCGCGTAGATGCCGGGCGCCACCAGCGAGGGCGCCCGTCCGCGCCGCACCTGGAAGGTCCCGTGGGCAGTCCCCTGCCGAACGCTTCCCCGGAGGCGGCCGCCCACGAGCCGTCCGGAGAAGGCCAGCGGCGCCGGCGCTCCCGGCAGCCGGAAGACGACTTTCCCCTTGCCGGCCGAGACCGGAACCGATTGCAAACCGGCGTGCCCGACGCCGAGGGCAACGACCGCGCGCTTTCCGGAAATGTCGAAGGCGACCTGAGCCGAGCCGCCAAGGGAATAGGTGCCCGTCCAGGGGCCCGAAAGCGATGCAGCGACCAAAAGCGTGAGGACGTCCATTTTATTGCGTCGGCGCACTATATCTGATCAGCGCACTATCATCGACCCATGCCGGACCGGCACCTCTTCCTTCAGATCGCGACCGCATCCCAGTACGTTGGCCAGGTGATCGACGGGGAGCTCGAGGCGATAGGGCTCCCCGCCTACCTTCTCGCGCTGCTGACGCATGTCCGCGACCACGCTCCGGTCACGCCTTCGAAGATCTCGGCTGCATCCGGTGTGCCGATGACGACGCTCCGCGACAACATCCAGCGGCTCGTCGACCGCGGCCTCGTTCGGCGGGTGAAGAACACGGAGGACGGGCGCTCCTACCGCCTTGTCCTCACGGCGGCCGGAAAGCGGACGATCGAGGGCGCCGATCCCGCTCTGCTGCAAGCGTACGCGGCGGTCGAGCGCCGGCTGCCGCGACAGCTCGACGACTACCAGCGGATGCTGGACGAGGTGATCGAGGCGCTCGCGGGCGCGCTCAATCGTCCTGTTCGCCGTGCTCGGCGAGCCACGCCTTCGCCACGCGTTTCTGCGCGCGGGTGAGCCAGGCCTCGGCGACGAGGTCGCGCAGCTCGTCCTTCCTCATCTTCCTGAGGCTGGGGATCCGCATGAGCACGGCCGGGTAGCCGTTGAAGTGCGGGGTGGTGAAGAAGAGCCCGCGCTCGTCCGCGAGGAAGAGGTCCTTCACGTCCAGGTCGGCGACGCGGAACATGAGGACGTCGTCCATCCGCTCGCCGCTGTCGGAATCGACCGCGTCACGGCGCCGGCTCCGGTGGAGGATGAACATCTTCCCGTGGACGCGGTAGCAGGGCCGCCCGTCGTCGGAAAGCTCCTTCGTCGTCTGTGGGAGGGACAACGCCAGCTCGTCGAGATCCGCCATCGTCGCCACACTCTGACCTTAGAAGGACACCGACGCGTCGCGCAAGGTTTCTGACACACTTTGCCGAGCGGCCCATCTCAGAGCGGTCCGCGGCCGCAGGCGGATCGCTTCTTCGACTAGCCGCTCAGGTGGGGCGGCCGCCCGGTCCCATCCGGCTACGGCCGCCCCTAACCTGGTTTCGCGGCTACGCGGCGACTCGTTCCGCCCCGCCGCCTTCCTTCACGAAGCTCGCGAGCCGGTCACGGACCCGCTCGATCTCGAGGTCGTACATGCCGAGCTCGCCCAGGTCCGCCCCGCGCTGCTCCTGGACCTCCCGCACGAGGACCAGTCCCTTGAGTTCCAGGACGAGGTCGTTGAGCTCCTCGAAGCGGGTCATGCCGCCTCCGCCAACTCGACCTCGCCGACCGGCTGGGACGCTTCCTCAGCCGGCTTGTCCTGGATGAACACGGCGGCCACGAGAGCTCCGAGAGCCGCCAGGCCCGCGAGCACGTAGAACGCGACCGAGAAGCCGTACGTCAACGCGTTGGGGCTCAGTGCGGTCGTGCCCGGATGCGAGGCGACGTAGTGGGTCGTCAGCGTCGTCGAGATCGTGGTGGCGAGGGCCACGCCGATCGCTCCACCTACCTGCTGGCTGGTCGTGAAGAGCCCTGATGCCACTCCCGCATCCGCCTGGCGAACGCCGGTCAGGCCCCCGATCACGAGCGGAACGAAGGTCAGCGCGAGCCCGATTCCGCCGATCAGGAACTGCGGGAAGATGTTCCAGAAGTAGTGGCCGTGCACGGGCAGCTGCGCATTCAGCACCAGCGCGACCGCCACCAGGCTCAGGCCTACCGGAAGGATCCTCCGGATCCCGACCCGCGTCACGAGCGCCTGCGCGACGTTCGAGACGAGGATGATCGCGAGCGTGAAGGCGATGTACGCAACGCCGGTCTGCATCGCCGAGTAGTGCAGGACCTGCTGCATGTACAGCGTCAGCAGGAAGAACTGCGAGAACAGCGCAGCCGCGACGAGCAGCTGCGTCGCATTGGAAGCCGCCAGCGTGCGCAGCCGGAACAGCCGCATCGGCAGGAGCGGCGCCTTCGAGCGAAGCTCGATCGTGAAGAACGTGCCGATCAGCGCGACGGATGCGATCAGCAGCCCGATGGTGGAGCCGCTGCCCCAGCCGGCCTGCGTCGCCCGCGTGAGCGTGTACACGAGCAGCATCAGCCCGCCCGTGATCGAAACGGCGCCGGCGACGTCGAAGTGCCGGTGGTCGAGCGCGGCACGGCTCTCGCGCAGCAGCCACGGGCTCACCGCGAAGAGCAGGATGCCGACCGGGATGTTGATGAAGAAGATCCACGACCAGCCGAGCGAGCCGGTCAGCGCACCGCCGAGCAGCACGCCGGCGGCGCCGCCGCTTCCGGAGGCAGCGCCCCAGACGCCCAGGGCGATGTTGCGCTCACGGCCCTCCCTGAACGTGGTGGTGAGGATGGACAGCGCGGCCGGAGAGAGCAAAGCCGCGCCGAGACCCTGCAGGGCACGGAAGGCGATGAGCGAGGCTTCCGACCATGCGAGCCCGTCCAGCAGCGAGCTGGCCGTGAACAGTGCCAGCCCGGCCATGAACAAGCGCCTGCGCCCGAGCAGGTCGGACATGCGCCCGCCGAGCAGGAGCGCGCCGCCGAACATGATCGCGTAGGCGGTGACCACCCACTGCAGGCTCTCCTGGCTGAAGTTGAGGTCGGTCTTGATCGACGGAAGCGCGACGTTGACGATTGCGACGTCGAGAACCACCATGAACTGCGCGGCCACGATGACGGCCAGCGCGATCCAGCGTCTGCTGTCCGCCCGGGATGAAACATTCTGTAGTGCAACGGTTGGCGAACTCATCTCTTGTCCCCCTCTATCGTTGAGTTAGTCAACGGTATAGCACAACAACGATAGAACGCGCTACACTTATTTCGTCATGATGATGAACACACCTACGAAGTGCATGCCTCCCGAGCTGGTGAAGAGCATGGTCTTCCTGCTCGGCCGGCTGGGAATGACCGTCAAGAAGCAGGCGGTCGAGGAGCTGGAGGCGGCCGGTTACAGCCCGTACGACTACGGCGTGCTCACGCTCGTCGCCGAGGGCGAGTGCCGGACGCAGGGGACGATCGCCGACGCGCTCGGCCTCGACCGCGGTCAGCTCGTCGGGCTGTTGGATGGGCTCGAGGAGCGCGGCCTGATCCAGCGGAAGCGCGACCCGAACGACCGCAGGCGCCACTCCGTCCTGCTGACGGCGGACGGCAAGCGCCAGCTCTCGCGGCTCCGTTCGATCGTCAAGCGGATCGAGGACGAGTTCTTCGCGCCGCTCGACGCCGGCGAGCGCGAGCGGCTGCACGAGCTCCTCGTCACGGTTGCGCGCTATCACGACCCGCGCTTCGCTGCGCCCGCCGAGACGCTCGCCGCCTCGGCTTCCTGAGACCGTCTCCGGCAGTCAGTATCCCGCGGGGTGGGTGTTCTCCGCGAGGCCTTCCAGACGCAGGAACGGGGCGTCGACGTGCGCTCAGGGTTCGCCGGCGCGCTCGCCGTCACAGCGCCCCTCGCGATCGGCATCGCGCTCGACGAGCAGATCGCCGGTGTGATCGCGTCGATCGGCGGCCTGAACGCCGCCCTCTGCGTTCCGCGAGCCGACCTCAAGGCCCGGATTTGGTGGGGCTCGCTGTGCGTCGTCGGCGGAGCGGGCGGCCTGGTGGTCGCAGACGCGGCGGGCGGAAGCGATGTCGCCCTGGCGCTGGCGACGTTCGCGTGGGTCGCGGTTTCGGGTCTGCTTCGCGCCGCCGGTCCTACCGGAGCCATCGTCGGCTTCGGGACGTCGGCCATGCTCGTCGTCTACGCCGGACTGCCCATCAGTACGCCGCTCGACGAGAGGCTGCTCTGGTATGCGGCGGGTGCCGTCCCGGGGGCGCTGCTCATGATCGCAGCGCGCGCGGGAGCCTCGGGCTCGATGCCCGCGTGGCAGGACGTCGTGCGCGCTCTCCACGAGCGCCCGCTCCTCTGGCACGTCGTGCGGCTGGCGGTTGCCGTCAGCGCCGGCACGCTCGTCTACCGCCTCGCCGATCTCGCGCACGGCTACTGGATCCCTCTCACAACGCTCGCCGTTCTCCAGCCGGGCCCCCACGCGACGGACGTCCGGAGCGTCCAGCGCGCGGCCGGAACGCTGATCGCGGCCCTTCTGGTCATCATCATCACGGTCCTGACGGATCAGCGCTGGCCGTTCATCGCGTGCGCCGGGGCGACGGCGTTCTTCCTCTATGCGCTTCGCGAGCGCGGGTACTTCTGGCTGGTCGTGATGGTCACGCCCACCGCCTTGCTGATGCTGAGCGCCGTGGACTTCGAGGGCGACACCGTCGCCTTCGACCGGGTCTCCAACAGCTTGATCGGCATCGTCATCGGCCTCGCGTTCGCAGAGCTGGCCCGCCTCGGAGCCAGGATCTGATCGCGTCCGCGATCGCGGCGCCGTCGGCCCGAAGGCTGTGATCGCCCTTGACGCGGGCGACCTCGCGTCCCGACGCGGCCGGAGGCATGCCGAACGGATCGCTCTCTCCCTGAACCACGAGCACGGGAACCTCCACCGCGTCGAGCTCGGCCAGGCGCGACTTCTCCGGGCGACCGGGCGGATGGACGGGGAAGGCGAGGCACAGAACCGCCACGGCTCCTGTCGCCCTCGCCGTCCGGCACGCCACCCGCGCGCCGAGCGAGCGGCCGCCGGTGATGAGCGGGAGGCCCGTGAGCTCGTTCTCGCGCAGGTGCTCGATCACCGTGCGCCACGCGGTGTCCAGCTGTGCTGCAGGCGCCGGCGAGCGCCGGCCCGCAACGCGGTAGGGCTGCTCGACGAGCGCGACCGTGATGTCCTCCTCCAGCGCGACCTCGGTTGCGAGCGTCAGGTCGGGCGCAGTGACGCCGCCGCCTGCCCCGTGGCCGAGGACGAGCGCGGCCCGTGGATCGGCCGCCGCATGCAGATGCACCCGCGCCGAGCCGTGTGGAGTCTCAATGTCAGTTGCCATGGCTTTGCATAGGTAGGATGCGGACGTGCCCAAGGAGGTCTATACCGCAAGCGAGGCCGCCGCCGCGCTGGGGATAAGCCTCGACACCCTGCGCCGCTGGGACCGCGCGGGGCGGATCACGGTGGAGCGGGACGAGCGGAACCGCCGCGTAGTGCGCGCCGACGAGGTCGACCGGCTGCGCGGCGACGGCGCGGGCTCGCACCTGAGTGCGCGGAACCGCCTGCCGGGAATCGTGACCGAGGTCAAGACGGACGGGCTCATGGCGCAGGTGGAGATCGTGGTCAACGAACCGGTGCGCCTGGTCGCGCTGATCACGCGCGACGCGGTCGAGGAGATCGGTCTCAAGCCGGGCATGGCCACGACCGCGATCGTCAAGTCCACGAACGTGATGGTGCAGAGCTGGTGAGGCTCGCCGTTGCGGGAGCCGCCGCGCTCGCCCTGCTGTTCGTCTCCGCGGCCACCCCTGCCCCGCAGGCGCAGATCACGGTCTTCGCTGCCGCGTCCCTGACCGACGTCTTCCCCAAGATCGACAAGCACCCCCGCTACTCGTTCGCAGGCTCGAACCAGCTGGCGGTGCAGATCCAGCAGGGGGCGCCGGCGGACGTCTTCGCATCTGCCAGCCTGACACTCCCGCAGGCGCTGGCCGACAAGTACCTGTGCTCGAAGCCGGTCGTCCTCACCCGCAACAAGCTCGTCGTCATCGTCCCGAAGAAGAACCGGGCGAAGATCCGGACAGTCTCCGATCTCGCCCGTAAGGGACTCAAAATCGTCATCGCTCAGCAGGGCGTGCCGGTGGGGACGTACACGATCCAGGTCCTCCAGGCGCTGCACCTCTACGACCAGGTGATGGCCCACGTGGTGAGCAAGGAGACCGACGTGCGCGAGGTGCTGGCGAAGATCGTCCTCGGCGAGGCCGACGCGGGCTTCGTCTACGCGACTGACGCGAAGTTCGTGTCCGGCGACGTGAAGGTGATCAAGATCCCCGCCTCGGCGGAGCCCGGAATCAAGTACGGGATCTGCGTCGTTACCGCGAGCTCCCACCAACCGGGCGCACGCGCCTTCGTCAAGAAGGTGCTGTCGAAGGCGGGGCAGAAGAAGCTGCGCGCGTTCGGGTTCCTCCCCCGCAAGTGAAGCGCGCCCTGCTGCCGGTGCTGGTCGGCGCGGCCACGTTCGTCACGCTCGCGTTCCTCGTGCTGCCCGTCGTGGCGATCTTCCTCCACACCACTCCGGGCCACCTCCTCGACCAGCTCTCGAGCAGCGTCGTCAAGGACGCCTTCGTCGTTACGGTCAAGACGAGCCTGATCGCGCAGGCGCTGGTCCTTCTCCTCGGAACACCGACTGCCTACCTGCTCGCAACGCGTCGCTTCCGGGCGCGGCCGGTCGCGATCACGCTCGTCGAGCTACCGCTCGTCCTGCCGCCGGCTGTCGCCGGGATCGGACTGCTGACCGCCTTCGGTCGTGAGGGCCTCCTCGGGGACTCGCTCGATTTCCTCGGTGTCTCCATCCCGTTCACTCAGACCGCCGTGGTCATGGCCGTCGCCTTCGTCTCCTCCCCCTTGTACATCCGCCAGGCGATTGCCGCATTCGAGACGGTCGACCCCGACCTGGTCGCCGCGTCCCGCACGCTCGGCGCCGGGACGATGCGCACCTTCTTCCGCGTGATCCTTCCGCTCGCCCGCGCAGGGCTCGCCGCCGGGCTCGCGCTCTCGCTGGCGCGCGGGATCGGCGAGTTCGGCGCAACGATCATGTTCGCGGGCAGCCTCCAGGGAGTGACCCAGACTGTGCCCCTGGCGGTCTACAGCGAGTTCGGCGCGGGACATCTCGATGCGGCCGTCGCGATGAGCGCCGTGCTCGTCGTCTTCAGCCTCGCCCTCCTCCTGTCCATCAGACTCCTGTTCTCGTGGCCGCGCTCCTCCTCGACGAGATCCTGGTTCCGCTTCGGTCCTTCGACCTCCGGCTGACGCTCGAGGTCGACCGGACGGTCGCGCTGGTCGGCCCGTCGGGGTCCGGCAAGACCACGATCCTGCGCTCGATCGCGGGGCTCGTACGGCCGCAGTCGGGCAGGATCGCCGTCGGCGGCGAGACGTGGTTCGACGCGGAGCGCGGCGTCCACCGCCCGGTGGACGAGCGCCCGGTGGGCTTCCTCTTCCAGGACTACGCGCTCTTCCCGCACCTCACGGTCCGCCAGAACATCGAGTTCGCGCGGCGTCGCAAGGCCGACGCGTATCTGGAGCGATTCGGCATCGAGCGGCTGGCCGGCGCGCGACCCTCCGAGCTGTCGGGCGGGGAGCGCCAGCGCGTCGCCCTCGCCCGCGCGCTCGCGCGTGATCCACAGGTGCTGCTGCTGGACGAGCCGCTCGCCGCGCTCGACAGCCGGACGAAGGCGACCGTCCGCGGCGAGCTCCACGAGCTCCTGGCGGGTCTCGACATCCCGACGCTCTTCGTGACGCACGACTTCGAAGACGCGGCGGCGCTGGCCGAACGGGTCGGCGTGCTCGTGGAAGGACGGCTGCGGCAGATCGGCAGCACCCAGGAACTGGTCGCCCGTCCGGCCGATCCGTTCGTCGCCTCCTTCACCGGCGCGAACCTCCTCCACGGAAGGGTGGCGGGGTTGAGCAACGGGATCGCGCGCGTCCGGCTCGAGGACGGCACCGTCATCTCGACCACCGAGCCGGCCGCGGGAGAGGTCGTCGTCGCGGTCTATCCGTGGGACGTCGTCGTCGGCACGGAGCCACCGCACGATTCTGCTCTGAACGTCATTCACGCCCCGATCCGGAGCATCACGGAGCTTGGCAATCGCGTGCGCCTCGGGGTTGGGCCGCTGAGCGCCGAGATCACGAGCGAGTCGCTCCGACGACTACAGCTGAGCACTGGCCAGGTCGTGTACGCGAGCTTCAAGGCAACCGGAACGCGCGTCTTGGGAGGGGTCGGCGGAACACGGCCGGAGCCGCCGGGCCGCGCCGCTGGCCCCGATGCGGCGTCCTCAGTCGCGCCCGTATGACACGCATACGGGCGCTCCCTGCGTCCTTGCCTCGGAACCAGCGTCGCACCCCGACGACGAGCAGTGTCCCGCCGAACCCTCCTCAGTCGGGCAGAAGCGGCACCGTGAATCCCTGATCGCGGCCGAGGAGGACACCGCGCGTCAACGCGCCGATCCCGAAGCGCTCCCGTACCTCGTCGACGGCCGCGTCGAGCGCAGAGCGGCTCTTGCGCTCGAGCGGCAGCGTCAGCTGGGGAGAGTCGTCGAGGTTGGCGACGGCGAGCCCGAGCAGGGTGCATCCGCGCTCCTCGAGCAGCGGCAGCGCCGCGGCAAGCAGCCCACGTGCGGCTGCCAGGACCGTCTCGCTGTGGGAGGTCGCGTAGGGGAGCGTGTGCGAGCGCGTCACCCGGGTGAAATCGTCGAAGCGCAACCGTAGGACGACGGTCCGCCCCGAGCGGCCGGCCTTGCGCATCCTGCGCGTGACGCGGTCGACCAGGCCGACGAGGACGGGGTCGAGCTCCCGCGGCGAGCGCCGGCCTGCCGATTGCGAGCCGATCGAGCCGCGGCGGCGGCCGACCCGCACGCGCCGCGGGTCACGGTTGTGCGCGAGCGCGAACAGGTGGCGTCCGGAGGCGCGCCCGAGCAGGCGCACGAGCTCGTCCTCCTCCAGCCAGGCGACCTGACCGACGGTCTCGATCCCGCGAGCGCGGAGCTTCCCGGCGGTTACCTCTCCCACTCCCCATAGGCGCTCGACGGGCAGCGGGTGCAGGAAGGCGAGCTCGCCGCGCGGCGGGACGACGAGGAGGCCGTCCGGCTTCGCCACGGCGCTCGCCACCTTGGCGAGGAACTTCGTCCGCGCAACGCCGACGGTGATCGGGAGCCCCACGCGGTCGCGGACGGCGCCCTTGAGCCGTGCCGCGATCTCCGCGGGAGTGCCGGCGATCCGCTCCATCCCGCGCACGTCCAGGAACGCCTCGTCGATCGAGAGCCCTTCCACCAGCGGCGACGTGTCCTCGAACACCCCGTAGACGTCCTTGCTCGCTTCCGAGTAGGCGGACATGCGCGGCCGGACGACGACCGCCTGCGGACAGAGCCGTCGCGCCTGCCGCCCGCCCATCGCCGTCCGGACGCCGAACGCCTTCGCCTCGTAGCTCGCAGCGAGGACGACGCCGGCGCCGACGATGACCGGCCGGCCGCGGAGTGACGGGTCGTCGCGCTGCTCTACGGACGCGTAGAACGAGTCGAGGTCGGCATGCAGGATCGTGCCCTCGTCTGGCAAGAACACATGTTCGCATACGCGCGGGTCGATCGGGTCACGCAGGATTCAGTCGGCACAGATGCAGGATCGAGGCGCCCTGGACTACGGGATTACGACGCGGCCGGATTTGGGGGTGGAGCGGTGGAGTCACGCACGACGAGGCGCGTCGCGAGCTCGATGTGCAGCGTCTCGAAGCGCTGGCCCTCCAGGAGGCGCATCAACAGGCTCACCGCCGTCCGACCCATCTCGGCGAGAGGCTGCCGCACGGTCGTGAGCATCGGGGTGACGATCGTGGCGTGCTCGACGTCGTCGAAGCCGACCACGGACAGGTCCTCCGGCACCCGCAGGCCACGCTCGCGGGCGGCCTGGATCGCCCCGATCGCGACGTCGTCGTTGAAAGCGAAGATCGCGGTCGGGCGCTCGGCCAGGTCGAGGAGCTGCTCGGCCGCCTCGCGTCCAGGCCCGATCTCCGGGATCGACGCGACCTCGAGCGCCGGGTCGGGGAGAACGCCGGCCGAGGCCAGCGCCGCGCGGTAGCCGCGGCGGCGGCCCTCCGTGGCGACCCAGCCCAGCGGGCCGGTGATCTGCGCGATCCGCCGGTGCCCGAGGTGGAGCAGATGGCGCATCGCCTGATCCGCTCCCGACGTGTTCGCCGCCGAGACCGACGGAATCCGCTCGTCCAGCGGCTGCAGCGGATCGAGCACGACGAAGCGGTAGCCGCGGTCGAGGAGCCGGGTCAGCTCCTCGCTCGACTCCTGCGGGAGAATGAAGAGCGCGCCGTCGGTCAGCCCGTGCATGCGGTCGACGAGCGAGATCTCACGGGCGAGCTCGTTCATCGTCGGCGAGAGGACGATCTGGATCCCCTGCTCGCCGAGCCCCTCGGCGGCGCCGGCGAGGATCCCCGAGAAGTAGGCCGGATAGACGAGGGGGACGACGACGCCGACCAGGCCGGTGCGCCCACCAGACAGCGAGCGCGCGCTCCGGTTCGCCGTGTAGCGGTTCTCGTGGATAACGCGGCTGACGAGCTCGCGCGTTTCGGGCGCGACGTCGTCGCGGCCGTTCAGGACGCGCGACACAGTCGCGATCGAAACTCCGGCCCGATCGGCGATCTCGCGGATGGTCACTCGGGGGGCGACGGCCATGGCACCTATTCAAGCATGTTCCGGAACATTCCGGAAGAGTACTTGGCACATCGGCCGTCGCGAATATGAAAACATCCCGCTTGACAAACTCGTTGCGGCTATGTAACGATCCGGAAACGTTTTCGGCCACACCGATCTGTGACTCCGCCTCACAAGGGGCGAGAAAGGAACGAAAGCCGATGCGACGCAGCTTCAGACTCAAAACTTCGCTCGCAGCCGCCGTCGCCGTGGGAGTCGTTGTTCCCACGGTGCTTCTTATCGGGTCCGCCCCGGCAGCGGTGACCGCGAGTACCACATCCACGGCACACAAGTGCCTGGTCATGACGGGGTCCGGTGATCCCGCCTTCACGAAGAACTTCAACCCCTACACCGCCACGGGACTCCCGAGCGGCACCATCGTCCAGGGCGCCTTCTACGAGCCTCTGACCATCACGCCGCTGGGCGGGCTCCCCACCCGTGGGTGGCTCGCGCGGACCTGGAAGTGGAGCAGGGGCGCCAAGACGCTCACGCTCAACCTCGTCCACAACGCAAAGTGGTCAGACGGCAAACGGCTCACGTCGTCGGACGTCGTCTACAGCCTGAATGCGGGCAAGCAGGACAAGATCATGGACCGCGTCGGGCTGACCGGGGATGACAACAACATCGCCTCGGTCAAGGCAAAAGGCAAGTACCGAGTCGCCATCAATCTGAAGACGCCGGACTCGCAGTTCATCTCCTCGACCCTCAACCGGCAGTTCGTCATTCCCAAGCACGTCTGGACGAAGGTCAAGAACCCGGCGACGTACACGAACTCGAAGCCCGTCAGCTCAGGGCCCTACAACGTGATCAAGCGCTTCACGAGCCAGGACTACGTCCTCGGCAAGAACCCGCACTACTGGAAGAAGGGCGCACCGAAGATCGCGTGCCTCGAGTACGTGCAGGCTTCGTCCAACGATGCCGCGCTGGCGCTGATCCAGAACGGGCAGGTCGACTGGACGCACAACTTCGTCCCGAACGTCGAGAAGGCGTACGAGGCGAAGGACAAGAAGCACTACCACTCGTTCTATGCGACGACGGCGTATCCGATCTCGCTGCTCCTCGACACGACGAAATACCCGTACAGCATGATCGCGTTCCGAAAGGCGCTCAGCCTGGCGATCGATCGCAAGACGGTCTCCAAGCTCGGCGAGTACGGCTACGCACCGCCGACCGACGCGCTCGGGTTGCACGGGATCTTCCCGCAGTGGGTGAGCAAGAAGGTCAAGGCCCGCGCTGCAGCTATGGCGAAGTACAGCCCGAACGCGGCGAAGAAGATGCTGACCGGCGCCGGCTTCAAGTACTCCGGCGGGAAGCTCATCGACCCGCACGGCGACCGCGTGAAGCTCGACATCCACGTGATCTCGGGCTGGTCGGACTGGGTAGCGTCGAACCAGATCATCACGCGCAACCTGCGTGACATCGGGATCGACTCGAACGTCGCGCTCGAGCCGGACTGGGGCGCCTGGCAGCCCAGCGCGTACGCGACGAAGTTCCCGACCCTGCTCTGGCAGG
This sequence comes from uncultured Actinomycetes bacterium, assembly GCA_963717765.1. Lineage (GTDB taxonomy): Bacteria > Actinomycetota > Thermoleophilia > Gaiellales > Gaiellaceae > JACDER01. The sequence goes on along the minus strand of CAVQWX010000007.1, from coordinate 84,859 downwards.
GAGGCTCCGCGGGCTCCCCGTACGGCTACTTCTACGCGAACCTGTCCCAGAACGCGTTCATCCCATCGGGCCAGAGCGGTGAGCGGACCGGCAACTGGGAGCACTTCTCCGACGCCAAGGCCACCAGCCTGCTCTCGCAGTGGAAGGGGACGCTCAATCCCAAGAAGCAACATTCGATCGCAACGAAGCTCCAGGGGATCTTCCTGGACAAGCTTCCGATCGTTCCGCTGTTCATCGGCCCGCGGTGGTCGACCTACAGCACCAAGTACTTCCATTGCTTCAACACGCCGAAGAACTTCTACGGCGATCCGATCTTCACCACGTTCCCCGACAACATCCTTTCCTTCACGCGCATCTGCCCGGGAGGGAAGGCCGGCTGATCCGAGGGTAGGAACCGACAACCGGCGGGTGGGGACCCGTCCTCCCCACCCGCCGGTCTATCCTCCGGGCCACATCTCATGCGCTGGTTCGCCAGACGGCTCTCGTTCTACGTCTTCGCGCTCTGGGTCGCGCTGACGATCAACTTCCTGCTCCCGCGGCTGATGCCCGGGGACCCAATCGGCGGGATCCTGCAGCACCTCACCCCGTCGCAGGTTCAGGCGAACCCGGGCATCGTCCAGACGTACCGCATCCTGCTCGGCGGCGGCAACAACTCGATCTGGCAGGACTACGTCACATATCTCGGCCGGATCGTCCACCTCAACTTCGGCATCTCGACGTCGAACTACCCGGCGCCCGTCTCGGAGGTCATCGGCAAGACGCTGCCATACTCGATCTTCCTCGTCGGGGTCGCGTTCCTGCTGGCATTCGTGATCGGGACCGGGATCGGAATGGTCGCGGCCTGGCGACACGGCAAGACGGTCGACAACACCCTCGTCCCCGCGTTCATGGTGCTCGGCGCGTTTCCTGCCTTCTTCACCGCGCTCCTGGCCATGTACATCTTTGGGCTCCAGCTGCACTGGTTCCCGATCCAGCACGCCTACGACAGCGATGTCATCCCCGGCCTGAACTGGACGTTCATCTCGAGTGCGTTCCGCCACGCACAGCTGCCGATCATCGTGATCGTCCTCGCCTTCACAGGCGCGTGGGTGTTGAACATGCGCACGGTGATGATCAACACCATCGGCGAGGACTACGTGACGATGGCGCACGCGAAGGGTCTGCGTGACCGCCGCGTGATGACGCGCTACGCGGGACGGAACGCGATCCTTCCCCCGCTGAACGGCTTTGCGCCGCTCTTCGCCAGCGCCGTGGGCGGGCTCGTCTTCATCGAGTTCATCTTCAGCTATCCCGGCATCGGCTTCACGCTCCAGCAGGCCGTGCTCGGGAACGACTACGCGCTCGCCCAGGGAATCCTGGTCGTTCTCTCCGTCTGCGTGATCCTCGCCAACCTGGTCATGGACCTCTTCAACTTCATCCTCGACCCACGGCTGCGGACGGGGTAGGGACATGTCGCAGCTCGAGCCGACCATCGACATCACGCTTGCGGCGCCACCGCGGCGAGTTCACGGCCGGATCCGACTCCCCGGGTGGATGCTCCTCCTGCTGGGCAACAGAAAGTCGCAGATCGGGCTGGCGATGGTCGGCTTCGTGATCATCATCGCCCTGATCGCGCCCTGGATCTCGGTTGCGCATCCGACCGACTTCGACCTGTTCGCCGCCCACCAGGCGCCGTCGTGGAACCACCTGTTCGGGACGACCGACCAGGGCAGCGACATCTTCTCCCAGGTCGTGATGGGCGCCCGCCGCTCGCTCCTTCTCGGCGCGCTGGCGGGAGCCCTGGCCACCACACTTGCCGCGATCATCGGGATCACCGCCGCGTACCTCGGTGGGCTCTTCGACGAGGTGGCCAATCTGCTGATCAACGTGTTCCTGGTCATCCCGGCGATCCCGCTGCTGGTCGTCATGTCCGCCTACCTGTCCGACCGGAGCATGGGAACGATGGCCTTCGTGATCGCACTCGTGCTCTGGGCCTTCGAGGCCCGCATCCTGCGCGGGCAAGCCCTCACGCTCAAGAGTCGCGACTTCATCCTGGCGGCCAAGGCAACCGGCGAGTCGACACGCCGCGTCGTGTTCGGCGAGCTGATGCCGAACATGATCAGCCGGATCGCAGCCGCCTTTGTGCTCGTCTTCTACATCGCGCTCCTCACCGATGCCGGCCTCGAGTTCCTCGGTCTCGGCGATATGACGAAGACGAGCTGGGGGGCCACCCTCTACTGGGCACAGGTCAACTCGGCGGTGCTCCAGGGAGAGTGGTGGCCCTTCTTCTTCCCCGGCGCCGCGCTCGCCTTCACCGTGCTCGGGCTCGTCCTGGTGCTGGCCGGGATCGACGAGGTCAGCAACCCGAAGCTGCGGACCGAGAAGCGGCAGCGCAGCCGGCTGAAGGCGCTCGTCCTCCCCGCGCGGAAGCTGGCTCCGGAACGATGAAGACGCTCATGGTGGAATCCCAGTCCCAGCCCGCACCCCCGCCGATGCGCACCGAGACGCTGCTCGAGCTCCGTGGGCTCGAGGTCGAGTACGGCTACGGGGAGCTCCGGACCCGAGCAGTGGACGGGATCGACCTCGCGATCCGCCCCGGTGAGATCCTGGGTCTCGCCGGGGAGTCCGGCTGCGGCAAGACGACCGTGGCCGGCGCGGTGATGCAGATCCTTCGCCCGCCCGGCCACGTGGTCGGCGGCAGCATCCTTTTCCGCGGCGAGGACCTGGTCGGCAAGAAGGAGAAGGAGCTCCGGAAGTTCCGCTGGCGCAACGTCTCCATGGTCTTCCAGAGCGCGATGAACGCCCTCAACCCGGTGATGCGGGTCGGCGATCAGTTCGTGGACATGATGCGCGCGCACGAGAAGATCTCGAAGCGAAAGGCGCTCGCGCGCGCCGCCGACGTCCTCGACTTCGTCGGCATCGACCGCCAGCGCCTCCGCTCCTACCCGCATCAGCTCTCCGGCGGGATGCGCCAGCGCGTGATCATCGCCATGGCGCTCTCGCTGAAGCCGGAGATGATCATCATGGACGAGCCGACGACGGCCCTCGACGTTGTCGTTCAGCGGGAGATCCTCCAGCAGGTCGAGGCGCTGAAGCAGGACTTCGGGTTCGCGGTCCTGTTCATCACGCACGACGTCTCGCTCCTGCTCGAGTTCGCCGACCGCATCGCGATCATGTACGCGGGAGAGATCGTCGAGACCGCGCCCGCCGCCGAGCTGGGCGAGCGCCCACGCCATCCGTACACGCAGGGCCTGCTCGATTCGTTCCCGCCGCTCACGGGCCCGCGCGTGCGCCTGACAGGAATCCCGGGCTCGCCGCCGGACCTCCGCGACCCGCCGAGCGGGTGTCGCTTCCACACCCGCTGCCCGCACTGCCTGCCGGATGCGATCGACCTCTTCCGCCGGCAGACGACCGAGAAGCCCGTGCTGCGCGAGGTCGAGCCCGGACATCTCGTCGCCTGCCACCTCGTCGAGGAGGGCGCACAATGAGCGCCGCTCCGCTCGAGGTGCGCGAGCTCTCCAAGCGCTTCCCTATCGGGACCGCGCTCCGAAGGCGCTCGCACGTGCACGCCGTCGACGACGTCTCCTTCGAGCTCCATCCCGGCACGATCACCGCGCTCGTCGGCGAGAGCGGAAGCGGCAAGAGCACGGTCGCGCGTCTGCTCGCACGCCTGCACGCGCCGACTGACGGCGCCGTCCTCTTCGAGGGAAGCGACGTCGCCCGGGTGAAGCGGCGGCGGGACGTCCTGAACTACCGCTCTCAGGTGCAGATCATCTTCCAGGACCCGTTCGACTCGCTGAACCCCGTCAAGACCATTCGCCACCACGTCGAGCGCCCCCTGCGCATCCACCACGTCGTCCCGCGCGGTCAGGTGAGAGCGCGCGCGCTCGAGCTGCTGGAAACGGTCGGCCTCGTGCCGGCGGAGGAGGTCGCGGCAAAGTACCCGCACGAGCTCTCCGGCGGCCAGCGACAGCGGGTCGCGATCGCCCGCGCGCTCGCCGTGGAGCCGCGGATCGTCCTCGCCGACGAGCCGACCAGCATGCTCGACGTCTCGATCCGCATCGGGATCCTGAACCTGATGCTGCGGCTGAAGGAAGAACGCGGTCTCACGTTCCTGTATGTCACGCACGACCTCGCGAGCGCGCGCTATGTCGCCGACGACATCCTCGTCATGTACGCCGGCCAGATCGTCGAGTCAGGGCCGGTGGAGCACGTGCTCGCAGAGCCTCTTCACCCGTACACCCGGCTGCTCCTCACGGCCGTTCCCGACCCGGGGAAGAAGCTCCATGCCGAACGAATCGAGATCCGCAAGGGACAGGCGTCAGCCGCGATCGACCCCCCCGAGGGCTGCCGCTTCGTCGAGCGCTGCCCGATCGCGATCGATACCTGCTCGCGCGTCACTCCGCTCCTCGTCGAGGCGCGGCGGCGGCACTCCGCCCGCTGCCACGTCACCGCCCCTCAACCTACGACCGAAAGGACCTAGATGTCTACCGTCAACGGCTCGATTCCACCGGATTTCGTCTGGGGCGCGGCGACGGCCTCGTACCAGATCGAAGGCGCAGCCCGCGAGGACGGACGCGGTGAGAGCGTCTGGGATCGCTTCTGCGCGACGCCCGGCAAGGTGCGCGGCGGCGACACCGGCGACGTCGCGTGCGACTTCTACCACCGTTACCGCGACGACGTCCGCCTCATGCGCGAGCTCGGCCTCGGCGCCTTCCGCTTCTCGATCGCCTGGCCACGCGTCCTCCCTACGGGGCGCGGCGCGGTCAACGAAGCGGGGCTCGACTTCTACGACCGGCTCGTCGACGAGCTGCTCGCAAACGGCATCGAGCCGTTCGTGACGCTCTTCCACTGGGACACGCCGCAGGCGCTCGAGGACGACGGCGGTTGGCCGGCGCGCTCGACCGCGACCGCCTTTGTCGAGTACGCCGAGGCGGTGGCCGGACGGCTGGGCGACCGCGTGCGCCACTGGATGACGCACAACGAGCCGTGGGTCTACGCCTGGATCGGGCACTCGTGGGGCAGGCACGCGCCCGGGCCGGACCAACGAGGCTGACGCCGTCGCGACCGCCCACCACCTTCTCCTCTCGCACGGCTGGGCGGTCGAGGCGATCCGGCGCGCGGCGCCGGACGCGCAGGTCGGGATCGCGCTCAACCTCGCGCACAGCATTCCCGCCTCGGACACGCCGGAGGACGAGGCCGCTGCCTGGCGCGTCGACGGCGCCGGCAACCGCTGGTTCCTCGATCCGATCTTCCGCGGCTCGTACCCGACCGACCTGCTCGACCGCAACGAGCTGGTGGCTCCCGTCGTGCTGGACGGCGACATGGAGACGATCGCCGCTCCGATCGACTTCCTCGGCGTCAACAACTACTTCCGCTTCGTCGTCACCGCGGCCGAGGACGGCCCCAAGCTCATCAAACCGCCGGAATCGACCCTGACCGACATGGGCTGGGAGGTCTATCCGGACGGGCTCCGGCGGCTGCTCATCGGCCTGGCGGAGAACTACGCGCCGCAGGCCATCTACATCACCGAGAACGGCGCCGCGTTCGGAGACGTACGCGTGCACGACGGACGGGTCCACGACCCCGAGCGCACCGAGTTCCTCCAGACGCACATCGGCGCGGTCTCGGACGCCCTCGCCGCGGGCGTCCCCATCCGCGGGTACTTCGTCTGGAGCCTGCTCGACAACTTCGAGTGGGCGGAGGGCTACTCCAAGCGGTTCGGGATCGTCTACGTGGACTACCCGACGCTGGAGCGGATTCCGAAGGACAGCTTCTACTGGTACCGCGACTTCATCGCCAGCCGGCGCGGGGCGCCGAAGCCCTCGCCGCTCGCAGCCAGATGAGAGTGCGGGCGGCAGCGGGGGCCTTCGCCGTCGCTGCCGCCGCGCTCGCGATCGCCGGCGCGGCCGGGAGTGCCGGCGCGGACCGCTTCGTCGTGAACCGGTTGATCTCGGATCGCGCAGACTCGAAGCTCGTCAACGCCTGGAGCCTGGCCGCCGCGCCGGGCGGCGTGTGGTGGGTGACGAACGAGGCGACGGCGACGAGCACGCTCTACGACGCGGCCGGACGAAAACAACTCCTCACCGTCGAGGTCGACGGCGGCCCGACAGGCATCGTCTACAGCGGAGGCGACGGCTTCCTCGTCCACGGCGGAGGCCACTCGGCACCGGCCCGGTTCATCTTCGCCTGCGAGGACGGGATGATTCGCGCTTGGGCGCCGACCGTGCCCCGCGGCTGGTCGACACAGGCGGTCGTAGCCCATGACTCGGGAGCCTCCGGCGCGATCTTCCGCGGCGTCGCGCTCGCACGCGGACGGCTGTACGTGACCGACTTCCACAACGACCGCGTCCTGATGTTCGACTCGCACTGGCGGAACGTGCGGCTACCGGGTGCCTTCCACGACTCGGGGATCCCGACCTGGTACGCGCCGCACGGAATCGCCGCCTTCGGCAACCGCGTATTCGTGAGCTACGCCTACCGTGCGCCGGTCAACGGCAACGACGCCCCCCACGGCGGCTACGTGGACGAGTTCGACCTGAACGGCCGCCTCATCACCCGCGTCGGCGCAAAGGACGAGCTCGACGAGCCGTGGGGAATCGCCCTCGCCCCGGCGGCGTTCGGCCGGTATGGCGGCGATCTCCTCGTCGCGAATTTCGGAAGCGGCCGCATCAACGCCTACGCGCGCGAGGGCGCCGCGTGGACGTTCCGCGGCCGGCTCCCCGTCAAAGTGCCCGGCGTGTGGGGGATCGCGTTCGGCGCAGGCGGCGCAGGCGGCCGCCCGACGACCCTGTTCTACGCCGCCGGTCCGCATCGCTGGCACGGCGCGACCGAGGTGGACGTAGGCGGTGTGTTCGGCTCTATCGAGCGTTCCTAGCGGATCGAAGAGGCGCGCACTACGAGCTCGACCGGCAGGACTGCCGTCAGCTCGGTCGCATCCGGATCCTCGATCAGCTGGATCGCCATCGTCGCGGCCAGGGTGCCGAGCTCCCGACGGTCCTGGCGGATCGTCGTGAGCGGTGGGTATGCGAGCGCCGCGGCCTCGAGATCGTCGAACCCGATGACGGCGACGTCTCGTCCGGGCTCGAGCCCCGCTTCCCGGATCGCCTGAAGCGCGGCGAGCGCCATCAGGTCCGACGCGGCCACAATTCCGGTGGGGCGCTCGGGGAGCGCGAGCAACGCACACGCTTCGCGGTAGCCGGACGCCGACGAGAAATCGCCCTGCCGGACGTACTCCTCGGGAACGGTCAACCCCAGCCGCTCGGTTTCGCCGTGAAACGCATTCAGCCGCTCGACGCCCGCGACCGTGTTCTGGGCGCCGGCGACATGCGCGATCCGGCGGTGGCCGAGCACGTGCAGGTGCGCGAGAGCGAGGCGAACGCCCTCCGCGTGGTCCGAGCCGACATAGGCGGTCCGCTTCCCCGGGCATCGCACATCGACCCCGACGAGCGGCACGTCGCGCGCGGCGAGCCCGGCGACGAGAGGATCGTCGGTGTCGATGCCGATCAGGACCGCGGCGTCGAATCGCTGGCGCGGGTCCACGTCGGGGCCCTGAAGCAGCAGGGGGTCGTAGTGCGACTGCGCCACCCGGTGCGAGATCGCCGCGAGCACCTTTCCGAAGAAGATGAGGGAGAGATCGCGATGCCCGGCGTTGTCGCCCACGACCACGGCGACAAGCCCGGTGCGCTGCGTGACGAGGGCTCGCGCCGCCCGGTCGACGCTGTACCCCAGCGACCGCGCTGCGTCGAGGACGAGCTCCCGCGTTTGCACGCTTACGTCCCCTTTGTCGTTGAGCGCGCGCGAAGCGGTCGCAACAGAGACGCCCGCACGCTCGGCGACATGACGGATCGTCGGACGTGCGCTCACGCTCCGAACGCTACTCATTCGTTCCCGAGTCCTTCCACGCGCGCACGAGTTATGGTCGCCGCATGCCGAGCGGCGAACGCGTTCTCCTCGTCGACGACGAGTCGGCGATGCGCGACGTCTGCCGCCTGAACCTGGAGATGGAGGGCTTCGACGTGCTCGAGGCGGCGGAAGGCGAGCAGGCACTGGCGCTCGCGCTGCGCGAGCGGCCCGATCTCGTTCTTCTCGACGTCATGCTTCCCCTCATGAACGGCTACGACGTGGCCCGGCGGCTCCAGGACAACCCGGCCACGACGAGGATCCCGGTCGTCTTCATGACCGCGCTCGCCACCGGGGACGACCGCAAGCGCGGGTTCGAGGCCGGCGGAGTGGGATACATCGTCAAGCCCTTCGACCCGGTTTCCCTCGGCGAGAACATCCGGCAGACGCTCGGCCGCCTCGAGCGCGGCGAGCGGGAGGAGCTCAGGCAGGAGCTGCTCCTCGAGCGCACGTAAGGTCCTGCGCCCGGCCGACACCAAACGGTCATGCGCGCAACGCTCATGGAGCGCCGCGAGGTGGCCGACGGGACCCTCTTCGTCCTCTTCGACCTGCTCGGGGAGGAGGTCGACTTCCAGCCCGGCCAGTACTTCTGGGTCACGCTGCTCGACCCGCCCTACGAGGACGAGAAGGGGCCGCGCCGGCACATATCCGTGACGACCTCGCCCAACGACCGGGGCGTGCTCGGGCTGGCCACGCGGCTCCGGGACAGCGCGTTCAAGCGCTCGCTGGCCGAGCTGGAGGTCGGCGCCGAGGTCGAAGTCGAGCATCCGAAGGGCGACTTCGTCCTCCCGGCCGAGACCGACCTCCCGTACGTCTTCGTCGCCGGCGGGATCGGCATCACGGTGTTCCGCAGCATGCTCCTGTACATCGCCGAGGAAGGCCTCCCGCACCGCGTGACGCTCGTCTATTCCAATCGCGACCGCGCCTCGACCGCGTTCCTCGACGAGCTGACCCGGCTGGCGAGCGAGCACGACAACATCGACCTCCTCCTGACCATGACCGAGGACGCGGGCTGGGACGGCGAGACCCGGTTCGTCGGGCCCGAGCTGCTGCGCGACCACCTCGCCGGCGACATCGACGGCTACCGCTACCTGCTCGCCGGGCCGCCCGCGATGGTCGAGGGCGTCGCCGACTCGCTCCGCGAGGCCGGGATCGCGGAGGAGCGCATCCACCCCGAACGCTTCAGCGGCTATTGAGTGGTTACGGTTCAGCCCAGCGTGAAGGCGGTCGAAGAGCACTCGGGCGAGTGGCTGCGCGGCCTGCGCGCGCGGGACGAGAAGTGGCTGGCGCGCCTGCATGCGCTCCTGCTGCGCGCGGCGCGGTTCGAGGTCGCCCGCAGGCGCCCGACCCTGCCGCACCTCCGCGGGAACGAGCTCGAGGACATCGCCTACGAGGCCGCGGACGACGCACTGATGAGCGTGCTGGCGCGACTGGACGACTTTCGCGGCGAGAGCCGCTTCACCACGTGGGCGTACAAGTTTGCGCTGCTCGAGGCGGCGGTCAAGCTGCGCAAGCGCGCGTGGCAGGGACGCGAGGTGCCGCTCGAGCCCGAGAGCTGGAGCCTCTTCACGAGCGCCGGCCTCGGGCCGGAGGGCGAGGCGGAGCAGACCGAGCTGCTGCGGGCGTTGCAGCAGGCCGTGGACGAGGAGCTCACCGCCCGCCAGCGCGAGGTGCTCGTCGCGCTGGCGCTGAACGGCGTCCCGATCGACGTCCTCGCCGAGCGCCTGGAAACGACGCGCGGCGCGCTGTACAAGACACTGCACGACGCACGCCGCAAGCTGCGGCGCCACCTGAACGAACAGGGGATTTCCGTTGAAGCGGCCTGAGCTCAAGCAGGCGCTCGGCCGGCTGCTCGGCCCTGCCGAGCCGGAGATCGGCTGCGACCAGTGCTTCGACCAGCTCGACCGCTACGTCGAGCTGGAGCTCGCGGGCGGGGACACCGACACGGCCTTTCCAGGCTTCCGCGCGCATCTCGACGGCTGCCCGGCCTGCCGCGAGGAGCACGAGAGCCTGCGCGCACTCGTCGGCGGCGAGCAGGTCCTTTAAACCGGGGTCTGACCCCGGTGTTTCGCTTCTGCACCGAGACGGTGCCGATTTCCCGCGGCTCCGTTCCCGCTCGCTGAGCGGCATTCTTCGAGGGTCGCTCACATCGCGCCGAGCCGCTCTGGCCGAAGAGGACGCGTCCCTTTCCTACGAGGGGTCTGACCCCGGTTCGTAAGAACTTGTCGTTGCGCGACACCAAATAGGCATGACCCAGACGACCTTCTACGGGCTGCCGCTCCTGACTCCCCCCGGTCGAGTGATGCGCCCGCGGCCCGCCAGCGAGCAGCTCGTTGCTACGGCGCTCGCGTTCGTACGCGGCGGGCCGGCGAAGGTCGTCGACGTCGGCACGGGCTCGGGCGCCGTGGCGGTCGCGATCGCGGCGGCCGCGCCGCAGATCGACGTATGGGCCACGGACACGAGCGCGGACGCCGTCGCCGTCGCGCGCGCGAACGTCGCAGCGCACGACCTCGAGGATCGGGTCGCGGTTCGCCTGGGCGATCTTCTCGACCCTGTCCCGGGCGAGATCGACCTCGTCGTCGCGAACCTTCCGTACCTTCCGGCCGCCGATGCCGGGCGCTTCCCCGACCTGGCGGGCGAGCCGCGCGAAGCGGTGTTCGCCCCCGGCGACGGCCTCGATCCGTACCGGCGCCTGGTCGACGCCTGCGCCCACCGCCTGAGCGCCGGCGGAGCGGTCGCGATCCAGCTCCACCGGCGCGTGCTGGCGGCCTCAGCGGATGGACTGGGCGGTCTCCTCCAGGAGATCGAGGGCGTCCTGCAGCCCGTCCTCCATGCCTGACTCGATGATCGCGTCGCGGGACGCCTTGTTCGCCGCCTGGATGAGGAGCGTGAGCGTCGTCCGCCCGTCCTCTTCGGCGAAGGTCACCGTGTTGACCGTACCTCCGTCCTCCTCCGACACGCCTTCCGGCAAGCCTTCGTAGACCTCGGACGAGACGATCTTCTCGCCCGGGACGATCTCGAGGTACTCGCCGTGGAAGCCGACCTCGAAGCCGCCGGAGTCCATCACGAAGCGGTACGTGCCGCCGACCCGCAGGTCGATGTCGGCCACGGTCATCTCTCCGCGTTTCGCGTGCCACCAACGCCGGACGAGCTCCGGCGTCGTGAAGGCCTTGTAGACCAGCTCACTGGGCGCGTCGAACTCGCGCGTGATGAGAATCTGGTCGTCGGCCGGAAGGGTCACCTTCGCCGATCGGCTAGTCGTCACTGCCATCTCCTTCCTCCTTCTTGAGCTCTTCCAGAACCGAGTCCAGCCGGTCGAAGCGCTCCGACCACGTCTCCTCGTACCGCGCGATCCAGTCGTGGATCGGCTTCAGCGCCTCGCCGTTCAGCCGGTAGAAGCGCTGCCGGCCATCCTCGCGGACATCGACGGCTCCCACCTCGCGCAGCACGCGCAGGTGCTTGGAGACTTGCGGCTGGGACAGCCCGAGCCGGTGGACGACGTCGTTGACGGCGAGCTCGCCGCCCGTGAGGACGTCGAGGATCTGCCGCCGCCGCGGTTCCGCCACTGCGTTGAACGCATCCGTCGTGGTTGCTGCTCGTGCCATGGCGACAAGGTTACATTCTTATATAGGAATATGTCAAGCGATAGGCTCGTCGCGATGCGGGACAAGGTCAATCTCGCCGAGAAGCTCGCGCTCCTCGACGAGCCGTTCCAGCCGGGGATCGTCGGCTACCTGAACGACCACAAGCTCATGGTGGTGAAGGTTCAGGGCGAGTTCGTGTGGCACTCCCACCCGGAAACGGACGACTCGGCAGAGCGGGAGCTCTAGGCTTCGTCCTTCGGCTCGAGCCTGAGAATCGCGACCTCGCCCACGGGCCGCGACTCCAGCACGTTCAGCGCCTGGCGCACGCCGTCGTCGGCGAACAGCTTCTTCCCACTGCCGAGGATGACCGGGAAGACCATGAGCCGGTACTCGTCGACGAGCCCGCGCGCCACGAGCGCCTGCACGAGCTGGACCGAGCCGTTGACGAGGATGTCCCCTTCGTGCCGGTCGCGCAGGCCGGAGAGGTCGTCGAGACCGATCACGTGCGTGTTGTTCCACTCCGGGTTGTCGAGCGTCGAGGAGACGACGTACTTCGGCATGGTGTTGAACTTGTCGGCGAACTCGCCCTCGCGGGACGGCCAGGCCGCCGCGAAGCCCTCATAGGTGACCCGGCCGAGCAGGAGCGCGTCGCTTCCCATCACTTCGTCGAGCTTGAACTTGTCCCCGTCCGGGCCGCGCTCGAACTGGAAAGCCCACCCGCCGTGCTCGAAGCTCTCGGCGCCGCCGGGGTCCTCGACGACGCCGTCGACGGTGACGAACTGCGAAACGACGATCCGACTCATGACGTTCCTCCTGTGCGATAGCTGATGTGCGTTGCGTAGGGAGACGAGGCGACAGTGATCGCCTCCAACCGTACGGGCTCGCTCCCGAGGGGCTCGAAGAGGCGCGTGCCTCCTCCGAGCAGTAGCGGCGCCACGTGGATGCGCAGCTCGGCGAGCGCGCCCACCTTCAGGGCCTGCTGGATGGCGCTCGCGCCGCCGGCAATCGCGACGTCCTTGTCGCCTGCGGCCGCGCGGGCTTGCTCGAGCGCGCCCTCGATCCCGTCGGTGACGAAGGTGAACGAGGTGCCACCCTCCTTCAGGAGCGGCTCGCGCGGGTGATGCGTGAGCACGAAGACCGGCGCGTGGAACGGTGGGTCATCGCCCCACCAGCCGCCCGCCTTCGGATCGTGCTCCCACGGGCCCTCCCCGCCGCTGAACATCAGGCGGCCCATGACGTAGGCGCCGGTGGAAGCGAGCACCTCGGCGTAGTAGTCGTCGTCCGTCCCGCGTTCCCCGCCTTCCAGGCCGTGGCTCTGGCGGAAGCTCGCCAGCCTGAAGGCCCACTCGTGCAGTTGCTCGCCGCCTTCTCCGAGCGGCTCGTCGAGCGACGGGTTCGGCCCGGCCACGAAGCCGTCGAGCGAGATCGATATGTCTGCGAATGTTTTGCTCATTCCTCCTGAGACACCGCGAGGGATGAAAACTCATCGATGAGATTGGCGTCGGACGCGAGTCGTACGGATAGGCAACCGACGAGAGGAGCCGACATGCAGAAGATCACGCCGTTTCTGTGGTTCGACGACCGGGCCGAGGAGGCCGCGGAGCTGTACACGTCCATCTTCGACGACTCGAGGATCCTGAACGTCTCGCGCTACAGCGAGGTCGGGCCTGGCGAGGCCGGATCGGTGATGACGGTCGAGTTCGAGCTCGAGGGGCAGAAGTTTGTGGGCCTGAACGGCGGGCCGACCTACGAGTTCACCGAGGCCGTCTCGTTCATGGTCAACTGCGAGACGCAGGAAGAGGTCGACCGGTTCTGGAGCGCGCTGTCAGACGGCGGCGAGGAAGGGCCGTGCGGCTGGCTGAAGGACCGCTTCGGCCTGTCGTGGCAGATCGTCCCGACCGCGCTCATGCAGCTGGTGTCGGATCCCGACAAGGAGAAGGCCAACCGCGTCATGGGGGCCATGCTGCAGATGAAGAAGATCGAGATCGCCGAGCTCGAGCGCGCGGCGGCCGGAGAGGAGGTCAACGCATGAAGGTCACGGGGACCGACGTCGTCTTCCTCCCCATCTCGGACTTCGAGCGGTCCGAGGCGTTCTACTGCTTCCAGGCGTACTTCAAGGATCCGGACGGCAACGCGCTGATCCTGCACCACCGCTACGCCCCGCCGGGCGTGCAGCCCGGGGATTAGAGCCCGGGCTTGAGCACCATGTCCATCGCGATCAACGCGATGAGAGCGAGCTCGACCCCCGAGAAGAGGCAGATCCGCTCGATCCGGGCGCCCATCTCGGCGTCCACGCGGATCGAGCGTCGGCGGCCCGGTGACGCGCACGTCGTCCCCGCCCCGGACGCACGCGTCGATGAAGGGGACCAGCGGCCCGAAGTGGCAGGCTCGTTGGGTGGGACGCGAGCAGGACGCGCACGCGGATGTGCATTGAACTAGTGGTCTGACCGGCAACGTCCGCCTGGCCCCTGGCCCGCGATCACGCTGCGCCATGCGGCGTCCTCGGTCGCGGACGGGCTAACCAGCCCGCCCGCTCCCTGCGTCCTTGCCTGGCTTGGTGCTCGCGGCCCAGGAACCGGGCAACGTTACCGGCCAAACCACTAGCCCGGGTGGATGCGCCAGATCTTGCGGCCGCCCCACGCCGGCGACCAGACGTCGCCGAACGCGACCGCGAGCACGAACGGCTTCGGGCCGACGCGCAGCGTTCCGACGACCTTGGCGGAAGCCGGGTCGATGCGCGTGATCGTCCCGTCGGCGATGTTCGGGATCCAGATCGAGCCGTCCGGGGCCAGGGTTCCGTCCGCCGGCTGCGTCCCGGCGCGCACCGTCGCCGTGACCGCGCCGGTCGCGGGATCGAGGCGTGAGACGGTGCCGTCGGGGACGTTCGAGACCCACAGGATGTCGTCTCCCGCGCCCGAGAACCACGCAGGCCCCGTGTGGCCGGTCGCCACGCGGGTCGTCCGGTTCGTCGCGGGATCGATGCGGACGATGTCCGCTCCTCCTCCGTTGGTACCGACCCAGACCCTCCCGGCTGCGAACGCGAGCCCTGCAGGACCGCCCTCCACGCGGATCGTGGCGATGACGCGGTTGGTGGCGGGATCGACGCGCGACACCGTGTCGTCGCTGTTGTTCGTGACCCAGGCCGAGCCCGCGGCGAACAGGACGTCGTAGGAGCCGTGCCCGATGCGAATGCGGGTGACCTTCCGCGTACGCGTGTTGATGCGGTCGAGCCGCGTGCCGCCGTACGCGTGCGTCCAGACGCTGCCGGCCCCGCTCACGATCCCGCACGGCTCGGGATCGACCTTGACCGGCTTTCCCACGACGCGGTTGGTCTTCGGGTTGACGATGCTGACCGAGTTGCTCACGAAGTTCGTCACCCAGAGCCGACCCGCCGCCTCGACGGCCGAGCACGGATGGGTGCCGACGCGGATCTTCGCCAGCACGTTCGGCTGCGCAGCGGTGAGGCCGAAGACCGCGGCGAGTGTGACGAGCGCCAGTCGCATAACTACTGCCGCATGGTACTACATACTACCGACTGGCAGCAACTTTCTTCGCCGCGTCTTCGAGCGCGGCGAGAGCAGAGGCGATCTCCTCGAGCGGCTGGGCGGACTCCTTCCCGAGCGCCTCGACGACCTTCCCTATCTGCGGCGCGATCGTCTCGACGATCTTCGACCCCCGCGCCGTCGGACGCAGGAGATACGAGCGCCCGTCCTCGGGGTTCGGCGTCCGCTCGACCAGCCCGTCGAGCAGGAAACGGGCGACGTGCCGCGAGACGGTGGTCGGCGGGATTCCGAGCGCGGTCGCGAGCTCGGTCGGCGTGCGGTCGGGAAAGAAGTGGAGCACGCCGAGAACGCCGTACTCCTCGCCGGTCACGCCTGAGCCTTCCCAGACCGTCGTCATCAGCTCCCGAATCGCGATCCCGGTGCGGAAGCTCTGGAAGAGGACGTTCGCTGTACCCTCGGGCGGGAGTCGAGGCGGGAGTTCCCGGGGAGTCATGAGCGCCGATACTGTCATATGGAAGTAACTCTGCTCGCGGATCTGGTCGCCGCCTCCGCTGCGGTCGCCGGGACGAGCGCGCGCTCCAAGAAGATCGCGACCATCGCCGAGCTGCTCCGCGGACTCGATCCGGGCGAGGTCGCCGTCGCCGCCGGGCTCCTCTCGGGCGTTCCCCGCCAGGGCCGTGTCGGCGTCGGACATTCGACCATCTACTCCCTGCGGGGCGAGCCCGCGGCCGAGCCGTCGCTGACGATCGCCGATCTCGACCAGGCGATCACCGACATCCAGGCCTCGACAGGGAGTGGCTCGGCCGCGCACCGCCGCGAGATCCTCGGCTCGCTGCTGGAGCGCGCGACCGAGGCCGAGGCGAGCTTCATCCGCCGGCTCTTCACCGGGGAGCTGCGCCAGGGCGCGCTCGCCGGGCTGACGGCGGATGCGATCGCGAAGGCCGCAGGGGTCCCGGGAGACCTGGCGCGGCGGGCCCTCATGCTTTCCGGCGACCTGCCGCGAACGGCCGAGCTCGCCCTGACGGAAGGCGAGGAGGGGCTGCGTGGAGTCGGCTTCCAGATCTTCCAGCCCGTTCTGCCCATGCTCGCCTCGACGGCGCAGTCGGTCGAGGACGCCCTCGACGGCTTCGAGCGTGCCTCGGTCGAGTGGAAGCTGGACGGGATCCGCATCCAGATCCACCGGCGTGGAGACGAGGTGCGTGTGTACACGCGCAACCTGAACGACATCACGCTCACCGTCCCGCGCACGGTGGAGGCCGCGCTCGAGCTGCTGGTCGAGCAAGCGGTGCTGGACGGCGAGGCGCTCTGGCTCGACAAGGAGAGCCCGACGTTCCTGTTCGACGTCCTCCACCTCGACGGCGAGGACCTGCTCGACGTCCCGCTCGAGAAGCGCTCCGCACGGCTCGCCGCGGTCGCGCCCACGCTGAAGGTCCCGAGCATGCTGACCTCGGATCCGGAGGAGGCGCGGCGGCTGCTGGGCGAGGCGCTGGCGGCCGGTCACGAAGGCGTCGTCGTGAAGGACGCGACGTCGCTGTACGCCGCCGGGCGGCGCGGGAAGGCCTGGCGGAAGGTGAAGCCGGTGCGTACGTACGACCTCGTCGTGCTCGGTGCCGAGTGGGGCCACGGCCGCCGGGAGGGCTGGCTCTCCAACCTGCACCTGGGCGCGCGCGATGCCGAGTCCGGCGACTTCGTCATGGTCGGGAAGTGCTTCAAGGGACTGACCGACGAGCTCCTCGAGTGGCAGACGGGGGAGCTGCTCGCGCGAGAGACCGGCCGCCGCGGCATCGCCGTGTTCGTCCGCCCCGAGCTCGTGGTCGAGATCGCGCTCGACAGCGTGCACGCGTCGAAGCGCTACGCGGGCGGGATCGCCCTCCGGTTCGCACGCGTGAAGCGGTACCGCACCGACAAGGACGCGGCCGAGGCGGACACGCTCGACGAACTGCGCTCGCTGCTGCCCGCGGCCTGACGCCGCTCGAACTTCGACGGCCTCGCCGGCCCACGCCCGGGCCGCAGGATTTGCGCATCATCCACGACGCGGCAGGCTACCCGGCGGCAACCGGTGAGGCGCGGAACGTGCGGCGGTACGCGCGGGGCGAGGTGTGCAGGCGCGCCGCGAACTGCGCCCGCATCGTGACCGCGGCGTCGTAGCCGGCGCGGCGCGCGACCACCTCGATCGGGTCGTCCGTCCGCTCCAGCAATCGCTGGGCCAATCGCAGCCGCTCGCGGTGGAGCCATTCCCCCGGCGGCATGCCAACCGCCGCGCGGAAGCGGCGCGTCAGCGTTCTCGGGCTCACCGCCGCACGACGGACGAGGTCGTCCACGGTGATGCCCGCGCCGAGGTTGGCCTGGCCCCAGTCGAGCAGCGCCGCGAGCCCGCCGGGATCGGGCGCAATCGGGGTGTCCACGTACTGCGCCTGCCCGCCGAGCCGGTAGAGCGGCATGACGAGGCGCCGCGCGACCGTGGCGGCCACCTCCACGCCGTGGTCGAGCGAGACCAGGTGCAGGCACAGGTCGATGCCGGCCGCAGTGCCCGCCGACGTGAACACGCGCTCGTCCGCGAGATAGAGGACGTCGGGATCGAGCTCGACGCGCGGATACCGCCGCGCGAGCCGTTCGGCGTACATCCAGTGGGTCGTCGCGCGGCGGCCGTCCAGCAGTCCCGCCGCCGCCAGAACGAATGCGCCGGTGCACACCGACACCAGCCGCGCGCCACGGTCGTACGCCAGCACGAGCGCCTCCTTCAGTGCGTGCGACGGCTCCAGCTCCGGGTCGGCCCAGCCGGGAACGACGATCGTGTCCGCGCGCTCGAGCGCATCCAGCCCGTGCGGCGCCTCGAGCACGAAGCCTGTCTGCGTCCGCACGCGCCGGTCGCCGGCCGCGACGACGAGGAACTCGTACCAGGGATCGACGATGTCGCTGCGGTCGAGCCCGAAGATCTCGCACGGGATGGCGAAGTCGAAGGTGAGGGCTCCCTGGTCGATGACCGCGGCGACAGTACGCATGTGGCCGAAACCTAGCGAAATTCGACTGAGGGCGATCGGGCGAAACCGCCATACTTTCCGGAATGAGCGGGATGACGATTGCGGTCGCGGTCTGGGACGGGGTCGAAGAGCTCGACGTCGCCGGCCCGTACGAGGTGCTGGCCGCCTGGGGAGCCCAGGCGAACGGCAAAGCCGTCCACGTCTACACCGTTGCCGAGCGCGGTGACGAGGTTCGCTGCGCGCATGGCCTGCGGCTCCTGCCGGACAGGACGTGGTCCGACGTCGGCGAGATCGACGTCCTCGTCCTCCCGGGTGGGAACGCCCGGCCGCAGGCGGAAGACGAGCGCGTGCTCGACCGGGTGCGCGGGCTCGGCGAGAACGGGACGCTGATGACAAGCGTCTGCACCGGCGCGCTCATCCTCGCGGCCGCGGGACTGCTCGAGGGCCGCCCGGCGACAACGCACTGGGGCGCGCTCGAGGCGCTCGGAACGTACGAGAACGTGGACGTCCGGCCGGACGCCCGTTTCGTCGACGACGGGGACGTGATCACCGCCGCCGGAGTGTCGGCGGGGATCGACATGGCGCTCCACCTCGTCGCCCGGCTGGACTCGCGCGAGCGCGCCCAGGATGTTCGCCGCTACATCCAGTACGACCCCGAGCCTCCCGTATGAGACGCGCGGCCGCGCTCGCCGCCCTTTTGGCGCTCGCGGCCTCGTGCGCCTCCGCGAGCAGCGGCGGCCTGCCCGGCGCGCGCTCGATCAAGGTGTGCGCAGCGGCGGGCCCGTTCTGGCCGACTATGACGCTCGCGCTCCAGGGCACGACGGCGTGGGTCGCGTGCAAGACGCAGTCCCGCATCGTCCGCGTCAATACGAAGACGGGAAAGACGACGAAGTCGATCCGGCTGCGCGGCCCGGCGATTGCGGTCGCGTCGGGGCTCGGCTCGATCTGGGGGCTCGACTCCGGCGGAACCCTGTACCGCATCAACCCGAAGAAGGCGAGGATCACCAGTCGGATCGGCCTGAGCGTCGCGGCCGCCTACAACATCTGGATCGGCGGCGGCTCCGTGTGGGTCGCGGCCGACCAGGGAGCGAGCGTCGTCCGCGTCTCTCCGGCGTCGAACCGCGTCGTCGCGCGGATCGACGCCGGGGACGGTCCGGCGAGCATGGCCTTCGAAGGCGCAACCGCCTGGGTAGTGAACCACCGCGACACGACCATCAACCGCATCGACCTCGGAACCAACGAGTCCACCCTGTTTACCACCCTGGGAGGCGTCAACGACCGCGCGCCCGAGCGGATCACGTTCTCCCACGGCAGCTTGTGGGTAACGGGCCGCGGCACCGACCTGCTGAAAGTGAATCCGGCGACGGCGTCGGTCGACCGGACGATCGAGATCGGCGCGAGCGGGATCGACCTGGTCGCCGTCGGCGACGAGATCTGGGTACCGACGCGCAGCGCCGCGGTCGACCAGAGCGGCTTCCCGACGATGGATGCGCTCAAGCGCGTGTCCGTCGCGAGCGGCGCCGTCAGCACCGTCGTGGAACCCACGGCGAGGCTCGACGTCAACGGCCTCGTCGCGGCCGGCGGCGCGGTGTGGCTCGCGGACAACCGGGGCGGGCGCCTCTACCGGGTCCCGGCCTGATGAACCGCAAGCGCTTCCTGGCGGGCTCGGCGGTCGTCGCGGGCGGCGCGGCCGTGCCGGTCGCCGGCTGGGGCCTGAGCGGCTCCGAGAAGGCGCTGTCGAAACCTGACCAGGCCCTTCCGGCGCGGCCGATCCCGCTTCCCGCGGATGGCTCGATCCGCACCGCCGTCGCGATCGGCCCCGGCCTGAACGTGATCGACACGGCCGGGCCGTGGGAGGTCTTCTGCGACACCGCGATCTACGGGGGCCGCGGGCAGTTCGACCTCTACACCGTCGCGGCCTCGACCGGTCCCGTCGAGGGGAACTCGGGCCTCGAAATCACCCCGCGGTACACGGTCGAGCGATACCTCGGCCACGCAGGAGCCCGCGCGACCACGCGCTATCTCGAGTACTCGGGCCCCTACGCCTAGATGGTTGATGCCATGAGATCGCCTGCTCCGGGGCGCGAGCTGGTGCGTCTGGGGCGCCGCGGCGGACGCTTGCCGATGCCGGGAGCATCGGTGAGCGGCCGACGCGGCGAAGCGCAGGCACGGTGGAGGCCGGCTCCGCCGGCCGGATCCGGGCCGGAGCGGCCCAGGCGTGCCAGATCGCGCAGCCGGACGCGCGAGATCGTGGCATCAGCCATCTAGGGCTCGGGTACCGGCTCCGGCCCACGCCCGGTGGCCAGAATCGACCCTACGATGACGAGCGCGAAGCCGACGATCATCCCGGTGGTGATGTTCTCGTCCAGGAAGGCGACGCCGACGACCGCGGCCACGGCCGGATTCACGTACGTGATGACGGTCGCGCGCACCGGCCCGAGCTCTCGGATCAGGGCGAAGAACAGGATGAAGCCGAGTGCCGTGCACACAACCGCAAGCCCAATGACGGATTCGATCACGTGCGCCGAGGGCATCGAGGCCGGCCAGCGGAATGCGGCGAGCGGCGCGTACACGACGGCGGTTAGGAGGAGCGAGGCGACGACGACGCTGAGCGGCGGCGCACCCGAGAGTGAGCGCGCGAAGATGATCGGCCCGATCGCATAACAGACGGCGACGCAGGCGATCAACAGGAGCGGCACGACGTGCACCTGGCCAACGTCGAGCCCCACGATCGCGGCCACGCCGACGATCCCGACGAGGAGGCCGAGCCAGCGGCGCGTCCCCTGGCGCTCGCGCTCCCCGGTGAGCCCGGCGATCACGGCGCCGACGAGCGGCACCGCGGCGATGAGCAGACCGGTCAGCGAGCTCGACAGGTGGATCTCCGCCTTCGCGAGCAGGAACCACGGCAGCGCGACCTCGATCCCCGTATAGAGCAAAAGCGCGCGCCAGTGCGGGAGCAGGGCGCGAAGCTCCTTCCGCCAGAGGGCAAAGGGGAGAAGGAGCACGGCGGCGAGAGCGGTCCGGAAGAAGACCAGCGTCACGGGTGCGAGCTCCCGCACTGCGACGCGGATCATCAGGTACGGGATCCCCCAGATCACGCACATGGCCGCGAACAACAGGACTCCGCGCCGGCTCACGGGGATGAACCGTACGGCCGCGGTTTGGGAACTCCAAAGATCACTACGTCTGCGTCATGGTCCGACGGCCGATTCGGCGTCGTTCGTGCCGCGTCCCGTGTACGGCTTCATGTGCCCACTGCTGAAGCCGAACCTCAACACCCCGTACTCTTTGCTCGTGATCCGCGTTTGCGTCGCCGGCGTCACCGGCTGGACCGGCAGCGCCGTCGCCGAGGCGGTGGAAGCGGCCGAGGATCTCGAGCTCGCGGCGGGGGTCGCGCGCTCGGACCAGGCGCATTTCTCCTCGGTCGCCGAGGCGCTCCACGACGTCCAGGCTGACGTGCTGGTCGACTACACGCATGCGGCTGTCGTGAAGAAGAACGTCCTCGCCGCCCTCGAATGTGAGGTCGGCGTGGTGATCGGCTCGAGCGGCCTGTCCGCGGACGACTACGACGAGATCGACACGCTCGCGCGGGAGAAAGGCGTCGGCGTGATCGCCGCGGGCAACTTCTCGGTCTCGGCCGCCCTCCTCCTCCGCTTCGCGACCGAAGCCGCGCGGCATCTCCCGTACCGGGAGATCATCGACTACTCGAGCTCGACCAAGCCGGATGCTCCCAGTGGCACCTCCCGCGAGCTCGCCGAGCGGCTTGCCGAGGTCGTCGAGCCGGCGCTGGACGTTCCGGTCGGCGAGACGCACGGCGCGCGCGACGCCCGCGGCGCGAGCGTGGCCGGAACGCAGGTGCACTCGGTCCGGCTACCGAGCTTCACGGTGTCGACGGAGGTGATCTTCGCCGCGCCGGGGGAGCGGCTCTCGATCCGCCACGACGCGGGCGAGAGCGCTGCGCCATATGTAGCCGGAACGCTCCTCGCGGTCCGGGCCGTCCCCGGCCGTGTGGGCCTCACGCGCGGCCTCGACCGGCTGCTCGATTAGCGCACGAAGGTCGTCAGCGTCGAGGAGCCGGCTGCGAGGCGGCGGATCGCGGCGACCGGCTGCGCCTCCGAGATGAGCAGCGCGCCGGCGACAGGCTCGACGTCGGTCGGCAGGAAGCCGACCCGACTGATCGGGGCGCGCGGGACGTGGCGCGAGAGCCGCCCGGTGCCGATGACCCGGACGACGTCGCCGTTCCGCTTCACCTGCGTGATCTTGCCCCCGTTCGGATCGCCGGCCATGAGGAAGTACGTCCCGTTCGGCCCGACGACGACCTTGAAGCCGAGCTGTGGGAACGCCTTCGATATCCGGCCGGTCTGGGCGTCGATGCGACGGACTCCGGTGGCCTCGCTGACGAGGAGGTCGCCGTTCGGCTCATACGTCACGTCGTGGGGGCCGTTGAGCTGCGCTTCCGCAGCAGGACCGCCGTTTCCGCTCGAGACCGGCGTCCCGTCACCCGCGAGCCGCTCGCGCGCGCCGCTCACGAGGTCGAAGCGGTAGACCCAGCCCTCGATCGAGGAGACCGCCAGGTAGCGGCCGCTCGGGTCGACCGCGACTCCCGCGGCGGCCGGTACGCGGCCGACGGTGGTGATGATCCCGCGGCGGTCGACGCGGCGGACGCGCCCCTGGTTCACGTCGCTGAAGTACAGGTTTCCGGCGGGGTCGAGTGTGATCTCCGCCGGCTCGGTCAGCCGCGCCTTCCTGGCCGGGCCACCGTCGCCCGACGTTCCCGTCTTCCCCGTCCCCGCGACCACGACCAGCAGGCGCCGCTTGAGGTCGAAGCGCAGGATCTGGTGACGCAGCCCGTCGGCGACGTACACCGTCGATCCGCGAGCCGCCAGGTCGTACGGCAGCCTCAGATGTGGGCGTGACGCTCCGCCGGCCGCGGTGGCGAGGAGGGCGGCAAGGACAGATACGAGGATAAAAGCTCTCATAAAATAGCGACGAACTCGCACTAATTTACCGACGAAGTCGCACTAGGTCAACCTATGATCCGAACCGTGGCCAACCCGGCCGGACACGACGCCCATCTCATGCAGTCGGTGTACACGGCGGGTTCGCTCGTCGCCGTTCTCGTCGGCGAGGAGCTCGAGAAAGCCGGCGTTGCGCCGGAGCTCTTCTCCTTCCTCGGCTGGATCACCCTCCTTCAACCGGTCTCACCCGGCGGACTCGCCGCCGAGACCGGCATGCCTCCAACGACGATCCGCGACTACGTCCGGCGTCTCGTCGAGCGCGGGGACGTCCGCAAGGTGCCGAACCCCGCGGACGGCCGCTCGTACCACCTCGTGCTGACCGCGCAGGGCAGGCGGCTCAGCGACCGGGGGTGGCCGGCAGTCGTCGCCTCCTTCGAACGGCTCGAGCCGCTGCTCGGGCGGCCTGCGGCTGAGTATCTGGCGATCGTCGAGGAGCTGCGCGCAGGGCTGAGGCAGGCGCTCGCGCGGCGACCCGCCGCCGCGCCTCACTAGGCGCCCTCTTGCAGACAGATGATCTTCGCCGCGCCTGGCGAGCGGCTCTCTGGCCTAGTGGCTAGTGGCGGAAGGCGGCGCCTGCGTCGGCGTCGTGAACCGGGGCTGCTTGTGCCTGTAGGCGCGGGAGCTGGCGTTCGAGATCGGACATGAGCAGATCCGCCATGTCGTGGCCGAAGCCCTGCCGCACAACCACGCGTAGCGCCGCGAGGGCGGTGCGGCTCTTCGGGAATGAGTACGCGGGCACCTGCCAGCCGCGCTGCCGCAGCGAGTCGACCGGCGTCCGCGACATCGATCGACCGGACACGACCGCGCGCGTCACGCTGCGAGGGCGCGAGGACTTCGTCGAAAAGTGGCGGATCGGCGAGCTCGTGACCGTCGTGCGGGTCCATGTACTTCATCCCGGTCGGGTGATGCCCCAGGCCGGTCCCCAATGGCACGCTAGTTTGGGGCGCCCCGAGCGATCGCCGCCCTGCCGGAGCCGTCCACGTCGGAACCCGTCAGCGGATCGAACGCCAGTACGGCGGCCGGCCGTCCGCATCTTTGCCGGCACGCTCATGCTTCATCCCGGAGCCGGCGGCATCGATGCGGTCGGCGTAAAAAAGAAAAGAGAGGAGAGAGAACCATGTCGATCCATCAGCACAGCGCTGCGACGGGCAAGTCCACGAACGGGGATGACGGAGCGGCGGTCATCGATCAACTCGAGGCTCTCGCGGAGGCCTACGGCAACCGGTTCCTGCTCGAGCCCTCGCCGGACAACCAGCTGCCGGAGCATGGCATGCGCGCGGTCGACGCGATGCGTCTCATCGGGGAGGAGCTCGTGCTCGACGGGATTCCGCAGCGCAATCTCGCGACGTTCGTGACGACCTGGATGGAGCCCGAGGCGCAGCGGATCATCGCCGAGAACCTGCACCGCAACTTCATCGACCACGCCGAGTATCCGCAGACCGCCGAGATCGAGCAGCGTTGCATCCGCATCCTCGCGAGCCTGTTCCACGCCCCCGGCGAGACGACCGGCGCGCGCACGCAGGGCTCCTCTGAGGCGATCATGCTCGGCGCCCTGTCTCTGAAGTGGAAGTGGCGCCAGCGCCGCGAGGCGGCCGGCAAGGACACGAGCCAGCCGAACCTCGTGTTCGGCGGCGACGTGCACGTCGTATGGGAGAAGTTCTGCCGCTACTTCGACGTGGAGCCGCGGATCATCCCCCTGCAGCCCGACAAGTACGTGATCGGCCCCGAGGACGTCGAGCCGCACGTCGACGAGAACACGATCGGCGTCGCCGCCGTGCTCGGCACGACCTTCACGGGCCATGCCGACGACATCCCGGGCATCAACCACCTGCTGGTCCGGCTACGAGACGAGCGCGGGCTCGACGTCCCGCTGCACGTCGACGGGGCCAGCGGCGGTTTCGTGTGGCCGTTCCTGTACCCCGACTCCGAGTGGGACTTCCGCCTCGAGCAGGTGCGCTCGATCAACGTCTCGGGCCACAAGTTCGGGCTCGTCTACCCGGGCATCGGGTGGCTCGTGTTCCGCGAGAAGAGCGACCTAGCCGAGGACCTCGTCTTCTACGAGAACTACCTGGGCAAGACCGACGCGACGTTCACGCTGAACTTCTCGACCGGCTCCTCGATGGTGCTCGCGCAGTACTACAACTTCGTCCGCTACGGCCACGACGGCTACCGCTACATCATGGAGACGATGCAGGCCAACGCCCGCGCGTTGGCCGAGCGGATCGCCGGAATAGGCGAGTTCAAGCTGGTCGGCGACGAGGGTGCGGAGCAGCTGCCGCTCGTCGCGTTCCAGCTCGACGGCGACCACGACTACGACGAGTTCGACGTCGCCTCGCAACTAGCGGCCGAGCGCGGCTGGATGGTGCCCGCGTACAAGCTGCCCCCCAACGCCGACCACGTCACGATCATGCGCGCGCTCGTCAAGCTGACACTCGGCCACACGCTCGCCACCACGCTCGCAAACGACATCGCCGAGGCGTGCGAGACGCTGAAGAAGAAAGGCGGCCTACACGACCTCGACCGCAAGCGGGTGAAAACCGGCACCGGGTACTGAGTCATCCGACGTTAGCCGAGCGGGCTGAACCCCTCGCCGGTCTCGATGCGGGTGGTCTGGCCCCTGAACGGACCGAGCCCGCAGTGACGCGCAGCCGCTTCGCCCGAAGAAGGTGAACTGGAGGCCTGATGTGAAATTAGGCCGAGCCGGATGACGCTCCAGACACGGCGCCGGCTCAGCACGGCCGCGATCCGTAGCGCTGCTACGAACCGCGTCCGTCCGCACTGCCCGGCTTGGTCTGGAGCGCCCCCGACGGCGGCCGAATTTCCCACCAGGCCTCTGGCCTGGTGCTCAGTCCTGCTCGGGCAGCAGCAAAACCGCGCCGATCAGGAAGCAGAGCGCTCCGAAGGCTGTGGCCGCGTTGGCGCGGGCGAGATCGAGCGCGCTCCCGGTTGCGGGGATCACATAAGACGCCACTGCCGAGATCCCGAATGCGACGCAGCCGAGGAGATTGATGGCGGCGATCCACCATGCGCGGCTTCGTCGCGGCCGGCAGAAGGGCCGCCCGCAGACGGCGACGTAGGCGAGGTAGCCGGAGACCAGGAAGCAGATCGACCCGAAGGCGTCAGGCGCCCAGACGAGCCTGTTGTACTGCGTCGTGTCGAGCGCCTGCCGCAGAGCGTCGAGCGTGCTGATGTTGAAGAAGAGCGTTCCCGCGACCTGGACTGCGCTGCTCCACCAGTCGAGCCCTCGACCGCGATTGCCCGTCGTCACCAGCTGAAGCGTCGCCGCCGAGGTGAAGAAGATCGAGCCGACGAAGAAAACGATTCCGTCGACGATCGAGCCCACGAGCTCCACGAATCCGGGAAACGGCCCGACGAGGAAGCAGGCCGAGCCGATCGCGAAGAGGACGCCGACCCACCAGATCGCCCGGCGTGGTCTCCACCAGGTCCGGTGCACCGAGCGACCGATGACAGCTGCCTACGAGGGGACCGCAGAGCCGGGTGCGGGAGGGAGCCGGGCCGACACAATGTAGGAGACCACGACGGCGACGATCACAAGCGGCATCAGACTGAGGCCGTCGGCCTGGAGGAACACACTCACGACGAGAACGGACGTGAGCGGCAGTCCCAGCATTGCGACCATCAGCGCGCCGATACCCATTGCGGCACCCGCGATCATCGGCAGCCCGGGAAGGTGGGAGAGCGCAATGCCGCCGGCAGCGCCGATGAACATGCTCGGGAAAATTGGGCCTCCTCGGAAGCTGCTCAGCGAGAAGCTGTACGCGAGGCCTTTGCAGAGGACGACCATCAGGAGCGCGCCCACGGTCCAGCCGGCGGCGCCTTCGATCAGGCCCGGGAGCTGATCCTGTCCAGAGAAGAGCACCTCGGCCGAGCTTCTCCCGGTTACTTCGACGAAGATCAGCACGACAACGCCAATCGCGACGCCGACGAGGGGTGTCAGCAGCACCATTCGGCGTTCGACGATCGGCTGTAGCAGCAGCGACAGCCGCTTGATGCCGGCGCCGAGGATCGCCGCGATGACACCAATCACGATCGCCCACAGAAACTCGGACACACCGGGGCTGCCGGCCGGAGGGATGTCCGGGACCGCGAGCGAGAAGGTGCCGAAGCCGGTCCAGTTGTCGAGCCCGATGAAGATCAGCGAGCCGACGCCGGCAGCGAGCAGACCGGGCGCAAGCACCACTCCGAGCATCGGGCCGCCGATCCCGGCCACCTCCATCATCAGGAACGCGGCCGGAAGAGGTGAGCCGAGGAGCGTGCTGATCGCGGCGAAGCTCCCGGCGGCGCCGATCACGGCACTGGCCATCTCAGGCGCGTCGCGCTTGACCAGGTGGAGGGCGAGGACTCCGAGGCCGCTGCCGATCGCGATCAGAGGCGCCTCCGGGCCAAGGACGACCCCGAGGCTGAGGGTGGCGAACGAGGCAATGACAATCCCGGGGAGCTCGATCGGCGGCACGGGTCCGGATGACTTGAACCCCTCCGCCGGCTTGTGCCCTGCCGTTCCCGGCAGGTACCGGATCGTGAGCGCCACCAGCAGGCCGCTCAGCGCAAGCAGCGGAATCGGCCACCAGGCAGGCTGGCTTTCGAAGCCGAGTTCGCCGGGCAGCGTGCCGAACACATATTGCTGCAGCTCGCTGACACCCTTGAGAAAGAAGTACGCGGCCGCAGCCACCGGCACGCCGATGATCGCGCCCAACACGAGCAGCACGACGTACGAGCGGCTCCGGAGAAGCTCGAGCGGACTCGGCGCAGCCGGCGTCGACGGCGCCGTGTCCGCGTCGGAGTGGCCCTCTTGTTTCACAGCTGTTCTCTCTTCCGGCGGTGATCAGGCATTCGTCGAGACGGAAATGCGATTCCGAAGGCCCATAAGGCACCTCCACCAGGACGACGGCCAAAGTCACTGACTGGACGCCGGTTTCGGTCCAGATGTTATGAGAATCGACCTCTCCCTGCTCGTAGGCGTAGGGTCCCGCAGCATGGAGCTCTGGCGGGGCGCGCCCTACGAATACAGCCGCTCGGCCGAGGGTCTCGTGCTCTGCGCCGGCGCGTGTCCGCTCGATGCCGCGGGCAACGTCGTCGGGCCAAGGGACTTCGAGGCTCAAGCGCGGCAGACGGTCGAGAATCTGCTGGCCGCCCTCCACGAGGCCGGAGCCGATGCCGAAGGACTGCTCAAGACGACGATCTACGTCGCGACGAGTGACCGCGCCGACCTCGTGCGCGTGTGGGAAGTGGTCGCGGCTCGCCTGGGTCGGGCGCCGAGCACCCTCCTCGGTGTCTCCCTCCTCGGCTATCCCGGCCAGCTCGTCGAGATCGAGGCGGTCGCACGCAGTACCCGCTAGGGGGGAGCGAGCAGCCGCTCCTCGGACAGCGTGACCGGGCTGCGAACGGCCACCGCGATCTCCCCCTTCGGGGTCCACGGTCTCACACGCGCGATCTGGCTCAACGGGCCGCGCGGGTCGAACTGGAGGCTCACCGTGTTGCCGACGTCCGGGGAAACCGCCCGGGCGTGTGCCCAGAGCGCCCGGCCCACGTCGGCGCGGCCGGGCCGATACCACAGGCGGGCAGCGGCAACCGCCCGTATCACCCCGTCCGCGGGCAGGGTCCGCGTGACGGCCGTGAGCGCGCGCAGGACGAGCGGCAACTCCTCGACCACCAGCGTCTGCAGGCGAGCGCCCTCGTGCAGCTCGCACCCACCGACCACCTCCCCTCCCTCGACCGCCACGACCTGACGTTGCACGGGGACGTCCAGAGGTGTCCGCGCAAGCCGCTCGCGAAGGACGGCAACAGTTTCCGGGATGCGCAGGTTCCATCCCTTCTCGAACTCCGAGAGACCGGCTGCAACCTGCTCCCACTCGTCGTCGTTCCGCGGCTCCCGCAGCTCCAGCCCCGCCGGCGGTCGCCCATCCCGTGCGACGTTGAACGCGGGAAGCACGACCTTTCCGAAGATCTGCGTTGCCCACTTCCGCGCGTTCGCGAACGAGCCTTCGTTGCCGCTCTGGATCCCGGCGACCACGACGGCGTCCTGGCCCGCCCGATCGAGACGCCATGCGGTCAGCGCGCGGGCGACTCCGCGACGGCGGTGGCCGGGATCCACCATCAGGTTGCTAAGTCGCGCACAGGGACACACCTCGCCTTCGATCTCGACGTCGCCGAAGTCGACCGTGCCCGCCCCGATTGCACGCCCGTCCTCGGTCTCGGCTATCGCCCATTCCGCCTCCGGCCGCAGGACGCGCGACGTCTCGAGGGGATCGTGAAGGTAGTGCGGGGCGATCCGCACCGCGCCGGTGTCGGCGGCCGCGGCCGCGAGCTCGGTCAACGCCCTGCCGTCGCCGGGGCGGGCGGCCCGAACGGTGAAGTCGCTCACTTCGGCGGGAGCGAGCGCGCGTATGAGATGCCGCGGTCGACCCACTCTTGGAGGGCTCCGTCCGCCTCCACATCCTCGGAGGCGACCCGCAGCCACCCGGCCATCGAGCGGCCGCCCATCTCCATCAGCGTCGCGGGCGTGGTCTCCAGGAGTGCGACTGTCTCGCCGGGAGGCACGCGGACGAGCAGCCCGCCCTGGCCGCTGGCCGCAACGGCCATGTTCCCGCCGACGAGGAAGGAGAGGCCTCCGAACATCTTCTTCTCGGTCACGCCCGGCTCGCTCGACACGAGGCTCCGGATCCGCTCCGCGAGTGCCTCGTCGTAGGCCATTGCGCCGAGCCTACGCGATGGGCTCCTGCTCGATCCCGTTGCCGTCGATACGGAACGCGTTCAGCTCGCCGGTGGACAGGCTCAGGATGAAGAACGGGCGGCCGGCCCACAATCCGATGCGCTCGACGTCGGTGCGCGAGGGCTTCGCGGCGGAGGCGGGATGCGAGTGGAAGACGGCGAGCTCGTAGCCGTCGTCCTCGAGGAACCACAGCTCGGGGTCGATGTCGAGCTCGAAGCGATACGGCGACTCGAGCCGGTTTCTCCCGCGCTCGTAGCGGACGGCCTTGCCGTCGCGGAGGACGATCAGGCCGCAGGCCTCGTTGGGCGCCTCCTCCCATGCGTGCGCCTGGAGCGCGTCGCGCACGGCGGCGGGGATCACCACCAGACGTTGGCCTCCATCGCGCGCTCCAGCTCTCCGACGGGCAGCTGCCAGAAGTCTGCCGAGAGGTAGCGCCAGCCGCCGTCGGCGAGGACGCACACGACGACGCCCTCGTCCAGCTCGCGCCCCAGGCGCACAGCGACGTCGACGACCGCGCCTGAGGAGACGCCGGCGAAGACGCCTTCGGTGTCGAGCAGTCGGCGCAGCGCGGCCACCGAGTCGGCGTTCGAGACGAGCAGCTTCCGGTCGAGCTTGGACACGTCGAGGATGGGCGGGACGTAGCCCTCCTCCAGGGAGCGAAGGCCCATGACCGGGTCGCCCGGAAGCGGCTCGGCGGCGGCGACCACGATGTCGGGGAAGGGCTCGCGCAGGCGCGCGCCGGCCCCCATGAGCGTTCCGCCCGTGCCGAGCCCGGCGACGAACACGTCCACGCGGTCGAGCGCGTCGGCGATCTCCGCTCCCGTTCCCTCGTAGTGCGCGCGCGGGTTGGCCTCGTTCGCGTACTGGAAGGGCATGAACCAGTGCGAATCGGCTTCGGCCATCTGCAAGGCGAGGCGGACGGCGCCGTTGGAGCCCTGCGCACGAGGCGACTCGACGATCTCCACGCCATACAGGCGCAGCATGCGCTTGCGCTCCTCGGTGGCGTTCTCGGGGAGGACGCAGGTCAGCTTGTAGCCCTTGAGCTTGGCGACGAGCGCGAGCGAGATTCCGGTATTGCCGGAGGTCGGCTCGAGCAGCTCGCGGCCCGGCTCGAGAATCCCTTCCTCCTCGGCCGCCTCGATCATCGTCTTGGCGACACGGTCCTTGATGGAGCCGGTCGGGTTTTGGCCTTCGAGCTTCGCGTACAGGCGCACGTCCGCCGCCAGCCCAGCGGCAGCCGCCAGCCGGGGAAGCTCGACGAGCGGCGTGCAGCCGACCGTGTCGAGCAGCGAGGGCCGCGTGTCAGTGGGGCTAGCGCAGCCCACCGACCGAGCAACTCGCGCTCTCCGACCGCGAAAAGCAAGCCAGGCTAGGACGCAGGGAGCGCGCGTAGCCGGAGGCTACGGGCGCGACTGAGGACGACGCATGGCGCCGCTTTGCAGCACGCCGGTGAGTGCGAGATGGGAGGGAGGTGGGCACTTAGAGCCCACCGGCTACTGCCGGTAGCAGGATGACCGTCTCGCCTTCGGCGACGGGCGTGTCGAGGCCGTCGCGCGTGCGCACGTCCTCGCCGCCCACATACACGTTGACAAAGCGCGCGACCTCCCCGTCCTCGAGCACACGAGCGCGGAGCGAGGGGAAGCGCGAGACGAGATCGACGAGCACATCGCGGACGGTGCCGCCCTCAGCCGCGACCACGGGCTCGCCACCGGTCTCGGTACGGAGCGGCGGCGGGATGCGCACGGACGCCATCAGGCACCTCTCCCCGCTGCGCAGAACTCGACGTAGTCGACGTACTCCGTGATGGCGGGGTCGTCGCCGCACACCGGACAGTTCGGGTCGCGCTTCACCTGCAGCTCCGTGAAGCTGACCTCGAGCGCGTCGAAGAGCATCAGCCGCCCGATCAGCGGGTTGCCGATCCCGAGCGCGAGCTTGAGCGCCTCGTTCGCCTGCAGCGAGCCGACGATCCCAGGAAGGACGCCGAGCACTCCGCCCTCGGCGCAGCTGGGCGCCATCTCCGGTGGCGGAGGCTGGGGGAACAGGCAGCGGTAGCACGGGCCCGGCTCTTTCTGCCGGGCGCCGACGGCTTCGCCGTCGGCGCTTCCAGCTGCGAAGGGCTTGAACACGGTCAGCTGGCCCTCGAAGCGGAAGATCGAGCCGTGCACGACCGGGATCCGGTGCCAGACGGAAGCGTCATTCAAGAGGTAGCGGGTCGGGAAGTTGTCCGCACCGTCCACGATCACGTCCCAGCCGTCGCCGAGGATCTCCTCCACCGTCTCCGAGGTGAGGCGCGTCCTGTATGGGAGCACCTGCACGTCCGGGTTCAGCTCGCGCAGGGCACGCGCGGCCGACTCGACCTTGGGCTCGCCCAGGGTCGCGGTGGAATGGACGATCTGGCGCTGCAGGTTCGACTCGTCCACGACGTCGTCGTCCACGATCCCGAGCGTCCCGACCCCGGCCGCGGCCAGGTACAGCGACGCAGGCGATCCGAGCCCGCCCGCCCCGATCAGCAGGACACGCGAGTCGAGCAGCTTCAGCTGCCCCTCCTCCCCCACCTCGGGGATGAGCAGGTGGCGGCTGTAGCGCATGCGGCCCTGGGGCGAGAGCGAGCGGGTCAGCTCGGTGGGAAAGCCGTTCCGCTTCCAGTCGGTGTAGCCGCCGGCGAGCGAGACGGGATGCTCGTAGCCGAGCTCCTTCAGCGTCTGCGCGGCGAACGCGGAGCGGTTGCCGGCGGCGCAATAGAGAAGGACGGGCTTGGACCGGTCGGGGACGGCCTGCTCGATGCGCGATTCCAGATTCCCGCGTGGGACAAGGATCGCGCCGGGGAGATGCCCCTCGTCCCACTCCTCGCGCTCGCGCACGTCCACGATCGCCGGCGAGTCGCGGTCGATCAAGTCGCGCGCGTGCCGCGCGTCGACCTCGTCGATCTCCGCCTTGACCTTCTGCAGCAGATCCCGATAGCTAGCCATCCTGTGAGGATAGAGAACGCTTGCGGGGTCACGAATCTTCCCCGGGCTACGGCGGCTTCGCGCCGTCGCTTCCAGCCAGCAGCTAGAAGACGCTGAAGGCCGCGCGCGCAGACGCGCCGTGGCCCGTGCACGAGACGACGCCCGAGGCCTCGGTCTCGGGCTTTAAGCGGCACGTGAACCCGAGCAGCTTGATCGTCTTCTTCGACCCGACCCGCTGCTCCATCGCCTCGTCGAGCAGGAGCTTGGCCGCCCAGCAGGCCATCCCGGAGGCCTTGACGCTCGCGAGCTCGGGACGCTTGGGCGGGAACGCTCCCGGGCAGCTCTGAAGCGCACCTTCCGCGCGCGTGCCGGAGGGAAACGCAAGGAGGATGGCCACGACAGCGGCTGCGGCGATGAGCGCGGCGGCGACTGCGATTCCGAACGCCTTCCTCACTCCACAATCCTAGAGCTCAAGATCTGCTCTTCCAAGAGGCGGTCGCTGAGCGCATGGGCGTCCCGCCGCCCGAAGTTGGCGCTGGTGATCACCGCGACCAGCTCGAGCCCCGGGAAGACGTGCACCCGGTTGCCGCCCATCCCGCTCATGAAGAAGCAGACTTCGCCGCCGTAGCGGCGGAGCCACCAGAGGTAGCCGTACTCCGTCCGCTCGTCGATCCGCGCGTGCGCGCGGGGCGACTCCTCCACCCACGCGCGAGGGACGACGTCGCCTCCTCCGCGTAGGTACACCTCCCCAAGCTTCAGCAGCGAGCGGCTCGTGAGGAGGAGCCCGCCCGCGCGTCGAGACCTGGCCGCGCGGCGTCTTCTGCCACTCCGCCCGCTCGATCGTCAAGGGATCGAAGAGCTCACGCCGCGCGAAATCGGGCAGCGAGCCGCCCACTGCCTGCTCGAGCGCAACGCCGAGCGCGACGACGCCGGCAGTGCAGTACGAGAAGCCGCGGCTCTCCCGCACCGGGAGCCCGAGGGCGAAGCCCAGCCAGTCCTCTTGCGGGTACATCAGCTCCTCGTTGCCGGGCGAGGCCTCGTCCCAGTCGTCGCAGTCGAGGCAGGACGACATCGTGAGGACGTCGCGGACGGTGATCGCGCGCTTGCGCGGATCGTCCACACAGGCTCCGAGCAGCTCGACGAGCGACGCCTCAACGCCGCGGACGAGGCCGCGCTCGATCGCGATGCCGGTGAGCACCGACGCGACCGTCTTGGTGCACGAGCGGGTGTTCCGCAGCGTGTCCGCGTCGCCCTCGAGGTACTCCTCCTGGACGATCTCGCCCCTGCGCGAGACGACGACGCTGGTGATCTCCGCGTAGCCGGTCAGGTCCACCTGCGGCGAGGATAGTCGCGGCGTAGGGTGAGCTTGTCAACGAAGGGAGGAACCGTGTCGGCTGCCACCGGAAACGTCCCCCTACTGCTCATCCACGGCGCCTGGCTCTCGGCGCGCAGCTGGGAGAACTATTTGGACTACTTCTCCAAGCGAGGCTACGCGGTGTCGGCGCCGGAATGGCCGCGCAAGCACGGCGACGTCGAGGAGATGCGTGAGACCGCCGAGGACTCGGCCGGCCTCGGCATCCAGGAGATCGTCCACCACTACGAAGGGCTGATCAAGGACCTCGACCAGCCGCCGGTGCTGCTCGGGCACTCGTTCGGCGGGCTCATCGTCGAGCTACTGGCCGACCGGGGCCTGGGTCGGGCCGCCGTGGCGATGAGCCCCGCGCCGCCCAAGGGCATTCTCAAGCTTCCGTACTCGACGCTGAAGGTGAGCTCGCCCTCCCTTGCCCATCCGTCCAAGTGGCACGGCGTCGTGTCGCTCACGCTCGAGGAATTCACGTACGGGTTCGTGAACACGTTCCCACCGGAAGAGGCGCAGAAAGCCTACGAGCGCTATTACGTTCCCGAGACGGGTCAGATCATCTACGAGGCCGGCTTCGCCAACTTCCATCTGCACCCGCCGACGGAGGTCCACTTCAAGAACGAGGAGCGGCCGCCGCTCCTGCTGGTTGGCGCGGACAAGGACCACACCGTCCCGGCGTCGGTGACCAAGGCGCAGTACAAGAAGTACGAGAAGTCTCCGGCCCGCACGGACTACATCGAGTTCGAGGGACGGCCGCACCTGCACATGGCCGCGCCCGGCTGGGAAGAGGTCACCGCCGCCGTCGACAGCTGGCTGGCCGACGTCAACGCGGAGACGAGTTGAGATGCCGTCGACTCTCTAGCGGAGTAGCGTGGACCTCGAGCTCGAGGGGAAGGTCGCCGTCGTCACCGGCGCGAGCAAGGGCATCGGCCTCGCCGTCGTGCGCGCACTCGCCGCTGAGGGAGCGGTTGTCGTCGCGGGCGCGCGCACGGTCGACACGCTGGAGGGACTGGGGGGCGTGACCGCGGTCGCGGTCGACCTGGGCGAGCCAGGCGGGCCCGAGCGGCTGGTGGGCGAGGCGGCGGGCCAGCACGGCCGCGTGGACGTCCTCGTAAACAACGTCGGCGCCGTCGAGCTCCGACTGGAAGGGTTCCTGCAGACGAGCGTCGAGGACTTCGAGCACTCGCTCCAGCTCAACTTCTTCTCGGCACTGCGCGCCACGCGTGCGGCCGTGGAGCGGATGGTGGAGCAGGGCGGCGGATCGATCGTGAACGTCGCCTCCGTGAACGCGTTCTTCCATCCCGACGGCCTCGTCGTGGACTACGGCGCGGCCAAGGCCGCGCTCGTCAACATGGCGAAAGCGATCTCGCAGGAGCTCGGCCCGAAGGGAATTCGCGTCAACAGCGTGTCTCCCGGCCCCGTCGAGACCGATCTCTGGCTGGGCGACCGCGGCGTCGCCGCCACGATCGGGGCCGCGAACGACATCGATGCGAGCCGGGTCCGGGAGATGGCCACCGCGGCGATGCCCACGGGACGCTTCACGAAGCCCGAAGAGGTCGCCGCACTCGTCGCGTTTCTCGCTTCGCCCCGGGCCGCGAACGTGACAGGCTCCAACTACGTCATCGACGGCGGGCTCATCAAGACGACCTGAGGAGGGTGCATGGTCAAGATCACCGACAAGACCGACTACAGCCGCTTCGTCCGTCCCGACGACGAGGACGAGGGGATCTGGCTCGACTACGTGGAGGTGCACCTGGTCACGCATCCGGCCGGCCAGGTCAAGGAGGTGCACGTGCACGACCCTCCGCAGGACCACGTGATCACCATCCGATCGGGCCGGATGCGCTGGACGGTCGAAGGTGAGTCGTTGGATGCCGGTCCCGGCGACGTGATCGTCACGCCGGCAGGCGTCGCGCACAGCTACTCCGTGCTCGGGGACGAGGACGCGCGGGTCGTGTGCGTCGACTCGCCGACGCGTCCCAAGCCCGAGTCCTGATGGCGAAGATCGTCGGGCTCGGCGGCTCGCTTGCGCGTGTCTCCCGCAGCCGGACCGCGCTGAAGCGTGCGCTCGCGGGAGCGGAGGCCGCAGGTGCCGAGATCGAGCTCCTCGACCTGCGCGAGCTCGACCTCCCGATGTACAACCCGGACCTCGCCGACCCGACGGAGGGCGCCGAGCACCTGCTCGCGTCCTGCTACGCGGCCGACGGGCTGATCTGGAGCAGCCCGCTGTATCAGGGGACGATCTCGGGAGCCTTCAAGAACGCGCTCGACTGGCTGCACCTGATCGGCACCCGGGATCCCCCGTACTTGCACGACAAGGTGATCGGCCTGCTGAGCGCGGCCGGGGCGCGCACGGCCTCCAGGCCATCAACACGATGGAGTTCTCGGTGCGCGCGCTTCGCGGCTGGCCGTCCCGTATGTCGTGCCGATCTCGGGCGGGGTCTGCACCCGCACGGCGGAGCTGGTCGCCGCCGCTTGATCTAGCTCGAGCTGCGTCGCAGCGCGATGCCGGTCATGATCTCGCGGACGACGCGTTCGGCGACGAGCGCGGTGATATCCAGCGAGCCCACGTTCGAGGGACACACCTCCACCACGTCGGCCCCGACCAGCGAGACGCCGGCGGCGACCGTCCGGCACGCCCACAGCAGGTCGACGCTGCTCATCCCGCCGGGCTCCGGCGTGCCCGTCCCGGGCGCGAAGGCCGGATCCAGCACGTCGACGTCGACGGAGAGAAACACGGGCCCGTCCTCCACCAGCGCGAGCGTCCGGCCGACGATCTGCTGGATGCCGAGCTCGCGCACGTCGTGCATGAAGAAGCTCGTGATCCCGCGCTCCTCCTGCCAGCCGAACTCGGACTCGCCCGGCCAGTATCCGCGCAGGCCGATCTGGACGTAGCGCTCCGGATCGACTGCACCCGCCTCCACCAGGCGGAACATCGGCGTGCCGTGGGAGATCTCGACGCCGTAGACCTCACGGCCGGTGTCGGTGTGCGTGTCGAAGTGGACGAGGCCTACGGGGCCGTGCTGCGCGGAGCAGGCACGGATGTCGGGCTCGGCGATCGAGTGGTCGCCGCCCAGGACGATCGGGATCGCGCCCGCGGTGAGGACTTCGCCGACCACGCGCTCGATGGCCGCGTGGGACACGGCCGGATCGCTGGGAATGACCGGGGCATCGCCGTAGTCGACCATGCGTAGCACCTGCGAGGCATCGACCTTCGCCTCGAGGTGAGGGCCCCAGGGACAGCCGGCGGCGCGGATGGCACGCGGCCCGAACCGCGCGCCCGGGCGATCAGAGGTGAGGTCGTCCGTCGGCGCGCCGACCACGGCCACGTCCACGCCGTCGAGTTGCGCGGGATCCTCCGTCCACGGCAGCGAGCCGAACGTGAGCAGCCCCGCGTAGTCGGGCTTCTCGCCGTGGTCACTCCAGCGGTGAACCGGGTCGAGCACGGAAAGAGAGTGGCGGACCGGCAAGCGGTCCGCCACTCGATGAGTCGGTCGTACGAGTTAGAGAGAGGCGAGAAGCGACGAGATGTGGGCGCGCACGCCCTGGAGCTTCGCCTTGCGGTCGGCGTTCTTGACCTTCGCGATGCGGGCGTCCAGCTTGCCCTCGATCTTGGTCAGGCGCGCCGACATCCGCGTCTTGACGGCGGAGCACCTGGCCTTGGGGTTGACGTCGCACTTCGAGTGGTACTTGGCGACGTGCGCGTCGAGCTTGGCGAGGCGGGCGTCGATCCCGGCCCCGTTACCTGCGAACGCGACCGCCGACATGGTGAGCGCGCCGAGGAGAACAACCAGTGCCGCAACTTTCTTCACGGATTTTCCCTTTCGTTGGTGAACGATTCTCCCAGGAAGGAAAGCAGCCGCGGCTCAGCCGTCCGTAAGGCTTTCGGAAAGAATCTGTTAGGGCGCCGAAGGCGCTACTGCTCGTAGTTTTCGACGACCTCGGCGTCGCGCACGTGCGCCGCGTCCACGTCCAGACCGTGCTCGCGGAGCGCCCGGCGCTGCCGCAGAAGATCCCAGCTCTGGTCGAGGCTCACGCGGATCTGCTCGAGCCGACGCCGCTCCTCCCCGGTGAGCCCGTCCTCGTGGCCGGCGCGCTCCAACAAGGCCTGCTCTTCCTCCACCAGCTGCTCGATGTGATTGTGGATCTGCTCGTCTGCCATTCGCACCTCCTAGTGGAAACCGTATCCCGCCTCGAGGAGATCACGGTACTCGGGGTGTTCGTCGATCAGATGAGC
The DNA here is from genome assembly GCA_963717765.1 of uncultured Actinomycetes bacterium. Lineage (GTDB taxonomy): Bacteria > Actinomycetota > Thermoleophilia > Gaiellales > Gaiellaceae > JACDER01. The sequence continues at coordinate 46,617 of CAVQWX010000007.1, read as the reverse complement.
GACGAACGGGCAGAGCGGCACGACGTCCAGATGCCGCCGACGAGCGTCGTCCAGCGCCGCGAGCACGAGCTGCGTGCCGAAGCCGCGCCCGGAGCACTCTTCCTCCACCTCGGTGTGCGTGAAGGAGATCCGCCCTTCGCGCCGCCGGTAGGCCGCGATCCCGATGAGGCGCCCGTCGAGCCGTAGCTCGTACCGCTTCTGCTCGGGGACGTCGACGACGACAGCCTCGTCGGGCGTGTCCGGCGCCGGCTCGAGCTCGTCCGTCCCGCGGAAGTACTCGATGAGCTGGCCGGGGACGTCCGTCTCGCGCGCGTCCCGATGCTCGCCGAAACGATGCCGGTGCGCGGCCGCGTGTGCCCAGGACGACCGGTCGCGCAGGTGTGCGTAAATCTCGCGCGTCCCGCGATAGAGCGTCCCGTCCTCGGCCTGGAGGACGGGGATCTGGTCGGTCCCGGCGACCGCGCGCAGCTCATCCCGGTCCTCCGGCCACGGCTCGACCTGGTGAGCGAGGAACGAAAGCCCGAGCTCCGTCAAGACCTCGCGGACCGCGGAGGAGAAGGGACACCACTCCGTCTGGTAGAGCGTGAGCGGCTCAGCCACGACCCACGCTCACGGCGTACCCTGATCTGTATGGGGATGTTCTTTCACTCGTCGCAAGCCCCTGCTGAGCGTACCTCCGACCCTGAGCTTCGCCGGGCGAATCTCCGCCGAATCGGCCGCCTGTTCGCGCCGTACAAGGCACGGCTGAGCGCCGTCCTCACGCTGATCGTCCTGTCGGCGGGCCTGGGCGTCCTCCCCGCCTTCCTGCTCAGGCGCGTGCTGGAGGCGATCGGCCAGAACGACGCCACCGAGCTGTCGATCGCCGCCGGCGCGATGATCGCGATCGCCATCGTCACCGGCGCGCTCGGCGTCTACCAGACGCTGCTCTCGAACCAGGTCGGGCAGCACGTCATGCACGACCTGCGCGCGGCGGTCTACCGGCACCTCCAGCGGCTCTCGCTCGCGTTCTTCACGCGCACACGCACCGGAGAGGTGCAGTCCCGCATCCAGAACGACATCGGCGGCGTCCAGAGTGTGGTCACCAACACGGCCACCTCGATCGCCTCGAACGTGACCACGGTCGTGGCGACGATGATCGGCATGCTGCTGCTCAGCTGGAAGCTGGCGCTGTTCGCGTTCGCGCTCATTCCCCTCTTCGCCTGGCTGACGCGCCGCGTCGGAAACGAGCGCCGCCGGATCGCGAAGACGACACAGGAGACCCTGGCCGACATCTCCAGCCTCGTGCAGGAGTCGCTGTCGGTCTCCGGCATCCTGCTCGGCAAGACGATGGGCCGCGGCGACGAGCTGGCCGACCGCTTCGAGTCAGACTCGCGCAGGCTCGCCGACCTGGAAGTACGCCAGCGCATGACCGGACGCTGGGTGATGGCGATGATCCAGACGAGCTTCGCCGTCATGCCGGCGGCGGTGTACTGGTTCGGCGGCCTGCTGATCCTGGACGGCTCGCACGCGATCACGATTCCGACCCTGGTCGCGTTCACCACGCTCCAGACACGCCTCTTCTTCCCGGTCGGCTCGCTGCTCGGCGTCAGCCTGGACGTGCAGACCTCGCTCGCGCTCTTCGACCGCATCTTCGAGTATCTCGACCAGCCGATCGACATCGTGGAGAAGCCGGACGCGATCGCGGTGGCCACGGCCGGAGACGTGGTCTTCGAGGACGTCTGGTTCCGCTACGGCGACGACTGGACGCTCCAAGACACCTCCTTCACGGTGCCGGCGGGGACTACGACCGCGCTCGTGGGTGAGACGGGCTCGGGGAAGACGACGCTCGGGTACCTGGTCGCGCGGCTGTACGACGTCTCGCGCGGCCGGATCACGATCGGCGGGGTCGACATCCGCGACGTCAGCTTCAAGGCGCTCTCCGACCTCGTCGGGGTCGTCTCCCAGGAGACCTACCTCCTCCACGCGAGCGTGCGCGAGAACCTCCGCTTTGCGAAGCCGGAGGCGACAGACGAGGAGATCGAGGCCGCGGCCGAAGCCGCCCGCATCCACCACGTCATCGCCGCGCTGCCCGACGGCTACGACACGGTCGTGGGCGAGCGCGGCTACCGCTTCTCGGGGGGCGAGAAGCAGCGAATGGCGATCGCGCGCACCATCCTCCGCAACCCGCCGATCCTCGTCCTCGACGAGGCCACGAGCTCACTCGACGCCGAGACGGAGCGGCTCGTGCAGGAGGCGCTCGACCGGTTGGCAGAGGGACGGACGACGATCGCGATCGCCCACCGCCTCTCTACCGTGCGTGACGCAGAGCAGATCGTCGTCCTCGATCACGGCAAGATCGTCGAGCGCGGGCGGCACGAGGATCTCCTCCTTGGCGGAGGACGCTATGCGGCGCTGGCAGCTCGCGACGCGCTGCTGGCGACGGCGCCCGTCGCCTCGCTCGCGCGCGCGACCTGACGGCGGGGCCGGCGAACCGGCCCCGCGCGTCGAGTGCCTACATCCCTTCTCTGACTATCGCTTCTTGCGCCGGCCCCCAACGGACGATCAGCGCGAAGAGCACGATGCCGGTCAGCACCAGGACCGCGAGCGTCCACAGCGGGTAGGCCGCGTTCCCGAGGAATGCGAGTTGCTCGATGAAGGTGATGATGCCGACGATGATCGTGAACCAGCGCGCCCAGCCCGCTCCGGCCAAAAGCCCGAGCCCGGCGATACCGACGACGACCGCCCAGATCATGGTTATCCAGCCCCACGTCCTCATGTCGAAGACGATGATCTGGTTCGGTGTGAGCGCGTAGTACTGGCCTCGGATCACGGCGATCAACCCCTCGAAGAAGTCGATCGCGGCGATGATGACCATTAGCCAGCCGGCGAATGCGACCCATCCGGCCCAGCCTCTACCAGTTGCCGTTGTCATCCAAGCCCCCTTTTAGATACTTTTCGTGCGATTCTCCCGCGAGTGAAATTGTCCTTCTTGGACCGGACGGGATGAGCGACTCGAACGACAACGACGAACAGCGTGTGCTGGCGGGAAGGTGCGAGTGCCGCGCCGTCCGCTACGAGGTCGCGGACGAGTTCCGCTACGCGGGCAACTGCCATTGCTCGAACTGCCGCGCGTCCACCGGGTCCGCGTTCAAGCCCTTCGCGGGAATCGAGCGGGACAAGCTGCGCGTCGTGGAGGGTGATCTCATGATCGTGGGCACCGAGGACGAGAACCACACGCGCTGCGCGGCTTGCGGGTCGCTTCTCTACTCCGTCGTGCGCGACGGCGAGTGGGTGCACGTGGCGCTCGGCTCGCTCGAGGACGATCCGGGCATTCGTCCGACGGAGCACATCTTTGTGGGATCGAAGGCACCGTGGTACGAGATCACCGACGACCTCCCCCAGAACGAGGAGTACTGATGCCTGAGCAGGAGATCCGCGCCGATGACATGACCGTCTTCACCGCCCATCCCGAAGGCGAGGGGCCGTTTCCCGTCGCCGTCGTGTTCATGGACGCGCCCGGCTACCGCGAGGAGCTGAAGGAGCACGCGCGGCGCTATGCCGCCGGCAGCTACTACGCCGTCCTCCCCGACCTCTTCCACCGCGCCGGCGATAAGCTGACGATGGACGGTGAGGGACGTGAGCGGATCTTCGAGCTCGTCCGGAGCCTGACGCCGGAGATGGTGGACGAGGACACACGCGCGGTGCTCGAGGCGGTCGCGGACGACCCGGCTGCGTCGCCTGGCCCGAAGGTGTGCGTCGGCTACTGCATGGGCGCCCGCTTCGCGGTACACACCGCGGCGGCGATGCCGGAGGAGTTCGCCGCAGCCTCCGGCGCTCATCCGGGCGCTCTCGCCACGGACGAGCCGGACTCACCCCATCTCGAGCTGCCGCAGGTGCGCGGCGAGCTGTACATCGCTTTCGCCGAGCACGACCGCACGGCGACGCCGGAGTCCGTCAGTCGTTTCCGCGACGCGATGGCAGACGCCGGAGTGCGCGGCGAGGTCGAGCGGCTGCCGGGAACGGAGCACGGGTTCGCGCTGGCCGACCGGGACATCTACGACAGAGACGCGGCCGAGCGGCACTTCGAGCGAACACTCGACCTCTGGCGGAGGAATCTCCAGTGCTGACCAATCGGTCTGCTCCTCCGGCCACGGTGACCCCGGTTTTGATCTATCCGGACGTGCGGGCGGCGGTCGAGTGGCTGGAATCGGCTTTCGGATTCGGAGAGAGGGTGCGGATCGGCGAGGACCACCGTGCCCAGTTACGGGTCGGCACGGACGGCGCAGTCGTCGTCGCCGACGTTCACGGCGCACAGGTCGCGCCGGAGGGCGGCGTCGTCACGCACCTGATCAAGGTGCGCGTCGAGGACGTCGACGCCGCGCTCGCGCGGGCCCGTGACGCAGGGGGAGGGATTCTGGAGGAGCCCACGACTCATGTGTACGGCGAGCGCTCGTGCGTCGTCGAAGATCCCGCCGGCCACCGGTGGGAGCTGACCCAGACAGTCCGCGACGTCGAACCCGAAGAGTGGGGCGGCGTCAGTGTCGCGCCCTGGTGAGGCGCGCGGCCTGCGCAGTCAGATAGCGCTGCTCACGCAGGTTCGTCGCACGGCCGGCGGCGGTGCGGAACTCGACCCGGGCGCCTTCCGTCTCGCCCGCCATCTCCAGGAGATGGGCGCGCACAGAGTGCAGGCGGTAGTGACCCGTCAACCGGTCGCCCACCTGGTCGAGGACAGCGAGCCCCGCCTGCGGACCCTCGGCCATGGCGGTTGCGACCGCGCGGTTCAGCGTCACGACGGGGTTTTCGGTCAGCTGCTCGAGGAGGCCGTACAGCGCGAGGATCTGCGGCCAGTCCGTCTCGTCGGCGGTCGCCGCCCGGTCGTGCAGGGCGGCGATCGCGGCCTGGACGCGATATTCGCCGAGCGGCTTCCTCCCCATCGCGCTGCTGAGGAGCGCCGTCCCCTCTGCGATTCGCGCACGATCCCACAGCGAGCGGTCCTGTTCGGCCAGCGGGACGAGCTCTCCCGCCCGGTCCGTCCGGGCAACGCGGCGCGCGTTGATCAAAAGCATGAGGGCGAGCAGGCCGGTGACCTCGCCGTCCTCGGGAAGGAGCCGCTGCGCCATCCGCGCCAGCCGGATCGCCTCTTCCGACAGCTCGGCGCGCTGCAGCTCGCCGCCCGCGCTGCTCGCGTACCCCTCGTTGAAGATCAGGTAGAGGACCCGCAGCACCTGCCGCACCCGCGCGGGACGCTCGCCCGGCCCGGGCATCCGGAACCCGAGTCCCGAGGACGTGATTCGCTGCTTCGCGCGGCTGATCCGCTGCGCCATGGTCGCTTCGTCCACGAGGAAGGCGGCGGCGATCTCGGCTGTCGTCAACCCGCCGGCGGCTCGCAGCGTCAGTGCGATCGCCGAGGCGTCGGTCAGCGCCGGATGGCAGCACATGAAGAGGACGGTGAGCGTGTCGTCCTCGTCGGGTACGTCGACGCCGGGAGGCTCCCGCGCGACGAGCTCCTCCCGCTGCCGCCGCGACCGCTCGCTGCGCAGCTGGTCGATCAGCCTCCGTTCGGCGGTCTGCAGGAGCCAGCCGCGGGGCTTCTCGGGAACGCCGTCACGCGGCCACCGCTCCGCCGCCACGATGAGCGCCTCCTGGACGGCGTCTTCCGCCGCCCCGAAATCCCCGCTCCGCCGGGCGAGCGTGCCACGGACGCGGGACGTTCAGCGCTCGCCGCCCGCGGTCTGTAGGTAGTTCTCCATCTCGGCCGCATCCTTCGGCGCCGCCTCCATCACCTGCCGGACCTGGATCGGCTGCTGGATCGGCACGCCGCCCTCACCGGGCACGGCCGATAGCCGGGCGGCGATCTCGAGCGCCCGCTCCTCGGAGTCGACCTCGACGATCTGGAAGCCGGCGAGCCACTCCTGTTCTCGTGGATTCTCACCTCTGGAACGGAGCCGACCACGCAATCTCGACATCCGCCCCGTGCGGGAAAGTCGGTTCACAATGAACCATGCCGTTCCACCTGCACGTGAAGCCCACCGGGGCGACAGAGGACACGGCCCCGTCCCGCCGAATCGACGCCTGTGGAGCCCGAAGAACACGACGCCCGCGACGCGACGCGCCGGACACGCCTGGCGAACGAGCGCACGTACCTCGCCTGGTGGCGTACGGGACTGACGACTTTCGCCGTGGGTGTGGGCGCCGGCAAGGTCGTACCCGAGCTGACTCGGGGGTCGACCTGGCCCTATGAGGTGGTCGGCCTCGCATTCGCCGTCGTGGGCGTGGCCTGCATCGTGTACGCCTACGTGCGCCAGAAAGCCGTCGACGAGGCCCTCGCCCGAGGGGACTACGCGCCTTTCACCGTGCGGTCGAGCCTGGTCTTCGCGGCGCTCGGTGTGCTGCTCGGGATCGCGACGGCCGCAGTCATCCTCGCGCACCCGGGCTGATTCTCGACATCCTGCGTAGGCTGAATGTGTGAGCACCGAGACGCTCGTCTTCCTACCGGCATGGAACGAGGAAGAGAACCTTCCCGCGGTTCTCGACGAGGTGCGCCGCGAGCTTCCTGCGGCCGACGTGCTCGTGGTCGACGACGGCTCGACCGACCGGACCGCGGACGTCGCCCGCGAGCACGCCGCCGAGGTCGTCTCGTTCGCGGCCAACCGCGGCCTCCCGGCCGGCATCGCAGCAGGGTACGGCTACGCGGCGGAGCACGGATACGCGTTCTGCGTGCGCGTGGACGCCGACGGCCAGCATCCCGTGGCGGAGCTCGTGCGGCTGCTGGAGCGCGTGCGGGCCGGCGTCTGCGACGTCGCGGTCGGCTCGCGCTTCGCCAGCGGCGACGGCTTCGCCCCCTACCGGTACAAGCCGTCCGGCCCGCGCCGGCTCGGAACGGCGCTTCTCCGGCGCTCCATGACCGTCGCCCTCGGCCGTCCCTTCTACGACGCGACCAGCGGCATGTACGCGGTGAACGCGAAGGCGATGGAGGTGCTCGCGCGTCCGTACACGACCGAAGCGCCCGAGGTCGAGGCGCTCCTGCGCCTCGGCGAAGCCGGGTTGCGGGTGGACGAGGTTCCCGTGGACATGCGGCCGCGCGCGGGCGGCGAGTCGAAGCTGAGGGGCAAGAAGGCGCTTCTCGTGGTCGTGACGATCGTCGGCACGCTCCTCGCCGCCCGCCGCTGGTGGAAGCGGAGCTGAGCATGCGTCTGGTCGCCGTCCTGGGCTACTCGAACCGGCGGACGCCCGGCCTGCACTGGCTGTGCGCGGCACGGCTCCGGCACGCCGAGCAGCTCGTCACCGGCGACGACGCCGTGCTTCTCTCCGGCTGGTCGCGCCGACGCGGCGACACCTCCGAGGCCGAGCTGATGCGCGGTGCCTGGAACGGCCGGCCCGCCCGGCTCATCGAGGACGTGACGGCGCGCTCGACCGTGGGGAACGCCGCAAGCGTCGCCGAGGCCGCGCGCCGGCTCGAAGCAACCGAGGTGACGGTCGTCACCTCGGGGTGGCACGCGCTGCGCGCCCGGTCGCTCGTTCGCGCGGCGCTCCCGGATAGGCCGGTGCAAACGTCTTCTCCGGACGGCCGGCCTCCGGTCGCCGTTCGCGCGCGAGAGCTCGCCTGCCTCGCAGCGCTCCCGGTTCAGCTGCTCCGCGTACGGGCGGCGAGATGGCGGTGACCGTCGAGGAGATTTGCGAGCTCGCGGCGTCGCTCCCACGTAGCTACGAGGCCCACGTGCGCGGCCGCGTGAAGTTCCGCATCGGCCAGATCGTCTACCTCTCGCTCGCGCCGGACGGCTCGACGATGGGCTGTGGCTTCCCGAAGGAGTTCCGCCAGGCCGCCGTGGACACCGAGCCCGACAAGTTCGCGCTGCCGAGCGAGTCGGACATGCGCTTCAACTGGATCCACGTCAACCTCGCCGCGATCGACGCCGACGAGATGCGCGACCTGGTCGAGGACGCGTGGGCGCGCGCTGTGCCGCGGTATGTGGCCGAGGAGTACGCCGCGCGCGCCGGCTACCGCTGATCCCGCGGCCAGGCGCCGACCTCAGGCCGGGCGTCGGTCATGAGGCCGGAGCCTCCGCCGCGCGCGCCTCGATCTGGATGCGGGGCAGCCACTCCAGCCAGCGGGGCAGGTACCAGTTCCAGCGCCCGAGCAGCCGCATCGCCGCCGGGAGCAGAACCGAGCGGATGATCGTCGCGTCGATCAGCAGCGCGACTGCGATCCCGAAGCCCATCTGCTGGAACATGACGAGATCCCCCATGGCGAAGCCGGCGAAGACTGCCACGATGATCAGGGCCGCGCCGGTGATGATGCGCGCGGTGGACGAGACGCCGTACGTGATCGCGTCGGTGGTCGAGCCCGAGGCGTCATAGCGCTCCTTGATGCGGCTGAGCAGGAACACCTGGTAGTCCATCGAGAGCCCGAAGAGGACCGAGAAAAGGAAGAGCGGCACCCACGCCTCGATCGCGTCCACGCGCTGGAAGCCGAGCAACCCGCTCCCGATCCCGTGCCGAAAGACGAGGATCACCAGGCCGTAGGCCGCGCCCACCGAGAGCAGGTTGAGGACGATCGAGGTCGCCGCGATCACGATCGAGCGAAAGACGACGGTAAGCAGGACGAAGCTGAAGCCGAGCACGAAGGCGAACACGATCGGCAGCCAGTCGTTCATCGCATCGATGAAGTCGACGTTGTCCGCCGTATCGCCTCCCACGACGACGCGCGCGTTCGTTCCCGAGAACACGCTCGGGATCGCCACGTTCCGCAAATGCCGGATCGCGTCCAGCGCCGGCTGGCCGGTCTTGTCGCCGCCGACCTCCACGCCGATCGCGGCCAAGTCGCCGTTCGGCGCCACCCGCAGGTCGCTGCGGCCGAACACGGGATCGCGCGCGAGTTGCGCGCGCAGCCTCGCAATTGCGTCCTGCAGCCGAGGGGCGCGCACGTCTCCGGACACCGCTATCAGCGCCGGGCTCGCGCTCGCCTGCGGGAAGTCCCGTACGAGCGCCTCGTAGCCTCGCTTCGCCTCCAGCCGGTTCGGGAGCGTGCTCACGCCACTCGCCCCCAGGTTGAGACCCGCCGCCGGCACTGCGAGCGCGACCAGAAGCGCCGTGAACGTCACGAGGTACAGCACCGGGCGGCGGATGACCGCGCGCACGACGGCGCCCCAGAAGCGTCCTTCCCCGGCCTCTCCCATGTGCCGCCCGAACCAGGGCACGCGCAGCCGGTTCACGCCGTCGCCGATCAGCCCGAGCAGGGCCGGCAGGAGGGTCAGGGCCGCGATGACGGAGACGATTCCGACGCTGATCGCGCCCACGGCGAGGCTTTTCATCACGTTCGAGGGCACGAGCAGCATTCCGCTCAGCGCGATCACGAACACGGTCCCGCTGAAAAGGACGGCGCGGCTCGCGGTCGCGCCGGATATCCCGATCGCGTCGGGCTCCGGCCGTCCGCGGGAACGCTCCTCCCGGTAGCGCGAGACGACGAACAGCGAGTAGTCGATCCCGAGAGCGAGCCCCATCCCCGTCAGCATGTTCACGACGAACACGGAGAGGCTGAAGGCGTCTGCGACGAGCGCGCACAGCCCAAGCGCCACGATGATGGAGACGAAGGCCATCAGGAGCGGGACGAGCCCGGCGACGACGGCGCCGAAGACGAGCACGAGGACGATGAGCGCCGCCGGCAGGCCGACCTGCAGCTCGCCCGACTTGAGGTCGTGCTGGGAGAGCGCGTTGAAGTCGTGGTCGAGCGTGCCGCCGCCGGTCATCACGACGCTGAAACCGTCACGCCCGTCGCTGCGCTCGACGAGGCTCAGGAGTCGATCGACGTCGCGCTGGCGCTGAACGCCGATCAGCGCAGCGTGCCGATCCTTCGAGATCGCGAGGACGGACGAGTGGCGCACGACTCCGGTCGCCCTCGCCTGCGCCAGCAGGTTGCGCACGAAAGCCGTGAAGGCCGGGTCGGCGGCTGTGTGTGCCTCAGAGCGGACGACGACCAGCTCGTCCACGCCGTTCTTGTCCGGAGGGAAGCGGTCGTAGAAGAGATCCTCCGCCTGCTTCGACTCCGGGTTGCCCGTGACATGCCCGTTGGTGGTCAGGTTGCCCGGGAGGAAGAAGATCGCGAAGGCGAGAGCGACGACGATCGCGACGGCCCAGGCGGCGAGCGTCCGCCAGGGATGCCTGCTCGAGGAGCGGGCGAGTCGTTCCGTCACGCCCATCTCGCGCCCAGTATGCCGGTCTACGCGAACGCGGCCCAGATCATGAGATCGAGCAGCCGCACCTCGGTGACGATGTAGCCGCGGCGCGCCAGCTCACGCCTGGTCACGCGCAGGACAGCGCGGTTGCGGTCAAGGTCGACCTTGTAGCCGCGGACGAGGTCGATCGCCTGCTGTCCGAACGGCGACTCCTTCTTCGGAAGCTCCTCGAGATACGCCTGCACGACGCTGTCGAGCATCGGGATCAGAGCCGGCCGCTTCTTGTGGAGCGTCTTCGTCATCTTCGAGAATCCCACGCCGCGGATCCCGGCGAAGGCGTCGAAGAGCTCCGTGAGCGGCGTCCACGGAATCGAGCGGCGCGCTGCCAGGGACGAATCCGCTGGGATCGCACGCAGCGCGCGTTCGATCTCGCGCCGCCGCTCGAGAATCGCCGCGATCTCCGCCGCCGAAATGCGGGCGCCCCCCCGGTTGGCGCGCCTGAGGTCCGCCTCCTCGAACGACATGGGGCTCGTATCGACATCGGCGTCGTATGCCCATTTCTCGAGGAACCCCACCGCGACCTCGAGCGGGTTCGCCACCTCGGCGCCGCGTAGAACGGCCCCGGGCACGACTAGCGGAGCGCGGTGGACTTGTGCACGACCCATCCGATGCCTGCGCCGGGACGATCGGGGAGTCTCCGCATGTCGTCCAGCCCGCGGCGAAGCTCCTCCTCGTCCGCGCCCGGAAGCTGCGCCAAGACATCGAGTGCGCTCTCCACGACGTCGGCTGCGTACAGCGCCTGCCGAGCGAGGTCCTCGTCCGTCCACCAGTACGGTCGCTCGCCTTCCTCGACTTCGCCGAACCCGGCATCGCCGAGCCAGCCGGGGAGCCGTGTCCCCGCATCGCTCCAGCCGGCGGCCGCCATGGCCTGGACCATCGTGCGAAAGAGCGCTTCCAGCACCGGCGAGGAGGGCTCCGCGCGCGCAGTGCCGTAGTCGACTTCGACCGCAGTGATCCCTCCGCCTGGGACGAGAACGCGCCTCGCCTCCCGGAGCGCACCAACCGCGTCCGGGATGTGCTCGAGCAGCCACATCATCCACACGTGGTCGAACGACTCGTCCTCGAACGGAAGCGCGAGCGCGTCTCCCTGCCGCAACTCCGCGCGCACGCCCGAGCGCTCGAGGTGGCCGCGCGCGAACGCGAGCTGCGCCGGCTCGATGTCGAGACCCGTCAAACGAACACCGGGAAACTCCTGTCCGAGCACCGCCAGCACCGCCCCGACGCCGGACCCGACCTCGAGCAGTCGCGTTCCGGGTGGCAGCTCGGTTCCGTCGGCGATCAGTCGGTGGCGCCAGTGCTCGGCCTGCTCGACGAGCCGCTGCTGTTCGCGCGTGCCGTAACCGTGGACGTACCCCGGGCTCACGATCCCCGCGTCTTGAGCGCTTCGAGCCGCTCGAGACTCTCGGAGGGCCACAGCTTCTCCGAGTCGTAGTACACGTCGAACGCGGGCGCCGACTCGGGCAGCGTGACCCACGGGAGCTTCGAGCGCGTGTAGATGTGGACATCCGGCTCGACCGACGCGGGATCGTCCAGCGTGCCGGCTCGCACGAAGCGGACAGCCGGCCAGCCGTAGGTGCTGAAGAGGGCGACCTGGCAGGTGGTGCAGCGCCAGATGACCTGGTCGTCGCCGCTGTCGCGCCGAACCGCGACGGGCCGGGGCTCGCCGGCCAGCAGCTCCACCCGGTCGGCTTCGATCAGGACGTTGATCACGAACGCGCTACCGGTCTGCCGCTGGCAGTTGAGGCAGTGGCAGCAGTGGACGAACAGGGGATCCGACGAGAGGCGGTAGCGCACCTCTCCGCACGAGCACCTACCCTCGTTCGACGACATCTGCCCATAATGACCGAATGGACAAGGTGAACCTCTCGACGGCCGAGAACACCGACCGCATCGACGTGGCGCAGGCGCTCGGCTCCACCGACCTCCTCATGTTCGTCTACGACCTCGACCCGGGCGAGGGCTCGTCTCCGTACCACTACGAGTACGACGAGGAGTGGCTGCTCGTGGTCGAGGGAACGGTCGTCGTGCGCACGCCCGACGGCGAGCACACGCTCGAGCGCGCCGATCTCGTCCGCTTCCCGGCGGGCCCCGCCGGAGCGCACAAGGTCATGAACCGGAGCGACGCGCGTGCGCGAACGCTGCTCTTCTCGCGTCGGGGGCACGGTTACGCGATCAGTGTCTATCCGGACAGCGACACGGTCGGCGTGTGGGCGGGAGACGAGGACCAGCACGTCTTCGTGCGCGGCACAGCTGTGCCGTGGGCGCACGGCGAAGAAGGCTGGAACAAGGCCGACTGAATGCCGTCCGGCTAGCGTTTCCCCGGTGCCGGAGGAGTACGAGCTCGAGGTTGCGGGCCGAACCGTCGCGGTGACGAGCCCCGACAAGGTCTTCTTCTCGGAGCGCGGAGAGACGAAGCTCGACCTGGTGCGGTACTACCTGTCGGTGGAAGAGCCGTTCCTGCGCGTCAACGCCGGGCGGCCCACGCTCATGCAGCGCTTCCCCAACGGTGCGGAGGGAAGCTCGTTCTTTCAGAAGCGCGTGCCCGAGAACGCCCCGGACTGGCTGCAGACGACGATCGTGAGCACGCCGAACGGGACGACCTCGCGCGCGCTCGTCCTCGCCGACATGGCCCACGTCATCTGGGCCGTGAACCTGGCGTGCCTCGGCTTCCACGTCTGGCCCTACCTGGCCGACCGTCCCGAGTTCACCGACGAGCTGCGCCTCGACCTCGATCCCCAGCCTGGCGTCGGCTTCGAGGAGGTGCGTGAGGCCGCCGCCGAGCTGCGCGTCCTCCTCGAGGAGCTCGGCATCACCGGCTACCCGAAGACGACCGGCAACCGCGGCGTGCACGTCTACGTCCGGCTCGAGCCGCGCTGGGATTCGTTCCAGGTGCGCGCCGCCGCGGTCGCCGCCGCGCGCGAGCTCGAGCGACGCCGGCCCGAGCTGATCACCGCGGCCTGGTGGAAGGAGGAGCGAGGCGAGCGCGTGTTCCTCGATTACAACCAGAACGCGCCGCACAAGACCGTCTTCGGCGTGTGGTCTGTGCGGGCGCGGCCGGGCGCGCAGGTGTCCACCCCCCTCACGTGGGACGAGGTGAACGAGGTCTTGCCGGACGAGCTGACCATCGCGACCGCCCCCGCGCGTGGCGACGCGTGGGCGGAGATCAACAACCACCCACAGTCACTCGAGCCGCTGCTGGAGATGAACGAGCGTGACCGCGCATCGGGCCTCATGGACGCGCCGTGGCCGCCCGTCTATCCCAAGCAGCCGGACGAGCCGCCGCGGGTCGCGCCGAGCCGGGCGCGCAAGGACGCCGGATAGCGCCCGTCATGGCGCGCGTAAAGTCCGTCACGTGACCGGGGATCACGCCGCCGCTGCCGCCGCCGCTCCCGCTGTTCGCGCAGCGGGCTCGCCCTTCTCCGCCCGCCGGCTGATCCTTCCGCTTGCTCTGGCGCAGTTCATCTGCAGCTTCGCGGGCTCGAACATGAACGTGATGATCAACGACATCAGCGAGGACCTCGACACGACCGTGAAGGGCGTGCAGACCGCAATCACGCTGTTCCTGCTGATCATGGCCGTTCTCATGATCCCCTGCAGCAAGCTGACCGACCGCTGGGGGCGCAAGCGCTGCTTCATGTGGGGTCTGGCGATCTACGGGCTCGGCGCGCTGATCAGCGCGGTCTCGCCGAATCTCGGCGTCCTGATCCTCGGCAACTCCGTGCTCGAGGGAGTCGGGACTGCACTGCTCATCCCGCCTGTCTACATCCTTGCGACGCTGTGGTTCGGCGACGTCACACGGCGAGCGTGGGCCTTCGGCGTGATCAGCGGGCTGGGAGGGATCGGGGCGGCGGCGGGGCCGCTGATCGGCGGCGTGATCACGACCGGGATCAGCTGGAGGGTCGCCTTCCTCTTTCAGGCCGCCGTCGTCGCCACGATCATCGTCCTGAGCCGAAAGATGGTCGACCCGCTCCCGCCGGACCCCAAGCGGCCCTTCGACGCGGTCGGAGCGATCCTGTCGGCGGTCGGCATGTTCTGCATCGTGTTCGGGATCCTGCAGGCCGGAACAAAGAACACCCTCTTTGTGATCTTCATGGTGGTCGGCGCCGTCTTCCTGCTGGCGTTCTTCCTCTACATCCGCTCACGCGAGCGCGCGGGAAAGGAGGCGCTGCTCTCGACCGGGCTCTTCAAGAATCGAGTCTGCAACCTCGCCCTCGTCACGCAGAACATCCAGTGGCTGCTGCTGATGGGCGTGTCGTTCGTGGTCTCGGTCTTCCTGCAGGAGGTGCGCGGGTACAGCGCGATCAAGACAGGCGTCATCTTCACCGCCGCCACGCTCGGGATCCTCTTCTCGTCGCTCGCCGCCGAGCGCCTTGCCAAGAAGTTCAGCCAGCGGACGCTGATCGTCTCCGGCTTCGTCGTCACACTCGCCGGAATCGCCATCCTTCTGGGGCTCGTCAGGGCAACCGACAGCGTCTGGGCGTTCGCGCCCGGATTGGCCCTCGTCGGTCTCGGCCTCGGCGGAATGCTCACGCCCTCCGTGAACGTCGTGCAGTCGAGCTTCCCCGAGTCGATGCAGGGCGAGATCTCGGGGCTGTCGCGGAGCGTCTCGAACCTCGGCTCATCCTTCGGCACCGCAATCGCCGGGACGATTCTGGTCTCCTCCCTCGCGACGGGAAACGATGCCTATGCGTGGGCGATGGCAACGCTGATCCTGATCGGAATCGGGGGCCTCGTGGCCGGCCTGCTTATTCCCGCGAAGATCGAGCCGCGCTCGGCCTGAGTGTCGTAAGGGTCGCGGGCCGCTGGGCCCGCTAGCCGTACGGGTTCTTCGGCAAGCGATCGCCGGAGAGCGATGCCTGCGAGCGCTCGACGAGAAGCTCGATCGCGTCGGCGAGATGCTCCTGCGCGATGTTGTAGTCGCCCCGCTTCTCCCGCAGCTTGTGCGCCTCGAGCAGCACGTCGGCATGCGTGCGGCCGGCAGGCGGCTCGAAGCGATACGCGGCGAGCTCGATCAGCTGGCCGAGGGATCGTCGAAGTAGACCGGTCCATGAAGCCGCGGTCCTTGACGCCGCTGTGGTCGATCCCACGATCGTTCAGCCGGTGGACGATCTGGTCGAACGTCGCCTTGGAGACGGCGAACGCGAGGTGATGCACGCGGCCGGGCCGCTTCGGGTCGCCCTGGTCGACGGGCTGTCATCCGTGGAAAGGAAGAGAGCGCCGCTCGCAACCTTCGCGAGCAGCTTCTGGACCTGGTCGCGCGTCTCCTCTTCGCGCCGGGACGTCGAGCGGCTCGCGGAAGCGCGCGTCGACCGTGTCCTTGGCGCGTAACAGATGCCGTTCGGGCGGGACGGTCACAGATGTCATGTATGTAAGACGAGCCTTGCCGTGGGAACTACGCGGCAGGCACGGTCGTTGTACAGGTCGAGAAGACAACCAGGGAGGTATGGAGGACGTGAACACACGAATGGAGAAGGCAATCCTCGCCGGAGGCTGCTTCTGGGGGATGCAGGATCTGATCCGCAGGCGCCCCGGGGTGCTGTCCACGCGCGTCGGCTACACCGGCGGCGACGTCCCCAATGCGACGTACCGCAACCATGAAGGGCACGCGGAGGCCATCGAGATCCTGTTCGACCCCGAGCAGACGTCTTACCGCGATCTGCTCGAGCTCTTCTTCCAGATCCACGACCCGACGACGCTGAACCGTCAGGGGAACGACATGGGCACGAGCTACCGCTCTGCCATCTACTACGTGGACGAAGAGCAGAAGCGCGTGGCCGAGGACACGATCGCCGACGTCGAGGCCTCCGGCCTGTGGCCGGGGAAGGTCGTGACGGAGGTCGCTCCGGAGGGCCCCTTCTGGGAGGCCGAGCCGGAGCACCAGGACTACCTCGAGCGGTACCCGAACGGGTACACCTGCCACTTCCCGCGGCCGAACTGGGTGCTGCCGCGGCGGACCGAGTCGGTCGCCTAGAGGAGGGCCCGGCGGAGCGTTGCTCGTCGCCGGGGCGTGCCGCGTGGTTCGTGGCCACGGGCAGCGGCGCGTTCCGGCGGCACCGGCCACGTTTCGCCAGGCCGTCCTAAGCCGACTCGCCGGCCGCGAAGTCGACGAACGCGATCGTCCGCGCATGCGGGCCGGCGAGATCGGCCCGGTGCGCGGCGAGCGCTTCGCCGATGAACGCGGCCCATTCCGGAAAGCGAGCGGCGGCCCACTCGGCCGCCGCTTCCTTCGTGGCCGGCTCGCCCGTTTCCAGCGCGTGGAGCGCGCGGCAGACCGTGACGACGGTGTAGCCCTGTGCGGCCGGGACGTAGGCGAGCTCAGGACGGCGGGCATGCTCCGGCCACGCCTGGAGCTGCTCGCGCACGGCGCGTCGAAACGCCTCGGTTGAGATCTCCGGGCCGAGCTCGAGCGGCTGCGGCCCGCGAATCACCTCGCCTCGGGTGCAGGCGCCGCGCCAGTTGAGCACCCAGTCCCACTCGATCTCCTTCCTGTTCAGGGGCTCGCCGGGACTGATCACGGCGATCGTCCCCTCGGGTGTTCCCGCAAGCGTCTGCAGCACCCTGCGGCTGAGGTAGCCGACCTCCACGCGCTCGACCCAGCCCGGATGCTTCGAGGCGAAGCCGGCATGCATCCGCTCGAGGCGCGTCAGTCGCTCCTCGTCCACGTCCCTCTCGAGAACAGCCACGAGGTCGATGTCGCTCCGGCCCTCGACAAAGCCGCCCGCCGGAAGCGAGCCGAACAGGTAGAGCCCGAGCAGCTCGTCGCCGAGCTCACGGTCGAGCAGATCGGCGAGCTCGGCGACCCGTGCGCGGGCCTCGTCCATACGCTGGAATGTACTGCCGGAAATGCGATACCGACGCGAGCTCGAGCTTGCCGGCCCGGTAGCGGAGGCCTTTGCCTACGTCGCGGACTTCGACGCGCCTCGTGTTGGAAGGCATGGGCGGCAAGGTGCGCTCACAGCAGGACACGACGCTGAAGCGGGAGTCAGACCGCGCGCTCGACCGGATGGCCGAGCAGTTCGGGCGGCGTGTCTAGGGCCCGCGGTAGTCCTAGGAGCCAGTCTTCACGCGGTAGTCGATGAAGGTCGCGAACCGTGACTGCCTCACGCCGATGTGCTCGAGGTCGAGCGAAGTCGTGAAGCCCTCGAACAGCCGCTTGCCTCCGCCGAGCACCACGGGCGCGACGATGATCGTCAGCTCTTCGACGAGCCCCGCCTCGAGCGCCTGGCGAATCACGTCGGCGCCGCCCATCACGCTGACGTCCTTGTCCCTGGCGGCCTCGCGCGCACGCGCGATTGCCTCCGCGACGCCGTCCACGAAGATGAACGCGCCGTCCTCGGGCTCCTCGTCGGGCCGGTGCGTGACGATGAAGAACGGAAGATCCCAGGGGTTCTCGTCGCCCCAGTGGCGAGCCGCCTCGTACGTCCACCGTCCACCGACGACCGCGCCGAGCCGGGAGATCGCTTGCTCGAGCCAGGCGGCGTCCTCGCCGGTCGCCTCTCCCCTCGCCTCGGAGTCGTAGGTCCACGGCCCGCCGAACACCCAGTAGTGCAGGCGCTCGCCGCCCTCGCCCAACCCCTTCTCCGGCCCGTCGTCGGGGCCTGCGATGTAGCCATCCACGGACATCGTTATCCCGGCACTTACCTTGGTCATCGCAAAACCTCCTCGGTCGTGAAACGCCACTAGAGCTACGACTCCCCGGAGCTCGAGGACTCATCGCAGAGGGATCGACCGTGCGTGATCTCACGAACGACCCCTGCCGTCCGTTCTAGATTCATGAGATGCCGACCGCCGTCGTCGACAGCCCCATCGGCCCCCTCGGCCTCGTCGCGACTGAGGCCGCGCTGCAGGCGGTCCTGTTCGACGGCGGCAGGATCGCCCCCGAAGGCAGATCGGCCGTGCTCGACGACGCCGCACGCCAACTCGATGCCTATTTCGCGGGCGACCTCGTGGAGTTCGACCTGCCGCTCGAGCTCCAAGGAACCGAGTTCCACCGCCGCTGCTGGCTCGCCCTCGCGTCGATCCCGTACGGGCGGACGGTGAGCTACGGCGAGCAGGCGCGCCGGCTCGGTCTTGGAAGCGACGCGGCCCGCGCTGTCGGCGCAGCGAACGGCCGGAATCCGCTTCCGCTCGTCCTCCCGTGCCATCGGGTGATCGGCGCGGACGGCTCGCTCACGGGCTTCGGCGGCGGCCTCCACGTGAAGCGCTTCCTGCTCGAGCACGAGGGAGCGCTCCTCCCGCTCGGCCAATCAGACTGAGAACGCGGCCTAGACTCCTGTCAATGTTCGCCCGAGCCTACGACCTTGCGAAGTCGTTCACGATTCCCGTCACGGTTTCGATGCGGTTCTACGACGGCACCGTCGAATGTGGCGTCGGAGCTGCGATCGTCGTCAACGACGAGGGATGGATCATCACGGCGGCGCACAATGCCGAGCCCGTGCGGGTTCATTTCCAGCACTGAACGTCGGCGTCGGGGCACACAGCGAGACGATCGTCGCCTTTCTCCGGGGCGAAGGCATCTCTATCGACGTCGCCTGACCCCGCTCGTTACAACACCACGGCTTCGCGTTTGCGCCGCGAGGCCGCTGACTGGCGCGTAGAAGCCGACAGCTCGGCCTTTCGCAGCCGGATCGACTTCGGCGTGACCTCGACACACTCGTCTTCGCGGATGAACTCCATTGCCTGCTCGAGCGAGAGCGGCCGCGGAGGGATCAGCCGGGCGAAGTCGTCGGCTGCGGCCGCGCGCATGTTGGTCAGCTTCTTCGGCTTGGACGCGTTCACGTCGAGATCCTCGCGGCGCGCGTTCTCGCCGACGACCATCCCTTCGTAGAGCTCGTCTCCCGGGACGATGAAGAGGGAACCGCGCTCCTGCAGGCTCTCGATCGCGAACGCCGTCGCCTGCCCGCGCCGGTCGGCGACGAGGCTGCCGGTGGGGCGGGTGCGAAGCTCGCCCTGCCACGGCTCCCAGCGTTCGAAGACGTGGTGCAGGATCCCTGTCCCACGGGTCTCGGTGATGAACTCTGTGCGGAACCCGATCAGCCCGCGGGCGGTCACGAGGTACTCCATCCGCGCCCAGCCGGTGCCGTGGTTGACCATCTGTTGGAGGCGGGCCTTGCGGAGGGCGAACATCTGCGTGACGACGCCGATGTATTCCTCCGGGACGTCGATCGCGACGCGCTCGACCGGCTCGTGGCGCTTTCCGTCGATCTCCCGGACCAGCACCTCCGGTTTGCCGACCGTGAGCTCGAAGCCCTCGCGGCGCATCAGCTCGACCAGCACCGCGAGTTGCAGCTCACCGCGGCCCTGCACCTCCCACGTGTCCGGCCGCGAGGTCGGGAGGACGCGAAGCGAGACGTTGCCGACAAGCTCCTGGTCGAGCCGCTGCTTGACCTGGCTCGCGGTCAGCTTGTCGCCCTCCGTGCCGGCCAGCGGCGAGGTGTTGATCCCGATCGTGACGCTCAGGCTCGGCTCGTCCACGGTCGAGACCGGCAGGGGGCGCGGATCGTCCGGGTCGGCGATCGTCTCGCCGATCGTCACGTCGGGTAGCCCCGCGAGCGCGACGATCTCGCCGGGGCCGGCCTCGTCGGTGGGGACGCGGTCGAGCGCCTCGGTGATGAGCAACTCGGTCGCGCGCGCGTTCGAGATCGTCCCGTCCGCGCGGCACCACGCGATCTGCTGCCCCTTGCGAACCGTCCCGTGCCGGATGCGGAGGAGCGCGAGCCGGCCGACGTAGGGGCTGGCGTCGAGGTTCGTTACGAGCGCCTGCAGGGGATGGTCGGGGTCGTACGCGGGCGGCGGGATCGTCTCGAGCAGCGTGTCGAAGAGCGGGAGGAGGTTCGGCGCGAGGTCGTCGGGCGTGTGGCCGGCGAGGCCCTCGCGCGCGATCGTGTAGACGATCGGGAACTCGATCTGCGCCTCGCTCGCGTCGAGGTCGAGGAAGAGCTCGTAGACCTCGTCGACGACTTCCTTGGGACGCGCGTCGGGGCGGTCGACCTTGTTGACGACGAGGACGACGGGCAGCTTGGCCTCAAGGGCCTTGCGGAGGACGAAGCGGGTCTGCGGCAGCGGTCCCTCGGAGGCGTCGACAAGCAGCAGAACGCCGTCGACCATGGTCAGTCCGCGTTCGACCTCACCACCGAAATCGGCGTGCCCGGGCGTGTCGACGATATTGATCTTGGTCGGGCCGAGGCGGACGGCCGTGTTCTTGGCGAGGATGGTGATGCCCTTCTCGCGCTCGAGGTCCATGGAGTCCATGACGCGCTCGGCGACGTCCTGGTTCTCCCGAAAGGAGCCGGACTGCCAGAGCATGGCGTCGACGAGCGTGGTCTTGCCGTGGTCGACGTGCGCGATGATCGCGACGTTGCGGAGGTCCTCGCGGTGGGCGAGCGGCGAGCTGGACACCGCTCGAGGGTAGCCGGGTCCAACTAGTCTCCGCCCGCGGCGAGAAACGCGAGCACGCGCTCCGTGAGCAACGCCGCAGCGGCCGGGTCGTAGTCCGGGAGCGAGGAGTCGGCGAAGAGATGCTGCTCCCCGGGGTAGAGGAACAGCTCAGCCCGGTCGGTCGAGTCGACGAGTTCGCGGGCGGCCGGGAGGTCCTCCTCGAAGAACTCGTCGCCCTCCTTGCCGTGCACCTGCACCGGGACGCCTACGGGCCACGCGTCCCCGAACTCCGAGACCGGGAGGCACGAGTACATGAGCACGGCCCCGCCGGCGCCGGGCCTGGTCTGGGCGAGCTGCTGGGCGGCCATGACTCCGAACGAGAAGCCGGCATAGACGGCCTCGGGGCCGATTCCCTCGGCGGCGGCTACGCCGCGCTCGGCCAGAGCACCGAACCCCGCCTCACGGGCGAAGGCCATGCCCTCCTCGACCGTCCCGAACGTGCGCCCGTCGAACAGATCGGGTGTGTGCACGGTGTGTCCCGCCTCTCGCAGCTCGTCGGCAAACGAACGCACTCCGTCGGTCAGTCCCTGGACGTGGTGGTACAGCACAACCTCGGTCATCCCGTCCTCCTCAGGTAAATGATTCATTTATATGGAACATTCTACAATGTTAGCCTATTCCCTGATGGCCGGCAACCAACCTCCCCCCGATTACGAGCTCGCAGACCGGCTCGCACTCACCCAGCCCGCGCAGGTCCAGGCGCTCGGCCATCCGATCCGCAACACGATCCTGGGCTTGCTCCACGAGCGGGCAGCAACGGTGACCGAGCTGGCGACCGCTCTCGGGCGGCCGAAGAGCACGGTCGCCCACCACGTGAAGGTCCTCACCGAGGCGGGACTGCTGCGGGTGGTGAGGACCCGCCGGGTGCGGGCAATCGAAGAACGGTTCTACGGCCGCACGGCCCGAATGTTCTACGTCGCGCTCGAACAGGGTGCGGCAGGCGACGAGCTTCCGCGGGACTTCAACGACCTCGAGGTCGCCGCGCGCGAGTCGGTGGCTGCCTTCGAGGACGGAAAGCTCTGGGGCTTCATCCGGCACGCCCGCATATCGGAGGCGCAGGCGTCCGAGTTCTGGGAGCGAATGGCGGACCTGGTGGCGGAGTTCGACCGCCTTCCCCGGTCGGGCGGGACCATGTACGGGTTCGCCCTGGGCGTCTACCCCACCGACCAACCGACCCTGCCGGGCGCCGGCGACTAGGCGGAGTCGTCGCCCGCGCCGAGCGCGGCACGGATGTGCTCGAGCGCCGAGTTCTCCTGCGGCGAGACGCCCTTTGCCGCCGCGGCCACCGATTCTGAGACGTCGAGCACGAGCCGCCGGTACGCAGGCAGATCCTCGGGCGACTTGGCCGTCAACGTGGCCACCGCCCGTTGGATCGCCTCGACGGTGCTTTTCTCGATCTCCTCCGGCGAGGCCGTCAGCCCGAAGGGGCGCTCGTGGCCGGTCGAGAGCTCGCGGACGAGTGCGCTGTCGCTGTGCTCATGCGCGTCGCGCAAGTGATGCGCAAGGGCGCTCGCCTCCTTGAAGCTGTCGAAGAAGCTGCGGTCGACCAGCGCCACGAGTGTGCCGGCGCCGCTGACTGCGGATTGCATCGTCTTCCATTCCTCTTCGGTGAAATCTGCTTTCGTAGCCATGCCGCCAGTATCACAGGCCGGCGCGGAGAGCGGGGCCGAGGCGCTGCCTCGTCTTCAAGACGCCCTCGTAGAGATCGCCGTGCCTGCGGAGCCGGCCGAGCACGACGTCGAACGTGAAAGCCGACGCGTCGAGGCTCTCTTTCACTTCTTTCCAGCGCAGTGGTGTCGAGACCGGCGCCCCCGGCATGGGGCGCACGGAATAGACCGAGGCGATCGTCTTCCCCTGCGCGTTCTGCCGCGCGTCGATCAGGACGCCTCGCCGCTTCGCTTTCGACCATTCGGTCGTAGCGATGTCCGCGTGGGCTCCCGCGACACGCTCGGCGACGCCGACGGCGAACCGGCGCGCATCGTCGTAGGTGTGCCTTCGCTCGATCGGGACGAGGACGTGCAGGCCGTGCGCGCCCGAGGTCTTGGGGAACGAGGCCAGCCCGAGCCCGTTCAGCACCTTCTTCACGAGCAGCGCCACCTGGACGGTCTCGGAGAAGCCGGCGCCGTCCGGTGGGTCGAGGTCGAAGACGACCCAGTCCGGCCGGTCGAGCCGGTCGACGCGCGAATACCAGGTATGGCACTCGATGCAGCCCGTGTTGACCATCCAGAGCAAGGAGGGCTCGTCGTTCACCGCCGGGACCTCGATCGTCCGCGGCGCGTGCGCCGGCCCGCGAGGCCACACCTCGACGGGGACCCGCTTCATCCAGGCGGGTGCGTAGTTCGCGACGTCCTTGCGGAAGAAGGGCCTGCCCGCCCAGCCGTCCGGGTAGCGCTTCATCGTGAACGGGCGGTCGCGGATGTGCGGGAGAAGCGTTGGAGCGACATCGCGGTAGTAGCCGAGGAGATCGCCCTTCGTGATCCCGTCCTCCGGCCAGTAGAGCTTGTCGAGGTTCGAGAGGCGCACGGCGCGTTTGACCTGCCCCTCCCCAGGTCCGCGCTTCAGCGAAAGTCCTCGATTCCCTCTCCGCCCGCATGCTCCCAGCCGTAGGCCGCCAGGTGACCCCAGCAGTCCGGCTTGCTGCCGTCGGTGTCGGTGACGCCGTAGGCATCGGCCAGCTGGCGGGCGCTGATGATCGTGCCGGCCCAGCGGCTCGGGTCCGGATCCTGGGCGAGCGCCGCGACTCCCCGGGCGACATAAACGGGCGACTCCGAGATCGCGAAGCCGGGCCTCTTCGCGCACGCATCGCGCCAGTTGCTCTCGGTGACACCGAAGTTCTCGAGCATCTTCTCCGAGCGCAGCCAGCCCGGCGTGACACCGGCAGCAGTAACCGGCTCGTTCTCCAGCTCGGCGGTGAGGCCCGTGACGATCCGTTCGACGTTCGCCTTGACCAGGTCGTAGTAGAAGCCGACGTTGCGCCGGAATTCCGCGTTGGCCTCGGAGGTGCCATCGGTCATCTCGATGACCAGTCCGTGCGTGCCGCCGCGGTAGCCGTTCGCAGGATCAGCGGGATGGCGGCGGTGGAGGTGATGAGGTGCGTATGGACTCCCATCTGGAGCATGCGCAGCCCGCCGTCCCAGTCGTGCTCCCACAACGGCTTGTCCCACTCCATGTACTTGTCGCCGCCGAAGATGTCGTTGACGAGCACGTCGAGACGGCCGCGTTCGCGCTCGACGGTGTCGAGGAGCTCCGCCACGGCCGCGGGATCCTCGTGGTCGACGACGAGCGCTGCACCCGACCCGCCGGCGGCGCGAATCAAGTCCCCGGTCTCCTCGATGGTCTCCGGCCTATCCAGCTCGGATCGGCCCGAGACCCGGCTGCTGCGGCCCGTCGCATAGACGAACAGGCCGGCCCGGGCCAGCTCGATCGCGATCGCTCGGCCCGCGCCGCGTGTGGCGCCCGCTACCAGGGCAATGCGCTGAGCGCTGTTGTCTCCCTCGTCCAACGCAGGCAGTAAAGCACCGATGCGGAGTGCGTTGCCGCGTGAGATCGTGGCATCAACCATCTACCCTTGCGACGTGGTCGTCTGCGCGAACTGCGGGCGGGGGAGCGAGGACGACTTCGCGTTCTGCCCGCACTGCGGTGCCCAGCTGCCGAAGTCGGCAGCACCACGCGAGCGCAGGACAGTCAGGACGAGGTCATCCGACGCGCGCGGTTCGGCTCGATATCGAGCTCGAGCTCGACCTGTGCGAATGCGAGTACCTGCGGTCGCCGGAGGCGGCGGCGGCCATGCCGAGTCTGCGGCGGAGCGCGCCAGTCACCTCGGTGACCGAGCCGGCGAGGCGCTTGCGCGGGTCGTTGCCGCCGATTACCGATCTCACATCACGGTCGGGTCGAGGGTCAAAGAGGTCGAGCAGGGCGCCCTCCGTGCTGTCCCGTTGCTCGAAGACATGGGAAACGATGCGGGCCTCGCCCGCGCGTGGGCGGCGCTTGGCGGGATCGCGAATCTGCGCGATCGGTACGAGGAAGCCCTCACGTCGGCCGAGAAGGTGCTCTACCACTCGCGTCTCGCAGGACGTCCGCGGACGGCGCTCCTGCTCCTCGAATACGCACTCGCCTGCGGCCCCTGCCCCGTGGTGAGACTCGCGCGGCCCGGACACTCGCTCCCTGGAAAGCGTAGCCCCGGAGTCACCGGTCGATCATCCGCTGGTTGGCTTCGGAGTAGCGCGCGCCCTGGGCATCCGGGAGGGCGTCCTCGATCTCGCGCAGGTCGTCGGCGGTGAGCTCCAACTCGGCGGCGGCGATGTTCTCCTCGAGCCGGTGCAGCTTCGTCGTGCCGGGGATGGGCACGATCCACGGCTTCTGCGCAAGCACCCAGGCCAGCGCGACCTGCGCCGGGGTGGCGCTCTTGCGCTCGGCGATCGTGCGCACGAGCTCGACGAAAGCGTGGTTGGCGCGACGAGCCTCGGGGTCAGTGAAGCGCGGTACGGTGTTGCGGAAGTCACCGCTCTCGAACTGAGTACTTTCGTCGATCGCCCCGGTGAGGAAGCCCTTGCCGAGCGGGCTGAAGGGGACGAAGCCGATGCCGAGCTCCTCGAGCGTCGCGAGGATCGCGTCCTCCGGCTCGCGCCACCAGAGCGAGTACTCGCTCTGCAACGCCGTCATCGGCTGCACGGCGTGGGCGCGGCGGATGGTCTGGACGCCCGCTTCGGAAAGGCCGAAGTGCTTGACCTTGCCCTCCTCGATGAGCTCCTTGACCGTGCCGGCGACGTCTTCGATCGGGACGTTCGAGTCGACGCGGTGCTGATAGAGCAGGTCGATCCGGTCGGTGCGAAGGCGGCGGACCGAGTCTTCGACGCTCGAGCGGATGGTCTCGGGTCGGCTGTCCGTCCCGCGCGACGCGCCGGTCGAGAGCTCGAATCCGAACTTGGTGGCAATCACGACCTGGTCGCGGACCGGTTCGAGCGCCTCGCCGACGAGGTCCTCGTTGTCGAACGGGCCGTATACCTGCGCGGTATCGAAGAGGGTGACGCCGCGCTCGACGGCGGCGCGGATCACGGCGATCGAGTCGGCGCGGTCCGGGATCGGCGGAAAGCTCTGGCTCATACCCATGCAGCCGAGCCCGATCGCCGAGACCTCCAGGTTCTGTCCGAGCGTGCGTTTCTTCATCGTGTCTCCTCGCGTGGAACGAACTCGAGCATGGCGCGCGCACGCGTCAGGCGCGGCGACCGACGCCACGATACTCGTCTCCAGGGCTCGCGCTCGGCGAAGCACCGGCGCCCCGCGGACCGGCGCCGGGCACGCGCAATCGTTGCCGGTCGTCAATCGCCGAGCTGCGTGGCCGGGGCCGGGCCGCCGAGCGCGGGGCGCTCGTGCGGCCGGTCGTTCAGCCTGAGCTCATCGCTCTCGAACTCAGGCGCGCGTGAAATCTCGCCCCGAAGCCTGCGCTCGTCGGCATCCTGCACTGCCTGAGCCTCGAGCGTGATGCGGTGGGTGAGGACGTTGGAGCGCTGCTGGAGACGGTGCACGTCGACGAGCTCGTCCGCCCGGAGCGCGGCCGCGCTCCGCTCGTAGGCCCCGCCCGTGCTGAAGAGATGAGTGAGCTTGAGGATGAGCGCGACCAGGTCGATGGCGATCAGGAACGCAAGGAAGAAAAGAACGTACTTCGTCACAGCCGGACTCGCCTTCTCGACGCGGTCGAGCGCCGCCTGCCGGGCGAGGAAGTCGCGGTCGGCCTTGATCGTGGCGACCCGGTTCTCGAGCTGGCTGCTCTCGGCGGCACGCCAGACCGCGATCTTGTGGCGGTTCGCGGCGATCGTCGCCGCGATCTGCGGCCGCGCTCGCTTCAGCTCCGCCGCGGCGGCGGCCGCCCGGCGCGCGTCACGCCTGTAGTACGGCCCGCGGCCGAGTTTGTGGGTCTGTGAGCAAGTCGTAAGACCGGCCTCGCAGTCGGCGAGGAAGCGGCTGTTCGTGACCTGCCGCTGGAGGCTCGCCTCTTTCGCCTGCGCCGCCGCGATCTCCTTCTGCGCCGCCGCGATCTTCGCGTCGTAGGTTCGCGTGATCTGGTTCGTCGCCTCGTGGATCCGCGCCGTCGTCGTCTTGCTCAGCTCGTCGTTGATCGATCCGCTGTAGATCACCTGCGCCATCGGCAGCCCGATCACGAGCGCGATCGCGAGCGAGAGCGCGAGGCGCGGGATCGTGAGCACGAGGTTCCACTTCCAGCTCGTGCCGAAGCTCTTCAGGACGAGGCGCTCGATCAGGCAGTAGAGGACCGCCCAGAGCGGGAGCACCCACAGGACGCTTGTGACAGACGTGCTCCACCACTGGCTGGCAGCGACGGTCATCCCGAAACCGCTGACGACCGCCATCCCCGCGACCCACATACCCAGCCCGTTGAAGAAACTCGCTTCGCTGGGCACCGTCCGCAGGACGAAGCCGTCACCACCCGCGAGCCACGCCCAGCCGGCGCGAACGCGCCGACGCGACGCCGCGGCGGTCATCGCGGCATCAATCGTCTCCCGTGGGTCCGTGGTCGAGGCAGCACTCATGCGAAAAACAAGAGACGCGCGACCGGCCGATGAGTTGGCGCCCGCGCTCCGATTCTTAGGCTCTTATTACTCGAGGGGCGACGCATGAAGATCTGAGCGCGCGGGCCTTGCGTAACCTACGCGACTTGTATCGCCTTACGAAAGGGGAGAAGAATGACGTCTTCTAGACGATCGCGAAGCGCGATCTCGATCTTGATTGCAGTGGCCATCCTCGGCGTCGTCGGCATTGCCACGGTGGCGCAGGGCGCCAGCTCGACGCTCGGGCAGAACGAGATTCGGCCAGAGCCGGGCCAGGAGCCCGACCGTGACGTTCCGAACTCGGCCAGCCATTCGAATGCGCCGCGAGTGGTCCCCGGACACGCGTCGTCGGTCACGACATCGAACCCCGGCGCGTTCGGATTCACCGGCGTCACCTTCAAGGACCACAGGGATGCCGACGGCGGCAACCAGACCAGCGATACGCCGCCCGATCAGGGCCTCTGCGCGGGCAGCGGCCTGGTGGTGGAGCCGGTCAACACCACGTTCTCGATCTACTCGACTTCGGGACAGCGGACGAGCGGTCCGACCTCGCTGACGTTCTTCTACACCGGCGAGCACGAGATCGACCGAAGCGTCGATCCGGTCACGTTCGGGCCGTTCTTGACCGACCCGAAGTGCTACTACGACCCGGCCGCGAAGCGGTTCGTGATGACGGTTGCCGAGCTCCCGTTCACGCCGCAGGGAGACTTCTTCAACGGCCGCTCGGACGTGCTGATCGCCGTCTCCAAGACCTCGGCGCCGACGACGAGCGCGAGCGACTGGAAGATCTTCGCGATGAACGTCACCGACGACGGCGGACCGTCGAACGACGGTTCGGGGAATGTCATGCCCGACAACCCCGGCTGCCCGTGCTTCGGCGACCAGCCGCTGCTCGGCGCCGACAAGTACGGCATCTACATCACGACGAACGAGTTCTCCACTCTCGGGGACGAGTTCAACGGCGCGCAGGTCTACGCGATCAGAAAGAGCGCGCTCTTCGGCGGCTCGCTGAAGTACCAGGCGTTCCACGGAGCGCCGATTCCGCTGGCCGAAGGCCCCGCGTATTCGCTCCAGCCGGCGACGTCACCGACCACCGCGAGCTGGAATACGACCAACAACGGGACCGAGTACATGCTCTCGGCGCTCGACTTCGACGCCACCACCGACAACCGCATCGCGGTCTGGGCGCTGACGAACACGAAGTCGCTCGACACGGCGACGCCGGCCGTGACGATGACAGCGCCGTTCGTCATCTCCAGCGAGACGTATGGGCAGCCGCCCGACGCGGAGCAGAAGAAGGGGCCGACGCCGCTAGGAGATGCCGTCGGAGAGCCGGAGGAGAAGCTTGCGGCGAACGACGACCGGATGAACCAGGTCGTCTACGCCGACGGCAAGCTCTGGAGCGGGGTCAACACGATCATCCGGACCTCGAACGGCAAGAGCACGAAGACCGACCGCAGCGGGATCGCGTACTTCATCGTCACGCCGTCGACACCGAGCGCGTCCACGGTCGCGGGCACGATCGCGAAGCAGGGCTACCTTGCCCTCGGGAACAACGACAATCTGCTCTTCCCGTCGATCGGCGTCAATGCGGCCGGGAAAGGCGTGATGACGTTCTCGATCTCCGGTCACCACTACTTCCCCTCGGCCGGCTATGCGCGGATCGATGCGGTGAACGGAGCCGGGATCATCCATCTCGCGGGAGCCGGCGCAGCCCCGACCGACGACCTCTCGGGGTACGAGGCGTTCGGCGGTGACGGTGTCGCCCGGTGGGGCGACTACTCGGCGGCCGTGCCTGCCGAGAACGGATCGATCTGGATCGCGACCGAGTACATCCCGGGCGGCTTCGGCTTCCCGGACTACTTGAACAACTGGGGAACCTTCGTCGGGAACGTCACGCCCTAGCCGGGCGAGCGGCTGACCGACGTGAGACGGGGCCGCCTTCGGGCGGCCCCGTCATCTCCAGCGGCCCATCGTGCGCCGCGGGTGCTCGATCCCGTACTAGGCCGCTGCTGGACCGGATGCGAGCTCCGCAGCGCCCGCCCCTGGGCCGGCGACTGTCGCCTCAGTCTGAGTCTGATGCGCGACCGGGGTTCCAGATGATCTCCCAGAGGTGTCTGTCAGGGTCGCGGAAGTAGCCGGAGTAGATGCCCCAGGGGCGGTCATGGGGCGGCGTCACCACCGCGTCGGCGGCAGCGGCCTGGTCGAGAACCCTGTCGACGTCGGCGCGGCTCGCCACCACTTGACCGAGGCTGAACTCGCCACTTTTCGGCGGGCCAGCGGGTACTGCCGCGTCCTTCGCTAGTTCGGTCCGCGGGTAGAGAGCCAGAGTGAGCCCGCCGTCGAGTTTGAAGATGACGATTGCGCCCGCCGCGCCCGTCTTCTCGTCGACGAGGTCGGTTGCGACGACGCCCTTCGTCGGCAGGCCGAGGCCGTCGCGATAGAAGACGAGCGCGCGTTCGAGGTCGTCGACGGCGAGCGTGATGACGTTGAGACGCGGCTCCATCGTTCGGCTTCCTCCTTTCCAGCATAAGCATCTCAGCATGCGGCGAGCGGTTGCGATGACCCTGGCTATCTCGGGTCCCGCGACGCCCATGTCGAACCGGTGCATCGCGTTGCCGCCCAGCACGGCATCGACGGACGCGTCCGGCAAGCGGTATCGGCCGGGCGCGCGTTCGAGCGCCCACCGCACCGCGGCCTGCGCGTAGTCGGGGCGGTGCTCGGCGTATGCGACCGCCGCGGTGCCGATCCATGTCTAGAAGCCGAGCCGCTCCATAGGCGGCGAAGTGGCAACGCCGTGATAACGCGGTCTCGTGCCTCCTCAAGTCCGACCCTCTATCCGAGGCAGGCCACGACCGCCGTGGCCAGGTTCTTCGCCCGCGGTTCGGCGATGTTCCACGACCACAGGTTCGGGATGTAGCCGAAGCCGACGCCTGCATCGGGGTCGGCGAAGCCGACCGATCCTCCTGAGCCGGGGTGGCCGAACGACGCCGGCCCGACCCAAGGCATCGGCGGGCAAGCCCGCCAGAACCCGAGCGACATGTAGAAGGACCGATCGGGCGGAACGTCCAGCCCGGGCGGCAGCCCGTGCATCCGCGTCTTGTCCGTCTGGACGACCGTCATCCTCTCGACCGTCGCCGGATCCAGCAGCCGCACGCCGTCGACCTCGCTCACCGTGGCCGCATACATCCGTGCCACGGATCGAGCGTCCGCGACCATGTTGGCAGCGGGAAACTCTGCCGCACGGTAGGCACGCGTGTTGAAGAAATCGCTGGTTGGATCGAAGGCGCCGCCAAGCGCGGCGGCGCGTGCGGCTGCCGAGTCCGGGTCGAACATCGTGCCGATCCAGGCGGCGACCGTATCCGCATCGAGGCCGGTGGCTTCGATCAGCCCGGCGTTCAGCTCCTCGACGCTGAAAGGCGCGTACGCGATCCGAGCCACCCGTCCCTCTTGCTCCTCGGGGAGCCCGATCCAGGCGCTCAGCCCGAGCGGGGAAGCGACCTCGTCGGCGAAGAAGGTGCCGAGCGACTTGCCGGTGATCCGGCGCACGACCTCCCCGACGAGAAACCCGAAGGTGTTTGCGTGGTACAGGTGCTCTGTGCCCGGCTGCCACAGCGGCTTCTGCGCCTCGAGTGCCCGGATGACCGGATGCCAGGCACAGGCATCCTCGAAGGTCAGCGGCGTATCGATGCCCGGCAGCCCCACTTGGTGTGAGAGCAGCAAGCGCACCGGGATCTGCTCCTTTCCGGCAGCGCCGAACTCGGGCCAGTACTCAGCCACCGGGGCGTCCAGATCGAGCTCGCCGCGCTGGACCAGCAGATGGGCGCAGATCGCGGTGGCGCCTTTGGTCGTGGATGCGACCAGCGCGATCGTGTCTTCGTTCCACGGATGGTTCGCCTCGCGATCGGAGAGTCCGCCCCACAGGTCGACGACCGGGCGGCCGCCGACGTAGACGCAGCATGCCGCGCCGACCTCGCCGGGGTTCCCTTCGAAGTTCGCACGGAAGGCATCTGCGACCGTGCCCCAGCCTTCCTCGACGTGTCCCTGCACAGGGGTTCCGCTTGTCGTGCTCATTCTGCTGCACCGTCCTTTCGAGAGGATTTGAGATACATCGCTTGCGCAGCGTCGGGACGCTCACGGCGCTGCTGCAAGCAGGCGCGCGGGCCGAGTGCTGGGTCGGCGGTGCGACGTCGCGATCGGACGTGAGCGGCGAACGCCTCGATCGCATCGACGACCGAGTCGAAGCGTCGCGAGCGGAACAGGTCGAACCCGTGTTGCGCGCCGGGCAGCTCTGCGTAGACGACCGGATTCGACGAGGTGGCGCTCAGTTGCTCGACGAAGCCGCGTGCGTCTTCGACGACGACGAGGGTGTCCTGGTCACCGTGCGCGACGAAGGATGGAGGTGCGTTCGTGGTCGAGTAGGGGAGTCGTGAGGATGGTGGGCCGCCGCTCGCGACCCGTCCGTAGTAGCCGTACAGGGAGATCACGCCGGCGACCGGAGCATCGGCGCCGTCGGGCGTGAGAGCCGCCAACCACGCGAGATGACCGCCCAGGGAGCTCCCCGCGAGGAAGACGGTGTTCGGGTCGGCGCCGTACTCGCCGCCGTGCTCGCGCACCCAGGCGATCACCTTCTTCACGTCAATGAGCGGATCGGAGAGCCCGCCGGAAGCACGCCGGTAGTTCGCGCAGACGCACACCCAGCCCCGGCCGGCGAGGCGATGGAACAGGTGGCGCGTTCCGAAACGCTTGCTGCCGAAAAGAGGGTGTAGGTGGACGAGAGTCGGGCGGCCCGAACGACCCGAACGGTCTCGATAGACGTCGAGCAGGTTTGCTCTCCGCGCCGGGCCGTAGCGCACGTTCGCGATCCGCTCGACACCGTCGCGTCGGGAAGAGATCGGCGCCGCAAGGACCCGGACGAGGGAAGGCCGACGTCGGAGCCGAGCGGACAGATCGGCGTCCACGTGGTCGCGCCAGTCGGCTCCGAGGCCCTCGTCCAGAGCTCGCTCGAGCACCGGGCCGGTCTCGCGCGCCCGCCGACAGAGCACCGCGAGCCCGGCCGACGCGAGAACGGCGAAGCCGAGCCCGATCCAGAAGACGGGCGAGGCGGCGCCGGTCTGGTCGATCGCCAGCGCCGTCGACACGGCGAGAACGAAGAAGAGGGCGAGCGGCCAGTTGATCAGGAAGCCGATCGAGTAGCTCAGGCGGAAGGGGCTCGACCGGCGCGGCCGGTGCCCTGAGACGGCGGCCAGGACGACTGCCGCCATGAGCCCCGTGGTAACCAGATAACCGATCGGCATTCGACCCCCCGCTTTCGCCCGACTCTGCTCGCCGGCACGACCTCTTGCGGCCAGTGGGTGAGAGCGAGCTTCCGTCCGGCCGTCGCCCGTTTCGCTCAGGCCACGACCGCCGGTCATTCTTCCCGATCACGGTAGGGTCAAGGTGATCTGAGGGAACGACGAGTACCCCGCCAACCACCCGGACCGGGGCGAGCCCGCGAGGCGATGACCGTGAACGAGGACGAAGCGCAGCACGCAAGAGAGCGCAAGAAAGCCGCGGAGCAGGAAGCCGATCGGCTCGTGCGGCACCTCACGCAGAATCCTGAGCTGGAAGAGGAGTGGCTTCGCCAGGACAACCTGATCTACGGCGGACTGGTGGCAATCGGCATCGTCTTCGTCCAGGCGCTGCTCCCGTACCCCCTGGACACCTCCGCCAAGACGTGCGTCCTCGCCTTCGCGATCGCGATCCCGCTCCTCGCCGCCCTGATCATGGTCAACCGGCAGGAACAGTTCCGGCGCCGTCGGACCAGCTCCCGCACCGTGACAGGCGCGAAAACCATCGCTCAGGGCGCAGCCTTCCTGGGATTGGTCGCCGGGTTCTGGCACGTCGACTGGATCGCCGGGGCGGTGGTCCTTGGAAGCTCCCTCATTGCGCTCGGGGTCCACTCCGCAGGCTTCACGGCCCTGGAGTTGCAGCCCTCACCGCCTGACCAGGAGGGGCCGCCCGGGAAACAGCACTCAAAAGACGGCGAGGCCGACGGTTCGTAACGGTTGCCCCGACCTTGTCGCCTCGCGGGCGCGGTCGCGTTGCTCGGCCCTCTCGACCCCGAGACGAGGTTGTCTAAGGCCGACGCCATGACGGAGGACGTGATGCAGCTCTACGACCTGCGCGTAACGGTCGAGCGGATCGAGGGCCGCTCCGTCTGCGGGCTCGAGGTCGGGGACTATTTCGAGGTGACGGAGTCGAGCCGGATCCGGATTCCGCCGGGGCGTCACTTCTGCATGTACGCGCTGCAGGCGGTCCTGCCGCTGTTGCCCGCGAAGCAGCGACAGCTTCCCGATTCGGACTGGCTCGAGCGGGACTCGCTCGTCGCCTGCCCGGATCCCGACGAGCGGGTGATCATGCGAGTCGAGCGCATCGGGACCCGGACGCTGCGCACCGACGAGCTCACGTGAGCCGCAGGGTTCGGGAGCTCGGGCTCGCGCTCCAGACGAACAAGCGCACGGGCGAGTACGCGGCTCTGGCTCGACCTGCGGACGCCGCCGGCTTCTCGGTGGTCACGGTCTACAACGACCTCTGGTTCCAGCCCGCCCTGCCTGCGTTGCTCGAGATTGCCGCGGCGACCAGCCGCGCGCGCATAGGGCCGTCGTGCCTCAACCCGTTCACGCTGCACCCCGTCGAGATCGCGGGCCAGATCGCGGCGCTCGACACGGCGTCGAGCGGGCGGGCCTTCCTCGGGCTCGCGGCCGGAGCCTGGCTCGACTCTCTGGGTATCGACCAGTCCGGTCGGGTAACGGCCGTTCGGGAGGCGTGGGAGATCGTGCGCAGGCTGCTCGCGGGCGACGAGCGCGGGTTCGAGGGCGAGCGCTTCTCGCTGCCCTTGGGCGCGCGCCTCCGGTATCCCGTCGAGCGCCGCGAGGTTCCCCTGCTCGTTGGGTCCTGGTCCAGCAAGCTCACTGCGTTCGCAGCCGAGGCCGCCACCGAGCTGAAGGTGGGAGGCAGCGCAAACCCCGACCTCGTCTCGGTGATGCGCGAGCGGGTAGCCAACCCGGAGGTCGGCCTCGTGTTCGGCGCCGTGACGGTGGTCGACGAGGACGGCGGACGTGCGCGAGACCTGGCGCGGCGAGAGGTTGCCCTCTACCTGCCTGTGGTTGGCCACCTCGATCCGACGGTGGCGCTCGACCCCGAGCTCCTCGAGCGGCTGCGAAGAGAGGGTGAACGAAGCGCAGCGCTCATCTCGGACGGCGTCCTCGGCCGCTTCGCGTTCGCAGGCACTCCGGCTGAGGTCGCCGAGCAGGCGGAGGCGATCCTCGAAGCAGGTGCAGCGCGCGTCGACTTCGGGACGCCGCACGGGATCGACGAGCGGAAGGGTGTCGATCTGCTTTGTCGGTCCGTGCTCCCCAGGCTTGGAGTCGCCTGATGTTCGACTACGAGAAGCGGCGCCAGAGGCTGTCCGAGCGCATGGACGCGGAAGGGGTCGACCTCCTCTTCCTGGCCCCGTCCGCGGACCTCGAGTACCTGACCGGGCTCGAGCGTGGGATTCCGAACTTCGGACAGGAGTCCTACGCCCACCACTGGGTCGCCGGTGCGTTCTTCCGGCCGGGCGAGGATCCCGTGTTCGTGCTCCCGCGGATGTTCGTCGTGTTCGACCAGCGGGGTGAGCCACAGGGCGAGGTCGTCGTCGTCTCCGAGACCGACGATGGCCACGCTATGTTCGAGCGCGTCGTCCGCGGGCTCAGGGAAGGAGAGGGCACCGTCGCCGTCGGCGACCGGGTGTGGGCGGAGACCGTCCTGAACCTCGGCCACACCGTCGGTTTCGACCGGCTGCGAACAGGATCGACGCTCGTCAACGAGCTCCGCCGGGTGAAAGAGCCCGACGAGCTCGCAGCGCTGGGAAGGGCGATCCGCGCCGTCGAACAGGCGATGGAGGATGTCACGCCCCTCGTCCTCGCGGGGGCGACGATGGCTGGTCTCGTCGAGGCGGTCGAACACGCGCTCACGCGGGCGGGCTCGCGCTGCCCCTCGTTCACGACACACGTCCTCACCGGTCTGGAAGCAGAGGACTTCGACTCCGGCACGCGGACGGCGCACGACCCGATTCCCGAGGGAACCTCGGTCATGTTCGACTTCGGCGGCGTCGTCGATGGATACTGCTCGGACTTCGGGCGCACGATCTACTGCGGCGAGCCACCGGCCGACTATCGCGAGGTCTACGAGGTCATGCTCGAAGCTCAGGAGGCCGGGCGGGCAGCAGCAGCCGCGGGTACGCCGGCCGCCGAGGTGAACGCTGCGTGTCGGCGTCCGATCGAAAACGCTGGGCTCGGGGAGCACTTCCGGCACCGCATGGGCCACGGCATCGGGCTGGACATCCACGAGCGACCCTTCATCTCGGCGGAGGAGACGACTTTGCTCGAGCCGGGGATGACGTTCACCGACGAGCCCTCGATCATCCTCCCCGGCCGCTTCGCAGTTCGGATCGAGGACATCCTCGTGTGCGAGGACGGCGGTGGGCGGAAGCTCAACGCCTACTCCACCGCCCTGGTCGCGAGCGGTTCGTCGGCCGTTACTTCAGCGCCACCCGAGTAACGTCGAGCGAGTAGGCCGCGTTGCCGACCTACTGCGCGTGCCTCACACTCGCAATCCCGGGCTTGGCGTTCTTGACGCCGGCTTGCCAGGAGTCTTTCGCGCGCACGAAGCGTCCGTTCTGCCGGTCGAACGCCGCCTCGCCCACGTTGCCCTGCTTGTCCTGTGCGTACCAGTCGTTGGTCAGCTCGAGCGGCTTGCCCGCCTGGGAGACGACGTCGCGGACGACGGTGCACAGCGGTTGTCGATCTTCGCCACGAAGTTCGCCCTGTCGATCACGGGCGCGTACTTGCCGTGCTGGACCCAGCTCGACGGCGTGGGTGTGCTCGAGCCGGCCCCGTCCGCGAACGGGGTGAACGCTGCGACCGCGAGCAGCGCCGGAGCGAGTGCATACCTGCGACGTGCCTTCATGGTTCACGGCTCTCTGGAGCGGCGGCTGCATCAGTGCCGATACCACACCCCGGCCCTGCATCGCGGTGCGCACCCCGATCGCTCGCACGGTAGAAGTGCGGCTCCCGTAGGTGTCGCTTCTCCATCGCGCGCTGCATCCTTATCGCGAGCGGCAATCGCGTCCCG
Source organism: uncultured Actinomycetes bacterium (assembly GCA_963717765.1). Taxonomy (GTDB): domain Bacteria; phylum Actinomycetota; class Thermoleophilia; order Gaiellales; family Gaiellaceae; genus JACDER01. The sequence goes on along the minus strand of CAVQWX010000007.1, from coordinate 10,250 downwards.
AACGCCCGCAGCCACTTGAGGGTTTCTTTCCCCGTCGCGGACTTCGGCATCTCCCAGGCGCCGGGTGGGAGCTCGGTCGCCGCGCCGTCGTACCCCGCATTCGTCCACACGGTCCCCCCGTTCGGCAGCAGGTACTGCTCCATCTCAGCCGTCCACATCGCTCGCAGCCGTGGCTTCAGTCGCAGACTCCCCGGAAGCAGCCACGTGAACAGGGGCTCGTCGATGAACCCGTCGGCGAGGACGGCCGCCGCGATCTCGCCACCGCCACCGGCCGAGCCTTCAGTCTCCGCGAGGGACCCCCGACCTGTCCCCAGAACCTGACCCCAGCGTCGACGACACCGGGCCAGAACTTGGGCCAGTTCGTCGGCTCGGTGATGTAGCGGAATCGGACCCCCCGCTCCACCCGGAAGGTGCTGGACAGCTCGATGCGCACCATCGTCCGTGGCGTCGCCTACGGCGGGGCTCGCAGCGGCTCGTAATTGGATTTGAAGATTCGCTCCCCGGCGAGGCGCAGGGTGAGGTTTCGGATCATGGGGGGCAGGCTTCGCGTGCGGTCGCGGCGATGGGTCTGCGCTTGCACCCACGCCACCCGTGCGGTGCGCCGCTCCGTGTATGCGGTCAGCGCCTGGTCGACGGGTTGGGCGGCGAGCAGCTCGGCGAGCACGAGGGCGTCCTCGACCGCCAGCGCCGCGCCCTGCGCCATGTTCGGTGAACTGGCGTGCGCGGCGTCGCCCACGAGGACGACGCGATGTGCTCTCGATACCGGCGGAACGACCTCCTCGATGGGCGAGAAGTACGCGTTGGCGCCATGCTCGAGCAGACGCGGCACGGGGCCCGCGAAGTCGGCGAACGCCTCGCGCCAGTCCTTGCCGCCGGCGCCGCCCGGGTCACTCGTGTTGCGGTCGGCGTAGCAGTACACGAGCCCCTGGCCCAGCGCGAGCGTGAGGAACGCGCGGCCTCGGGCCAGCATGACCGTCCAGTCGGTGATGTCGGGGAAGCCGTCGGCGAGGAAGCGCCAGCTTGCTTGCCCGACGCGGCGAGCTCGTGGACCGCCCATCACGAGACTGCGGATCGTCGAGTGGACGCCGTCGGCGCCCACGACGAGATCGAAGGTGCCCGTCGAGCCGTCCGAGAAGTGCACTCTCGGCGCAACGCCGTCGTCCATCTTCGTCACCGCGGTGCCGAGCCGCGTCGGGACCTCTGCGGTGGCGTCGCGGAGGACCTCGTGCAGTGCCGCATGGTTGATCGCCAGGCAGTTGCCGACACCGTCCCAGAACCGGTCGACGTCGATCTCGGCCAGCCGACGACCGCGGTGGTCGAGGAACCGCTGCCGCCCGATCGGATTGGCGCGCGCCGCAACCGCCGGTCCGAGGCCGAGCTCACCCAGTCCACGAACGGCATTGCCGGGCAGGTACAAGCCGGTGCCGGTCGTCTCCCACTCGGTCACGCGCTCGACGACCTCGAGGCTGAGGTCGTGCTGACGACATGCGCGGGCGAGCGCGAGACCGGCGATGCCGGCCCCGATGATCAGCATGCGCACTGCGGTCACCGCCGCTCGCCGTCGGTCGGGTGCTCGCTCATAACGCGTCGAGAGCGACAGACGACAGCCGCGGCTCGCGGGCCGAGTCCGTTCCTCGACGGAGAGCTGTGTTCACGCGCTTTCGCATCATGGATCACGCTTCGGATCGATGTTCTGGTTCCCGCGGAAGCGGTTCTGCGGGTCGTAGCGCCGCTTCAGCTCGAGAAGTCTCTCGTAGTTCGGCCCGAAGGCCTGCCGGACGCGGTCGTGGTCGTCGGCGGAGAGGTAGTTCGTGTAAGAGCGTTCGGCCATGTACGGTGCAAGAGCGTCGAAGGTCTGACGCGCCCACGCGGTGCACGCATCGGTCCGGGCTGGATCGGTCCATTGCGAGGCCAGAATCAGGTTGAAGCCCGGCTCCCTGTGCGGGTAGACGGTCGCCTCGGCAGGGAAGCGCGTGACCGCGCCGTGTAATTCCTCGACACCGATCGCGCACAGCATGCTGGGCGCGCGCTCGAATGCGTCGACCATCACCCTGACGGCGGCATCTGAGAGCTCCGAGAAAAACGCCGACTTCCAATAGTTGAGCGCGCCCCTGGGGAACAGCCAGTCGGCCCCGGTGTTCATCGCCGGGTAGGGCATACGCTGCACCATGTCGGCCACGGGAGAGCCGAGCTCACGCAGCGGGTTGAGGTCGGCAGCGGCCCGCTTGTCGTCGGCGCCCGCGTGACAGCAGGCAATCCCGCACACCTTGGCCCCCGATCCGTCGGGCGCATGGGCGAGGATGGCCTGCAGAGACAGGTCGTCGGGCAGGTCGGCCGAGAACTCGCGGAAGAACGAGAAGACGGTTGGCGCCGCCGCGAGCGGCCACAGCACCGCGCCGCCGAGCACGCTTACAAGGGGGTGCCCGCGAAATTCGAACGAGCTGACGACGCCGAAATTCCCACCGCCGCCGCGGAGAGCCCAGAACAGGTCTCGCTCGATGTCATCGCTTGCGGCGACCACGTCACCGGACGCGAGCACCACCTCGGCGGAGAGGAGGTTGTCGACTGCCAGCCCGTACTTGCCCTGCAACCAGCCGAGGCCGCCACCGAGGGTGAGACCCGCGATCCCGACGCTCGAGACGATTCCGCTCGGCACGGCCAGCCCGAAAGCCGCAGTGGCGCAGTCGAGCTCGCCGATCGTCAGGCCCGGTTGCGCGCGCACCTTCTGTCGCGCGATGTCGACCTGAACGCGCTTCATCGGGGAGAGGTCGATCATCAAGCCGCCCTCGTTGACTGCCTTGCCGGCAACGTTGTGCCCTCCGCCGCGGACGGAGATCTCGAGCCTTTCGTCCCTGGCGAAGTCGACAGCGGCCACGACGTCGGCCGTGTGCAGGCAACGCGCGATCACGGCCGGATGCTTGTCGATCAGGCCGTTGTGAATTCGTCGCGCCTCGTCGTACCCGGGCTGGCCGGGCTCGAGGACGGCCGAGAACGCCTGACGAAGAAGTTGAACGGAATCGGTAGTCATGGCCCGGGCCATCACCGACTCTCCTCACCGAGCGCGTTTCGCAGCGCACTCAGGAACGCCTCGGGCTGATCGATGGTCGGGTCGTCGGCGGCGTTCTCGATCACATGCAGCGGCCATCCGTGGCGAACGCCCGCGGCCTCGGCGATCCGCACCGGCGTTGCGAGGTCATGTCGTCCCCAGATGAGCGTCGTGGGAGCCGCGATCCGTCCGAGGACGTCGGCCGGAATCACCGGCAATGCGAACAGCTCCATGAGCTTGCCTCCCGTTTCCGCCACCGCCGGCGTGTTGGCGAGCTCGAGGTTGTACGTCTTCATCGAGTCCCAGCGCGTACCCAGCGCTTGCCGCAAACCGTCGAGGTCGAAGGAGCATCGTTGCCACAGACCGTCGTGGGTGTCCACGGTCGGTTGCGCGAGGAAACCCATCAACGCAGATCCAAACTCGGGGGAGGGCTCGAACGGCACCAGACCAAACGTGTCCACGAGCACCAGTCGGCTTAGCCGCTCGGAGTGATCGCTTGCGAAGCGGGCAGCGATTGCGCCTCCGAGCAGATGTCCGACGAGGACGGGCGGCGACGGGCAGGTACGCTCGACCAGCTCGGCGAGCCATGCGACCACTCGATCGACGTCGAGCTCGCCGGCTGCAACCGTCGAGGCGCCCTGGCCGGGCAGATCGGGCGCGACCACGTGATGGGTCGTCACCAGTGCCGGGATCACCCGCAGCCACGCCGCCGCGTACGCCCCGGGGCCGTGGAGCAGAACGACGGGCGGACCAGCTCCCCCCTCGAGCACTGCGGTTGAAAGCCCGGCCAGCTGCAGCCGTCTCTCCGTGACCGGCAGACCGGCAAGCAGTCGTTCGCGAGCCTCATCGCCCCCAGACGGTCGGCTGCTTCTCTTCTCCTGTTGCGCGCTGCTCATGACGTCCTCCTCGTTCTCGCCTCCGGTATGGGCACGCTCGACGGTACGGGGATCGAGGGGACCCCGCTTCGGCGGAACCACCCAACCTGCCCCGCCGGCGGGATGGGTAATTCCACCCAGCGACTTGCGCTCAGACGAGCCGGTGCTCGTACGCGAACGCGGTCGCCGCGGCGCGCGACGAGACACCGAGTTTGAGGAAGATGTTGCTCACGTGCCGGTCGATCGTCCGCTCACTCACCACCAACTCGGCGGCGATCGCCTTGTTCGTCCGGCCGGCGGCCACCAGGCGCAGCACCTGCAGCTCGCGCGACGTCAGCCCATGAGTGTCGCCAATGTCCTCGGGCCGGGCGAGCGAGTCGACGCGGGCGATGTCCGGCGCAGCTCCAAGCTCGGCGAAGGCGCTGCGGGCGGCCTCCAGCTCGAACGCGGCCGTTTCGTGGTCTCCCAGGGCGCGGCACGCGAGTCCGACGAGCACGCGCGTGCGTGCGGCTTCGTACGGCGCCTCGAGCTCCTGCCACGCGCGGGCTGCGGGCCGCAGCGCGACCAGGGCCGCCTGGGCGTTGCCTCCAGCCAGCTCGAACGCGCCTCGTGCGTACGCCACCATCGCCCCCAGCATCTCGCTCTCGTGGCCGGTCGAAGCTTCCTCGAGCTCGTCGCATGCGACGCGAGCCTGCTCGAGATCGCCGACGGCGAGCATGATCTCGACATAGGCGGGGAGCAGCCCTAGTCGCTTTCGCCCCTCGACGGCTTCTCCGAGCGCTCGACGGATCGCGGCGGACGCGGAGGCGCCGTCTCCTTGAGAAAGTCGCAGAAGCGCCAACCCAGGCTGCGGCTCCCGACCGGCGTGGCTCGCATCCCTGTACGCCTGCTCGGCAGCGGCGAAGTCGCCCTGCAGGCGATGCACTTCGCCTTGCCGGTGAATCGCTTGCGCGGCCGCCAGATTGTTCATCGCCTGCGCGCAACGGTCGACGGCACGACGCGCCTCTTCCAGCGCGTCGCGCCAAGCACCCTGCAATTGCAAGATCTCGGCGCGATGCACCAAACACGTCCCTGTGAAGCTCACCAGGTCGGGTTGCTCCTCGCACCACTGCGTCAGGGCCGCTGTCCACTCGCGTGCGCGGCGCAGCTCGTACGCCTCCTGACACCCGAGGATCACCCCGCAGTAGACCATGCCGCTGACGATCGGAGACAGCTCGCTCGCGGTGACCGCCACCATCGCCTCGTCCATCAACCCAAGCCCCTCCGCGACCCGTCCTAGCCTGACGAGCAAGATGCCCTGTGACTGCACGGCGAGAGCAAACAGGTCCGCATCACCGAAGCGCTCGCCGATCTCCGCAGCCTCGGCTGCGACTGCGGCTGCGGCCTCGTAGTCACCGGCTGACTCGTGCTGAAAGATCAGCGGAAGCAGCAGATAGCCTCGTTCTACGCAGTCGCGCCGCTCACGCTCGACCAACCGCTGCGCGCGGCCGAGCCATCCGGTCGCGCGGCTTTTCTCGCCTCTGATGGAGAGAACCATCCCCGTCCAGAACGCGCACCGAGCGGCGTGGAGCTCCTCACCGGCATCGAGATGGAGGTGGTACGCCCGCTCAAGGCTTTCCAGGTCGTCGCCGCGACCGAGCATGTAGGCCGACGTCCCCAGCAGCTCCACGTCCTCCGCCCCGAGCGGCGTCGTCCGGTCGGCGAGCGACAAGGACTCCCAGGCTTCTCCCCACGCCCGGCGCGCATACGCTCGGCGGCCGCGTTCCAGGGCGTCGGCAGGGTTCACCAGGGACTCTTGCCTCCGGCGTCGTTCAACCCTCCGGGCGGCGTTCGCGCTCCCCGAGGCCTTGGCGCGCGGCATGGAATCAGTCTAGGTAAGGGGTTCATGCCTCAACGAAATCTGCACCATCGCGCGCCGGAGATCGGGGCGACGGTAGTGAGCGCAGTCAGACGTACTCGAACCGTCGACCCCTCCTTCCCATGAACGAGGAGAGGTAGACTCATGCGCGATTTCGCATAGCGGTGCAGGTCCGCGCCTCGCTCGTAACCGCGCTGCGTCGGGTTTTGCGTCGCCCTGCGACCCTGGTGCGACCCGCCCAGCGCTCGACGGTCTCATCTGTTGGCCGGGGTGGCTGAGCCGAGGATGCTGTCGACGACCTGTTCGGCGTACGTCTGGTCGAGGGCCTGCCCACTGAAGAGTAGGCGGTGGTAGACGGCTCCGAACAGGAGGTCGTGGAGGAGTTCGGGTTCGACGTCGGGGTGCAGATCGCCGCGCTCTGCTGCTCGCGCGATCAGCTGCCGGACTTCTTTCAGACGAAGTGCGACGACGCGTTCGCGAAATGCTTGGGCGAGGTCGTCGTCGTCTCCGAGACCGACGATGGCCACGCTATGTTCGAGCGCGTCGTCCGCGGGCTCAGGGGAGGAGAGGGCACCGTCGCCGTCGGCGACCGCGTGTGGGCGGAGACCGTCCTGAACCTCGACCGCACCGTCGGTTTCGACCGGCTGCGAACAGGATCGACGCTCGTCAACGAGCTCCGCCGGGTGAAAGAGCCCGACGAGCTCGCAGCGCTGGGAAGGGCGATCCGCGCCGTCGAACAGGCGATGGAGGATGTCACGCCCCTCGTCCTCGCGGGGGCGACGATGGCTGGTCTCGTCGAGGCGGTCGAACACGCGCTCACGCGGGCGGGCTCGCGCTGCCCCTCGTTCACGACACACGTCCTCACCGGTCTGGAAGCAGAGGACTTCGACTCCGGCACGCGGACGGCGCACGACCCGATTCCCGAGGGAACCTCGGTCATGTTCGACTTCGGCGGCGTCGTCGATGGATACTGCTCGGACTTCGGGCGCACGATCTACTGCGGCGAGCCACCGGCCGACTATCGCGAGGTCTACGAGGTCATGCTCGAAGCTCAGGAGGCCGGGCGGGCAGCAGCATGCCTTCATGGTTCATCCTCCTTCTCGCGTCCCGCTGACCGTAGAGCCGGGACATGACCAGGCGATGAACGCCGGAAGGAGGCACCCCATGGAGGTGACCCGAAACGGAGTCCCCACGAATCTCGGGCCGAGCCAGTGGTTCACGGGCGCCGTCTACATCGACCAGCTCGCCGCCCCGGCGGGCGGGTCGTGGGTGAGCGCCAGCAGCGTCCACTTCACGCCGGGCGCTCGGACGGCGTGGCATACCCACCCACACGGCCAGACGATCTACGTCACGGAGGGCATCGGCCTCGCCCAGCGGCACGGAGGGCCGGTCGAGGTGATCCGGCCCGGCGACCGCGTCTTCTTCGCCCCCGACGAGCATCACTGGCACGGCGCGGCGCCGAACCGCTTCATGACGCACCTCGCGATCGCCCGGGTCGACGAGGAGGGCAACGTGGCAACGTGGGGAGAGCACGTCACCGACGGGGAGTACGCCGCCGCACCTCCGGTCGGGGAATGATGCCCGGCGGATACGTTCGAAACTGAGAGAGCCTTTCGTGCGACTCGAATCGCTCTGCACTCGCGGAGACGGCCTCTTGACAGGGAACGAACCGCGTCAGGAATCGGGCTCGGCCGACTCTTGCCATTCGAGGACCGGCACATCCTCGCGCTGGCGTGCGTAGCCTCGGTTGTGCTCGCCGGACAGGGGAATGCGGCGTCGAGCGAGGGGGTGCGAGGGGAGAGGAAAAGCGTCCCGGCCGCCGGCGTACCCGGGCCCCTAAGAGCTCTGGAGGCAAGCGTCGTATTGTCGCGCCCGACGCGATGGGTGGCCTCGTCATCGCGGCTCGTAGCATGCGAGCCATGACGGATGTGTCCGCCGCCTGGGTCGTACGCGCGGTCGAGGACAACGAAGCGGAATTCCTGCTCGCGCTCGGGCGCGCGGGTGGAGGTCGCGAGCGCGGCGACGCGGAGATCACGTGGGTAATCGGCGGGTCGCCGATCGCCTACCACAACTGCGTCGTGCGAGCCGATCTCGAGCCCGAGCGTGCAGACGCCGCGATAACCGAGTCGCAGAATCTGATGCGCACGAGCGGCGTCGCGGGCTCGTGGCACGTCGGGCCATCGATGCGTCCAACCGACGTCGGAACCCGCCTCGAAGCGCGCGGCTTCGAGGGCGGCCCGGAGCCCGGCATGGCCGCGAACCTCCGGGCGCTACGGGACGTCGAGGCCTCGACGGACGTCCGGATCTCGCGTGTCGTGACCGACACCGGTCTCGACGCGTACGAGCAGGTGCTCTCGCTCGGCTTCGGTGAGGGACCTCCGGAGGCGGCGTGGGTACGCGAGATGTATGCAGGCATCGGCGTTGGTGACGACGTGCCTTGGCGGCACTACGTCGGCCTAGCCGGCGGCGACCCGGTGGCGTGCGCCTCGGTGTTCCTCGCGGCGGGAGTAGCGGGCCTCTATTTCGTCTGCACCGTACCGGACGCCCGCCGCCGCGGGATCGGCGCGGCGATCAGCCGCGAGGCGCTCGCAGGCGCACTCGAGCTCGGCTTCGACGTCGGCGTGCTCGGATCGTCACCGATGGGGCAACCGATGTACGAGCGGCTGGGCTTCCGGGAGGTATGCGCGGTGAACGTCTACGAGTGGTCGCCGTTCACGCCGCCGACCACGGAGCCAACGTGAGATCGCCCGAGATCCCGGCCTCGCGCGGTGCCTTGCGGGGCTTTGGAGCGGGCTCGCCGACGCGGACGCAGCCTCGACCGGGCAGGATCGAGGCGCGAGAATGCCCCCGATGGAAGAGGCCCCGGAGGGCATTGTGTCCGATTCCCTCTCGGCCAGCTGGCAGGCGCGGATCGAGCTGGCCACGAGCCTCGCCGCCCTGGGTCGAACCGAGCTGGCCGAGCGCGAGGCGACCACAGCCCTGGATCGCCTGCTCGAGCTGGGGGCCGAGGCTGAGGCCCAGCGTGCCCGCCGGCTGCTCAAGGTCTCGATTCGCGGCGGCGACAATGGCCCAGGACTGCTCGGCATCACGCGGCGCGAGCGTGGGGTGCCGGCGCTCCTCGCCGAGGGGCTCACCAACCGGCAGATCGCCGAGCGGCTGGTGGTCTCAGAGCACACCGTCCATCGCCACGTTACGAACATCCTGGGAAAGCTCGACCTGACCTCACGCACCCCCGCGGCCGCCTATGCGGTGCGGTCGGGCGTGCTCGACGACGCCGGGACATAGCCAGATCTGGCCACCAGGCCCGCCCGAAAGATGCTCGGTTCGGGCGAAGTCAGGGCGGGGACGCCGGGGCTAGTGTCCCGGCGATGGAGCGTCGGGTCACCGCAGTGCGACTGATGATCGAGGCGCGGCGCTCGCCAGGATCGAGGAGCTGGCCGAGGCCGGCTGAGAGGATGGGAGGAGCCGCATGACGAACGACCAGGAAACCGAGGTGCCGATGGCGACCGAGGCGCGCCGCGAGCTGAAGGCCGCCGCCCGGGCCGCCTGGGCGCTCGGCGACTACCACCGGTTCGCGAACGAGACGATCTGGGAGCTTGGAGAGGTGCTGGTCCGGGCGTGCGGGATCTCAAGGGGGCAGCGCGTGCTCGACGTCGCCGCCGGGACGGGCAACACGGCGATCCGGGCGACCGAGGCCGGGGCCGAGGTCGTTGCTTCGGACCTGACGCCCGAGAACTTCGAGGCGGGCCGCCGTGAAGCCGAGGCCCATGGGGTGGAGCTTGAATGGGTCGAGGCCGACGCCGAGGCACTCCCGTTCGCAGACGGCGAGTTCGACGTCGTCACCTCCTCGTTCGGCGCGATCTTCGCTCCCGACCACCGAGCGGCGGCCGACGAGATGCTCCGCGTGTGCCGGCCGGGAGGCACGATCGGGATGCTCAACTTCACGCCCGAGGGCTTGATCTCCGCCTTCTTCGGCGCCCTCGCGCCGTACATGCCCCCGCCCCCGCCCGAAACGCTGCCGCCGGCGCTGTGGGGGAGCGAGGAGCACGTGCGGGAGCTTTTCGGCGACCGGGTGGAGTCGCTGGAGATGACCCGCAGGCACTACGTGGAGAGGGCGGACAGCCCGCGCGATTACCGCGAGCTCTTCAAGCAGACGTTCGGGCCGGTGGTCGGGATCTACGCGAGCCTCGCCGAGGAGCCCGAGCGCGCGGCGGCGCTCGACCGGGATTTTCTCGAGTTCGCCACGCGCGCGAACAGCGGGCCGCCCGAGGGTCCGGCGGAGTACCGCTACGAGTACCTGCTCGTGGTCGCGGGCCGGCGCGCTGCGTAGGGGCAAGGAAAGCAAGCGAGCACATGCCGAAGGAGGAGATCATGGGAGAGAAGCGCGTTGAGGTAGTGAACGGCATCTACGACGGACGTGTTCGCGTGCTCCCGATCCGTGCGACTGTCGCAAGCGCGATGCTGGCACACT
>CAVQWX010000006.1:0-88630 GCA_963717765.1 uncultured Actinomycetes bacterium | reverse complement strand
AGCTAGCCTCCTACCTCGTCCCCTTGGGTGGGTGGGGGTTAGGGACGGGTACTACCAAGGGTGCTCTCGCTGCCCGTGCGGATTCGCCACCCGGGCCGACCACTACCCTTGCCGCATGGCCCGAACCGCCTCCGAAAGCGCCCGCTCCGACCCCGTCGCCGACGCCTTCGAGGCCCGCACGCGCGAGCTCGAGCAGCACACCCTTTCCGACCTCGCCGTGCGTTCCTACGCGACCCGCGGCCGCGCCCGCGACGAACGCCCATGCCGGCTCCGCACCCCCTTCCAACGCGATCGCGACCGCATCGTCCACACCAAGTCCTTCCGCCGGCTCATGCACAAGACCCAGGTCTTCATCGCCCCCGAGGGCGACCACTACCGCACCCGCCTGACGCACACGCTCGAGACCACCGGAATCTCGCGCGGCGTCGCGCGCGCGCTGCGGCTCAACGAGGACCTCGTGGAGGCGATCGGGCTCGGCCACGACCTCGGGCACCCGCCGTTCGGCCACGCCGGGGAGGAGGCGCTCGACCAGGCGCTCCAGGAGCGGTTCCAGCGCCGCTTCCGGCACAACGAACACTCCCTGCGCGTGGTCGACGTGCTCGAGCGCGACGGCCTCGGGCTGAACCTGACCGAGGAGGTGCGGGACGGGATCCTGAACCACACCGGCGCGACGGATCCATTCACGCTCGAGGGACGGATCGTCAAGCTCGTAGACCGCGTCGCGTACATCAACCACGACATCGACGACGCCGTCCGCGCCGGCGTCCTCGCGCCTGAGGAGCTTCCCGGGCCGGAGATCGAGATCCTCGGCCCCACGGGCGCGAGGCGGATCGACCGGCTCGTTCACGACATCGTCGAGACCTCGGCCGCGGCCGGCGAGATCAGCCAGTCGCCCGAGGTTGGAGAGGCGATGCTCTCGCTGAGGCGCTTCATGTTCGACCGGGTGTATCTCGGCGATCAGGCGCAGTACGACAATGCCCATGCCAGGGCGGTCGTGCGGAAGATCTTCGACCACCTGATCGAGGTTGGCGACCCACTTCAGGAAACGATCGACTACGTAGCCGGAATGACCGACCGCTTCGCGTTCGCATACGCCGTGGAGCTATAGGGTCACCGCAGTGCCGCGGATCAAGCACGAATCGGTCGAGGCGGTCAAGGCCGCGATCGACATGGTCGAGCTGGTCGGCATGCGCACCCAGCTCCGCCGGGCGGGCGGTCGTTACACCGGGCGCTGCCCCTTCCACGAGGAGCGCACGCCGAGCTTCTCCGTCAACCCGCAGGACAAGCTCTACTACTGCTTCGGCTGTGGCGCAGGCGGCGACGCGATCACGTTCGTGCGTGAGACCGAGCAGCTCGACTTCTCCCAGGCCGTGGAGTGGCTCGCCGATCGCTTCCGCGTCACAGTGGAGTACGAGGACGGATCGCCCGCCGACGACAACCGCCGGCGCCGGCGCGAGCGGCTGACTGCGCTGCTCGAGCGGGCGACCGGCTTCTACGAGCGCCATCTATGGGAGAGCGACGCAGGCGAGCCGGCGCGCACGTACCTCCAGGGCCGCGGCTTCAGCGAGGAGATCTGCCGGGAGTTCCGCCTCGGTCTCGCGCCCGGCGGCGCCACACTCGCCGGCAGGGCGCTCAAAGAGGGCTACACGCGAGAGGAGCTCTCGGCGGCCGGGCTCGTCAACCGGCGAGGGAACGACTACTTCAACGGGCGCCTCGTCTTCCCCCTCGCGGATGCGCGCGGGCGCATCTGCGGCTTCCAGGCCCGCCGGCTGCGTGACGACGACCCCATCCCGGCCAAGTACGTCAACTCGCCCGAGGGCGAGCTCTTCACTAAGGGCGACCTCTTGTACGGGCTCGACAAGGCCCGGCGCGCGATAGCGAAACAGGACCGCGCGGTCATCGTCGAGGGAAACACGGATGTGATCGCTCTACGCGACGCGGGCTTCGAGCCGGTCGTCGCGTCCATGGGAACCGCGCTGACGGAGAACCAGCTGCGCGAGCTCTCTCGCCTGACCGGGCGCCTCTACCTCTGCTTCGACGCCGACGCCGCCGGCCAGGACGCGACCCTCCGCGGAATGGAGCTTGCGACGAAGCGCGGGCTCGAGGTATACGTCGTCCCGCTCGAGCCGGGCAACGACCCGGCGGACGATCCGGCCGCCTTCCAGGAGCGACTCGCCACGCCGAATCCGTATGCGCTACACCGCGTTCAGCTCGAGCTGGCGCGGATGGAGGACCGCCAGCACGCCTACCTCCGCATCCAGGGATTCCTCGACGCCCTCCCCGAGTCGCCGGAACGGCAGGAGGCGTGGCGGCTAGCGAACGACCGGCTCGGCCTGACCGTGCAGCTGCGGGCGGGCGTCTCCTCGACCGGCGTCAGCTCCGGTCCCGTCTCGACCAAGCTGCTCGAAGCGGGGGCGCGCCGCGAGCGCGACGCGCTTGCTGCCTGCGTCGCGCACCTTGAGCTGCTGGGAGTTCTGGCGGAGCTGGGGCCGGAGCACTTCGAAGATCCGCTCCATCGCCGCCTGCGCGACCACCTCGTCCAGCCGGGCGAGGTCGATCCCGAGCTCCTGCGTCTGCTGGCGGAGCTGGACGCCCGCGCCGAGGCCGAGGGGATCGACGTCGAGACCGGCAAGCAACTGCTTCTCCGCCTGCGCGAGCGCCGGCTCGAGCACGAGCTTGCGGAAGCCGATCTCGAGAAGACGAAGGAGTTGCAGGCCGCCCTCGCGCGCGTCCGCGAAGCGGTGCGGGAGTTCGCGTAACCGTCGCTAAAATGCGCTCTCACGCCGGTTGACGGCGGTAGTGATCCCCGGTAGCTCAATTGGCAGAGCATCCGGCTGTTAACCGGAGGGTTGTTGGTTCGAGTCCAACCCGGGGAGCTTGGAGAGACCCGCTCAGGCGGGTTTTCTGTTGCCAGATGAGAGTTCGAGGATGCAAGTTTGTACCGGACTTTCTACCCATCGCTAGGCCTCGACCACCCCCAAATAGCCGGGTATCATCGCGCGGCAGAGCGCCGGCCGCGGACCGAGCTCGATCGTCCGCCGGGAGGTTCGGCTCTTCGGCGTCGTGAACTCGTTGCGGACAAAAGCCTGCCTAACCGAGAGCAGCCCATCGAGCAGCTGGACGTCCTGCCAGCGGAGGGCGAGCAGTTCGCCGCGGCGAAGCGCCGTCCCGAGTGCGACATGGACGAGCTGGTGGGTCAACCGCCACTACTGGCGCTCGTCATCGGTCTCGTCTTGCTCGGGGACGACGGCCTGGTTCCGCCACCTCTCCTTCACCCCCGCCGTTCGGCTCGCTTCTGCGGATCCGCGCAACGAAGACCGTCACGTCATCGCGTCGATCTCGCGCGCACCGAGCCCGTGGCGTTCAGCGATCCCGCGAACCTGTATCTCAGCATCTCGAGTTGAAGCGTCGGCCTCCATGCCGTCGCCGCATGATCACGGATCGTCCGCCTGTCTGCCGTGAATCGAGGTCGCACGATGGCGTGAGTCGTGCGACGATCTTTCCTCGGACATGGCAGTTCTCGCCGAGATCCTGTTGCTCGTGCTCGCCGCGTTCATCGTGGCGACGCTCGGGAGCCGTCTCATGGGCATCAGGCTCGGGGCTTGGCGCGGTCTGCTCGCCGGGACGATCGGCTACGTCGTGGGAGTCTTCGGCGCGGCTTACACCCGTGGGAAGGGGACGAGCGAGGGACAGTCGCTGACGCCTCACGGGTTCGGCGAGTGGGTGGCCGCCCTCGCTGTCATCACCCTCTTCGGCGTCCTGGCCGTGATGCCGGTGGCGATCACGATCGACCTCCTGACGCGGCGCGGGGGTCCTCGGCGGCGGCGTGGGCGGCGCTGGCTCATCCATCCGATCAGGGCCATCAGGGGAGTGTTCGCTCCGTACGGTCGATTTGCCGAGGTTGTCGGCAACGCGCGGCGAGCCGGCCTCCTTCATTTCCGCTACGCGTCGCAATCGGCCCTTGCGACCCCGGAGCTCGCTCAGCGGGTACGGCGTGTGCTCGAGGAGTCGGGTGGGATGCTCGTCAAGTTCGGCCAGATCGCATCGACACGGACGGACATTCTTCCGGAGGTACTCACGAGCGAGCTGGCCAGTCTTCGCGCAGACGCGTCACCGGTCAGCGCCGAAGGCGTACGGGATGTCATCGAGACGGAGTTCGGCGAACCCGTCGAGCAGGTGTTCGCATCCTTCGATTGGCAGCCGCTGGCAGCTGCATCGATCGGACAGACCCACACCGCCGTGCTCGCGGACGGCACGCCTGCTGTCGTGAAGGTGCGGCGTCCAGGCGTCGACGAAGTAGTCGAGCGTGACGCTGCGGCCATGCGCCTCGTCGTCCGCCGCCTCGTGAAGCGGTCGGAGGCCGCCAGCGCCCTCGGGTTGACCGAGCTGGCCGAAGAGCTGATCGCGGGAGTGAGGGAGGAGCTCGACTACCGTCATGAGGCGGAGGTGAGCACGCGTCTCCGCGAGAACCGGCAGGCCGACATCGGCATCTCGGTGCCGAAGATCTACGCGACGATGTCCACCGACCGCGTGCTCGTCATGGAGCGGGTGATCGGCCGGTCGATCGGAGATGAAAAGGCGATCGCAGAGTCTCCGGTTCCGCGGCCTGAGCTCGCGCGACGCTTGCTCTCGTCGTTCCTCGGACAGATCCTCGAAGACGGGCTGTACCACGCCGATCCGCATCCCGGCAATCTGTTGGTCGACTCCAGCGGGTCGATCTGGCTGATCGACCTCGGATCGGTTGGCCGCCTGGACGCGAAGGCACTCGAATCGCTGCGGGAGATCGCGCTCGGCGTCGCCACGAAAGACACCTATGTCATCGCCCGGGCCACACGAGAGATGGCGGCGACGGACGCGCTCGTCGACATCCGTGCACTTGAGGCCGACCTCAGCATTCAGCTGGCCGACCTCGGCGGCCTCGCGGGGATCGATCCGCAGATGATCATGGGCGTCCTCGATGTGATGCAGCGCTTCGAGCTGCGGCCCCCGACGTCGATGACGCTTCTGGGGCGAGCTCTGATAACGCTCGAGGGAACGCTGCGGAGCGTCGAGCCGGGATTCAACTTCGCGCAGTCCAGCCTGCAGATTGTGAAGGAGGAGCACCGGGATGCCTTCGGGACTCCCGGCGAGATCATCCGCCGCGAGGCTCTGCGTCAGCTCCCGTCGCTTCGCACGCTTCCCGAGCACGTAGAGACGATCGCCAACCAGCTTCGCGCCGGACGCCTGACCGTACGGACTGAGCGCTTCGCCGGGCCCGACCGCGGCATCGTCGAAGGCTGGGTCGACCGCGTTGTCGTGAGCGTGGTCGGCGGAGCGCTGGCGGTCTTCGCGGCGCTATTGCTGGTCGCGGCAGCAGCGACCGACAACAGCGGCGTTCAGAAAGCCCTCTGGATACTCGGCTTCGCCGCGGGAGCGCTGGCGATGATCCTCCTGATGCGGGCGGCCGCCCAGGCGCTTCGCCGTCAATTGGGACAGATCGACTAGGCCGCCGCCGGTTTTACGAAGCTCGTGCTGCGTGTGCTGTTCGCAGCGGCAGTGGCGGGTCCGAGCGTCGCCGCTAGATACGGCGCAAGGCAAGCTCACCGGCTCGGCCACACTCGGTGTCCCCTTCTTTCTTACGCTCTCAATCACCACCACTGTGGTAGACGGTGGCACGGACCCCCTCTTCATCGGTAAGGAGAACGACCGCTCGGGCGACTGCACCGACGACTTCATCGGTTCGAGAACCTTGTGTTCTTTCCAAGACTCTAAGGTGTTGTATGACAAGAGCGGCCGTCTCGTGCACGAGACAAGCGTGCGACGCGCCACTCGGCCTGGAGAATCGACCGCTCGCGAAGCTCACCGTCTGCCTGAAAGTGTCTCGATTTCCCACAGATGCTCCGCACTTGGATCACCCAGTGGTCTACGGCGGACTGCTGGGAGAACACTAGGGCCACTTCCTGACCGAAAACCTCGCCCGGCTGTGGGCAGTTGACTGCCCACGACGGCCTCCCCCCGGAGCCGGCGCTCGTCTTCCACAGACCCCGAAACCTCGAGGTGACGTTTATCGATCGGTTTTTCCATCACGCTGGCATCCGCCATCGAGTCATCGAGTTGGACAGCGTGACGACCTTGGCAGAGGTCTTCGTTCCGGAGCCATTTATTTTTGGCCGACAAGCCTCCAGGTGCCACGTGACCATGCCCGTGCGCGTTGCGGAATCCATCTGCGGCGACGAGCCGCTGCCTTCCGCCTGGCCCTCGAGGCTCCCGCAGAGGCCGTTGGAGACAGCCCGAGCTTCATAATCGCCGCAGCGGACACGGTGATGAACCGGTCCTCGTCGGCACTCCTCGCCGAAGTCTTTCCCGGTGTCCCGCTGACGCGTGAGGTCGCGGAGTTCGACGCGCTGCTGGCGATCGACCGCGCCCGACAGGCGATCGGCTACGAGCCCCAACACACCTGGCGCGATCACGTGCCTGTGTCCTGAGCCAGCGTCCAAGCTCAGCAACTGATCAAAGTCTCTCCGTTCAGACAGCTGTCCGCGTCGGCTCCCCCGTCGAGCGTGTCCGTGCCGGAGCCGCCGTCCAGCGTGTCCTTTCCGGCGAGGCCGAAGAGCTGGTCGGGGCCGCCTAGCCCGTTCAGGATGTTGGCGATCGACGAGCCGGTGAGCGAGTCGCCGAAGCCCGATCCGTCCAGGTTCTCGACGTTGACGAGCTGGTCATTCCCCTGTCCGGTGGCCGTGCCGAGGGGATTGGAGAGGTCGACCGTGACCCCTCCGGGGGCGGTCGAATACTGGGCGGTGTCCTTCCCGTCGCCTCCTTCGATGAAGTCGTCGCCTCCGTCGCCGCGCAGCAGGTCGTTTCCGTCGGCGCCGTTGAGAAAGTCCTTGCCCTCGCCGCCGTGGATGGTGTCCGCGCCGTTGTTTCCGGCCAGGGCGTTCGGGCCGTTGTCGCCGGTGATGGTGTCCGCGTGGGTCGACCCGATCAGGTTCTCGACCGCGGTCAACGTGTCGCCGCCCTCGCCCGAAACGTTGCCCGTCTCGAGGTTGGCGTTGATCCCCGCTGTCGCGGCCGCGTAGTCGACCGTGTCGACGCCGGCGCCGCCTTCGAGGCCGTCGGCGC
Source organism: uncultured Actinomycetes bacterium (assembly GCA_963717765.1). Classification (GTDB taxonomy): domain Bacteria; phylum Actinomycetota; class Thermoleophilia; order Gaiellales; family Gaiellaceae; genus JACDER01. The sequence goes on along the minus strand of CAVQWX010000006.1, from coordinate 81,532 downwards.
CGAGACCGCCGCGGAGAGCGTCGTCGCCTCCATCGCCGTGCAGCTGGTCGTTCTCCGTCCCACCGACGAGGAGATCGCCGCCGTCACCGCCGCTCAGCGTGTCCGGGCCCCCACCGCCCGTCAAGACATTCGCCGCGGAACTGCCCGTGATCGTGTCGCCCGCACTACCGCCGGTTACGTCCTCGACGTCGGTCAGGACGTTGTCCCCCTCGCCTGCGGCCCCGTCGCCGGCGAGGTTGTCGATCGTGACGGTGAGTGCAGTCGCGGCGCCGGAGTAGTCGGCCAGGTCGACTCCCGAGGACCCGCCGAGAGAGTCCGCGCCGGGGCCGCCGCGCAAGGTGTCGTTGCCGGCACCGCCAAAGAGGACGTCGTTGGCCTCCCCACCTGAGAGCGTGTCGTGGTCGAGGCCGCCGTTCAGCGTGTCCACTTCGGCCTGCCCTTCGAGGGTGTCATCGCCTCCGTTCCCCGACAGGTAGTTCTTGCTCGCGTTGCCGACCAGCACGTCGTTTCCGCTTCCACCGTAGGCGTTCTCGACGTCGTTTTCGATCTCGTCCTCACCGGGGCTCGAGCTGCCGTTCAGGAAGATCTTGACTCCGTCGGTCCGCGCGGAGTACGTGACGGCGTCGGTGCCGCTACCACCCGTGATGTGGTCGTAGAAGCTTCCTCCGGGGCCGCCGACGAGCGTGTCGTTCCCCCCGCCGCCGTCGAGCGCGTCCGCGATGAACACGCCGTCCGTGGTGCCGCCGCCTTTGCCGTCGAGGGTGTCGTTACCCTGCCCGCCCCAGAGGACGTTGCCCGCGGAGCTCCTCCCGGTCAGGTGATCGTCGCCGTTTCCCCCGGTCAGGTTCTCGACGTCGTATGCGACGTAGTCGTCTTCCCCAGCCTCGCCGTCGTTCTTCAGACCGTCGATCGAAACCGTGACCGGATTGGGACGCCCGGCCCAGCTCGCGGTATCGAACTCACAGCACCCATTCACCATGCTGCCACCGAAGATCGAGTCTGCCCCGTAACCGCCTCGGAGCAGATCCTGGCCGCTCCCTCCGTGCAGCACGTCGTCGCCGCCGCTTCCCTCGAGGTAGTCGTCGCCCCCGCCACCGTTCAACGTGTTCGCGGCGTCGTTTCCGTACAGCACGTCGTTATTCGCGCTCCCCTGCACGATCTCGACGTTCGTCTGGACGTTGTCGTTCTCTCCGGCGACCCCGTCGTTGAAGTAGCCGTCGAGCGTTACGACGACGCCGTCGGTCGAGTCGCACGTCCCGTTAGCGTAGGCGCTGTAGGCCGCCGTGTCGGTCCCGGGCCCGCCCGACAAATAGCTGTGCTTGGAGGTGGACGACGGCTGCGGACATTGGTCGAAGGAGCTCTCGAGCGTGTCGTCGCCCTCGTCGCCGTAGAGAACCTCGTCGCCGTTCTCGTTCCAGAGCGTGTCGTTTCCCTTGCCGCCGTGCAGGACGTTCGTAGCCCATGTGCCGCGCAGGAAGTCGTTCCCGCCGCGCCCATAGATCACGTCGTCCCCGGCGATAGGGCCCCACTCGTGCCCCGTCGGGTCCCCGCCCTCGATGTGGTCGTTGCCGGCTCCGCCGTAGATGGTGTCCTTGCCCCCGCCCCCGTAGATGCTGGCGGGAAGGGAGATCGTCTCCGAAACGGCCACGTAGTCGTTTCCGCCGCCCGTCGAAACCTCGAGCGAGGAGACAGCCGGCGCCCAGCAGAGCACTCGTATCGAAGTGTCGTACCAACAGACGTTCGAAAAGTTGTGGTCGATGCCGGTCGAGTCCTGCACGTAGATCGTGCCGTCGTCGAGCCAGATGTTGACGTGGTTTGCCTCGCTGCCGTCTTCGGCCTTGTCGGCGAGGTAGCGAAGCTGGCCGCTGGTGATCTCGACCGACGAGGCTCGCGCGGCATCGGGGGACGGCGCGGCAATGGCCGTGCCGAGGCAGAGAGCGGTGAGTAGGAACAGGCGCCTCATCATGTTCACTCCTTCGGTCGACTGTCAGCGATGCTAAAAAGCGGCCTTCAGTGGCCCTAAGGCGGAGCCGAGGGTCGCTACCTGGCATCCTCCCGGCCCGCTCTTAAACGACCCTTAAGCAGATCCCGCGCTAGCACGGAACCGGAGCCGGCTCGACCTCGATCTCCTCCATCAATGTGGCATAGCGCCGGTACTGCCGGTGCGCCTCACCGTGGCGACCGCCCCGAGCGGCGCGGTCACCAGCCCGAGGTGCCCGCTGCGACCTGCCGCTTTCTTTGACCAGCCGGACCGCCTCTCGGCGAAACTCCGTCGGATACGGGGGCTCGTTCGTGGCACCTTGCACCTCGGCCAGGCCGAGCGGTTTGCTGTTGATCCACCTACCTGTTTGGATGCGCCCGACCAGTGCGGGGCCGCTGCGCACCGCCGGTGGGCGGCGCGCAGCGTGCGCTGAATGTCACCGCCTCTTTGGAGCTGACGCGACTGCGTTCGGAGGTGGAGCGATGCTGTCCCGCGCCGTTTTCCCGTAGGCCGCCGGCGTGTAGTACTTGCCTCGCTGAGCCGCGGTCTTGTTCTGCACGGCCCGGAACGGGTGCGCCTTCGACCAGGGATCGTTCCGCTTTGCGGTCACCTGCCAGGACACCTTCACGTTCGGCTTGTTCGTGCGGATCGTGAACGTGTTGCCCTCGATTTCGCGTCCGACGATCGCCTGCGCGAACTGCCCGACCACGGTCAGCTGGTAGCGCGGATCTTTGTTGGCGGCCGAGTAGTAGGCCGGCAGCGGCACGAGAGCCTTGCCACCGGGGCCGGTGACGACGTTGCCGCTGAACACGTTGAGCCGCTCGTTCGCGTCGACCGGTGCGGACAAGAGGGTCTTGTGTGCGGGGTCGATCCGTCTGCTGGAGACACCCAGGATCGCGTCCCCAGCGGCGCTCGTCGCCGTGATCGCGCGCCCTGCAGTCGTGTTGTCGAAGCGTCCGGCGTCGGCGCCCGTCGCACTGCGTACGCTGAGCTTGGCTCCGTACTGGAGGTACGAGCCGACGCCGACCTCCCCGCTCGGGTAGATGTTGAGCGGCGCGGATCCGTTGCTCGTGAACAGTCGCAACGGGTGGTTCGTCTTCGTGCCGAGCCAGCCGCTGGGGATGCCGCTACCGCCCGCGCCGACCCAGGTCCCCACCGTCGTCGTCCCGTCGGACTGGGTGACGCCGTAGCTGTTCGTGGCCGTCCGCACGGCCAGCTTGTCGTTGGGCAGCGTCGTGCCGATCCCGACGTTCCCCGAAGAGGCCAGGAGCGTCATGAGCGGGCCGCCGTTGTTCGTGAAGAAGCTGAGCGGACTGTTCGACTTGGTGCCGATCCAGCCTCTGCCGGCGCCGACATAGGTGCCGAGCGTGGTCGAGCCGTCCGTGTGCGTCAGGCCGTAGCTGTTCGTGGCGGTGTGCAGCGAGAGGGGATCGGCGGGTGAGCTCGTGCCGATTCCGATCTTCCCCGCGTTCGTGATGCGCATGCGCTCGGCGCCGTTTGTCTTCAGCGTCAGCGGGGCGCTGTTCAGCGTGCCCAGGAAGTCGTTCGAGTTGATCGAGTTTCCGGTCGTCAGCCACGGCCCGCCTGCGCTCGTCCGGGCGCCGCCGGCGAGCGCCGGCGTAGCGACCAGCAGCAGGCCGAGGCAGGCGCGCGACCAGCCAGTACGTGGCGCTTCGCCTTTCTCCAAAGAGATGTCTCATTTCTCCTCCAATCACGCCCTTTGACCACCACGCTACGCCGCCGGTGCGACCGGCGCATCGGGGAAGTCCCTAGTGGTAACCGAATGTCCGCCGCGCGCGCCGGTGCGATCGGCGGCGCGCGCGGCGTTCCGGTCAGCTCACGGTCGGGTCCCCGTCGAGGCATCGGCGTTCGGAGATGGCGCGATGCTGTCCCGCGCCGGTTTTCCGTAGGCCGACGGCGTGTAGTACTTACCTCGCTGGGCCACTGCTTTGTCCTGCACGGCCCGGAACGGGTGTGCCTTGGACCAGGGATCGTTGCGGACGGCGGTGACCTGCCAGGACACCTCGACCTTCGGTTTGTTGGTTCGGATCACGAACGTGCTGTGATCGATCTTGCGTGCCACGATCGCCTGCGCAAACTGCCCTACGACCGTCAGCTGGTAGCGCGGATCCGTGTTGGCGGCCGAGAAGTAGCCCGGCAGCCGGACGAGAGCCTTCCCAGCGCGGCCTGTGACGATGTTGCCGCTGAACACGTTGAGCCGCTCGTTCGCGTCGACCGGCGCGGACGAAAGGGTCTTGTTTGCAGGGTCGAGCGGACTGTCCTGTGTCTGAATAACGTCGCCGCTGACCCCGATGTCGCCCTGGAATAGCCCAGCCCATCCTCCGCTGTTGCCCACCGCTCCGTAGACTCCGACACCGCCCCGCGCGGCGTACCCGTAGACGCCGACACCGTTCTGCGCTTCCCCGTCGACGCCGACGCCCCCGGACGCGCCGAAGCCGCTGGTCGAATACGAGCGACCGAGGATCGCGTCCCCGCTGTCGCTCGTCGCCGTGATCGCCCGCCCGGACGTCGTGTTCTCGAAGCGCCCCGCATCGGCGGTAGTCCCACTGCGAGCGCTGAGCTTGACCCCGTACTGGTAATACGATCCGATCCCGACCTCGCCGCTCGGGTAGATGTTCAGCGGCGCGGATCCGTTTGACGTGAACAGCCGCAGCGGGTGGTTCGTCTTCGTACCGAGCCAGCCGCTCCGGATGCCGCTGGTGCCGGCGCCGACCCAGGTCCCGACCGTAGTCGTCCCGTCGGACTGCGTGACGCCGTAGCTGTTCGTGCCCGTCCTGATGCTCAGCTTGTCGCTGGGCGACGTCGTACCGACGCCCACGTTCCCGTTCGTGGTTAGCGTCATCGACGGCACGCCGTCGGCGGTAAAGAAGTGCAGCGGGCTGAAGGACTTCGTCCCGAGCCAGCCGCCGCCGCCGCCGACATACGTCCCCACGGTCGTCGAGCCGTCCGTGTGGGTCAGTCCGTAACTGCCGGAGGCGGTCTTCACAGTGAGCCGGTCCGGAGGCGTCGTCGTGCCGACACCCACGTTCCCGTTCGTGGCGAGCGTCATCTGCGTGCCTCCGTTACCGGTGAAGAACTGCAGCGGGTCATCCGTCTTGGTGCCGAGCCAGCCGCTCGAGGTGCCGCTGTTGCCGGCGCCAACCCAGGTGCCGACCGTGGTCGTCCCGTCGGTCTGCGTCAAGCCGTAGCTGTTCGTGGCCGTCTTCAGCGACAGGGGATCGGCGGGTGAGCTCGTGCCGATCCCGATCTTTCCCGCGTTGGTGATGCGCATGCGCTCGACGTCGTTCGTCTTGAACGTGAGCGGGGCGCTGTTCAGCGTTCCAAGCCAGTCGTTCGAGTTGATCGAGTTTCCGGTCGTCAGCCACGGGGCTCCGGCGCTCGAGCGCGCGTCGCCGGCAAAGGCCGGCGAGGCGATTAGCGCCAGGCCGAGACAGGTACACACTCCCGCCAGCCAAGCTGCTGGTTGTCTATGCAAAGCGTGCTTCATTTCCCCTCCGATCGGTTAGTTCAAGACGAAGTACGCCACCTTCAAACCCCCCGCGGGTGCGTTGCCGCTCAGGAAGAGCTTGAACGACCCTCCCGCAGGGACGGCCGCCTTCACGAACACGTCCCCGTTCTGCTGCGCGGTCGCGACCACCATGCTCGACGTGGACACTCCGGCAAGGCTGATCGTCATCGATGCTGTGCCCGCCGCGATCGTGGTGATGCCGCTGCGACTGAAACTCGCCTTGCCGTCCACCCGCAGGGCAGTCCCGCCCGGCGCCGAGTTGACGGCGCGGACGCCGGTCCCGCTTGCGGTCGTCGTCACGCCGTACAGCCCGTAGAGGCTGCCTTCCGCGTGGACGCCCGTCCCGACCTGCGCGTTCGCATGGACGCCCCAGCCCGAACTCGAACCGTCGTGATGCGCCCACACGGCAGACTTGTCGAGCGTGGAGGTGACGCCTTCGATCCCGTCTCCGGAGCTGCTCCCTCCGCTGATGCCCGTGCCGACGTTCGCGCGCGCGAACACCCCGTAGCCGGGATCCGACCCGTCATGGTGGGCAAAGAGCGCCGACCTGTTCGTGGCTCGCGTGAGCGCCTCGATCCCGTCGCCCTTCGCTGAGAAGCCCCAGACACCGACGCCGTTCGACCCGTGGGCATAACCCCCGACGCCGATCCCGTTCGACCCTATGGCATCACCCTCGATGCCGACGCCGAACGAAGACGGACTCAAGCCCCAAACGCCGAGCAGGCCACATGCGACCAAGCCGACCGCGCTGTCGCTGGGGTGGCACTCGGACGCCGGCACATAGGTCTCATTCACGACGATGGTCGAGCTCGCCGCGGTGTTTTGCATTCCGGCCAGCACTGACTGACCCTGGGTTGCGATCGCCCCCGGCGTGCCGATGAACAGGACGCTCGCGGCTGCGAGCGCTGCGACGAGGATTGCCGATCTCGTGCGAGTGTGCATGTCTCCTCCTTGCCTTCTTGACCGCCGCGCACATGCCGTTCAAGTGCTGAAGCGCACCGCGGAGAGTGCCGGTCTCCGCTTTAGCCCGGCTTAAGAGCCGCCCAAAACCGAGTGCCAGGCGGCCATTCCCGTCCGGCAGGAGACGTCGCATGCATCAGCCGGCTACCTGCCCTATCTCCACGTGACGGATGGGAGACGTCTACTGCGCCGCCTCGTATGGTTGCTTCCAGCCCACAACCTGGATCTTCATTCGCAGAACAGCGCTAATCCAGCGTCGGCCGAAGGACACGGGCGGTTGCGGGTGCCGCGTGCATGTGCAGCCTTAAACTTGCTCGAGCGAGGCTTGGTCGAGCGCTGCTCTCGCGAAGACGTCAGGAGGCAGGCAGTTGGAGTACCGGGTACTCGGCCAGCTCGAGGTCGTCGACGGCGAGCGCCACTGCCGCAGTCCGAGTGCGGAGGCGGCCTGGGGCTGCTTCCGCCAGGCGGCGTCGGCCTATGGCCTCCCGCGGCAGCTGCCTTCAGACAACCACGCCTGCTCCACCGGCCGTCGGCACGACGTCACTGTTCCCTTCGAGCGCCAGTTGGCCAAGGCCGGCGTCAAGCACCTGACCTCGGCTCCCGCGCATCCCCAGACGCTCGGCAGCTCGAGCGTGTCCACCGGACGCTCAAGGAGTGGCTCGCAGAGCAGCAGGTGCCCGGCGACCTCACCGAGCTCCAGGCGCTCCTCGACGGCTTCAGGCAGCACTACAACGACGAGCGTCCCCATCAAGGGAGCGGCGACCACACGCCGTCGTAGCGCTACCGCAGCGGCTTTCAACTCACCGAGCCCATGCAGCCACAGCCTCTCGCAGCGAGCGAGCCTACGCCCGACTACCCGCCGCACACGATCCTGCGCAAGGTGTGGCGCAACGGCACCACCGGGCCAGCGCTTACGGCTACTAGCTGTCCCGCCTATACAGGTTGTGAACGGTTGAGGTGATATCCGGCCCTCCTTTGAGGCTGTGGGTCTTCCCGGACCTACGCCCAAAGGAGGGCTCGGATGTCGTTTCACCGTAACGCCAAGCTCGGACTGGCTGGCCGCTACGCGCTGGTATGCGCGATCGGCGAGGGGATGTCGCTGAAGGCGGCCGCGGCCGCGTTCAGCGTCTCGCCCGCGACGGCACACCGCTGGTGGCACCGCTGGCTGGAGGCGGGCGAGGAGGCACGGGCGAGCTTGGCCTGCCTGTTCGATCGCTCGAGCAGGCCGCACCGATCGCCCCGGCAGCTCTCGGGCGAGCTCGCCGAGACGATCTGCGAGTGCCGGCGCCGAACCGGGTGGGGGCCGCGCCTGGTTGCCGGGGCGACCGGCTTCGCCCACTCGACCGTGTGGAAGGTGCTGAAGCGTGCGGGGATCTCGCGGCCGCGCACACCCGCGCGGGAGCCGGCCAACCGCTACGAGTGGCCCTGCCCGGGAGACCTGCTGCACATGGACGTCAGCCGCTACGCGCGCTTCCTGCGGCCCGGACACCGCTTCACCGGCGACCGCTCCCAGCGCGGCCGACAGTGGATGCGCCCGGAGACGAGGGTCGGGTACGACTACGCGCACGCGATCGTCGACGACCACTCGCGGATCGCCTACGTCGAGCTGCACGATGACGACAAGGCAGCCACGGTGACCGCCTTCGTCGAGCGGGCGCTCGCCTTCTTCGCCGAGCGAGGGATCGTCGCCAAACGGCTGATGACCGACAACGGCTTCAGCTATGTCCGCAACCGCTCACTGGCCGAGCTGCTCGCCCGCCAGGGCATCCGCCACCTCACCACTCAGCCGTATCGGCCGCGAACGAACGGCAAGGTTGAACGCTTCCACCAGACGATGGCCCGCGAGTGGGCCTACGGTCTCGCCTACCGCACCCATCGACACCGCAACGCCGCTCTGCCACACTGGCTCGACTACTACAACCGGCGACGGCCGCACAGCTCACTCGGAGACCGGCCACCGATCAGCCGCGTTCACAACGTCCGTGGGTAGGACAACTAGCTACCGGCAGGCGAGCGCCTCGGTCGCGAAGGTGTGCCGGAGCGCATAGGGCCCGCGCCGTTCGATCCCGGCTGCGTCCAGCGCCGGATACCACTCGCGAATCCGCCAGTTGTCGAGCGCAATGTGCCCGCCACGCGTCGAGGAGAACAGCAGCGGCGTGTCCAGCCGCGGCGGTAGCGCCTGCACCGCGGCGTCGACATCGCGCCGCTCGAGCGACGTCCACTCGTTTGTCCTGAGGCCCCGTCTCGGCCGCGATACGACGAGCGGCCCGTAGACCGGGCCTAAATCGAGCGCGAGCGCCTCGGTCTGGTCATGAGCGAAGGGGGGAGTTCGGCGGCGGCATGTGGCCGAGTCTACGAGCTCTCGGGGTCACGCCGGACGCGTTGCGTCCCTCCTCGAGCAGCTCGGCCAGGCGCTCGGCGCCGAGGCCCGCCAGGGCCGAAGCTTCAGCCCGCTGGTACAGATCGGCCTCCGCACCCGTCAGATCTCCTCCCGTGGCGGCGATCAGATCTGATGCGCGCCCGAGCTTGAGTGCTGCCTCGACGTGCTCTCCGCGTGCGGCGGCGACAGCCGCGAGCCCGACGAGCGCGAGGGCGACGTTCTGGCGGAACCCTGCTCGCTCCGACAGCTCGAGGACCAGCGAGAAATGGTCAGCCGCCTCCTCGAGCTGTCCCTCGTAATAGGCGACCGCTCCAAGCCCGAGTCGCGCAAATGAGTCTTCGATCTTCGACGTGGCGTGGATGACGGTGGTGTGGAGCCCGCGTTCGCGGTTCTGGGCGAGCGTGTGCTCCCATCTGCGCCGCGCCTGGCCGAAGTCACCGGCCATCAGCGCCAGGTCGGCGAGATTCGTGTTGGCGGTGGTCACAGCCTCCTCGAGCCCGAGCTCCTCCGCGAGCGCACCGCTCCGCTCGATATGCGCGGCCGCCGAGGCCAGCTCGCCGCGGTCGCGTGCGACGATGCCGAGCACGGTGTGGCAGCGCATCACGGCGTCGAGTGCGGCGGCTGCCGTTCCGACCGCGATGCCACGCTTCGCCAACTTCTCGGCTTCGCAGGGATCTCCGAGCAGCCAGGTCAGGCCCGCCAGCGCGCCAAGTGCCAGCGACTGCAGCCGTCCGTCGCCCGCGCCGCGGTCGAGCGGACGGCGGATGCGGTCACGTCCCTCGCGGAGGTAGCCACTCAAGTACCAGTAGTAGTAGAGCGGCGTCGCGAGCCGAAGCGCCGTCTCGTCGTCACCGGTCGAGTCGGCGCGGTCCCACGCCGCGCGGTAGTTGTCGAGCTCGAGGTCGAACAAGTCGAATGGCTGCGTGGTGGACCGGCTGCTGGCCGTTGCGCTCTCGGCCAGCGCGGCGAAGTACGCGGCGTGTGCGCTCTCGACAGCGGCCCGGTCGCCCGCGCGTTCGAGGAGCTCGGCAGCGTGCTCGCGCACCGTCTCCAGCATGGTCAGGCGGACGGTGTCGGCCGACACGGTTCGCTGCAGCAGGCTCGCGTCCACGAGCGCGCCGACAGTCTCGAGGGTCGCCTCGCAGACCGCTTCAGCTGCCTCGAGCGAGCAGCCGCCCGCGAACACGGAGAGTCGCGCGAGCGTGCGCCGCTCGTCCTCGGCCAGCAGGTCTGTGCTCCAGGCGAGCGTGTCGGCGAGCGTCTGCTGGCGCGCCGGCGCATCCCGGGGGGCGGTGCCGAGTGCCGTCACCTCCTCCGTGAGACGCGCCAGCAAGAGGCTCGGGGTGAGGGTCGCCGTGCGCGCCGCGGCGATCTCGAGCGCGAGCGGCAGGCAGTCGAGCCGACGGCAGATCGCACGGATCGTCTCCTCGTCGCCCCGCCCGCCGTCCGCCGTCGGATCGCGTGCCTCAGCTCGGTCGGCGAAGAAGCGCACCGCGTCGTTCTCGGGCAGCGGCTGCAGCGGGAACACGTACTCACCGCCCACGTGCAGGACTCGACGGCTCGTGACGAGCACCGTCAGCCGCGGAGCTTCGTTCACCAGACGCGCCAGCTCGGGGGCAGCGTCGACGACGTGTTCGAGGTTGTCGACGACGAGCAGGAGCTCACGGCCGGTCAGCCAGCGCGCGAGCGACGCGGGGTGGCCCTCGTCGGCGGTCTCCGGGACACCGAGCGCCTGCGCGACCGTGGCGATCACGATTGTCGGATCGCGGATGGACGCGAGCTCGACGAACGCTGCACCGTTGGCGAACGCCGATCCCGCCGTCCTCGCCAGCTCGAGCGCGACCCGGGTCTTGCCGCTTCCGCCCGCCCCGCTGATCGTGACGATCCGAACGTCCTCGCGCGTAACCAGCGCGGTGAGCTGTTGGAGCTCCTTGCTGCGCCCCACCAACCGCGAGCTCGGCACCGGGATCCTGGGGCTCGGCCCTGGAGTGGTGGCCGGGCTTCCCAACGTGGGGTCCTGGTTGAGGATCTCCCGTTCGAGCCGGCGCAGCCCTTCCCCTGGCTCGAGCCCCAGCTCGTCACGGAGCAGCCGGCGACCCTCCGCGATGACCTCGAGCGCCTCGGCCTGCCGGCCGCCGCGGTAGAGGGCGAGCGCCAGGCGCTCCCGCACGCGCTCCCGGAGAGGATGCTCGGCGCACAGCTGCTGCAGATCCGGCAGCACAACGCCGTGACGTCCAAGCGCGAGCTCGGCGTCGAGCCGGTCGAGGCGGCACTCGATCCTCAGCTCGGCGAGTCGTCCCGCTTCCACCTGAGCGGCCCCTGTAGGTGCGACGTCGGCCAGCGGCTCGCCGCGCCAGAGCCCGAGGGCGCGCCCTGCGAGCCCGCTTGCGAGCTCGGGGTTATCGTCCGCGAGAGCGCGACGAGCCTCCTCGCGAAGTCGCTCGAACCGCACAGCGTCGAAGGCCTCAGGTGCGACCCGAAGGCGGTAGCCCGGTGGAACCGTCTCGAGCTCGTCCGCTCCCAGAGCGGAGCGAAGTTGCGACACGTACACGTGCAGGAGCTTCCCAGCCGACTCGGGGGGCCGCTCGCCCCAGAGCGCGTCGACGAGCTGATCGATTGACACCACGTCGTTCGCACGAAGCAGGAGCGCGGCAAGGAGCGACCGGACCTTCGCCGCGGTCGGCGCGACGTCCTCGCCGTCGCGCACCACCTCGAGCCGGCCGAGAATCCGGTACTCAAGCACGGTCCTATCCTCGGGCTGCAGAAGCCACTAAGCCAAGGCTATATCGAAGCTAAATCGCGCGCGCGCATGCTCCGAGCATCTTGGAGCGAAAGGAGCGGGGATGGCGTTTGCGGTCGTGCAAGACGTCGCGGCGAGCTGGGAGCACTATCGCTTGGTCAAGCTGGCGCTGCAGGAGCCCGGCGTGCCCGGGCTGATCCTGCATGCCGCCGGGCCGACGGACGAGGGGTTCCGCACGATCGACGTCTGGGACTCGGAGGGCGCGTGGCGCCGCTTCTGCCGTGAACGGCTGAGCGGCGCCTTCGACGACCTGCCGCTGCGGCCGCTCGTCCGCGAACTGCACGTCCGCGACCTCGTCGCCGAGGCCAGGGTCGCCGGAGCGCATCCTCCAAACCTCGAGGAGGAGCAATGCTGAAGGCCGCTCGCACCATCTCTGCTCTGGCGGTGGTCGTCGCCGTGGGGGTTGCACTCGCCCCTCCGGCGGTCGCCGCCCTCTCGCCGCCGGCGCTGGCCGGCGCCGTGCGCGACGTCTGCACGGGCCGTCCGCTCGCCGGGGCCGGCCTCTGGCTCGTGCCGCTCTCGGGCCAGACGGCGCCCGCGGCGCTGCCCTCGAACGCCTTCGGCCTGTTCGCGCTACCGGTGCTCGCGCCCGGAGACTGGGCGCTCGCCGTCGCAGCCTCGGGCTACGGGGCGATCGGCAACCCCGCCCCGCATGGCCAGACGCCCGGCGTGCCGCTCGCCATCCCGGGTGGTACGCCGATCCTGCCCGGAGGGGCAAGCGTCGCCGCGCACCTGCTCGCCGACGTCCGCATCGCGCCCCTGACCCCGACGGCTCGTGCTCGCCGACCCCGCCGCCGATCATGCCCGGGCTCGCGGGCGTGGTCCGCGACGCTACGAGCAGCCCGCTGATCTCCGGCGCGAGCGTGGCCGTGCGGCCGCTGTCCGGCCAGGCCCCTGCGAGCCGGCCAGGATCGGCTGGCCCTGGGTTGCGATAGCTCCCGGTGTAGCGATGAACAGTGCACTCGCGGCGGCGAGCGCCGCGACGGTGATGGCCATTCTGATGCGAGCGCATGTTTCCTCCCTGTGTAGGCCGCTGGTCTCGGAAAAAAGAAGCCGCGCCTCGTTTGGACCCAGGCGAGGCACCTCACGCTCGGGCGCGGCTCGTGAGAGCCGCGCCCGGATCATTACCTGAACTGTGCTACGGCAAGCGCCAAATAGCGGCGTACTTTGAATTCGTTCCACTTTGGTAGCCGGTCAACGAATCGGTCAGGCGGCCCGCCGCGTTCTGCTGCTGGAACGTGCTCGCCCACACGCTGAAGGTCATCGCGTTGTGCATCACGTAGTTCGTGGACGCCAGGTTGTCCCAGGTGACCGAGAGGTACGCCGTGGTCCCGATCGTGAGGCCATCGACGTCCACCGGCCGGAGACCCTGGCCCGTGCGCAGGTTGAATTGGTTCTGGAAGTCCGCCTCGGGCGTAACCTCCGTGACGAAACCGCCTGCGCCGGATAGCTCGTAGATCGCGCTGTAGATCAACCCGTTGGCCGAGTTCGTGGCCGACACCACCTGCGGGCGGAAGCCCTGTGCGGTCAGCGTCTGGAAGTTGCTGTTGTGCGTTGCCTGTGAGGCGCCGTGGTACACGGCCTGGCCGGGCCCGCCCTGCTTGGCCCACACGCCCGCATAGACGACCGACGACCCAACGAGGTAGTTGTCGATGTCGATAAGCCGGTAGCCCTGTTGCTTGAGGGAGTCGAAGTTGGACTGGAACGTCGAGGCCGACATGTTCGCGTAGGCGACCGTCGCCGGCCGGTTCGGCCGCGCCACGATGTTGAAGGCCGTGGCCGAGCCGACCTTCATTCCGTCCAGGTTCGTCGGCAGGTAGCCCTGGCGGACGAGGTCGTTGAACTGCGACTGGAAGCAGGTCGTGGACACGTTGGCCGCCGAAGCCTCGGGCGCGCCCGGCCCGACGATCAGCCAGGAGCACGGTGAGTTGGGCAGAAACAGTCCGTACGGCGGCAGCGCGTGCGCAGAGGCGTCGCCGATCGTCTGCAGCGAGGGTGACGGCCCCACCGTGCTGTTCCGGTTCGCCGTTGCCTGGAAGCGATGGAACTCCAGCGGCAGCGCGGGCATCGACAACGAGTTGGCGTCGTCGACATCGGCGGGGGCGTTTCGATCGAGCTGGATGTGCGTGTGCGGCCCGCTCGTGTTGCCGGAGTTACCGACCCGCCCGATGAACTGGCCGGCCTTGACCTGGACCGGTTGGGCGTGAATCGCGGTGCCGCCGTTGTCGAACTTGGATTTTGACTCCGTCGGACACAGGCTGATTGGGATGCTGTTCTGTTTGAGGTGGGCGAAGGCCATGACCTCGCCGCTTCCGGTGCGGAGCCAGATCGAGTTGCCGAAGCGGTGGTTCGAGTCCTTCGTCCCCGGGGTCAGGTTCGGCAGTGAGTAGCGGCACTCGAGGATCGTCCCGTCGTCTGGCGCGTAGATCGGCAGGTTGTATGCGAGGAAGTCGCTGTTCGACGAGCCCGTCGTCCCGGACTTGAGCTGGGTCCACGTGCTGCCGTTCCAGCGAACGACGAAGAGGTCATAGGCGAACGCCTGCGCCGGGTCGCCGTAGTGGTGGCTCTGGTCGGTCTGCGTCTCGAAATTCGTCCAGAACGTCCCCGCGGGCATGTCGGACTTCTTGTAGGGGAGGTAGTACGCGCCGGAGGGCGTCTGATGCTTGATGTCGGCCAAGGTGAAGGTCCGAAGCGCCTGGTCGAACCCAGTGAAGTTGAACTTCCCGGTGACCGAGCCCAGCGGGTAGGGCCCCGTGAACGACGACGAGACCTGCACGCGGCGCGAGCTGTTTGCAGGAATCTGGACGCTGAAGATCTGGATCTTCGTCTGCCCCGCCGTGCTGAGCTCCGAGCGCGTCCATGTGATCGCACTTGCACTGTTGTTTCGCACCAACACGTTGGCGTTGAGGATCCAGGTGTCGGCATTCCCAGGCCCGTTGGCTACCCGCTCGACCGCCGTTGCGGTCGTCCTCCCCGCCGGTACCGGCTCGAGCGTAACCGTCACCGGCGGGGCAACCGCCCACGCCGGCGCCGCTGCCAGCACGAGCGTCACCAGCGCAATCGCCATGATCGTTCCGGCCAGGAGCCGTGTCGAGGTGATCGGTGTCATGTCCACTCCTTCGGTCGACTTGTCAACGATCCATCCTCCGGGCCTGCTCTTAAACGACCCTTAAGCAGATCCCGCGCTAGCCCGGAACCGGGGCCGGCTCGACTTCGATCTCCTCCATCAAAGTGGCATAGCGCCGGTACTGCCGGTGCGCCTCGCCGTGGCGCCCGCCCCGGGCGAGCGCGGTCACCAGCCCGAGGTGCGCTCTTTCGTCGTAGCGGTCGCGCTCGAGGATGCGGAGCTGGTACCGCACCGCGGCGTCATGCTCACCTGCCTCTGCGCTCGTTTCGGCGAGCCCGCGGGCGACGGCGACGTAGGCACCGCGCGCTTCCTCGCGCAAGGAAACCGCCCAATCCTCGTACACGTCCTCTTCGAGGAAGTCGCCGGTGTAGAGGCGCTCGGCGGCTTCCAACGTGGTCGCGGCCTCGACCGATCCCTGCTCGAGGAGGCGCAGACCGGCCGACGCAGCCGCGAGGAAGCTCTCAACGTCGACCGTGGCATGTTCGAGATCGAGCCGGACCGAGTGACGGTCTGTAACCAAGAAGTACCCGGACGCGAACTGTCGCTCTGGGTCGAGGCCCGTCCGGAGCGCCGTCAGCGCGACGGAGAGCCGGTTCGGCAAGGCCTCGACTTCTTCGTCGGGCCACAACACCTCCATGAGAACATCCCGCGGCGCCGGCCGGCCCCGGCGCGCGACGAGGATCTTGAGGAGGTCGCGAGCCTTTTTCGACCGCCACTCTCCCAGCGCCACCGTGTTTCCCGCGCAGCGGACCCGAAGGCCGCCGAGCGCCTCGATCGCCAAGGGCACGGGAGCGCCTGGCGCAACCGCCCGCAGGAGCCCCGCAGGCCTCGACGGGCCGAGTCGCATCCCGAGGGCGCGGAGCTTGTGCTCTGCCAAATCTGCCGCCGGAAGCCCCGTAGGCCCCGAGGAGACTCGAGCCAGCGCGAGCTCCGTCGCGGCTTCGTGCAGAGGGTTGCCCAGGCCCCGCCTGATCTCGAGGGCCTCCTCGAGGCGGTCGCGCGCAGGATGGACGTCAGAGAGCGCCTCCAGCTCGAGGGACTCGGCGAGCCCGGCTCGATCGCCACGCTCGCGCGCGGCCGAGGCAGCTTTGCGAGCGCGCTCCGCCGCCTTCTCTCGTTCGCCGTGGGCAAGCGCGACCCAGCCCCAGGCCAACAGCGCGAAGACGATCCCATGGCCAGACGAACGCGCCAGCGCGACAGCCGACCGGGCGAGCTCCTCTGCCCGCTCGTCATCATCTCCGGCAAGCACCCGGGCAAGGTTCGCGCGCGCGTAGATCAGGACCTGAGCGTCATTCGTCTCTGCGGCGCCGCGAGCAGCCGCCTCGAGCGCTGCCCGCGCGAGGGCACGATCGCCTCTCTCGCAATAGACCTCCCCGATCTCCATCGTCGCGCCGAAGGCACGGCTCGATCCCAGCCGCTCGTAGATCCCCCGTGACGCCTCGAAGTCCGCGATCGCAAGCTCGAGCTGCCCGAGGTAGTACCGCGTCTCGCCTCGCTTCAGGAGGGCGAATGCGAGCGCGCTCGGGGCCCCTGCGACCTCGCCTCCGTGAACGGCCGGCTCGATCTCGGCCAGCGCGTCATGGAAGGAGCCTTGCTGAAGAAGATGTGCGACGTGATTGGAGCGGATTCGGATCGCCTGCAGGACGTCGCCTGCGCTTTCCGCGGCCTCGAGACCTCGGCGGAAGTGCTCCTCTGCCTTGGAGGGATCGGTTCGAAGGGCAAGCACCATCGACACGTTGCTGGCGACTGCGACCGCGCGAGGATCGCCTGACGCCGTTGCGCGCTTGAGCGCCCTGGCCGCGTTGTGTCGGCTCTTTCCCAGCTCACCTCGCCCAAGTTGCGCCGATGCGATCCAGGCCATGAGCATCGCTTCGTCGGCCGGGTCGCCCCCGTCGAGCTCGCCGCGGCCAAAGGCTTCAAGCGCCTCCTCAGGCTCGCCGCGGTCGAGATAGATACGACCGATGCGCCAGGCCAACCCGGGCGAGAGCTTGGGTCCACCGGCTGCGCGCTCGTAGCAGGCGAGTGCCTCGGCCCAGTCGCCCTTGAGCGCATGCGCTTCGCCGATGAGTTGCTCGAGCGGGCTACCGCGAGCCGCCGGCGGAAGCGTGGCGGCGGCTTCGAGAACTGCCTCGATGGCGCCGCCGGCGAGGAGTCGGGCTCCATGGTCGCGGAGGATCCGGCCGAGCTCCGCCGAGTCGCCGCTCTGACCGGCCGTCTGAAGCGCATCCTCGAGGTACCCGTTGTCCTCGAACCAACGGGCTGCACGCCTGTAGAGGGTGCGCAGCTCGCGTATGTGTAGTGGCCTGCGGTCGCGCAGGAACTCACGCAGAAGGGCGTGTAGCGAGAACCAGGTCTCCTCCCGGCTTTCCACCGGAAGGAGAAAACCTCGACTCACGAGTGAGGCGACGACCTGCGGAGCGTTCGGGAGCCCGACGGCGACACACAAAGCAGGACTCACACGCTCGAGCCACGCCGCCCGCCGCAAGAGTTCGACGACATCTCCCGGCTCTCGCTCCAGGACCTCCTCGGCTACGTAGGAGAACAACGGGCCCTCAGGCCGGCGCAGGCTCTCGAGCGCGGAAAGGTGCTCGCCTTCGGGAACCGAGCTGAGTGCCTCGACGACCATCCGAACCTCGGCTGGCCAGCCCGCCGTCGCCGCATAGACGGCCCGTGCGAGCTCCTGAAAGCCTTGGCCAAGCGTGATGGCGATCAGCTCGGCGACTTCGTCCTGCGTGAATGCGAGGTCCGACGCATCGAGCTCGAGCACCTCGCCCCGGCCGCGTAGGCGCGCGATCGGAAACGGAAGCTCGTCACGGGATGCGACGACCAGATGAAGCGTGGGGGGCGCATGGCGGCAGAGGCTCTCGACGAGGCGCGTTGCCGCCGTTCCGCGCCGCCCCAGCTCGTGGACGTCGTCCAAGACGAGAACGACGTCGTGACCGAGCAGCTCGTCCAAGGATGCGCAGAGACCGGCGGCGAATGCCTCCGCGCTCAGCTGGTGCTCGCTCGATCCCCCGACGGCAGTGATCTCGGCGGGGAGATCGGGCACGCAGGACCGCACGGCGGCAGCGACCCCCCGTGCAAACGTGGGCAGCCTCTTGTCCTGCGAGCCGGCTGTGTGCCAGGCGCAGCTCACATCCTTTGCCCACTCTGCGAGCAAGGTGCTCTTCCCGAACCCGGCGCCCGCGACGATCGAGGTCAGGCGCTTCCCGAACGTCCCGTCGAGTCGGCTCTCCAGCAGAGGGCGTCGAAGAATCGACGCGAGGCCATTGGTGGAGTCCTGCTTCATGTCGGGCGGGACGAAAATGTCCCGCTAGTCGTGCTCGTTTACTCCTCAAGCGATCCTAACGGCTTCGTCCTGACTCCTCATCGAGGTATGTACGACCCTGTCGCCATCGCCGACAACAGGTCAGACCGCACCAGGGCACGGATGGGCCGTTCGGCCTATTTGGATTTCGCGGGAGCGAGTGCTAGCGTCCGCGCCGATTCGGATCCGGTGGCGTGGGATCAGCCTGCGGCCACCCCCGAGGAAAGGGGTCGCGAGAGTTGCTATCCGATCAACAACGGGCGCGCATCTTCGGGGTGCTCTTTCTCATCACTTTCGCCACGTCGATACCCGCGGCGTTCCTCTACCAGCCGGTGCTGGACCACCCCATCGCGTACATCGCGGGCGCCGGCCAGGACAACCGGATCCTCTTCGGGGCGCTCTTGGAGTTGCTGCTCATCATCGCGAACATCGGCACCGCCGTGGTGATCTTCCCGATCGTCAGGCGACAGAGCGAAGAGTTGGCGCTCGGGTACGTGGCCGCCCGCCTCGTGGAGTGCACATTCATTCTCGTCGGCATCGTTGCCGTCTTGGGAATCATCACGCTGCAGCAGCAAGTCGCCGGCGCCGCCGAAGGCTCGGTTGCCTACACCCTTGCCGCGATCAAGGACTGGACGTTTCTCCTGGGGCCGGGCTGGGTCGTCGGCTGGGGGAACGGGTTGATCCTCGGCTACCTCATGTACCGCTCCGGCCTGGTGCCGCGAAAGATGACGTGGCTGGGTCTTGTCGGTGGGCCGCTCATCATCGTGTCCGGCACCATCGTCCTGTTCGGCGGCGACCATGGCAGCGGCGGCAGCACGCTTCAGGCCATCGCGACGATCCCCGAGTTCCTGTGGGAGCTGTCACTCGGCATCTACTGCACCGTGAAGGGGTTCCGGCCCTCCTCCCCGATCCTCCAGGCTCCAGCCGGTGGGGATAGCAGCCTCGCGACGACTGCAGTAAGTTCCGCGTAGCGTGACGCTCACGCAGTACTACACGGCGACGACCCTCGACGGCTTCATCGCCGATGAGCACCACAGCCTGGACTGGCTCTTCGAGGTCGACCGAGGTGACGACCCCGGCTCCGAGTTCACGGAGTTCTTCTCGGGCGTCGGCGCGATGGCGATGGGAGCCAACACGTACCGATGGGTCATCGATCACGAGGATCTCCTCAACCACCCGGAGCGTTGGACGGTCTACGGTGACACGCCCTGCTGGGTGTTCGGCCACGGCGAGCTTCCGCAAGTGCCCGGGGTGCCGCTGCGGTTCGTTTCCGGAGACGTGGCTCCCGTCCATGAGGAGATGACGAAGGCCGCGCAGGACAAGAACGTCTGGATCGTCGGAGGCGGCGATCTCGTCGGCCAGTTCGCGGACAAGGGATTGCTGGACGAGATCCTGCTCGGAGTGGCGCCGGTCACGCTCGGCGCCGGAGCGCCGCTTCTTCCGCGCCGGCTCACCGCGAAGCAGCTCGAGCTGGTCGAGCTCGGGCAAGGCGGCCAGTTCGCGCGCCTCAGGTATCGCGTGCGCGGCTGAGGCAAGAGAGCTAGCGGCGGCGGCCGCGCGAGATGATCAGCTTCACCTTCGTCCCGGCCGGCAGTATGCGTCCCGCCGCCGGGCGCTGTGAGCTGACCTTGCCGGAGGCGACCGTGGCCGAGCGGACGGTCTTGACCGCTCCAACTCGGCAATGGGAAGCCCGCAGCGCGACCCTCGCGGCGGCGAGTGTCTTCCCGCGGACGCGGGGAACGATGCACTGCGCCTCGAGCGTCACCGTCGCCCGGCCGGCGATAGCCTGACCGCCGAGCTCACCGGTGATCGCGGCCTGGCCGGGCTGGGTGCCCGCGGTCAGGGCCGCCGTGTAGATGCCGTTGTGCAGATCCGTCACCGACGAGAGGGTGCCGAGGCTCGTGTGCAGTCCGACCGCTCCGGCGGACGACTGCAGGTCGTTCCCTGCCGAGTCCTTCACGTCCACGATGACGGTCGAGATTGCCGCGCCGTCGGCCGGGACGGCGGCCGGTGCGGCAGAAAGCGTCGTCCTCCTCGCGTCCGCCGAGCCTGGGACGACGGAGAAGGTCGTCGCGGCGCTGAGTGAGCCCGACGAGGCAGTGATCGTGACGGGCCCGGCAAGCTGGCCGACGACGGTGACCGAGGCGATCCCGGCGGTCGACGTCTTCGACCCGAGGCCCGTGACCGTTCCCGGCCCCGAGGTCCTCGTGAACGTCACCGGCGTCCCGACCGGGGTCAGGTTCCCGATCGCGTCGCGCAGCTCCACGGAGAGCACTCTCGCCGAGCCCGAGGAGAGCGCGGTGCTCGCGCTCGTAAATCGCATGGTCGTGGCCGGGCCGTGTGGAGGAGGCGGAGGCGGCGGCGGTGGTGGCGGCGGTGGTGGCGGCGGTGGAGGTGGTGGAGGCGGTGGAGGAGGCGGCGGCGGCGGAGGGGTGGAGCCGGCGATCAGAAACGAGCTATTGGCCGTGTCCCAGTGGGTCGCCAGATAGGTGCCCGGCGCGGGGCTCAGGCCGAAGTAGTCGTCGTGGTTGCAATCGAGCAAGCCCTCATGGGCAGGGTCGGGGCACACCCTTCTCATGACAAGGCCGGACCCATCGTCGTAGCACATGGTGTCGTAGTCGTCCGTGCAGTGACCGTTGGGCGTCGCGTTCGGAGCATTGCTCTCGACGCCACCGAGCGTGTGCGTCAGCTCGTGCGCCTCTACCGAGTGGGTACCGGGCCCTCCCAGCAAGCCCCAGCAGGGTTTGTCGACACGCGCGAACATTGCGACGGCGCCGTTGTTGTCGTTGCCCTGGTCCTGGCTCGAGTCACCGTAGTACTGTCCGATCCCGCAGTAGGTGTTCGAGCCGTCCATCCACACGAGGTACTTGCGAGACGGGTCCGTAAAGCCCTGGTCCCTGAGCTCGTCGATCATCGTCCTGAAATCGCCTGACGCGCTCCGTGAAATGGTGACGTCGAGGATTCTCGGATTACACGACGGATCGGTAACCCACCGTAGCTGCCTCGAACCCCCCTGTTCGGCGGCGCTTCCTTGGAAGACAGAATCTGCAGCGGCGGCGTACGCCTGCAGATACCCCGCGTAGGTCGAATGGTTGTCTGTCGTTCCGGCCTGGTGTGCATAGATCCCCTGCACGGCGTTTCCGCCGCGGTAGCAATCCATTGTCGAAGCGTCGCCCTTGCGCCGACTGACCAGAGCGCGCTCGCGCAGCACGCGTAGCGACGGTACTTTGCGAACGTCGATCCCGGCCGGCGACGGATCGGGGCCATGGGTGCAAGCTGGAGGTCCGTGTTTCGCTGGGAACGCGAACACGCCTCGGCACGGGCCGCTCCTGGCCCGAACGAGGCCGCGGTAGATCAAGCCATGTTTGCGAAGCGCCAAGGACGAGGCGGCGCCCGAGCCATGGAGACCTGGCCTTGCCAGCCTCGCGGGATGGCCGGAAGCGTCGCCTGACCACGCCGCGACCAGCAGCGCAGTCGCGCCCAGAGCGACGAGTGAGCTTCTACCGAACGACCGCATGAAGGATTAGGAGCGGGAGGAAAAAGCGGCTTTCCTCCCGCATCTTCCGTGACTCCGCGCCCTTTGTACCAAAACTGACGGAGATTTCACGTCCGGTCCTCGCATTTCATCCCCCGGTGAATGTCTGGCCGCGGCGGCCCGCGCATGGTTCAATCACGCCGTGCTGTTGAACGAGGTCGAGTACTCCCGCCCGGAGAGCGTTGCCGAAGCGCTCGAGCTTCTGGGCGCGAACGACAACGCCCGCGCGCTCGCGGGTGGTCAGACGCTGATCAACGTGATGAAGCAGCGGCTCGCGTCGCCCGACGTGCTCGTCGATCTGGCTGAGCTGGAGGAGCTGACGCCGATAACGGTCGCTGAGGACGGGAGCCTCGAGCTGGGCGCGATGGCGACGCTCTCGGATGTGATCGGCTCGGCAGAGGTGCGGGAGCGCAGGCCGATCCTTGCCGAGGTAGCCTCGCGGATCGCCGACGTCCAGGTGCGCAACCGCGGCACCGTCGGCGGCAACGTCTGCTCGAACGACCCGACCAACCATCTGCCCCCGCTCATGGTCGCCGCCCGCGCCACGATGACGATCGCGGGCCAGAGCGGCACACGAACGGTTTCGGCCGAGGACTTCTTCCTCGGCGTGTACATGACCGCAGTCGCCCCGGGCGAGCTGCTGACCAGGGTTTCCGTCCCGGCCGCCGGCGGCACCGGCGACGGCTTCTACTCCGTGACCGTCGGCAACGAGGGGACGGGCATCGTGAACGTGGCCGCGACCGTGAACGGCGAGGCGCGGATCGCGATCGGGTGCGTGTCCGCCGTGCCGGTGCTCGTCACGTCCCGTCCGGACGACGACAGTGTCCGCGAAGCCGTGCGCGGAGCGGGACTGGACCCACCGTCGGACGTCCACGGCTCGGCCGAGTACCGCCGCCACCTGGCCGAGGTGCTGGCAGTGCGCGCGGTCGCACACGCGAGGAGCAGCGGGTGAAGGAGAAGACGATCAAGGTCGAGGTCAACGGCGACCTGTTCGAGCGTGAGGTGGAGTCGCGGCGGCTGCTCGTCCACTTCCTGCGCGACGACCTCGATCTGACCGGGACGCACGTCGGCTGCGACACCGGCAATTGCGGCGCCTGCACCGTCCTCTACAACGGCGACGCGATCAAGAGCTGCATGATGCTGGCCGTCCAGGCCGACGGGGCCTCGATCGACACTGTCGAGGGGCTGGCGCGGGACGGCGAGCTCCATCCGTTGCAGCAGGCCTTCAGCGACGCACACGCGCTCCAGTGCGGCTACTGCACGCCGGGGATGCTCATGTCCGCGAAGCACCTTCTGGACACCAACCCGAGCCCCAGCGAGCAGGAGATTCGGAAGGCGATCCAGGGGAACATCTGCCGCTGCACCGGGTACGTGAACATCGTCGAGGCCATCTCGCGCGCAGCCGGTGGAGACGCATGAACGGGCGACAGATTTCTCGTGCGCAACGTGGCGGAGCCGGGCTTTGCCCGAGCGCAGCCCGCGCAGGCGACCGACGCCGCCGGGCGTTTAAGAAGGGGGTTCACGGGGGAAACCTGGTTTCCCCCGTGCTGCGTCTGCCGCTGCACCGGGTACGTGAACATCGTCGAGGCGATTGGAAAGGCAGCCGGAAATGACTGACACCACGCTCGAGCGGGCGCTCGTCGTCGAGCCGACGGAGACCAAGCGAGGCTGGGCGGGCCAGAGCGTCCCGCGCAAGGAGGACAAGCGGCTCGTCCAGGGCGAGGGCGTATTCTTCGACGACCTGAAGCGGCACGGCATGGGCTTCCTCCACTTCGTCCGCTCGCCGTACGCGCACGCCAAGATCACGTCGATCGACGTCTCGAAGGCGCTCGAGCTCGGCGGGGTCTACGGCACGCTGACCGGCGACGAGGTCGCGATCCTCACCGATCCGTTCTTCGAGCTCTCGACTCCCCCCGGTGCGGACATGAAGGACTACGCGCTCGCGGTGGGCAAGGTGCGGCACATGGGCGAGCCGGTCGCTGCCGTCGTCGCGGCCTCGCGCGAGCTCGCGCGAGACGCGGCCGAGCTCGTCGAGGTCGAGTACGAGCCGCTTCCGGTGGTGGTCGACGCCGAGCGCGCGGTCGAGGACGACGCGCCGCTCCTGCACGAGGAGGCCGGCTCGAATGTCGTTTGGTCGGGGCTGTTCGACTGGGGCGACTATGACGCGGCGCTGGCCGAGGCCGACCAGGTCGTACGGATCGAGCGGCTCCACTTCGACCGCTTCTCCTCCACTCCGCTCGAGTGCTCCGGCGCGCTCGTCGAGTACGAGAAGGCAACCGGGCAGTGGACGATCTTCTGCAACCACCAGATGCCGGGAATCGGCGCGATCTGGATGGGGCCCGCGCTCCGAGTCGGCCTGGACAAGCTCCGCTTCGTCACCCATGACATCGGGGGCGGCTTCGGGAACAAGATCTGCCTCCACCCCCAGCTCACCGCATGCTGTCTGCTGGCGCGGAAGCTCAACCGCCCCGTCCAGTGGACGGAGTGGCGCACCGACCAGCACACGGCGAACTCGCACGGGAACGAGCGGACGTTCCTCGACGTCGAAGTGCCGGTGCGCGCCGACGGGACGATGCTCGGCTTCAAGGTGCGCGCGCTGGACGATTGCGGAGCCTTCCCCCGGTACGAGCCGCTCGGCTGCATCATCTGGGCGCAGGTCACGCCGGGCCTGTACCGCTGGCGCAATATCCGCGTGGATTTCATGCAGGCGGTGACGAACAAGTCCGCGGTCGGCCCGAACCGCGGATACTCGCGCATGCAGCACCTGTGGCTGACCGAGCGGATCATGGACATCGTCGCGCACCAGCTCGGGCTCGACCCGGTCGAGGTGCGCAAGCGCAACTACATCCGCTCGGACGAGATGCCGTACGAGACGCCGAACGGATGCGTCTACGACTCAGGCGACTACGCGCGCTGCCTGGACATCGCGCTCGACCTGATCGGCTACGACGGCATCGAGGAGCGCCGGCGTGAGGCCGAGTCCCGCGGGAAGCTGCTCGGAATCGGGATCGGCTCGACCCTCGACTCGGGGACGAACAATTTCGGCCAATCCCAGCTGCTGAACCCGGATCTCCAGTTCTCCGGCAACAACGAAGTGGCGACCATCAAGCTCGACATCTTCGGCGAGATCGTGCTCACGCTGGGGACGGTCCCGCAGGGCCAGGGACACGAGACGGTGGCGGCGCAGGTGGCGGCAGACATCCTCGGCGTCTCGCCCGACGACATTCACGTCCGGCCCGGGCACGACTCGTACTGGAACTCGCACGCCGGCTTCTCCGGCACCTACGCGAGCCAGTTCGCGGTCACCGGGTTGGGCGCGGTCAAGGGCGCGACCGAGATGCTGGCCGACCAGATCAAGCGGCTCGCGGGAGTGATCCTCGGAGGCGTCGGCAAGGACGCGATCGTCCTCGAAGGGGGGTTCGCGAAGATCGAGGACAACCCGGAGGCCGCGTTGCCGTTCATGGCCTGCGGCGCGATCATCAACGCGAACAACGCGGGGCTTCCGGCCGAGCTCGACGACGTTTCGCTCAACTGCCGCTACGTCTACCGGCCGCCCTTCGAGGTTCCGGACAAGGAGCGTAATTTCGGCAACCTGACCCTCACCTACGCGACGCAGATCCACGCATGCGTGGTCGAGATCGACAAGGAAACGGGCGTCCCGGTGATCGTCGACTACGCGGCCGTGGACGACTGTGGCATCCGCATCCATCCGCAGATCGTCGAGGGACAGGTGCACGGCGCGACGGCGCACGGGCTCGGCGCGGCGCTGCACGAGAGTTTCCCCTACGACGAGGAGGGGACGCTACTGACGGCCAACTTCTACGACTACCACGTGCCCCACGCGCTGGACATGCCGCCGTTCAAGACCGGGTCGATCGAGTCGCCCTCGCCGTTCACGCCGCTGGGCGCGAAGGGGATGGGGGAGGGCGGCGGTGCGGGTATCCACGCAGTATGCGCAGCCGTTCAGGATGCGCTGCGCGGGGCCGGTGGGGCGGTCGTGCACGAAAGCTGCAACCCGTCCCATCGGATCTGGGAGCTGATGCGCGAGCCGGAGAAGAGCCGCGGGCTCGTTTCGCTGGAGAACCGCCCGTGAAGGTCTCCGGGGAGAAGTCGTTCGATGCGCCGCGGTCGGTCGTGTGGGAGGTCCTGAACGACCCGGAGCGGATGGCGAAGCTGATGCCGGGGATCGAGAGCTTCGACATCGCGGACGCGCGCAGCTGGTCGGCTCGGGTGAAGGTGCCGCTCGGGCTGGGCGCGATCCCCATCTCGTTCTCGTTCGAAAAGACCGACGAGCGGGAGCCCGAGTACGCGCGGTTGGTTGCGAAGGGGAAGGGCGTGGGCGCGATCGTCAGCATGGACACGCAGTTCAACCTGAGCGAGGCGGCGGGCGGGACGGCCATGCAGTGGGAGGCGGATGTCTCGATCGCGGGGCCGGTCGGCTCGATGGGCCAGCGCGTGCTGCAGCCGATCGTGAATCAGCAGGTCGGGAACGTGCTGAGCGCTCTGGAGAAGCAAGTGGAAGAGGCTGCCGGCGGGCCGGCCGAGCACGGCGAGCCGACTGAGCGCCGCGAGCCGGCTGACCACGGCGAGCCGGCTGGGGCCGGCGGCTCCGCCGAGAGCGGCGAGCGGGCTCCGGCCGGCAGCTCGGGGTCGGAGGCCTCGGGAGAAGGGCCGAGCGAGCCCGCGCCCGGCGGCGCGGAGGAAGGGATCCATCCCGCATCCCCGGAGACGTATTCGGAGGACCCGGAAGGCCCGACCCACTCCACGCGCGGCGAGGGCTAGAAGTCACACTTCCGCCCCGACTCAGTCTCACACTCGACACACTTTCGCGACTACGCTCCATAACGGGGGTCGGGCGCGTGAGCGCCCCGGGGGAGGGGATGTGAAAGACGGAGACGGCAGGTAGCGCATGCCGCTCGAGCTAGAGACCGCGCGGTTGCGAATTCGCCCGCTCGTCGAAGAAGACTGGCGCGGCGTTCACGAGTACCTGTCCGTGCCAGGCATGCGCGAGTTCGTCCCCGAGTGGCCCGAGACGCCGGAAGAGACCCAGGCGTTCGTCGCCCAGAACCTCGCCGGCGACGCGCGACAGCACGCGCTCGTGCTTCGCAACGGCGATCAACTCGTAGGGCACGTTGGCTTCCACCCCTGGTTCGGCCCGCAAACGTACGAGGTCGGATGGGCCGTCGCCCCCGCACACCAGGGTCGCGGCTACGCCACGGAGGCCGCGCTCGCCATCCTTGCGCACGCATTCGGGACGCTCCGGCTCCACCGCATCGTCGCCACCTGCCAGCCTCAGAACACGCCCTCCGTCCGCGTCATGGAGAAGCTCGGCTTGCGCCGCGAGGCGCACTTCCGCAAATGCATGCCCGCGCCGGGCGGCGGCTGGTGGGACGAGTACCTGTACGCGCTGCTCGACGAGGACTGGGCCGTGCGCGACCGTTAGATGGTTGATGCCATGAGATCGCCTGTTCCGGGGCGCGAGCTGGTGCGTCTGGGCGCTGCGGCGGACGCTTGCCGATGCCGGGGAGCATCGGTGAGCGGCCGACGCGGCGAAAGCGCAGGCACGGTGGAGGCCGGCTCCACCGGCCGGATCCGGGCCGGAGCGGCCCAGGCGTGCCAGATCGCGCAGCCGGACGCGCGAGATCGTGGCATCAGCTAGCCGGCCTGCTGGCTCTCCGGCGCTTCTTCCGCGTCGATCTCCTCGGACGGGTCGTCGCGACCGATGTCGTCGCGTCTTTCCTCGACCGCGCCCTCGTCCGGCTTCTCGTCGAGGCTCTCCGGATCGAATGGCGGTACCGCGCTGGGGTCGCTGGCGCTCGTCCCTTCGGGGAAGTTTTCGCCCACGAGCGAATCGTGCCCAGACTTCGGCCCGCGGAAACTCAGCGCGTGGCTTCGCCGAGCAGCCGCTCGACGATTACGCAATCGAGCCACTCGCCGTCCAGCTTCCCGTGCCGCCGGTAGACGCCGACCTCGCGGAAGCCGAGCGAGCGGGCGAGCGCCAGGCTCGCCTCGTTCCGGGGGAAGATCCGGCTGAGCAGCTTCCAGTACCCGCGCGCTTCGCACTCCTGGACGAGGGCCGCCAGAGCCACCCGTCCCAGGCCGCGGCCGCGGCTCTCGCGGGAGACGTACACGGAATAGTCGCCGACACCCGAGTACACGGCCCTGACGCTGTACGGATGGGCGACCGCCCACGCGCGCACCTCCCCGTCCACTTCGGCCACGACCACCGGATGGTCCTCCTCGAGCCAGCCGAGGATGTCGTCCGCCGTCCGCAGCTCGGTGTCGAACGTCGCCACGCGGTCCTCGATGCCCTCGTTGTAGATCCGCGCGATCGTTCCGGCATCCCCGGGCTCCGCCTGCCGCGTCTTCATATGCGGAACGTCCGGCCGGCGAACTCCTCGCCTTCGCGCCACCGCTCGCCGCTGCCGAGGTCGTAGGTCAGCTCCACCCGCGTGACGACGTCGAAGCCGAGCGAGTGGAAGATCCGGATGGCGTCGGCGTTCCGGCCGGTGGGACGGACGACGATCTGCTCCGCGCCCTCCTTCCGGGCCGCAGCGACGACTTCCTCCGCCAGCCGGCGGCCGATCCCGGCCCCCCGGCAACCCGCGCGCACCGAAAGGGGCTCGAGCTCGACCTTGCGCCCGCGCACGATCATTCCCGCGAGGCCGACCAGGCGTCCGTCGAGCTCCGCGACGAAGATCCGCTCCGGCCCCACCTCGGCCAGGTGCGCGTCGAACCCGGACCCAGGATTGAGCCCGCCGATCGAATCGTCCGCGTACAACTGGCGGTGCCACTCGGTGAGGTCGGTCCAGAGCGAGCGGCACTCATCTAGATCCTCGGGCCGGTAGCGCCGGACGGTGACCACTGCGTGACAGTATTGCCTCGTGACCCCTCCGTTCCGCATCGGCGTTATGCAGCTGACCATGGAGCCGGTCGAGGAGATGATCTCGACGGCGCAGGCGCTCGACCGCGCCGGCTTCGACACGATCTGGCTCGCCGAGGCGTATCCGTGGTGGCGCAAGCACCAGATGGAGGCCCGGTCCTCCACCGTCACGTCCGCGCTGATGGCCCGCGCGACCGACCGGCTCACGATCGGATGGGGGATCATCTCCCCGTTCACGCGCCACCCCGTGCAAGTGGCGATGGACGCCCGTGTCGTGCAGGAGCTCGCGCCCGACCGCTTCATCCTGGGTTACGGGACGTCGAAGATCTTTCTCAACAACGCGCTCATGCAGACGAAGAAGACGCTCGGGCCGATGCGCGACGCGGTCGCCATCGTGCGCGGCGTGCTCTCCGGCAACGAGTTCCGCTACGAAGGCGAGACGTGGAGCGCCGACGTCCCCGCGCAGGATGGCGCTGACGCGCCGCGCGAGGTCCCGCCCGTCTACGTGGCCGCGACGGCGCCCAAGATGCAGGCGCTCGCAGGGGAGATCGCGGACGGCTGCCTCACCCCGTCGATCACGACGCCCGCCTTCGTTCGGTACACGCGCGGGAACGTCGACGCCGACATCGACATTGGCTGCACGGTCGTGGCCTCCATCGGGCACGACCGCGACGAGGGGCGCGACGGGGCACGCGAGATCGCCGGGATGTATCTCGCGAACAAGGTGCAGAACATCCGCGGCTCCGCGGACACGCTGCTCGAGCTCGCGGGCCTGGACCAGGACGAGATCCGCCCCGTCGCCGAAGCGATGGAGCGGGGAGGAAGGCTTGCCGCCAAGGCCGAGGTGAGCGACGCGATTCTCGACAAGTGCAAGCCCATCGCGGGGACGCCGGCCGACTGCATCGCCGCGATCGAGGAGTACCGCGACGCGGGGTGTACGCACGTGATGCTCGAGCTGTGGGGTCACAACCGCCACGAGCAGATCGAGCTGTTCGGCAAAGACGTCCTCCCTCGCTTCCGATGATCGACCGCGACCGCCTCGTCGAGCTGGCGATCCGGCTCGTCTCCATCCCGTCGTTCACCGGCTCCGAGCAGGCCTGCGCCGAGGCCGTGCGCGAGGTACTGGAAGGGATGGGCCTGCACGTCCAGTGGCAGCAGGTGGAGGACGGCCGCGCGAACGTCCTCGGCACGTGGTCGGGCACCGGCGGCGGCCCGTCGCTCATGTTCAACGGCCATCTCGACACGTCGTACTCCGGACGCGAGCCGTGGCTGCAAGGCATCCCCGGCTTCCAGCCCCAGGGCTTCGAGCAGGACGGCCGCATCTACGGGCTCGGCATCTCGAACATGAAGGGAGCCGTCGCCGCGTACATCGAGGCAGTACGCGCGCTCCAGGATCAGGGGGTGCGGCTGAAGGGGGACGTCCTCATCGCGGCGGTCGCGGGCGAGATCGAGAAGACGCAGCAGGGCGACGCGCAGGGCGCCGAGTTCCGCGGCTACGCAGCCGGTTCGCGCTACCTCGTCACGCACGGCGGTGTGGCGGACATGTGCATCCTCGGCGAGCCGACCGAGAACAAGCTCGTGCTCGCGCACTTCGGCTCGCTCTGGCTCCGGCTCTCCACGCACGGACCGTTCATCCACACCGCCTTCAGCGAGGGGCGGCGGGACGAGAACTCGATCCTGCGCATGCGCCGCGTGCTCGATGCGGTGCTCGAATGGCTCCCGGCCTGGGAGGAGGAAATGAGCTACGAAGGCGTGCGCGGGGTCGCCAATGTCGGATCGATCGAAGGCGGCTTCGGCTGGCGAGCCTCGCGGACGCCGCACCGCACCGATCTATACCTCGACCTGCGCGTGCCGCCGAACGTGACGATGCAGGACGCGCGCCGCGAGGCGATCGACTTCGCCCGTTCGCTCGAGGGAGTGGACGCGGAGGTCTACGTGACCGCGCCGGGTGCCGAGATCGCCGCCGACCATCCGCTCGTCGAGGCCGTCGCGGGAGCGCACGCGGAGGTCTTCGGCGCCGAGCCCGAGCGCGACGTCACGCGCTGGTTCTCCGATGCGTCCGTGCTGACGCGCTACGGCATCGAGACGCTCAACTACGGCACGTCGAGCGGACTGCCGAGCGCGGAGCTGGGCGAGAACCTCGACATCGACGGTCTCGTCCAGACGGCAGAGGTGTACGCTCGCGCCGCGATGAGGATCTGCGGGACGTGAAGCGCGCGTTCATCCTGGCGGGGCTCGTGGCGCTTGTAGCTGCCGCCGCCGGAAGCGGCCCAGGTGCCGCTGTGGCTTGCAAGCCGGGGGCCCACAAGGTTGGCAAGGTGATCTACCGCACCTACTGCGGGCCGGCGTCGGCCTCCGTGAAGGTCGCGGGCAAGACCTACACCTTCCGGAACGGCTCGTGCCTGCGCGCCGGCATCACGCGTGTGTTCACGATGAGCATCGGGAAGCTCACAAGCCGAAAGGGCAAGCCGCGGTACAGCTACTTCGGCGTCACGGTCCCGAGCGCGAAGCGCGACGGCGTCTACCGCCGCGCCGTGATCACGTGGGCGATCGGAGGGAAGCGCTACTCGGTCTCCAATGTGAAGTTGCGGCTCACGAACAAGCAGACGCGCGGATCCTTCTCGGGCCGGGCCGTGGGCCGGCGCGCGGCGGTCACCGGCTCCTTCCGCTGCAAATGAGCCTCTACCAGCTTCCGGAGGGGCTTCCCGTCCCCGAGGACGACGGCGCGACCGATCATCTGCTCGGGCAGATGCTTCCGCAGCTGACGCTCGAGTCTTCGCAAGGCCCGGTCTCGGTGCGGGCCCTCTCGATGAACCGCCTCGTGCTGTACATCTATCCGCGCACCGGGCACCCGGATACCCCAGTCGGCCCGGACTGGGACGCCGTCCCGGGCGCCCGAGGCTGCACCCCGCAGTCGTGCGCCTTCCGCGACCACACAGCCGAGCTGGAGGAGCTCGCAGCCGCCGTCGCGGGGCTGTCCGCGCAGCCGCTCGAGGAGCAGGTCGAGTTCGCGGAGCGAAACCACATCCCCTATCCCGTGATCGCCGACCCCGAGCGCAAGCTGGGCGCCGCGCTGCGCCTGCCGACGTTCGAGTACGAGGGGATGACTCTGTACAAGCGGGTCACGCTCGTGATCGAGGCCTGCGCGGTCGCGAAGGTGTTCTACCCGGTCTTTCCGCCTGACCGTAACGCGGCCGAGGTCGTCAGCTGGCTTCGGGCGCGCTGACGAGGCAGATCGACTTGCCGTCGCGTTCTTGGATGAGCGTGATTAGCATCGGCGGCGATGAAGCTTGCCACCTTCGATGAAGGCAGGGTCGGGCGCGTCGAGGGCGACCTGATCGCCGAGCTCGACGCGGGCTCGATGCGCGAGCTGTTCGAGCGTGACGAGGTTCCACACACGACGGGGAAGGAGTACGCGCTCGCCGACATCCGTCTGCGCGCCCCGATCATCCCCAAGAAGTTCTTTCACACCGCCGGCAACTTCCGCGAGCACGAGGAGGAATCCAAGCGCGTCGGCTGGTCGCACAAGATCGCGCCCTGGATCGTCTTCTTCCAGAACGTGGACGCGATCATCGGGCCGGACGATCCTGTCGTGTACCCCGAGCACCTCACCGAGGAGCTCGACTACGAGCTCGAGCTCGCGGTGGTCATCCGCAAGGCGGGCAAGTGGTTCGGCCCGGAGGAGGCGGAGGACTACATCGGCGGCTACGTGATCTTCAACGACATCACGGCGCGCGACATCCAGCGGCGCGAGATGGAGTCGGGCGTCTTCTCGTTCTGCAAGGCGATCGACACCTTCTGCCCGCTCGGGCCGTGGATCGTGACCCCCGACGAGATCGGCGACCCACACGACCTCGCGATGGAGCTGCGCGTGAACGGCGAGTCGCGCCAGCGCTCGCACTCGGCGAACATGAGCGTGACGATCCCGGAGATCCTCTCCCGCTACTCGGCGCTCGGATACAGCGCGGGGGACGTCGTTTCCACGGGCACCGTTTCCGGCGTCGCGGGCTTCTCGGAGGATGCGGCCTCGCTCTACCTCAAGCCCGGGGACGTGATCGAGGCGGAGATCGAGAGGATCGGCGTTCTGCGGAACCCCGTGGTCTCCTGGGAGGAGGCCCACGGAGAGCCGCCGCCCGAGCGCGTGCGGTGGTAGAGCCGCTCGCCGACGGCGTCGGCCTGCTGGGGCCGCTCGAAGAGCTCTTCCCGGACATGTCGGAGACGGATTGGGCGCCGTACCGCGACCGCTACCCCGAGCTGGTCTCCGGCAACGACTGGCGGCTGCCGATCATGTGCTTCCTCGTGCGTGCGGGAGACCGGACGATCGTGGTGGACACAGGCGCCGGGCCCAAGGGGCTGTGGACGGACTGGATGCCCGAGCCGGAGTCGCAGGAGAAGCTGCTGCCCGAGCTGCGGCGGCACGGGGTCGAGCCCGACGACGTCGACATCGTCTTCCTGACGCACGTCCACATCGACCACGTCGGATGGAACGCCCAGGAGGACGGGAGCCGCACGTTTCCGCGCGCCCGGTACCTGCTGCACGAGGATGCGCTCGCAGCTGCGCGCCGTCGTGCCGGGCGGGTGCACATCGATCGCTGCGTCCTCGGGATCGAGGACATCGAGGCGGTCGGCGACCGCGACGAGATCGCGCCCGGAGTCAAGGTCGTCCCGCTTCCGGGACACGACGACGGGCACGCGGGCCTCCTGGTCGGCAACTACGCGGTGATTGTGGCGGACGCCGTGCCGCACCCCGCACAGCTCGATCACCCGGAATGGACATTCGGCTATGACGAGGACCCCCAGCTCGCGGTGGAGACGCGGCGGCGGATCCTCGACGAGTTCGGCGACCGGACGATCTACCTCAGCCACGCGCGCGAAGGAATTCGCCGATGAGCCGGCCGCGAGACGACGCCAAGCTGGGCCGTGTGCGCGCGCTCATGGCCGAGCGCGATCTCGACGCGCTGGTGGTGCGCGCCCCCGACAACGTCCTCTACCTCTCCAACTACTGGTGCATGAAGGGCTACGACGTCGTCGTCTTCCCCCGGGAAGGAGATCCCACGCTGGTTGTGATGGAACCGCAGCTGGACGAGGCCTCCAGCACGGCGTGGACGGTCGATCTGCGGCCGTTCAAGGGTTATGCGCCGGACGATCCGCGCCCGGCCTGGGCCAGATCGACCGACCTGGCTCAGGCCGTCTGCCGTGAGCGCGGGCTCGAGCGCATCGGCCTCGAGCTCTCGCAAGGTACCCAGGTCGCCGACCGCATGGTCGGAGAACCGACCGTCTTCACGCAACCGTTCTTCGAGGCGTTCGGCGCGGCCGAGGACGCGTCGCCGCTGCTCGCGGAGGCGCGCATGATCAAGACCGGGCAGGAGATCGAACGGATGCGGGAGGCGAACGACCTGGCGGCGTCCGCAACCGAGCACGTCGCGCAGAACATTCGCGCGGGCATGAAGGAGAGCGAGGTCGCTGCGATGTGGGAGGGCCACGTGCTCGCCGAAGGCGGCGGCCGCGCGAGAGGCTACTCCCTCGTCTGGTCGGGCCCCGGCATCCGCACCTTCACGGCGACGGGCGAACGTCCCGTGCAGGAGCACGAGCCGACGCTCCTGGAGATCTGGGTGTGCGTCGACGGCTACTGGTGCGACCACACGAAGAACGTGTGCCCCGGCGACCTGACGCCCGCGTACGACGAGCTGCTCGACCAGCTTCTCGACGTCTACAACGCGGCGGTCGACCATGCTCGCGACGGCGCGAG
This sequence comes from uncultured Actinomycetes bacterium, assembly GCA_963717765.1. Taxonomy (GTDB): domain Bacteria; phylum Actinomycetota; class Thermoleophilia; order Gaiellales; family Gaiellaceae; genus JACDER01. The sequence goes on along the minus strand of CAVQWX010000006.1, from coordinate 47,281 downwards.
CCTGCCCGCGCTCGACCGGCTCGTCCGCGACGGCATCGCAGAAGCGGGCTACCCCGGCCAGCCTTCCCACCCGATTTGCCACGGCGTCGGCGCCCGCGCGCACGAGCCTCCCTACGCGCACCAGGCCGGATCGGGCACGATCCGCGAGGGAATGGTGCTCGCGATCGAGCCGGGAATCTACTGGGAGGGGGGCGGAGGCCTGCGACTGGAGGACAACTTCCTGATCACCGCGGACGGCCCGGACAAGCTCTCCCGCTACCCGGACGACTTCCGATGAACGTGTGGACCGGACACCTGAACGACGACGTCCGCATCGGCGGGCGGGTCGGTTTGTACGACACGACGCTGCGCGACGGCGAGCAGACGGTCGGCGTCGTCCTCGATCCCGAGCAGAAGCTCGAGATCGCGCGACTCCTGGACGAGCTCGGCATCGACCGCATCGAGGCCGGCTTCCCCCGCGTCTCGGAGGAGGACCGGCGCGCCGTCGAGCTCATCCACGGCGCCGGACTGCGCGCAGAAGTGTGGGGCTTCTCCCGCGCCCTCCGCGCCGACGTGGACGCGCTGCTCGAGCTCGGCCTGAGCGCGGCGGTGATCGAGGCGCCGGTCAGCGAGCGCAAGCTCGGTGCGCTCCTACTCGACCACGAGGAGGTACTCCGCCGCATCGACGACGCCGTCTCGCACGCCGTGCAGAGCGGGATGACGATCGCCTTCTTCGGCGTGGACGGGACGCGCGCCGACCTCTCCTTCCTCGAGACCGTCTACAAGACCGCGCACCAGGCCGGCGCGCAGGAGGCGGTCGTGGTCGACACGATCGGCGTCGCCGCTCCCGAGGCCGTCGGATACCTGGTGGCGAAGGCGCGCGACTGGCTCGGACCGGACGTCCCCGTCCACTTCCACGGCCACAACGACTTCGGCCTCGCCACGGCAGGCGCCGTCGCCGCCGTTCGCGCGGGGGCAAGCTGGGTGCACGGGACGATCAACGGGATGGGGGAGAGGGCCGGCAACGCGAACCTGGGGGAGGTCGCGATGGCCCTCCACGCGCTGTACGGGACCGAGACGAACCTGCGGCTGGAGAAGCTGCGCGAGGTCTCCGGCCGCGTGCAGGAGCTGTCCGGCTACGAGCTCGAGCCCTGGAAGCCGGTCGTGGGCGAGAACCTGTTCACGCGCGAGAGCGGCGCGGTCGCCAGCCAGTTCCACGATCCGCCTGCGATCGAACCGTTCGCGGCCGACCTGGTCGGCGCCGAGCGGCGCATCGTCCTCGGCAAGAAGAGCGGCGTCGACTCGATCCGGATCAAGGCCGACGAGCTCGGACTGGACGTGCCGGAGGAGGAGTACCGCGATCTGCTCGCCGAGGTGAAGCGGATCGCGGCCGAGCGGTACGGGCTCGTCTCGGACGACGAGTTCCGGGCGCTCGTCACTCGCGCGACTCGGTGACGAAGCTGTGCCAAGACCGTCAGTTGGCTTGCGTTCGCTCCACGCGCATGGAGCATGGGCAGATGGAGCCAGAAGACGTGCGGACTATCATCGAAGGGCTATTCCACGCGAACGCCAACCTGGTTGAGATCGAGGTTCACCTGAAGGAGATCCGCTACCTGCTTGGAGAGGAGCCGGATGAAGAGGAAGAGGAAGCCAACCCGTAGCGCGGCACAAGTCCATCGGGACACCCAGGAACGGTGGAAGCGCGCGAAAGCGATGTTCGAAGAGAGGCTCGAGTACCACCGCCGACGCAAGGAGCAGGAAGAGCAAGCGGCCGGCGGTCAAGGCTGAACCGAAGTAGCGGCACGCGCGTCTGCATCGTCGGAGCAGGCGCGATCGGCAGCCTCTATGCCGCTCACCTCGCGCAGGTGACCGATGTTGTCGTGCTCGCCCGGCGCGAGGAGCACGCGCGCGCGCTGAAGCAGCGTGGTCTCCGCGTCTCCGGTCGCCACGATTTCACCGCGCAGCTCGACGCCACGACCGACCCGGCCGAGCTCGGGCACGCCGACCTCTGCATCGTCGCGACCAAGGCGACCCACCTCGACCAGGCGGCCTCGGCGCTCGAAGGACATCTCGCCGGCGCCACTGTGATGACCGTCCAGAACGGGCTCGGCGCGGAGGACGTCGTCCGCCGCTACGGCGACTGGCCGCTCATCTCCGCGGTCACGTTCATGAGCGGCAACCGGCGCGGCGACGCGGAGGTCGAGTACATCCTCGACACCGAGACCTGGCTCGGCCCGTACGGCGACACGCCGTACGAGACGGTCGAGCGGACTGCCGAGCTGATCGTCCGCTCCGGCCTGAAGGCGCGGCCGTTCGAGGACCTCCGTCCCGCGCAGTGGTCGAAGCTGATCTTCAATGCGACGGTCAACTCGGTCTCGGCGCTCACGCATCTGCCGCACGACCCGCACTTCGCCGACCGGGGAAGCACCGACGCGCTCGGGCACCTCGTGCGTGAGCTGGTGGAGGAGGGGCAGCGGGTGGCTGCTGCGGCGGGAGTCGACCTGCACGATGATCCCTGGAAGATGAACGTCCTCGCCACGCAGCGCGGAAGCGCCCACGTGCCTTCCATGCTGGAAGACATCGAGGCCGGCCGACCGACCGAGATCGACCTCATCACGGGTGCCGTTGTCCGCGAAGCGGCAAGCACGGGCGTCCCCGTCCCACTGCACGAGGCGATGTATGCCCTCGTGCGCGCGAAGGAGCAGGCGTGCGTGTCGCGATAGTCGGATGCGGTGCGGTGGGAAGCTTGTTCGCGGCGCACCTGGCACAGCTCGACGACGTCGAGGTGTGGGCGTACGACCTCGACGCCGCGCACGTCGACGCGATCAACGCGGGCGGGCTGCGGCTCTCCGGCGTTGGCGACCTCGTCGGCCGGCTGCGGGCGACGAGCGACGCGGCCGAGCTCCCGCCTTGTGACTTCGGGATCGTCGCGGTCAAGAGCATGCACACAGACGCGGCACTGGCAGCCACTGCGCATGCGTTCGAGCAGGGCGCCGTGTGCTCCGTCCAGAACGGGATTGGGAACGAGGAGCTGGTCGCCGTGCACGTACACCGCGTCATCCGCGGCACGACCTTCCCCGCCGGGCACGTGATCGCTCCCGGCCACGTCGGCTGGGACACGGCCGGCGACACCTGGATCGGGCCATTCGAGCCGACCCCCGCGCCGCTGGACCAGGTCGAGCGGCTTGCGGACGCACTGACCCGCTCCGGCATGACGACGCAGGCCCTCGCGGATGCGCGCGGCGCACAGTGGACGAAGGCGATCTTCAACGCCTCCACGAACCCGGTGGGCGCGCTCACCGGCCTGGCCCACGGGGAGATCTGCGACTTCGAGCCGACGCGGCGCCTGATCAGCGGCCTGATCGACGAGTGCGAGGCCGTGGCGGGCGCGCTCGGCATCGAGCTCGACCACGATCCCGAGGACATGGTCGACCACGCCGCCCGCGTCGCCCATGACCATAAGGCCTCCATGACCCAGGACGTCCTCGCGCACCGCCAGACGGAGATCGATTTCCTGAACGGCGCGATCGTCGAGCGCGGGGACGAGCAAGGGGTACCCGTCCCGCTCAACCGCGCGATCTGGGCGCTCGTGAAAGCATTGGAGGACTCGTGGAGATGAGCGCCGAGATCGAGGGCAGGTATCGCCGCGTCCGCGAGGAGATGGCGCGCGACGGCGTGGACGCGCTCGTCGTCTCCGGCAGCGAGTACACGGGCTTCGACGGCGCGGTCACGTACATGTCCGGGTTCAACATCGTCCACCGGTACGCGTACGTGCTCGTCCCCCTCGACGGTGACCCGGCGATCGTCTTCCCGAGCGAAGCGCGGTATGTCGGCTTCCACGATGCGGCTTGGGTGGACGAGAGGGTCTTCGTCGACACGCCCGGCGCGTGGCTCCGCGACCGCTGCGCGGGCACCGCGCGCGTCGGCGTCTACGGGCTCGACTACGTCATGAACGTCCGCGACTACCGCGCGCTCGCCGAGGGTGACTTCGAGGTCGTCTCGTTCGACGAGGCCTTCGACCGAACCCGGGCGATCAAGAGCGCGGCGGAGATGGAGTCCGTCCGGGAGGCGGTGAGCATCAACGAGGAGGGCTTCTGGGAGGTGCTGCGCGCCTACGAGCCGGGGAAGACCGAGGCCGAGATCATGGCGCCGGCGGCCGCACGCTTCGTCGAGCTCGGCACCGGGCGGCACGCGATGAACATGGTGCTGGCGGACGGCCCGCCCGGCGGCGCCCGTCCGGAGTTCGTCATCCCCAGCGAGACGCGCCGCGTCGCCCCCGACGACCTGCTGCTCTACTCCCTCGAGATCGGCGGCCCGAGCGGCCACTGGGCCGAGGTCTCGCGCCCGATCATGGCCGGCGCGCCGAGCTCGGTGACCGCGGCGATGATGGAGGCCTACGCGGAGTACGGCGAGATCGCGCGGCGCGTCATGAAGGACGGCTCGACCGCGCACGACGTCCACATGGCCGTCTCGAAGCCGTTCCGGGACCGGGGCTACGGGCTCGGGCACGTCACCGGCCACTCGATCGGGATGACGATGATCGAGCATCCTCGCGTGGGGGAGGGCAACGAGACCGTCCTGCGCGAGAACATGGTCTTCTCGATGCATCCACACGTCATCGCCGAGGACGGCTCGTGCCTGTACATGCAGGAGACCTGGCGGATCGGGAAGGACGCCGGCGAGCAGCTCTCGAGCTTGCCGCTGAAGATCTTCGACGGCTCGGAACTTCGTTGAAACTCATGGGACGTCTGCGCGAAGCCAAGGTGACCTGACGTGATCGCGATGAAGGCAGTCACGGCGCTAGCACTGCTCCTCGGCTCGCCGCAGGCTCATCCCGGCGTGATCGGGCCAAGCGTGGAGCGCGCCGTCGAGCGTCATGGCAGGGCGTTCGTGCAGGTGGCGTTCGCGGCGCAACAGCCGAGAGCGCTCGCGGGCCTCCGTTCGACCGTGCGCACCGTCCGCACGCGCGTCCTGGCGAGGGCCGGCGGCGCGTTCCGTCCGACTACGCATTGGAACGCGGTGCTGGGCATGGCGGGCTGGGTGACCCCCACAGGGCTGCGGCGACTCGCGACTTCGCCCGACGTCAGCCGCGTCTACCTCGACATGGCAGGGCATGCCGAAGACCTGCAGGCCGATGCCCTCGTCCATGCCGACCAGGCACGCGCGACCGGTTACACGGGCACAGGCGTGACGGTCGGAATCCTGGACTCCGGGATGCAGGAGAACCATCCCGACCTCGCCGACTCGCTGGTGACCGAATACTGCTCGACAAGCGGAGGCAACTGTCCGAACGGCCTGAACACGCAGACCGGCGCCGGGGCCGCGCGGGACGACAACGGGCACGGGACGAACGTCGCCGGCATCGTCACCGGCAACGGGACGATCGCGCCTGTCGGCATCGCTCCGTCGACGAAGGTTGTGGCCGTGCGCGTGCTGGCGGCGGATGGATCCTTCAACAGCACCGCGCAGGTCATCACGGGCCTCCAGTTCATCCTCGACCACCCGGAGTACGGCGTGAAGGTGATCAACATGAGCCTGGGCACCGACGCGCTCTTCCCCGGCACCTGCGACGGCGTGAATCCCAACTTCACCTCGATCGTTCACTCCCTGCGCCTGCAGGGCGTCACGCTTTTTGCCTCCAGCGGCAACCAGCAGGCCACGACAGAGATGGCGTTGCCGGCCTGTATCGAAGAGGTCGTCGCGGTCGGTGCCGTCTACGACAGCAACTTCGGGACGAGCACGGTCTTCTGCAACTCCTCGACCGCCGCCGACAAGGTCGCCTGCTTCTCGAACTCGAGCTCGGCGCTCGACCTGCTCGCCCCCGGTGCCGCCTACACGTCGACCGGTAGGGGCTCGGGGACCTCGACCTATTACGGAACGTCGCAGGCTTCCCCCACGGCCGCGGCGACAGCCGCCGACCTGCTGCAGAAGAATCCGTCGCTCACCCCGGCGCAGATCGAGTCGACGCTGAAATCGACCGGGAAGCCGGTCACGGACTCGCGCAACGGCCGCGTCGCTCCGAGGGTGGACGTCATCGCCGCCCTCAACGCCACGTCCGGCGGGAACCCGCCGCCTCCACCGCCACCGCCGCCACCACCACCGGTGGACAAGACGCGGCCAATCGTCCGCCCGCGGGCGACGAACGTGCGGCGGAAGGCCGTTGCGATTCTGTTTTTCAAGCTTTCGGACAACAGCGGCAGCGCGTCCGTGGACGGCGGCGTCTACCGCCGGGGGAAAGAGCTCGAGCACTTCGGGCCGAAGACGTTTCGCAACGGCCGGTACCGCTTCACGTGGCGGGCCCCCGGCAAGATCGAGCACGTCCGGTTCTGCCTGAGCGCACGCGACAGGGCCGGCAATCAGAGCGGGAGGAGCTGCGCCCTCGTCTCCGTCAGGTGAGACGTTGACGAAAGCGAACCCTTCTGCCCATACTTAGGCAGGAAAGGCTAATGCACGCCGCCCGCGTGTCTGAAGGTTCACAAGACTGTCATGGAGTCGGCCGCCCTACGGGTTGGGCCTTGGCTGCGGTCGCCGCCGTGGGACTTCTAGCGATGTGGAGTGCCCCCGCATCGGCGTCGCAGTTCTTTGCCCGCGACGCCACCGCCGTCAAGCTCGCTGTGAACGGAAGCGGGAAGACGCTGCTGACCTACAAGATCAAAGGTGCGACGAGGCACCTGCTCGTCACCGGAGCAGTCAACGCGCTTACGCCGAGCCGGACCACGCCTCAGGTCAAGTTCAACACGACGCCGCTGGGCCCACGAGGCAAGGACAGGAAGATCTGGGCCCGTTTCAAGAACAAGTGCAAGCCTTACGACGGCGCCGCGCTCGCTTTCGTCGTCGTGGCCTGCAAGGCGCCCGACGGAAGCTACTGGGCCGTCCAGGCGTGGGAGAACTGGTTGCCTCTGTTCGGCTATCAGCCCTGGCTTCCCTACCAGGACGACATGGCGTTTCACGTGTCGCACTGGACCGGGCCGCTGGCCCAGATCGAGATGTGGGCGTCGTGGATCGAAGTCGGACGTGGTGCCTCGGCGCCGCACGACGTGATCGCTCGCCTCTTGTACGGCGGCTCGCCCGTGTTCGGATACCTAGTCAAGCCGGGCGGCATCCCCGGCGATGGTTACGGGCGAATCGTCGCTATCGAGAGCCTGGATTCGTTGTTCGGCGCGGGGTGGTGGCGCGTCACGGCGATCCTCGCGCGCAACCCGTCCGGGATGCTCTGCCACGCGATGATCCCCCAGATGACCTTCTCGAACTATCCGAACCCGCACGAGGTCGATCCCGGCCCTGGAAAGGCCTACCGGGCGTACGCCGAGGGCCCGGGAGTCACGCCTCTCGTGATGACCCAGGTCGAGGATCCTGGCAATTACGACCCGGACGACCATGCGAAGGTCGAACGGCAGTCGAACACGCTCTCGCTGCTGAAAGCGTGGGGCGCGCCGCCCGCCTGCCAAAAGAACCACTAGTTACTTCTTGCGCACCTGGATGATCTCCGTCATCCGGGCGGGATGGAGCGAGCAGAAGAGCTTGTAGGTGCCGGGGCGCGTGAACGTGTGCGAGAACGCGCCGCCGCTGGTCGTCCAGGGGGAGGAGAACCCGACCGGACCGCTCACGAGCGTCACGTCGTGCGGGACCCTCCCCGTGAAGCGCCACGTGAACTTCGTTCCGCGTTTGACGCTCACCCGCTGCGCACCGTAGGTGTAGTCGCCGACCCAGGTGCCCTTGATGTTCTTCCGCAGCGGGCCTGAGGGTTTCTGCAGCAGCGGCACGGCGATGTTCGTCGGCGGCCCGGGCGTGCCCAGGTCGATCGTGAGGCCGGGAACGGGCTCGCATCCGGCGACGAGCGTGGGGGCGAGGTAGGCGATCATGATCCCCATCACCCGGGTATGCGGCCGGCTGTTGTCGTAGACAGCGGTCAGTCGCAGGTCGTCGCGCGCGGCCACCGGGATCCCCAGCGGGCTCTGGAAGCTCGACATCTTCGTCGGCCCCGGCTCGTGCAGGAGAGGAAGTGGGATCGGCCCGTTCCAGCTCGGCTGCGAGGTGAAAAGCGTGCGCCCGCACGTCTGGTCGGAGAGGACGAGCTTGATCCCACCGCCGTGCATGTGTCCGCCCGCGGTGAGCAGGCGGCCGCTCTCGGGCAGCGTCAGGTCGACGTTCCGCGAGTAGGTCGACCCGGCCGGTCCGGTGCCGGGGACATCGTAGATCGGGTCGGCCTTACAGTTGTTCATGTCCAGCCAGATCGGCTTCACGGGCAACAGCTGCTCACCGGTCGCGTACGTCACCGTGTAGCGCACCCACACGGTGTGCGTCCCGGGCAAGTGGTTCATCAGCATCGCCAGCAGCCCCCAGTGGTCGGACCCTTTGTTCGGGTAGCCGTAGCCGTTCGGCAGGCTCATCGCGTAGTGCTCCTCCCCCTCGGCGAAGAAGCGTTGCGCGTACGTGCCCGGGCACGTGTAGTCGGGCGCCCCGATCTTGGCGAAGACGACGTGATGGAGCATCACCTGCGTGTTCGGGACGACGTTTCCGCTCCCGTCGACGAGGTCGGCCTTGATTCCCGTGACGTACCCGTCCACCGCAGGCGACTCGATCAGCGCCGTGCGCGTAATCGCGTCGTACGGCGTGACCGTGACCGGCCCGGACTTGAAGACGAGCGTCTGCACGGCGGCTTCGGCGGCCGGTCCGAAGGCCAATCCGACGGCGGCCGCGGCAGCGAGTAGCGCGAAGCGGCGGATGGGCGCCACGGGCTGATGCTACAGCGGTAGACTGATCGTCGTGAGCTGGCTGTCCATTGCCCTGCTCGCCGCGGCGGTGCTGATCCTTATCGGAGCCGAATGGCCGCGCCTAGAGGGTCGCTTCGGATCCGGGGCGCGCAAACGGCGCGAGCGCGACCGTCGGAAGGCCACCTGGCACATCGTGCAGTCGTCCGAGACAGCGCGGTCGGAAAGCGAAGAGTTCGCCGCCAGCGTGGAGCGCGACCTCGAGCAGCTACCGACGATCGAAGAGCGCGAGCAGAATCGTTAGTTAACGCACGCGGAAGGTGGTACTGATCATCCGCGTGTTGGGCAGGATCGGCCCGACGTTCTCCATGTTCCGCGACTCCTGATAGTCGGAGACCTGGAACGTCAGCCGGTGCGTGCCGCGGGAAAGAGAGCCGACCGGGATGGCCACGCGGTTCTTCGTGCGTGAGTACGTCGCTCTCACGCCCACGCCGTCGATCACCGTGCCGAGCGAACCCGGGTCGATCCCCGAGCCCCGGTCGGTAACGCGCAGCAGCAGCGAGCCGTTGACGGCGACCGACTTCTTCAGGAGCTTCGCCGCCGGCCGCGTCACGTCGTTGATCCAGAAGCGGAAGGTGAACCCTCCGGCGTCCGAACGGCTCGAGGAGTCGAAGACGACGTCGTAGCGTCCCCTGACGGGGAGGATCGCGCCTGCCGCCGGAATCAAGCGGAAGAAGCTGGTCACGTAGGGGTTGAGATTGATCGGCAGCGCCGGATAGCCGGTCAGCTGGTTCTCGTCGTTGTTCGCGACGACCCGCGGCTCGATCGCCACGCCGGCACGATGGTTGAGGATCGCGACGCCGAAATTGGCCACCGGCTTCGTCAGGCGGACGGTGAAGACCTGCTCCGGCCCGGGGAGGTTCGCCGGAATGTCGACGCCGGTTGGATTGTCGGGGTAGCGGTAGGTGGCGACGAGAGCGCGGCGTCGTTTGGTGTTGCCCTTGTACGTGCCGGTCTTCTGCAGCTTCCCGTGCGGCTGCCTGGGCAGCTGCGGCGCTTCGATGTGGAACCAAAACGGGAGCCGGCGGCTGGCCGTGCCCTTTGTCAGTACGATGAACCCGGTTACGTCCTCTTGCTGGCCGGCCGGTGGTTTTGCGGTCACCTGCAGCGTTCCCGGCACCTGGAGGGAGGACGGGGCGGTGATGCTCCCGCCCGGGCCCTGACGCCGGTCGACCCGGACAGCCCACTGGCCGGCGCCGCCCCCGGCGTCGGTGAACGAGATGCTGCGCGTCGCGGTCGTTCCGCCGCGCATGAGCCCGAACGAGAGCCCGGTCGGGGAGGCGAAGATCAGCGGGTCGTTTGCGCTCGGGAGGGTGATGAAGCCACCGCCCTCCCGCAACGAGGTGGTCTCGGACGTGTGGCTCGTGGTGGTGTAAACCGGAGTCCCCGTCAGCACGAGCGCGGATTTGATCTGCGCGACCGTCCAGGCCGGGTGGATCTGCTTGAGCAGCGCGGACGCGCCCGCGACGTGCGGGGACGCCATGCTCGTCCCGCTCCACGAGGCCCACAGGCCTTCTCGGGCGGGAACGGAGGAGAGAACCAGGTCTCCCGGTGCGGTCACGTCCGGCTTCATCTGCAGCGAGATCGGCGTGGGGCCGGCGGAGGAGAAGCTCGAGATCACCTTCGACTTCCTGGCGGCCGCGGACGTGATTGCGAGCGGCGCCGAGCCCGGCGAGCCGACCGAGCCGCGCCCGAAGGAGTCGAAGTCGTTGCCCGCGGCGATGGCAGGCACGACGCCCGCCTGAGCGGCGCCGTCGATCGCCTTGACGACGATGTCCCGGCTCTGCTGGACCTCGGGCTCGCCGAGCGAGAGGTTGATCACGTCCATCCCGTCGGCGACTGCGGCCTCGATTCCCTTGGCGATCTCGGGACTGTTTCCGTCCAGCCCGACGCCCGAGACGGTCGGGATCGTCAGCACCTTGTAGTTGCCGAGATAAGCCTTCGGCGCGATGCCGGAGACCTCCAGCCCGCCGCTCGCGATCGTCCCGTGGTCACCTGCCGCGATCCCGGCGACGTGAGTCGCGTGCTCGGACTGGCTGGGATCGAACGGCAGGTTCGCATTCGAGTAGCTCGGCGACGCGGGCGCGAAGGCGCGCGCGACGATGACCTTGTTGGTGGTGAAGTTCGCATTCCCCTTGGGGAAGCCCGGCGGCATGCTGAATCCCGCCGGCGAGAAGAACGGATGGGTCTGGTTGACGCCGTCATCGACGATGCCGATCTTCATCCCGTTGCCGGCCGTGGCCAGGTTCGGCCCCCACAGCGCCGTGGCGCCGATCAGGGCGGGAGTCTGGTTGAGCGTCGCGCTCGACTGCCCAAGGGCGTGATAGCGGACGGAGGGCCAGACCGTGGCGACACCCGGCAGCTTGGCGAGCCGGCCGAGCTCGGCCGTGGGAAGATCCACCGCCAGCGCGTCCAGGACGATGCTGTAGCGCCAGCGGACGGTCGCGTCCGGGACGGCGCTCTCGATGCGGCTCTGGAGCGTGCGTTGCGCGGCGGCGAGGCTGCGCAGATAGCTCGTGCTCGTGGGGGTGCGCAGGTCGAGCTTGCGTGTCCGCGCCGACATGGTGAGCGCCCGGCTCTGAAACGTCGCCTGCGCGAGAGACGGTGCGTCGAGCGTGACGACGACCTCGGTGCGAGGCGTGCCCGCGGCGACAGGCCCAGCGAGCGCCAGCGCCGCCAGTCCGCAGAGAAGAACAAGACCCCTTTTCAGGGGGGAAATGGTACCGGCGCTAGACTGGATCTCCGCGCGGGTGTGGCGGAATTGGTAGACGCGCACGGTTCAGGTCCGTGTGGGCGAAAGCCCGCGGAGTGGTTGACGATCGGACGCTCGTAGCTGCGCCGGGCGGAGCCCGCCGCAGCTCGGACGCCTCCTGGGAGGCTTGAATCGCCGTGGCTACACTTGCTTCCCGCGCGGATGTGGCGGAATTGGTAGACGCGCACGGTTCAGGTCCGTGTGGGCGAAAGCCCGTGGAGGTTCAAGTCCTCTCATCCGCATAGGGGATCGTGGCAGCGTCCGCAAACCGGGCTGAGCCTGATGCGCAGGTTTTTCCTCCTTGCCGGTTGCGAGAAACCGAAGCCGAAGCTTTCTCGTAGGTGGAGGGTCTGAAGCAAAGCGATGGCGAAGGAGGAAAATGCCTATGAGGTCTCACACCTCAGCGCTCGCCCTGGCAGCCGCAGCACTCGCGAGTCTCGTGCTCGTCGCCGCGGCCGCCGGGAAACCGCCCAATCCGAATCTCTACACCGTTCACAATCTCGTATCCGACCAACCCGGCGTGGCGGACCACGTCGATGCCAACCTGGTGAATGCATGGGGGCTCACCTCGCTGGCGACAAGCCCGTGGTGGGTCGCTGACAACGGGACGGACGTTTCGACCCTCTACAGCGCGGACGGAACGCTCTTCCCGCCGCCGCCCGCACCGATGCCGCTGGTCGTCAGCGTGCCGAACGCGCCGACCGGCGCCGTCGGCAACGCCGGCGCCGGCTTCGTCGTGGGCACCGGCGCCGCCCGCTTCATCTTCTCGACGGAGGAGGGCAAGATCCTGGCCTGGAACTCGTCTCTCGGCACCACGGCACAGGTTGTCGCAGACCGGGATGTAGGCGCGATCTACAAGGGCCTGGCGATCGCCGCTGACCGGCTCTACGCGACTGACTTCCACAACGCGCGCGTCGACGTCTTCGACAGCAGCTTCGGCTACGTGCCGCTGCCCGGCGCCTTCGTCGATCGGGGGATCCCAAAGGGGTTCGCCCCGTTCGGAATCCAGGAGATCGGCGGCGACATCATCGTCAGCTATGCGAAGCAGGACGCGGCCAAGGAGGACGATGTCAAGGGCCACGGTCTCGGCTTCGTCGACGCGTTCGACACGAACGGAGTGTTTCTGGGCCGCATCGCGACTCGCGGGCAGCTCGACGCGCCGTGGGGGCTGGCCCTGGCGCCCGCTGATTTCGGCCGGTTCAGCGGCGATCTCCTCGTCGGGAACTTCGGCAACGGCGAGATCAATGCCTATGCGCCGCGTCACCACGGGAAGTACGCGCATGCCGGCACGCTCCAGGGGGCGAAGCACAAGAAAATCCGTATCGACGGCCTCTGGGCGCTCCAGTTCGGTCATGGTGCGGCGAACAACGGACCGACCAACACGCTGTTCTTCACCGCCGGCCCCGACGACGAGTCGCACGGGCTCTTCGGAACGATCACGAGCGGTTGAATAGTCGGTTACGGGCCGGGGACGCGATGTCTCCGGCCCGTACCGCCCGCGCCCCGGCGTAGTCTGGAATAGTTCTCTCAGCCATGGGGGAGGCGACCGACGACCTCCGGCGCGGCCGTAGTGCATATGCGCAGAACGCGTGGCGGGATGCCTACGCGGCGCTCGCGGCGGCGGAGCGGAACTCGACGATTCCGGCCGACGATCTCGTTTTGCTGGCGATGTCGGCGCTCCTTACCGGCAAGTTCCACGAGGGCCAGGCGGCCCTCGAGCGCGCTCATCAGGCATTCCTGGACGGCGGGGCGCCGCTCCTGGCGGCGCGCGTCGCTGTCTTTATCGGCATGAACCTCGCAATCGCGGGCGAGATCGGATCCGCGGGCGGCTGGTTTGGTCGCGCCCAGCGGATCGTCGAGCGGGAGGGAGAAGACTGCGTCGAGCGCGGATATCTCCTGCTTCCCGTGATGTTCCGGCAGCAGGCCGCGGCCGACTACGACGGCGCTTACGAGGCGGCCGTCGAATCAGTGGCGATTGCCGAGCGCTTCAGCGACGCCGACCTCCTGGCCATGACCTTGCACGTGGCAGGCCTGGCCCGCATCAAGCAGGGCAAGATCGATGACGGACTCGCGCTGCTGGACGAAGCAATGGTCTCGGTCGCGGCCGGGGAGGTGGCTCCGTTCTTCGCGGGGATCGTGTACTGCGGCGTGATCGCTTCGTGCGAGGAAGCGTTCGAGCCTCGGCGTGCCCGGGAGTGGACCGACGCGCTCGCCCAATGGTGCGAGTCCCAGCCCCAGCTGGTGTCGTTCACGGGCCGGTGCCTCGCCCACCGCGCCGGCATCAAGCAACTCCACGGCGATTGGACCAGCGCGCTGGAGGAGGCGCGGCTTGCGCGTGAACGGTGCGAGCAGGCGATGAACCGCGCCGCGGCGGGCCAGGCCTACTACCAGCAGGCGGAGCTGCTCCGGCTCCTTGGCGACCTCGCGGCGGCCGAGGAGGCCCACCGCAAGGCAAGTGGCTACGGCCGGGAGCCGCAACCGGGGCTCGCGCTTCTGCGGCTGGCGCAGGGGGACATCGAAGCCTCGACCGGGGCCATCGGTCGCATCGCGGACGTGACGGCGGAACCGCTCCAGCGCGCCGTCCTGCTTCCTGCGTTCGTGGAGATCATGTTGGCGGCGGGCCAGCTCGAAAGGGCTCGGACAGCGGCAGACGAGCTGGAGGAAACAGCGGCAGGGAGCGGCCGGCCGATGCTCGCTGCGATTGCCGCGTACGCCCGCGGCGCCGTCGAGCTCGCGGCCGGAGACGCGCAGGCGGCGCTCCTCGCGCTCCACCGGTCGCGGGCGCTCTGGCAAGACCTCGACGCGCCGTACGAGGTCGCGCGGACGCAGGTCCTTGCTGCCCTCGCCTGCCGGGAGCTGGGTGACGACGATACGGCGCATGTCGAGCTCGAGGCGGCGCGCGAATGCTTCCGTTTGCTCGGGGCGATGCCGGATGCGGCTCGAGTCGACGCAGCCCTAGGCGAGAAGGTCGACGAGAGCCAGGGGCTCACGCCTCGCGAGCTCGAGGTCCTCCGGCTCGTCGCCGGTGGCAAGACCAATCGCGAGATCGCCTCGATCCTCGTCGTGAGCGAGCACACGGTCGCGCGTCACGTCCAGAACATCCTCCTCAAGCTCCGAGTTTCCTCGCGGACGGCAGCGACCGCATTCGCCTTCGAACACCAGCTCGTCTAGTCAGAACTGAGTAGTCGGGGTCCTCCCGAAGATGGCGGATTCCGGCGATGCGGTTGCGGCGGCTCCGGCCTAGCGTGGCGGCATGACCGTCATGCGAGAAGGAGGAGAAGAGATGACCAGCACCCTCGAAGCCGAGTACGTGGAGACGATCGTGATCGGAGGCGGGCAGGCGGGCCTCGCGGCCGGCTACCACCTGGGCCGCTACGGACGCCCGTTCCTGATCCTGGACGCGGGCGAGCGAGTTGGAGACTCCTGGCGCGACCGCTGGGATTCGTTGCGCCTGTTCACTCCTGCCCACTTCAGCAGGCTGCCGGGCATGCCGTTTCCGACTCGCAACTGGTACTGCCCGACCAAGGACGAAATGGGGGATTACCTGGAGCGGTACGCTGAGCAGTTCGAGCTGCCGGTCCGCTCCGGCGTCAGCGTCCATCGTGTCGAGTGGGCAGGCGACCGGTTCCTCGTGTCGGCCGGAGAGCTTCGCCTGGAGGCTTCGAACGTCATCGTGGCCACCGGGGCGTTCCGGATCCCGAAGGTCCCGTCGTTCGCCGCGCAGCTCGACCCGCGGATCGTCCAGCTCCATTCGTCCGAGTACCGAAACCCGGGTCAGCTGCTTGCGGGAGACACGCTGGTCGTCGGCGCCGGCAACTCCGGGGCGGAAATCGCCTACGAGTTGGCCGACACGCGCACGTGCCTGCTCGCGGGGCCGAGCACCGGTCAGATCCCCGTCCCGCACGGCACGCTGCGAAGCCGACCCGGCTTCCGCGTCTTCCGGTTCCTCGGGCATCGAGTCATCAAGGTCGACACGTGGATCGGCCGCAAGCTGATCCCGAAGCTTGGCCGCGGAGGTGAGCCGCTCGTCCGGCGGAGGAAGAAGGATCTGGCCGAGAAGAGAATCGAGCGTCTTCCGCGCGTCGTCGGCGTCGAGGGCGGACAGCCGCTCCTGGAGAGCGGGCAGGTCGTCGAAGTCGAGAACGTCCTGTGGTGCACCGGCTTTCGCACCGACTTCAGCTGGATCGACCTGCCGGTCTTCGACGACGACGGCCAGCCGCGCCACTACCGCGGAGTCGTCGCCTCGGAGCCAGGTCTGTACTTCCTCGGGCTGCCGTTTCAGTACTCGCTGAGCTCCGACGTGCTGCCGGGTCGGGGTCGGGACGCCGGCTACGTCGCGGACCACATCGCCGCGCGGAGCGCTTCGGCGGCCGGCGCCGGGCGGCCGGTCGGGGTCGCGTCGCGCTAGGAGGGAAGCGCCGCGAGCACCTGGCCGGCGTGCTTGCGTGCGTCCACGTTGCGCATGATCTTGGCGACGTTCCCCTCGGAGTCGATCAGGAACGTCGAGCGCTCGAAGTAGCGGCTGTCCGGCTTCTCCACGCCGTACGCCTTGCCGGCGACGTGGTCGGGGTCGGCCAGGATCGGGAACGGCAGCTCGTACTTCGACTTGAATTTCGCCTGCGCCGCTTCCTTGTCCGCGCTGACGCCCAGGACGACCGCGCCTGCCTGCTCGAAGTCGGCGAAGGAGTCGCGGATCCCGCACGCCTGCGCCGTGCATCCGGGCGTGTCGGACTTGGGATAGAAGTAGAGGACGACGGGCTTACCGCGGAAGTCCGAGAGCTTGACTCGCTCGCCGGAGTCGCTCGTCAGCTCGAAATCGGGTGCGGGCTTGCCTTCCTCGACGGCCATCTCAAAGACTGTACCGGTGCTCGTCCTTCCACACGCGCCACATGGAGAAGAGGCCGAGCGCGAGAACGACGAAGAAGGCGATCGCGTCAGGGCCGTGGATGCCGCGCCAGAAGAACACTCCGAGATCGACGACGATCAGGATCGCGGCGCCGTAGAACACCGTCTGCGCGCGCGCCGACCAGAGCGAGATCTCGCCGCGCCGCTCGCGCCAGACCAGGAAGAGGAAGACGGCGATCGCGATGAAGAATGCGATGCGCGCGATCGCGTAGAGAGCCGCGAGGGTCGAGTAGAGCGAGAGCGCGACCACTAGCCCGGTGATCGCGAGGATGATGATGAACCCGCGAACGGTCGGGTTCATGTCCAGCCAGAAGCGCTTCACGCGTTCACGCGCGTCGCCGCGCCGTCCAGCTGGTCGAGGGCGGCCCGGATCTCGCAGGAGGCGCCCACGAAGATCGGCGTGTCCCGCTCGGTGTAGCGGCTGGCCTCGCTCTCCCGGAGTGTCCTCATGAGGTGCATGAAGTCGGCCGGCTCCTCGCACTCGAAGGCGGTCATGAACTCCTGGTCGTCGATCCCGAACGAGTACGTCGTGTGGTTGGTGATGGTCCGGAACTCGTGACCGACGCGCATGTGCTCGTTCATGGCGCGCTGGCGGTCCTCGAGCGCAAGCGCGTACCACGGTCGCGTCTTCACGAAGGGATAGACGACGAGGTACGGCGAGCCCTTGGGAACGACCTGGCGAGGCTTGCGCGCGGCCGTGTACTCGGATGCCTTCGTCGTGGCGAGATACGAGTAGGGCGTCTGGAGCCAGCCCGCCAGCGGCGTGGAGTTGAGCTCCGCCCCGAGTTCGCCGAGGTCGTCGTAGGTCTTGGTGATCTTCCAGAGGAAGAAGTCCGCGTCGGCGCGGACGCCGGCGACCGAGTACGCGCGCAGGTGGTCCATCCGCTGTGCCCATGACTCGACCACGTCCGCGAAGGCGTCCTTCCCCGCCATGCGCTCGTCGATCGGCAAGCGCCGCCAGGCGGGATCGACCTTGAAGAACGTATACGCGACGTACTGGCCGGCCACTGGCCAAAGCGTACCGGCGCACTACGCTAGTTCCAGTGCCGAAAGACCTCGAAAACACGCTCAAGAAGCTGCCCGCGAAGCCCGGCGTCTATCTGTTCAAGGACGCGAAAGGCAGCCCGATCTACATCGGCAAGGCCAAGTCGTTGCGGCCGCGCGTGCGCTCGTACTTCCAGCAGGGACGCAACGACCGCACGACGATCCGCGGCCTCGCGGAGCGCGTGGACGACATCGAGGTGATCGTGACGCGCAACCAGGTAGAGGCGCTCCACCTCGAGCAGAACCTGATCAAGCGCCATCGGCCGGCCTTCAACATCCGCCTGCGCGACGACAAGTCGTTCCCGTACATCGCCGTCACGGTGGAGGATGACTTTCCGCGCGTGATGTTCACCCGCGAGCGCCACCGGCGCGGCGTCGCCTACTTCGGGCCGTACGCAAACGCGAAGAAGGTGCGCGAGACGCTGGACGTCCTCAACCGCGTCTTCCCCTACCGGCCGTGCGAAGGGCCGAAGCCGGGCCGGCACTCCGGGATCCCGTGCCTCGACTACCACATCGAACGCTGCCTGGCGCCGTGCGTCGGATACATCTCGAAGGAGGGCTACCGGCTGATCATCGAGCAGGTCATGGAGTTCCTCTCGGGCGAGACGCGGCCGGTGCTGCGCGATCTCGAGCAGAAGATGCAAGACGCCGCCACCGACGAGCGCTTCGAGGAGGCGGCGCGGTACCGCAACCGCCTGTTCGCGGTGCGGCACCTGGCCGAGCGGCAGGCGGCGGACAAGCGCGCGGTCGGGACCGTGGACGTCATCGGGATCGCCGCCGAGGGTGACAGGGCCGCGGTGCAGCTCTTCCCGCTCCGTGACGGGAAGCTGATCGACCGGTACAGCTTTCACCTGGAGAACGTCGAAGGGCAGGATCTCGGCGCGCTGCTGGAGGCGTTCGTCCTCGAGTACTACGGCTCGTCGCCGAGCATTCCGCCGCAGATCGTGGTGCCGCAGGGAGTGGGGGACACCTCCGTGCTCGAGGAGTTCCTCTCGGAGCGGCGCAGGTCGCGAGTGGAGGTCCGCGCTGCCGCGCGCGGCGAGAAGCGCCGCCTCGCCGAGCTCGCCGAGCAGAACGCGCGGATCGCCCTCGAGTCGGATGCCGTCCAGTCTGAGCAGCGGCGCCTGCGCCGCGTGGAGGCGCTCGAGGAGCTGCGCGAGGCGCTCAACCTGGAGAGCCTCCCGATCCGCATCGAGTGCTTCGACATCTCCAACCTGCAGAGCGCGTCGCCGGTCGGGTCGATGGTGGTTTTCCAGGACGCGATGCCGAAGAAGTCGGACTACCGCAAGTTCGGCGTCCGCGGCGTCGACGGCCAGGACGACTTTGCGTCGATGGCGGAGGTGGTCACGCGCCGCTTCGCGCGCCGGCGCGACGTGACGGCCGAGCAGTACGACAACTCGTTCGCGGCGACGCCGAACCTTGTCGTCGTGGACGGCGGGAAGGGACAGCTGTCCGCCGTGCTGGCGGCGATGCAGGCGTTCGACCTTCCCCGTGTCGCGGTGATCTCGCTCGCGAAGCGCGAGGAGGAGGTGTTCCTGCCGGGCGACCCGAAGCCGGTCGTCCTCGACCGCCACTCTCCGGCGCTGCAGTTGCTGCAGCGGATCCGCGACGAAGCGCACCGCTTCGCGCTCGACTTCCATCGCCAGCGTCGGGATGCGGCGGCGAAGGAGTCGATCTTCGACACGCTCAAGGGTGTCGGCCCGACACGACGGCGGGCGCTGATGCGCCACTTCGGCTCGGCCGAGCGTTTCCTCGCGGCGACGCAGGAAGAGCTGGAGGGAGTTCCCGAGCTACCGCCGAAGACGGCGCGTCAGATCTACGCGCAGCTGCACAAGGCCGGGCGCGGTTAGGTACCGGCCGAGTCCGGATCCATGAACGGATAGCGGTGGTCGGTGGCCGGGACGAAGGTCTCCTTGATCGTCCGTGGCGACACCCAGCGGATGAGGTTCCACATCGAGCCGGCCTTGTCGTTCGTCCCCGACGCCCTTGCACCCCCGAACGGCTGCTGACCGACGACTGCGCCGGTCGGCTTGTCGTTGATGTACAGGTTGCCCGCGGCGTACTCGAGCTTCTCCTGCGCCTCCTCGATCGGCGCGCGGTCGCGGGAGAAGATCGCGCCGGTTAGGCCGAAGGGCGAGCCCTGGTCGACGACCTCGAGCGTGTCCTGCCAGTCGTCGTCCGGGTAGACATACGCGGTCACGACGGGGCCGAACAGCTCGTCCCGTAGAAGGCGAAAGTTCGGATTGCGGGTCTCGATCACCGTCGGCGAGACGAAAAAGCCTTCGTCGTCCGCGACATCGCCACCGACGAGCACGTCCGAGTCGGGGTCGGACTTTGCCTCCTCGATCGCCTGCTTCTGCGTGCGGAAGGAGTTGGCGTCGATGACGGCGCCCATGAAATTCTCGAAGTCGGTGACGTCGCCCATCTTGAGCGAGTGGACGTCCTCCACCAGGCGCTCCTTCAGCCCCGGCCACATGCGCTGCGGGACGAAGACGCGCGAGGCGGCGGAGCACTTCTGGCCCTGGTACTCGAACGAGCCGCGGAGGATCGCAGTCGCGACCGCGTCGACGTCGGCGCTGGGGTGGGCGAGGATGAAGTCCTTGCCGCCCGTTTCGCCGACGATGCGAGGGTAGTTGCGGTAGCGCTCGATGTTGTTCCCGACCGTCCTCCACATCGACTGGAACACGCCCGTCGAGCCCGTGAAGTGGACGCCGGCGAGGTCCGGGCTTGCGAGCGCGGCGTCGCCGATGCGCGCCCCAGGCCCGTAGACGAGGTTGATCACGCCCGCCGGGAGCCCCGCTTCCTGGAGGAGCTGCATGAGGAAGTGCGCCGAGTAGGCCGCGGTCGTCGCCGGCTTCCAGACGACCGTGTTTCCCATGAGCGCGGCGCTCGTCGGCAGGTTCCCGCCGATAGCGGTGAAGTTGAACGGCGTCACCGCGAAGACGAAGCCCTCCAGCGGGCGGTACTCCATCCGGTTCCACTGGCCCGGCGACGAGATCGGCTGCTCCTCGTAGATGCGGCGCATGAAGGTGGGGTTGAAGCGCCAGAAGTCGATGAGCTCGCACGCGGCGTCGATCTCGGCCTGGTGCGCGGTCTTCGACTGGCCGAGCATCGTGGCCGCATTCAGCGTCATCCGCCACGGGCCGGCGAGCAGCTCGGCCGCGCGCAGGAGGACGGCCGCGCGCTCCTCCCAGGGCGTCCGCGACCAGTCGTGCCAGGCCTCGCCGGCGGCCTTGATTGCCTTGTCGACCTCGTCGGGGCCGCCCTGGTGCATGTCGGCGAGAACGTGACTCGAACGGTGCGGCATGACGACCTCGGCCGTCTGACCGGTGCGGATCTCCTCGCCGCCGATCACGAGCGGCATGTCGATGCGCTCTGACTCGAGCTCGTCGAGCTTCGCCTTCAGCTCGGCCCGCTCGGGTGAGCCGGGCTCGTAGGAGTGAACTGGCTCGTTCACGGGCTCGGGCAGGCGGAAGATGCCGGGCGCGCTCACCGGGCGATTGTATGTTCAGCGTGTGCAGGTCGTCCGCTACGAGGCCGACGGCTGGGGCATCGGCGAGGTCGTTCACGACGGGTCGCGGCTCCTGTACCACGACCACCCGCGCCCACGCCCCGAAACCGCCCCCAAACTCCCCCAGGGGATGCCCGAGATCCCTGTGATCACGCTATCCACGAATTCCGTACGCGTGGGTGACGACTTCGTGTCGAAATTCGCCGCGCTGCTCGGCGGATACTTCGCCGGCGAGCCGGTCGACTTCTCGGGCGTTCCCATCGACCTCGACTGGTGCACGCCGTTCCAGCTCTCGCTCGTCACCGCCGCTCGCTCCGTCCCGCGTGGCGAGACAATCACGTACGGCGAGCTGGCCGCGCTGGCAGGCCGCCCCAACGCAGCCCGCGCGGCGGGAACGTTCTGCGCCCAGAACCGCTTCGGCCTGATCGTCCCGTGCCACCGTGTCGTCGCGGCCGCCGGCCTCGGCGCGTACGGCTCGCTCGGCCTCCAGTACAAGCGGCGGCTCCTCGAGCTCGAGGGAGCCCATGTCCCTGTCT
The DNA here is from genome assembly GCA_963717765.1 of uncultured Actinomycetes bacterium. GTDB lineage: Bacteria > Actinomycetota > Thermoleophilia > Gaiellales > Gaiellaceae > JACDER01. Next base: position 25,783 of record CAVQWX010000006.1, on the reverse strand, counting down.
GAGGATCTCCGCAACGAGCTGGCCGCCATCACACCGCGCCGCGAGTGCGATGTCCTCGCGGAGCTCTCGGGACTCGCCCACACGGCCGGCACCGTCCACTTGCTGGGCGGCCGGCGCGTCTCCGTCCATTTCGACCTCGTCAGCTCGGCCGTCGCGCGGCGCGGCTTCAGCCTGCTCCGCCGCTTCGAGATCGAGAGCGAGATCCGCACGTATACGCAGCACGCCTTCGACAGGCCGACGCGCTACCAGCTGCACGTTCCCGGAGTGGATCATGCGCTCCAGGTGCTGTACGAGGCCGGTGTTCTCTCGTCGCGGCTCGCTCCGCTGGAGCGGCCGCCCGCGCGTGTCGTCGCCCGGAGCTGCTGCCGTGGGGCGTACCTCCGCGGAGCGATGCTCGGCTCGGGGTCTCTGAGTGGGCCGCGGTCGCCGCACCTGGAGATCCGCTTTGCTTCCGCCGACGGCGCCGAGTTCCTCACGGACACGGTCGCGCGCGAGGACGTGGAGCTCGCCCTCATCGACCGCGGCCGCCATGTGGCCGCCTACGTGAAGGGGGCGGATGCGATCGCAGGCGCGCTCGCCCTGGCGGGCGCGAACGACCTCGCGCTCGTCTTCGAGGAGCAGGCAGTGGTGGCGGACACGAAATCGCGCGCGAACCGGCTTGCCAACGCCGACCACGCCAACCTGGTCCGCACGAGCCGCGCGGCGCACGAGCAGATCACAGCCGTCCGGGCGCTCGAGCGGGGAGGACGGCTGGAGCGGCTGTCCCGGCCGCTCCAGGAGATCGCGGAGCTGCGCGTGCGCCACCCGTCGCTCTCACTGCGCGAGCTCGCGCTCGAGTGCGACCTGCCCACGAGCAAGGCTGCAGTGCACCGCCGACTCAGAAAGCTCGTGGATCTCGCGAATTCCTGAAGAATTTTCCTGGCTTTCCAGGGGTTCAATCGTCATACTGGCCGCTAAGGCGGGTCCGTGCTCCTCCGGCGGCGGATACAGACCCCATTCGTCGTCACGGTCCTGAGCGTGGCAAAAGCGGAGGGGGGGTCGACCTCGGAGCCACCCCTCCCACCCGCCTCCCTCGCGCCTCTGGCCGCGGCCCTGCGGCCGGCGGAGCCGGCCTCCGGGGCCGCTGGCACCGCTGACCGCACGCGGCTCTCCGCGGCCGTGTTAGTAACACTGTCCGCTCCGGCCGCGCACGGCCAGCGGCGCCCCAGACGCGCGAGGAGCGCCGTCCGCGGAGAAGGTAGCTGGCGCGCCGGCTGCCTACAGCCCGGCGGAGCCGGGCCTCCGGCCGCCCGACGCCGCTGACGGCACGCGGCTCTCCGCGGCCGTGTTGGAAACACTGTCCGCTCCGGCCGCGCACCGCCAGCGACGAGCCAGACAACCGAGGGCGACATTGCGATGCGCTTAGAATCGAACCACTGGCCAACAACGAGGGAGGACCATGGCTAAGCGGGTCGGCATCAACGGTTTCGGCCGCATCGGGCGCAACTTCTACCGCGCGTTCCTCGACAAGGATCCGGGCTTCGAGATCGTCGCGGTCAACGACCTGGCCGCTCCCGACGTGCTCGCGCACCTGCTGCGCTACGACTCGACGCACGGCCGGTTGGACAACGAGGTCGACGTCTCGGACGGTGAGATCTCCGTGGACGGCAATGCCTTCCGCGTGCTCGCTGAGCGCGACCCGTCCGCGCTCCCCTGGAAGGACATGGAGGTCGACGTCGTCGTCGAGTCGACGGGCCTGTTCACCAACCGCGAAGGCGCCTCCCAGCACCTCACGGCCGGCGCGGAGAAGGTCGTCATCTCCGCCCCAGCGACCGATCCCGACATCACGATCGTCCTCGGAGTCAACGACGACGCGTACGACCAGGAGAACCACCACGTCATCTCGAACGCGTCCTGCACGACGAACTCCGTCGGGCCGATGGCGAAGATCCTGCGCGACAGCTTCGGGATCAAGCAAGGCTTCATGACGACCGTCCACGCCTATACGACGGAGCAGCAGCTCCAGGATCAGGTTGCGGTGACGCGCAAGGGGAAGGTCGATCTGCGCCGCATACGCGCGGCCGCGATCAACATCGTCCCCGCCTCGACCGGCGCGGCCAAGGCGATCGGCGAGGTCATCCCCGAGCTGAAGGGGAAGCTGGACGGGATGGCGCTGCGCGTTCCCGTCCCGGACGGGAGCATCACGGATCTCGTCTGCGTCCTGGAGACGCCCGCGACCGCGGCCGAGGTGAACGAGGCGTTCAGCACCGCGGCCGCCTCGGACCACTGGGCCGGAATCCTTCAGTACACCGAGGATCCGATCGTGTCCTCCGACATCGTCGGCAACCCGTACTCCTGCATCCTCGACGGCCTCTCGACGATGGCGCACGGCGACATGGTCAAGACGCTCGGCTGGTACGACAACGAGTGGGGTTACTCGTGCCGGTGCGTCGACCTCATCGACCGCCTGCTGTGAAGCTCGCAGAGGAATGAGACACCCGCGCTCCGTGCGTGAGGCGGACGTCGAAGGCCGCCGCGTCCTCGTTCGCGCCGACCTGAACGTCCCGCTCGAGGACGGCCGCGTCGCGGACGACACCCGCATCCGCGCCGCGCTGCCGACGCTGGAGCTGCTGCGCGACCGCCGGGCCGCCGCCATCACCGTCTGCTCGCACCTCGGCCGGCCGGAGGGCCCGGACCCCGCGTTCGCGATGCAGCCGGTCGAGGCGCGCCTGCGCGAGCTGTTCGACGGCGAGCTGACGGTCCTCGAGAACACCCGCTTCAACCCCGGCGAGACAGCCAACGATCCCGCGTTCGCGCGCGAGCTTGCCGACGACAACGACGTGTTCGTCGAGGACGCTTTCGGCTCCGTCCATCGCGCGCACGCGTCCACCGTCGGCGTCGCGGGGCTGCTCCCGGCCTATGCGGGCCTCCTGCTCGAGCGTGAGCTGATGGAGCTGGGGATGCTGCTCGGCGACGTCGAGCGGCCCTTCGTCCTCGTCTCGGGCGGGGCCAAGGTGAAGGACAAGGTCGGCGTCCTCCGCAACCTCGGGGATAAGGCCGAATCCGTGCTGATCGGCGGCAAGATGGCCGAGGAGCTCCGCGACGGCGACAGGCTTCCGTTCCCGGTCGAGCTTCCGAGCGACGTCGTCGCCGCGCCGAGCATCGACAGCACCGACACCGAGTTGGTCCCGTACGACCAGGTTCCGCCCGGCTCCTTCGGCTTCGACATCGGCCCCGAGACGCGTGCGCGCTTCGCCGCGCGAATAGCCGAGGCACGGACCGTCTTCTGGAACGGGCCGATGGGTGTGTTCGAGCAGCCGCAGTTCGCCCAAGGGACACACGCTGTCGCCGAGGCCGTTGCGGCTTGCACGGGCTACACGGTCGTGGGCGGCGCCGACTCGATCCGCGCGCTCAGCGAGATGGGACTGATCGACAGCGTCGACTGGGCCTCGACCGGCGGCGGCGCCGCGCTCGAGCTGCTCGAGGGAAAGGAGTTGCCGGGAGTGGCGGTTATCCCGGAGGATTGAGCCCATGCTGATCGCCGGAAACTGGAAGATGAACAAGACCGCGAGCGAGACGGCGGAGTTCTGCAGCTCGCTCAAGCGCCGTGTCGACGGGCTGGCCGGGAATGTGGACATCTCCGTCTTCCCTCCCTTCACGTCTCTGGCGGCCGCGGTCACAGGGCTCGCCGACAGCGAGATCGCGGTCGGCGCGCAGAACGTCCACTGGGCGAACGAGGGCCCCTTCACCGGCGAGGTATCCCCGCCCATGCTGCGCGAGCTCGGCGTCTACGCTGCCATCGTCGGTCACTCCGAGCGGCGCCAGCACTTCGGCGAGACCAACGAAATGGTGGCGTTGCGGGCGGCCGGGGCGCTCGAGGCGGGGTTGTTCGTGATCGCCTGCATCGGCGAGACGGAGACCGAGCGCGAGGCGGGGGAGATGCAGGACGTTCTCCGGCGTCAGGTCGGCGTCCTGTCCCACGACGACAGGCTCGTCATCGCGTACGAGCCGGTCTGGGCGATCGGCACCGGCAAAACCGCCACCCCCGACCAGGTACGCGAGGCGCACGAGTTCATCAGGAGCCTCCTCGACGTCCCCGTCCTCTACGGAGGGTCGGTCACCCCGGGTAACTGCCAGGACCTCCTCATCCTCGACGGGGTTGACGGCGCGCTTGTCGGCGGCGCCTCGCTCGATCTCGACACGTTCGGGTCGATTTGCGAGCTGGCGGCTTCCCGCTCGTAGCGCTCGTCATCCTCGACGGGTGGGGCTGCGCTCCGCCTGGGCCTGAGAACGCGGTCGAGCTGGCGGAGACGCCGGTGTTCGACCGGCTGTGGGCCCGGTATCCGCACACGACGCTGGAGGCATCCGGCGCTGCGGTCGGCCTCCCCGAAGGCCAGATGGGGAACTCGGAGGTCGGCCATCTGACGATCGGCTCCGGGCGCGTCCTCTTCCAGGACCTCCAGCGGATCAACCGCTCGATCGAGACCGGCGACTTCTTCGAGAACGAGGCGCTCGTCGGCGCGTTCCGGCGCGCGCGCGAGCGGGGGACGGAGGTGCATCTGCTCGGTCTCGTCTCGTACGGCGGCGTCCACTCGCACATCGACCATCTCCGCGCGCTCCTCGAGCTGGCGCGCCGGGAGGGAATGGAAAAGCGAACGTGGATTCACGCCTTCACCGACGGACGTGACGTCTCGCCCCATTCGTCCGTGCACGACCTGGCCGAGCTCCCGCAGGAGAAGATCGCGACCGTGGCGGGACGCTACTACGCGATGGATCGCGACCAGCGCTGGGAACGGATACAAAGCGCATACGAAGCCGTCACGAATCCGCCGGCATCATCCCCCCGGGGGGCCGAACCTGTTGCGGTAGTGCAACGAAGCTATGACGAAGGCGTGACGGACGAGTTCATCGAGCCGACCGTCATCGAGGGCCGTCCGCGTCTCACGCAGGAGGACGCTGCGATCTTCTTCAACTTCCGCCCCGACCGGGCCAGAGAGCTCTCCCAGCTCCTGCTCGAGGGCGGCTTCGACCTCACGACCATGACCCGCTACCGAGACGACCTCGACTGCCCGGCGGCATTCGCCGAGCAGGACGTGCACGAGACGATCGCCGAGGTGCTGGCGCGGCACGGCATCCGGCAGCTGCACGTCGCCGAGACCGAGAAGTACGCCCACGTGACGTACTTCTTCAACGGTGGCCGGGAGGACGAGTGGGCCGGCGAGACCAGGATCCTGATCCCCTCGCCGCGCGACGTCGGCACCTACGACGAGAAGCCGGAAATGTCCGCCGCTGAGGTCGCCGCCCGGTTTGCCGGGGAAATCGGAAACGGCTACGGATTCGGCGTCGTCAACTTCGCCAACCCGGACATGGTCGGGCACACCGGGGTGATTCCGGCCGTCCTCCGCGCGGTCGAGACGGCGGACCGGTGCATGGAAGAGGTCGTTGAAGCGGTCGCGAAAGCGGGCGGGGTTTCGCTCATTACAGCTGACCACGGAAATGCGGAGCAAATGCTCGCGGAAGATGGTGAAAGCCCCCACACCGCGCACACGACGAACCCGGTCCCGCTGATCCTCACCTCCGCGGATGTGGCTCTACCAAGCGGCGGAGAGCTGTCCGACCTCATTCCGACAGTCCTCGACCTACTCGAAATCGAGCAACCTCCCGAGATGACAGGCCGGAGTCTCGTCAAGGGGTAAGGATTCCTTCAACCGACCGTCTTCATACCGAAATCCGAATCCGTTTCTCCTCCGCCCTCGTTATACTCGTGCATCTTGTCGCTCACGCAACCCGACCCCGGTGTACTGCGGAAGGCACAACGGGGCGATGAAAGAGCCTTCTCTCTCATCGTTCGTGCCTACGAGACTCCTGTGTTCAACTACGTGCTGCGGCTCGTCGGCGACCGGTCGCTCGCCGAGGACCTGACCCAAGAGGTCTTCCTCCGCGTCTACCAGGGCCTTCCGAAGTTCTCGCTTCGCTGCCGGTTCACCACCTGGCTGTTCCAGGTGACGAAGAATCGCGTGCTGGACGAGCTCCGCGCCAACGAGCGCAGGCCGCGTGCGGTCGTGACGATCGACGACATCCCGCCGCTGGAAGTGGTCGATGCGCCGTTCGAGCGGCTCGAGGCGATTGATGCCGTCTGGCGCGCGGTCGAGGGACTGAACGTCGATCTCAAGATGGCGCTGCTCCTGCGCGACGTCGTCGGCCTTTCCTACACCGAGATCTCGGACTCGCTCGAGGTCACGCTCGCCACGGTCAAGTGGCGCATCTACAAGGCCCGCGAGGAAGTCCAGCTCGCGCTGGCGCGCGAGGGCATCACCTTCGGCGACGACGAGCAGCAGGACGAGGCCGAAGCTCTAGAGACCGTGCGCTAGCCGTTCGGCCAGCGGCTCCGGCAACCCTTCCTCTCTGATCTCCTTCTGCGTCCGCTCGACGTCGTACTCGACGCGGTGGAACCGGGCGACCTGCTCGCCCAGGTCGAGGAGGATGAATGCGGCGCGCGGGTCGCCGTCGCGCGGCTGGCCCACCGAGCCGGGATTCATGAGGACGCGGCGCTCCGCCAGTGAGGACTCCGTTCCCTGGGGCGCGTGGGCGGCGTTGAGCTGGCCCTCCTGGATGGTGGCGGTGAGCGGAACATGGCTGTGCCCGACCAGGATGACGGGCTGAACGGTGTCTTGGAGCGCGGCCATCATCGACCCCGCGTCGAGGACGTACTCCCACACCGGATCGCGCGGGCTCGCGTGATAGAGCTCGGCCCCCACCTCGGGGATCTCCGCTGCCGGTGAGAGGCCCGCGAGGTAGTCTCGCGCCCGCTCGTCCAGGACCCCCTGGGTCCAGCGCGCGCTCGCGGCCGCCTCGAAAGAGAACTCGTCCAGCGCGATCTCTTCGAGCACGCCCAGGTCGTGGTTGCCGATCAGGCAGACGTCGGCGATCTCGGCCACGCGCGCGCAGCACTCGTTGGGCCGCGGCCCGTAGCCGACCAGGTCGCCCAGGCACCAGATCGCATCCGGCCGCTCGTCCTCCAGCGCGGCGAGCGTCGCCTCGAGCGCTGCGAGGTTCCCGTGGATGTCGGAAATGACGGCGACTCGCATCCCTGCGAGGCACCTTAAAGGAACTAATCGCGCGGGGGCGCTTCGGGCAGGTTGCGGATGCCCTCGGTCGTCTGGAACTTCGACCAGGAGTCCTGCATCGCGTCCAGCAGCTCTTTCATGAACCGCGTGGACATGTTCACGCGCGCGACCACGACGCCCGGCACGTCTCCCTCCTCGACCTCATGGTCGATGCGGGCGAACGTGATCGTGAACTCGTACGGCGAGAAGCTGATGTTCGCGAAGTTCGAGTAGACGCCGCCGAGGTGCTCGGGGTCCATATGGATGTTGAGATTTCGGGCCTGAGCCTCGTCTTCCACGCTCCTACGATACTACGACGGTGGAGCAGAGCTTCCCCGCGCGACGGATCGCCTACGGCGTAATCGCGGCGGTCGTCGTGCTGGCGGCGGGCATGGTCGGCTTCCACCAGATCCTGGACGAGAGCTGGGTCAACTCGTTCTACCGGGCGGTCGTCACCACTTCGCTCGCGGGGATCGACTCGGTACCCGACAGCACCGGTGGGCGGGTGTTGTCCGTCGCGCTGATCTTGTGCGGCGTGACTATCTTTGCCTTTGTCGGGGCGGCGGTCGTCGAGGCCATCGCTCGCGGAGTGTTCTCGGGTGCGGACCGAAGGAGGCGGAAGATGATCGACCGGCTGCGCGAGCACACGATCATCTGCGGCTACGGCCGCGTGGGGCAGCGGATCGCGGAGGAGTTCCAGCGCGCACGGGCCGACTACATCGTCGTGGACAAGGATCCCGAGGAGGTCGAGGCGGCTCGGGAGGACGGCGCGCTCGCGCTCGAGGGCGATGCCATCGAGGATGAGGATCTCCGCGCCGCCGGCCTCGACCGCGCCAAGGCCCTGGTCGCGGCACTCGACTCAGACGCGAACAACCTCTACGTCACGCTTTCCGCCAGGAATGCCCGGCCCGACCTGCTGATCGTCGCCCGGGCCTCCGACGAGGACGCCGAGCGGAAGCTGCGCCTGGCCGGCGCCGACCGGGTGGTCATGCCCTATTCAACCGCCGGGCGGGTGATGGCGAACCTCGTGCTGAAGCCGCAGGTCGCGTCCTTCCTCAACGTCGTGACCAGGCAGGACGGCCCGGACCTGCGCGTCGAGCAGATCGAGGTTCCGGCCGGCTGCCAGGCAATCGGGAAATCCATCCGCGACCTGCACGTCCGCGCCCACACCGGCGCATCGATCGTCGCCGTGGCCAAGAAAGGCGGTGCCTACCACACTCGCCCTTCGGCGGACACCGCCTTCGACGCGGGAGACGTGATCATCGGCGTCGGCTCGAGCGACGACATCCGCGCTCTCGAGGATCTCTTCGCCCCGGCCGGAGCGCGTGTCTCCTCCTAGAGCGCTCGAGCGCCTGGCGCGGGCGGTGGGAGAGCTCGCGGGCACCGAGGTCGAGCTCGACCGGCCGTCCGACCCCGCCCACGGCGAGTACGCAACCAACGTCGCGCTGCGACTTGCCGGAGAACGGAAGCGGCCGCCGCGGAAGATCGCGGAGGAACTTGCGGCGCGCGCGGCCGAGGTTCCCGAGGTAGCGCGCGCCGAGGTCGCCGGCCCCGGCTTCGTCAATCTCTGGCTGACGCATGAGTGGTACGGCGAGGCGCTCGGCGAGATGCTCGGCGCAGGCGCGAGCTTCGGAGCCGCTCGCCCGCCGGTGCAGCAGCGAGTCCAGGTCGAGATGATCTCGGCGAACCCGACGGGCCCGGTCACGGTCGCTTCGGCTCGCAACGGCGCGATCGGCGATTCGGTGGCGCGCCTGCTCGAGCTCGCCGGGCACGACGTCGAGCGCGAGTACTACTACAACGACGCCGGAGCGCAGATGGAGAAGTTCCGCGCATCCGTCGACGCGATCCGTCGTGGCGAGGAGCCGCCGGAGGACGGCTATCGGGGCGAGTACATGAACGCGCTGGCCCAGCTGGACGGCGACCCCGTTCCGCCCATGCTCGCCCAGATCGAGGCCACGCTCGAGCGTTTCCGCGTCCACTTCGACACCTGGGCGCTGCAGAGCGAGCTGGAGCAGCGCATCGCCGAGTTCCTGCCGAGGCTCGATACCTACGAGAAGGACGGGGCGCTTTGGCTTCGGTCGTCCGCGTACGGCGACGAGGACGACCGCGTGATCATCCGTTCCCCTGAGCGCGGCGGGACGCCGACGTACCGGGCGGCCGACATCGTCTACCTGGTGGACAAGCTCGAGCGGGGATTCGACCGCGCGATCTACGTGCTGGGAGCCGACCACCACGGCACCCGCAAGTGGTACGCGGCCATCGCCCGCATGCTCGGCTACGACCCCGATCGTGTCGAGGTGCTCCTGTACCAGCTGGTCCACCTCACCCGTGGCGGCGAGCAGACCAAGATCTCGAAGCGGCGAGGGGACGTCGTCTTCCTGGACGAATTCATGGACGAGGTCGGCGTTGACGCGGCGCGTTGGTTCCTGATCTCGCGCGGGCCCGACCAGACGATCGAGATCGACATCGATCTCGCCAAGGAGAAGACGTCCAAGAACCCGGTCTACTACGTCCAGTACGTCCACGCGCGGATCGCCGGAATCTTCAGGAATGCGGGCGAGGCGCCGGTCGGCGGGTCCCCGCCTCCCGAGCTCGCCGATGACGAGAAGAGCCTGATCCGGCGCCTCCTCGAGCTGCCCGGGGTCGCTGCCGAGGCGACCGAGCGGCGCGGCCCGCAGGCGATCCCGACCTATGCGATCCGCGTCGCCGACGACTTCCATCGCTTCTACACCGAGCATCGCGTGCTCGAAAGCGGCGCGCAGGCCTTCCGTTTGGGCCTGTGCCGGGCGACGCAGACCGTCGTGGCGCGCTGCCTCGACCTGATCGGGGTAGAAGCCCCGGAGCGAATGTGACACGATTCCGCCCGTGAGCAAGGTTGCGGAGCACGCCTCCGAGATCACCGTCCCGCCCAACGCCCCGGACCGCAACCTGGCGCTCGAGCTCGTGCGCGTGACCGAGAACGCCGCCATGGGCGCCGGTCGGTGGGTCGGACGCGGGGACAAGGAAAGCGCCGACCAGGCCGCCGTCGACGGCATGCACGCCATCCTCGACACGGTGACGATGAACGGCGTGGTCGTCATCGGTGAGGGCGAGAAGGACGAGGCGCCGATGCTCGCCAACGGCGAGCAGGTCGGGAACGGCCAGGGGCCGGAGGTCGACGTCGCGGTCGACCCGCTCGAGGGCACGCGGCTGTGCGCCCTCGGCCAGCCGAATGCGATCGCGGTGATCGCGGTCGCGGAACGCGGGACGATGTTCTACCCGGAATCCGCCTTCTACATGGAGAAGATCGCCGTCGGCCCCGAGGGGATCGACGTGATCGACATCAATGCCTCGCCAACCGAGAACGTGAACGCGGTTGCCGCTGCGAAGGGCATCCGCGCGCGCGACCTGGACGTCGTCGTGCTCGAGCGCGACCGGCACGACGATCTGATCGCGGAGCTGCGCGAGGCGGGAGCGAAGGTGCACCTCATCCGCGACGGCGACGTCGCGCCCTCGATCGCAGCGGGCCAGGGCGGGACCGGGGTGGACATGCTCTACGGGATCGGCGGGACGCCCGAAGGCGTCATCTCGGCCGCGGCGCTCAAGTGCGTCGGCGGCGGGATCCAGGGAAAGCTCTGGCCGCGGGACGACGAGGAGCGCCAGGCGCTCGTGGAGGCCGGAGTCGATCCCGACCGCGTGCTCAAGACTGACGACCTCGTCTCCGGGGACGACTGCTTCGTCGCTGCCACGGGCGTGACGACCGGCTCACTGCTCCGCGGTGTCAGCTACCGCAAGGACAGCGTCGTCACGCATTCGATCGTCATGCGCTCCCGCTCGGGGACGGTGCGGATGATCGAGGCGCGGCACGAGTTCTCCAAGCTCCGGCAGCTCTCCAGTTAATCCCAGGTCTCGAAGACGGGATACCGCGTCTGCGCGTTCAGGCAGTCGGACGCGAAAAGAGCGACGCCGACATCGCCCGTCCAGAGCGAAAAGCGGCTCGGCATGTGGCGGACCTGCTCGAGCGCGTGCACGGCGAAACGCCGCGCGCGTTCGAGCCAGAGCTCGTCCTGCGTGCGCTCGAACGCCTTGAGGAAGGCCCAACCGCTGCCGGCAGTGCCGTGGCAGAGCGATGAGCCCTTCTCGTCGCCCGAGGGGCCGGCTCTCCACGCCAGCTCGGCGCCGGCGAGCAGCAAGTCCTCGTCGAGGTAGGAAGCGGCGCAGGTCACGATTCCCGGCGCGCCCGCGCACCACTGGGCGAGTAGCTCGTCGTCGCCGAGAGCCGTGGGCCAGTTGGCGAGACCGTCCTCGACGACCGCCGTGTCGCGCAGGACATCTCCGAGGTCTTCGAGCCCGAGCACCAGGACGTTCCCGGCCGCGCCGTGGAACGGCCCGAGACCCCGGTAGCGTTGCTCGTGCAGGACGTTCTCCCACAGGCCGTCACCGCCCCGGGCGTGGAGGAGCGCCGCCTCGGTCTGACGCGCAGCGTCTGCCCAGCGCTCCTCGCCGGTCCAGTCGTGCATCAGCCGCGCGACGAGGAGCGTGCCGGGCGTCCCCCACATGACGTCGTTGGCCGGGTTGGACAGGTTGTCGAGGACGAGCGCGTGCAAGTCGTCGGCGATCTCGCCTGCCGGTTCGAGCCGCCAGAGGACGAGCAGGATCCCGCTCTCGCCCATGAAGAGGGCCGGGCGGGTCGGCTCGGGACAGGGAATGACGGTCAGAACGCCGGGCTTCTCCCGCCAGGACTCGAGTGCACGAAGCATGACCGAATGCAGGTCGAGCGTCGTCTCCGTATGACCGCGCCGGCGCAGGACGTCGAGGGCGTAGACGACGCCCGCGGCGCCGACGTACAGCGTCTTCAGGGGCTTCGGCGAGGCCCAGCCGTCCCACTCCTGCGCCGGCCAGAGGCGCTTGGGACGACAGGCCGCATCCGCGTCCGCGACGATCTCGGCGATCGCGTCGCGGACGAGCCGTTCATCCCACTCGGTCGCGGTGAGCGGCTCGTGAAAGGCGGGGTTGTAGAGCCGGCGCCTAGGCGGCGACCTTTTCCTCCATTTCCGGCGAGTAGCTTCCCGAACGGGCGAGCCCGTTCATCTTCGCGCGGTGGAGGTACGCGTCCTGGCCGGCCTGGACGTTCGCCGCGTCGCCTCGCCAGGCCTTGAGCGCGGGCGCCTGGAGCGCGCGGCCGTACGAGAAGCTGATCTCCCACGGGTGCGGGCCCATCGCGTTGATCGTGTTCAGCCGCGCCGTCGCGTCCTCGTCGCTCTGACCGCCGGAGAGGAACACGATTCCGGGCACGGCGGCCGGGACGTGGCGCCGGAAGCAGGTCAGCGTGAGCTCGGCGACCTGCTCGTCGCTCTCCTGCTCGGAGCAGTCGTAGCCGGAGAGGACCATGTTCGGCTTCAGGAGCATGTCCTCCGGGTCGATGCGCTGGTCACGGAGCTCGGTGAAGACTGCGTGCAGCGTGCGCGAGGTCACCTCGAAGCTGCGCTCGATCGTGTGGTCGCCGTCCATCAGCACCTCGGGCTCGACGATCGGCACGAGCCCGGCTTCCTGGCACAGGGCCGCGTAGCGCGCGAGCGCGTGTGCGTTCGTCCACAGGCAGTACTCGCTCGGGATGCCCTGACCGATCGAGATCACCGCGCGCCACTTCGCGAATCTCGCGCCCAGCTCGCGGTACTCGTTCGAGCCGGTCGCGCAGGCCGTCCAGGCCCTCCGTGACCGTCTCGCCCTCGGCGCCATGCGAGCGGTTTCGCGCCCAGGTCGACCTTGATCCCGGGGATGATTCCCTGCTGCTCGAGGACCGTTGGGAAGGGCGTGCCGTCGGACGAGGACTGGCGGATCGTCTCGTCGTACAGGATCACGCCGCTGATGTAGTCGGCACCGCCCTCGGCCGTGAAGAGCATCTCGCGATACGCCTGCCGGCTCTGCTCCGTGGACTCGATCCCGATCGAGTCGAAGCGCTTCTTGATCGTGCCGGTGCTCTCGTCGGCGGCGAGGATGCCCTTCCCCGGCGCGACGAGCGCTCGTGCAGTCTCGTGCAGATCAGCCATCGTCGCCTCCTGAATCTTCGGTGTGGAACCCGCATTATCGCCGATTCGGCTCGGCGCTATCCTTCCGTTTACGCGGACGTAGCTCAGTTGGTAGAGCATCAGCTTCCCAAGCTGAGGGTCGCGGGTTCGAACCCCGTCGTCCGCTTCGAGAAACCCGCTGGAAACGGCGGGTTTTCCTCTTGCTTAGAGTTCTTGCATGAGGCGTAAGAGGATCGCTTTGGAAACGTTTTGGAAACGAGATTGGCCGTGCACGCTTCGCGATAGCCACTTCAATCGCGCTAAGAAGTCATTTCAGATTGAGCTCTGACCAAGCTGGAAAGGGCGTTCGCGGCTCAGTTGGGGAGCAAGGGGAGAGGGCGCTAAATGCCGAGGGCCCGACCTAAGGTCGGGACCCTCGGAGACCTTAGGGGAAAGCGGCTCGATTAGAGCATTTCCCCTTTTAGATGGTGGCCGACAACAACTCGACCTGCTCATAGAGTAGCAGGGTGGTTGTACGAACCGGCTACGCGGCTCATGTTCTCGCGCGCCTCTACGACTTCTTCACGGTCAACGCGCAGTGGCAGCGACGGCTCTGGAACCCTGGCATGAATCTTGCCTTGCGCGAACTAGACGAGGCAGTTAAGCGGGTCAGTCTCGGCGCGCTCTCGTTGGACGCTGTGCGCTGGTTCGCCGAATCGCTGAGGTCGCATGTTAGGGATGACGTTGGGATCGGAAGTGAGGTAGAGCGCCGGGAATCTCGTACAACTTCTCGGCTCGAAGACTCTCTCGCTTCTTCCGGAGGCGCCGGCCAGATTGTTCTCCGCCTCTTCTCCGACGACGTATAAGAACTACCTCATGCGCTGGGAGTCCGCGGTCCACTCCCGCACGCCGAGCCCGTCCCGTGAACGAGCCGCCCGGGCAATTAGGAGCTCATCTGCTCGATGCGGGCTTCTCCCAGGAGTACCTGCGTCGGTGGCTGGTAGCTCTGGAGGAAGATTCACGCGAACTAGAGCTGGGCGATGTGGTCATTGAGGCCCAGACGTTATGCGACCAACCACTCCGGGCCATCCATGGGGTTGCTCTTTTCGAGAACACGCCGCGCTGGTGGCTGAGGGCGTTCGCGGGGGGTGCAGAACCGCCCAGGAAGGTCCGCCAATGGCTCAAAGCGAATGGGAACGACGAATCTGGTCTGCCCGATATGGCCCATGGTGGAGTGATCTTCACGAGATGGAGAGCCGGGACGAGTACTCTGCCGTAGCACAAGCGGGCGAGCTCGCTGACGGTCTCGCCTCACGCGTTGCCGTTGGCACCCGAAAAAGTTTTGAACCGCTAGAGGTTGCGTTCGCGAAGGGCGTAACGCGCCCGCTCGATCTTCATCGGTCTCTCGGAGGGTTGACGCCCCGTCGCTTGACCAGCCAGTTCGGCTGTACGACTCGGGAGGATCTTCCCGTATCGATGCGGCGCTAGAACTCGTTTCTCACCTTGACCGCGGCCAAAGGTCCCGTGGCGGTAGCCGGTGGCTGGTCTGCGATCGAGTTCCTGCTTCGTGCACCCGGCGACGCGAGCAATGTTCTGGCTGCCGATCGGTTAGCCGCGCTCGTCGCGTGCTCGTCGGCCTCGGCGCAGAATGACGCGATGGCGCTGCGACGGATGGAGATGGTCGACGATTCCCTTTCGACCGAACTTGAAGCGCTGGCGACAAACCGCGAACGTTGCGACCGGCTGCTCGCCGAAATTCGCAGCGCACGACCTCTCGGACTTACGTCGCAAAGCGATAGCGCGGCACTCCACCGGGTGGAGCGCGTCGTGAGCAATCCAAGACGCGCGCTCGCGGACATCCGCGACTACTTCCAGTCAGCCATGCGCCGTCTCTATCGGCAACCCGACCTAGTAACATTTACGGCGGTCTGATAAGGAGCGTTGCGTTGGACGCCACGCTGCGCACAACGGCCCCAACGGTAGGAGCGGGCATTGACAGAATCGTCCACGCAGACGTAACCACGGGGCGCTCTCCGATTGAGACCGCGGCTCGCGCGGAATTAGAGCTAGGCAGAACTGGCACACCCGGGGCCCGGGACCTGACGGCCCTCCTCGAGTGACCTGAGAACGAAGCGGCGCGTGGGTTCGGGCAGGCGCACGGCCCGAGCCTAATCCGCAGCGTCGAGCATTCCCTAAATGTCACGCACGCCGTATGAGGCTCATATGTCTCGCGCTCGCAGCACGGAACGGCCCCCGGTGGGCCTCGAGCTCAATCGGACGCGCGCTCGCGATCGGCGAACCTCGTTTATGGGGAACCGGGATCAGCCGGGCACGGGTGCGCGCCGACGCGCGCACGCCGGCCGCCGTGCGAATAGTCATAACAGCCCCGGCGCGACGGTGCAAAGGGGGCGCACCGCAGCGCTTGCAGATTAAAGGAGCCGAGCTCCGACCATGCGCGAAGGCACTGTCCATCGCGTGGCTGGACTCTCCGCATCCGAGATTCGAGGCGCTGCTTCGACGCTACCGCCGCGTCCTCGAGCGCGTAGGAGCCGGCAACTTCCACAGCGCCGGCTGGCCTCGTCGCCAGGCTCGAGGGAGCAGCGGCGGCGCTCGAGGCGCTGGGAGCGCGCAGGGGCAGGCGGACGGGGAAGCAGACGCGCCGACACGCGCCAGGCGCGTAGACGGCGAATGGTGCCTGCTCCGCGCGGCGCCGACGTACCCGCCGAGCGCCGGAAACGCCTACGCCCACTCGGCTATCCGCTACTGACTTTTGCACTAAACGGTCGTTTGGTGTTATTCTCGTCTCGGAATGCGATCAGGGAGGCGACGATGGGTACCAGCGAGCAGGTAATCGCGCGAGTATCGACCGACGAGCAGCGCGCGAACGGCGTTTCGCTCGAAGCGCAGAGCGCGGCGATCGCCGAAGAGTCCCGGCGCCGCGGCTGGGAGCTCCTCCGCGTCGAGACCGACGCCCTCCGTGGCAAGACGACGAAGCGGCCAGGCTTGCAGACCGCGTTGGACGTGTGCCGCTCGGGCGAAGCTTCGGTCGTCGTGATGAAGCTCGACCGCCTCACGCGCTCGATCGTCGACTTCGGCAAGCTGCTCGAGGAGGCGCTCGACAAGCGGCAGGGCTTCAACATCGTCGCGCTTGACCTCGGCGTCGACCTCTCGACGCCCGACGGCGAGCTTGTCGGAAACGTCATGGCCTCCGTGGCGCAGTGGGAGCGACGGGCGATCGGTCAGCGCACGAAGGACGCGCTTGCGATCAAGCGCGCGCAAGGAGTGCGGCTCGGGCGGCCTCGCACGATGCCGCCGAGCGTATAAAGACGCATCCAGCGCGACCGGGCGAAAGGCAAGACGCTCACCGCGATCGCTGACGCCCTAAACGCGTCAGGCGTCCCGACCGCGCACGGCGGCTCGCGCTGGCACGCGAGCACCGTGCGGAAGGTTCTCGCGAGCGAGTCCGCCTAGCCGCACGCCGAAGGCCTTGCGACGACTCGTCGCCGTGGAGCTCGAGCTCGACCTCGCGCTCGACTGCGCCGTGGACACGACGTCTACTTGAGGTGTAGCGGCCGTGACTTTCTACCGTCTGTCGGTTAGCGTCCGTAGGGCGGGATCAATTCATCGCCTGCGACGAGTGCTGCGACCGACCTTCATGAACTCGAGCGACGCCTTTGGGCGGCTGCAGACGAGTTGCGGGCGAACTCGAGTCTCGGACCGGCGGAGTACCGCGGTCCCGTGCTGGGGCTGATCTTCCTCGCCTTCGCCGAGCACCGCTTCGAGGAGGTGCGCCCCGAGCTCGAGCCGAAGGCGACCGAACGACGGCCCGTCACCGCCGACGACTATCGCGCCCGCGGCGTGCTCTTCGTGCCCGAGATCGCGCGACTCTCGTAGCTCGTCGACCTTCCCGAAGGCGAAGACCTCGGTGCGAACGTCGACCTCGCGATGGACGCCATCGAGGCGACGAACACCGGCCTGAACGGTGTGCTCCCCGCGGGTACCAGAAGCTCGAGAAGAGCGTGCTGCTTGAGCTCCTCCGCCTCTTCGCGCCGCTGCCGCGCACGGTCTCGGGCGATGCGTTCGGGCTCATCTACGAGTACTTCCTCGCCAACTTCGCGATCGCCGAGGGACGACGCGGCGGCGAGTTCTTCACCCCGCACTCGATCGTCCGACTGATCGTCGAGATCATCGAGCCGTTCCACGGCAAGGTCTACGACCCGGCTTGTGGCTCGGGCGGCATGTTCGTCCAGTCCGCCAGGTTCGTCGAGAACCACAGCGGCTCGCCGGCTCGCGATCTGTCGGTCTACGGGCAGGAGCAGAAGGAGGAGACCGTTCCGCTCGGCCGCATGAACCTTGCGCTCCACGGTCTCTCCGGCGACATCCGGCAGGCCAACAGCTACTACGACGATCTCCACGACGCGGTCGGCCGGTTCGACTTCGTGATGGCCAATCCGCCGTTCAACGTGAACGGCGTCGACAAGGACGAAGCTCGAGGGCGACACGCGCCGCTTCCCGTTCGGGCTGCCGACGGCCGATAACGGCAACTACCTCTGGATCCAGCTCTTCTACTCGGCGCTTGACGAGAACGGTCGCGCCGGCTTCGTGATGGCCAACTCCGCCGCCGACGCTCGCGGCGCGAAGCCGAGATCCGCCGGCAGCTGATCGAGGAAGGCGCGTCGACGTGATGATCTCGATCGGGCCGAACTTCTTCTACACCGTCACGCTGCCGGTCACGCTCTGGTTCCTCGACAGGGGCAAGCGCGGACGCCGCGCGAGGACACGGTGCTCTTCATCGACGCTCGCCACATCTACCGGCAGATCGACCGCGCCCACCGCGACTTCCTGCCCGAGCAGATCGAGTTGCTCGCGAACATCGTGCGGCTCTACCGCGGCGAGGAGCCCGAGACGGTCGCCGGGAGCGAGCGAGCTGATGGCCGAGCGCTTCCCGGACGGCGCCTACGCCGACGTTCCAGGCCTCTGCAAGGTCGCGACGATCGCCGAGATCGAGGCGCAGGGATGGAGCCTTAATCCCGGCCGCTACGTCGGCGTTGCCACGCGGGGAGGATGACGGCGACTTTCCGAGCATACTCCGGACTTGCACCCGTGAATTTACGGCACTCTCCGAATGAGGCCGAGCTCCTTAGTAAGCAAGGTCGACGCGGCTGTTCGAGGAGCTGCTCGAGCCGTGACGGAGTGGCGGGATGTGACATTGGCCGACGTGTGTTCGCTCGGTTGACTACGGGTGACACGGCCTCGTCTTCGCTTGAGGCTGTCGGACCAAGGTTCCTTCGCCATCACAGACATCGTGGACTCCAGCCTTGACTGGGCCCACGTTCCCTATCCGAGGTTCACCAAGAGGGCTTTGAGCAAGTTTCGGCTTGTCGAAGGCGACGTCGTTGTTGCACACACCGGGGCAACAGTAGGTAACGGGCGATGGGTCTCTCCCTCAGGAGCCCGCTGTCTTCGCGTCGTACCTTTCGTGAGGTTAGGCCATCGCCGGACGTGAACGCAAGGTTCATAGGGCATGTCATCCCCTCCTTCGATCTACAAGGACTGAGTTAAAGCGGAACAAAAGCCGCGTATCCCCAGCCCAACGCAAACGCAAAAGTGCTGGGTTCCATTTCCGGTTTCGACTCCCGGATCGGGCAAGTCACAACCGGTGCCGTTATCATTGGTCCAGCCTTTGGACGACCTGATCGAGAACAACCGGCGGCGGGTCGAGGTGCTGGAGGAGATGGCACGGGCGATCTACCGGGAGTGGTTCGTCCTCTTTCGGTACCCGGGCCACGAGGACGTCAAGCTCGGTCGACTCCCCCTCGGCCCGATCCCCGACGGGCTGGAACGCAATGACGCTGGGCGAGGTCCCGAAGATGCAGTACGGGTACGCCGAATGGGCAACTCAATCGCGGAGGGTCCGAGGTTCCTGAGGCGTGATGGACTCAACTAGCGACCTTAAGTTTCATGGGCGGACGTGCCGCACTGCTCACCCGATGGTCGGACGCTCGGCTCGGAAGGGGGATGTCGTGACGCGCGAATGGCTGACGCGGGGAAAGTCGGCATTGTCGAGCGTGATCTCGAGCCGTCTTTGCCTCGTCCTCGTACGGGTACGTCCAGTTGCACGCTAGCTTCACGTACTACTTGTATTTCGTTCTATCGGCACCGCAGTACCCGGGTTCGTCTGCGGGGCATCCACAGGGACGACCCGTAAGTCCATCAGCGCCAAGGTCATGGAGCGGTCCGGTCGGGACGCCCCTGACGCCATCGTGGCGGCTTTCGTCGACGCGGTCGAACCACTCCGCGAGAGCATCACTGCTCTCGAGCAGCAGAACGAGTCACTCTGGTCGCGCCGCGATCTGCTCCTCCGAAGCTCGTGACCGGGCAGATCGATGTGTCCAGACTCGATCTCGACGCGCTCCTTGAAGAGTCGACGGCGTGAGCCCGGAGCGTTTCTCGGAGGCCGAGCTGGTCGAGCGCCCAGCGCTCGAGCTGCTCGCCGAGCTCGGGTGGGAGACCGTCAACGCGCAGGAAGAGGTGCTCGGTCCCGCCGGGACGCTCGGGCGGGACTGCCGCCACGACGTCGTCCTCGTCATCGCCTGCTCAGCACTGCGCGCGCTGAATCCGGAGGTCCCTGACGCCGCCCGTGAGGAGGCGCCGCGCGCTCGCAAACGACCGGTCGGTGATGGACCCGGTGCGGGCGAACCGTGAGGTCCACGACCTGCTGCGCGACGGCTACCGGGCGGAGTGGAGCGACGACCGCGGCGACAAGCAGACGCCACGGTTCGCGTTCGTCGACTTCCTCGATCGACGAAGAACGACTGGCTGGCGGCGTCCCAGGTGTGGATCGCCGGCGAGCTGCACCGCGGCGGGCCGACGTGGTGCTGTTCGTCAACGGCATCCCGCTGGTGCTGGCCGAGTTCAAGGAGCCCGAACCGGCCGGTCAAGGCGGCGTACGACGAGAACCTCACCGACTACCGCGACACGATCCCGCAGCTGTTCTGGCCGAACGGGTTCGTGATCCTGTCGAACGGCTCGCGAGGCGCAAGGTCGGCGCGACGTACGCGCCGTGGGAGTTCTTCGGCGACTGGAAGGTCATCGACGCCGACGGAACGCGCGGCGTCGTCGCGCTGGAGACGGCGATCCGGGGCACGTGCGCGCCACGACCGGCTGCTCGACCTGGTCGAGAACTTCGTCGCCTACATCGAGCGGCCCGGCGGGCTGATCAAGGCGGTCGCCCGCAACCACCAGTGCTTCGGCGTCAACGCGGCGATCGAGAACCTCGCAGCGGATCCGGGCGACGGGCGACAAGCGGCTCGGCGTGTTCTGGCACACGCAGGGCTCCGGCAAGAGCCTGTCGATGCTGTGGTTCACCCAGAAGGTGCTGCGCCGCATGCCCGGCGGCTGGACGTTCGTGATGGTGACCGACCGCACCGAGCTCGACGACCAGCTCCACGGCGAGTTCGCCGACGCCGGCGTGATCTCCGCGAGGCGCAGGTCCACGCCGACTCGTCGCAGCACCTGCGCGAGCTGCTGCGCGCGGATCACCGCTACGTGTTCACGCTGATCCACAAGTTCCGCCTGCGCGAGGCGACGAGACGACGATGCCGGTGCTGTCGGACCGCGCCGACGTGATCGTGATCACCGACGAGGCGCACCGCAGCCAGTACGACACGCTCGCGCTGAACATGCGCCGGGCGCTGCCCGAACGCGGCGTTCATGGGGTTCACCGGCACGCCGCTGGTCGCCGGCGAGGAGCTGACCCGCCAGCGAGTTCGGCGACTACGTCAGCGATCTACAACTTCCGCGACGCCATCGAGGACGGCGCGACCGTCCCGCTCTACTACGAGAACCGCATCCCCGAGCTGCAGCTCGTCAACGAGGACTTCGCCGACGAGCTCACCGCGCTGCTCGAGGAGGCCGAGCTCGACGAGGACGCCGAGGGGCGGCTCGCCCGGCGCTTCGGCCGGGAGTACGCGCTGATCACCCGCCCCGAGCGGCTGCGCACCGTCGCCCGCGACCTCGTCCGCCACTTCGTCGGCCGGGGCTTCGCCGGCAAGGCGATGTACGTCGGCGATCGACAAGGCCGACGGCCGTGCGCATGTACGACTTCGTCCAGGAGGCGTGGGCCGAGCACCTCGCCGAGCTGCGGGCCGCAGCACGACGCGCTGCCCGAGCTGGAGCGGCCGTGGCTGGCGAGCCGGATCGAGCTGATGGAGACCACCGACATGGCGGTCGTCGTCAGCCAGGCCCAGAACGAGATCGCCGACCTCGAGCGCCAGGGCCTCGACATCCGGCCGCACCGGGCGCGGATGAACGCCGAGGAGCTCGACGAGCAGTTCAAGGACGCCGACGACCCGCTGCGGCTCGTGTTCGTCTGCGCGATGTGGATGACCGGCTTCGACGCGCCGAGCGTGCTCGACGATCTACCTCGACCGCCCGATGCGCAACCACACGCTGATGCAGACGATCGCCCGCGCCAACCGGGTGTTCCCCGACAAGGACAACGGGCTGATCGTCGACTACATCGGCGTGTTCCGCGACCTCGAGCGGGCGCTCGCCATCTACGGCGCGGCCAACGCCGAGGCCGGCGTCGACTCCCCGATCCAGGACAAGGCGGCGCTGGTCGCCGCGCTCGCCGAAGCGGTCGACGGCGTGCGTCGATCTGTGCGCGCGCTACGACGTCGACCTCGACGAGCTGCGCGCCGCGTCGGGCTTCGAGTTCATCGCCCTGCGCGACGCCGCGGTCGAGGCGCTGCTCGTCGACGAAGAGGTGCGCGACCGAGTTCCTCGCCGCCGCGCGCCAGGCCCGCAAGCTGTTCAAGGCGGTGCTGCCCGACCCGGCGGCGGCCGCCCACCAGGCGACCGTCGCCGTCATCCGGGTGCTGGCCGAGCGGATCGCCGACGCTCGCCCGCGGCCAGCGCCGGCCGATCTCGACGACGTCGCCGGATGCCGTCGACGCGCTGCTCGACCGGTCGGTCGGCGCCGAGGAGTACGTGATCCGGGCCGCCGCCGAGGGCATCGAACCCGACCCGCTGATCGACCTGTCGCAGATCGACTTCGACGCGCTCGCCGCCCGGTTCGCCGGCCGCAAGCGCGCCGAGACCGACCGGCTCGCCGCCCTGCTCCGAGCAGCGAGCGATCGCGCGCCGCTCGCCGCAACCCGACCCGCTACGACCTCGTCGAGCGGATCGAGGAGCTCATCGCCGAGTACAACGCCGGCAGCCTCAACATCGACGAGTACCTGCGCCGGCTCGATCGCGCTCTCCCAGGACCTCACCGACGAGGAGCAGCCGAGCCGTCATCGAGGACCTGACCGAGGAGGAGCTGGCGATCTTCGACCTGCTCACCAAGCCCGATCCGGTCCTCGACGACGCCGAGCGCGAGATCGTGAAGGCGAGCGCCAAGCGGCTGCTCGCCCACCTGCACGACAAGCTCGTCCTCGACTGGCGACGCAAGGCGGCGACCACCGCCGACGTCCGCGCGACGATCCGGACGTCCTCGACGCCGACCTGCCCGCCGACCCGTACCCGCCGAGCTTGTTCGACGCCAAGGTCCAGGCCGTCTTCGACCACGTCGCACCGCCTACGGCGACGACGGCCAAGCGTCTACGACGAGCCGTCCATGCCGGTCGACGGGTGCCGGCGCCGAGGCTGGTGTCAATCGACGACGATCACCGACGCAGGTCGTCGAGCGGATCCGCTCGACGCTCGTTCGCCGCGCTGGTCGCCGAGCAGCTCGCGTGGCGGACGGCGACCTCGCACCGTCGAGGAGCTGATCGACAACGACGAGGACTACGCCGTCGAGTTCAAGTCCACCGCGCGCTGGGACCTCCGCGAGAAGCGCCGAACAACGCGATGGAGGACGCCATCGTCAAGACCGTCGCCGGCTTCCTCAACACCGACGGCGGCACCCTGCTCATCGGCGTCGGCCCCGACCGCGCGTCGTCGGCCTCGCCTTCGACTACGAGCGCGTCAAGCCACGAACGGCGACGGCTTCGTCAACTGGCTCACCACCCACCTCTCAACGCCCTCGGCTGCAGCCGTCATGCGCACGCGCGCGCGGATCGTCGCACGCCGGCCTCGAGATCTGCCGCCTCGATGTCGCCCCGTCGTCGCGGCCGGTCTGGGCCAAGACCAGCAAGGAGGACCATGTCTTCTTCGTCCGCATGAACAACTCGACTCGCGTACTGCCTTCGGAGGAGCTCGACACCCACCTCGCCGACCGCTGGCCCCACCTTCGGGCTCTCGGACAGGCCCATGCCCAGACTTTTACTTGAGCGGATATTGCATCGTGGCGAGGTGGCGCAGTTGCCGGTGATCGAGCGGGAAGACGTGCGGCTTGTTTGTTGGGTGGCAGTCTCCCCAAGACCTGGCGAATCCTGACGCCCGGGAGCACGGCGCCTGTAGAGCGAGACGCTGTCCTGACTGGCCACCTTGTGATTCTCGAGTCGCAGGGTTACCGTGCCGGGTGAAAGCGGCCGGCCGGAGAACCGCTCGAGGCTCCTCGAACAGAGAACCGATGGCTCCTCCGCGACCGGCTTTCATCTCACGCCCTTACGTCGATGATCCGCGGTTTCGTCGTCGCGGGCTGCGTAGTCCGCATTCTTCTAGACGTCGAGTAGGGTCCGCGACGTGCGGGAGTTCGGCTCGAAGATGGTGCGCGTTACTGGGGACGAAGCGTCGATGCTGGAGCCGGTCGAGTTCGATGGGCGAGTCAGCGAAGCTGACCTCGAGCGTTGGCTGGTCAGAAATCCAGAGCTGTCCGGGGAACCGCTCCTCGTTCTTGACTCTCAGCTCGCCGAGTTCGCGGAGGATAAGGACCGCCTCGACATCCTGGCGCTTGATCAGTCCGGCGAGATTGTGCTTTTGGAGCTCAAGGTCGACGGGGCTTTCAGAGTCACCGACCTTCAAGCTCTCGCCTACGCTGCGGGCTATTCAGCGGTGAAGCCCGGGCATTACGCCGCCATCCTTCGAAACCGGTGGAAGAAGGAGAACCGCCCTGAGTCCACGCTTGACGACGCGAAGGGGGCGATCGTGGAGTTCGTGGATGTGCTCGACGAGTTCGACGAGTGGCTACCCAGCAAGCGAGTACGCATCAAGCTCGTCGCCCCGAGCTATCCGAAGCGTGTGTTGCACACAGTGCGCTGGCTGGGTGACGTCTACGCAATGCCCATCGAAGCGATTCAGGTTCAGCTTTTTGAAGACTCTGCCGGGTGTTACCACCTCACATTCGAACGTCTGCTGCCTCTTAAGAGCGACGATGCCTTCGACCTCACCGTCCGGGACACCGAGGAGAGAATCGCCACTACTCGCCAGCTAAGGAAGCCCCCGATCCTCAGGTCACTGCTTGCAGCAGAAGTGATCCAGGACGGGCAAGAGTTGTGGCTGAGCCCGAATGTTCTGCCATCCGACGCGAGAGAGCTCTTCGATGCGAACAACATCGCCTTTCGCCTCCTCTTGGACGCGAGCGCAGGTCAGCCGAAGTTCAGATGGCGCGCCTCGCCCGAGTCAGAGGAGAAGGTTCTGTGGCCAACGGAAGCCTGGTTCTACATATTCGGAGCCGTACTCCCTGATCGCGATTGGACATACTCGAACTCGTCCGTCTTCAATCACTACTCCTTGGAGCCAGGCGGGCCGACGCTCGAGGAGGTCGCGCGAGACCACGGGGTTTGGTAGCGGACTGCCTCTAGGAGTGAGGAAAGCCCAGGAAGCTCGGTGCGCCCCCGGCCACCGCCGTCACTGATTGGCCGCTGCGGCGCAGGGAACCAACAGCGGGCGACCGCAGCAGCGAAGCGTCCCGAGACCCGTCTCCGTGGCGTCGGACGATTCTGAGGGCTTTCAGCGAGATCGCGCGGATCGTTCGTAGGCGCACCTACACGCGCGCGCGTGAGGGCCTATCTGTGCTGAGCCCTACTGAGACGAGCGTGCGACCTGGGCGGCATCCAGCCCAGTCGGCATCCTGACTACATGCAAGATCGGCCTTCACCACTCACAGGTCACCAGCTCACCACCGAGGAGCGCCGGCGCGGGGGCGTCGCGAAGGCGGAGAACGCGAGGCGGCGCAAGGAGGAGCAACAGCGGGCAGAGGCGGACGCTCAGGCCGAAGCCGAGCGCGCACAGATGACGCTTCGCCAGCGGCTCGGGGAGAAAGCGCCCGAGGTCGCCGACGTCGTCTGGGAGGCATTCCAAGCGGCGTTGAACGCGACGAAAAGTTGCGGCGCGCGAGCCGAATGCCCGTCGTGCGGCCACAAGTTCTCGTGCGCCAACCCAATCCCCGACCACAGGCAACGGCTCGAGGCAGCGACGAAGCTGAGCGCCGAGGTCTACGGCCGGCCCGGTACCAATCCGGACGCGGAAGGCGGAGGCCGCGAGACGGTCATCGTGTGGGACGACCTCTCCGTTTATACGGCTGCGCTTGGGCGCATGAAGGCCGAGGGTCGGGAGCTGCCGCCGGAGCACGAGCGCTACTGGCGCGAGATGGAGTCGCGCTGGCCGAACGCGGCCAAGCAGGAGCGCGTAGACGAGTCCGACCACGAGGACGAGCACGGATACTTCGCCGACGTCGACTAGAACGCCGCCCGCGATCTAGGAGAGCCAGGTCGTTTCCAGCAGCGACTATTGTGGAGCCGCACGTTCGTCGTGTCGTGTTGGTGAGGGTTGGTTTGGCGCCGGCCCTTCGTCTGTCCGGGGAGCGTCCTACCCTCGATAGCTACA
>CAVQWX010000005.1:0-356865 GCA_963717765.1 uncultured Actinomycetes bacterium | reverse complement strand
GTGATCCTTGTCAAGTCGGCACGGCCTGAAGGCCCGCGTGAGCGGGCCTTTTGTTGTGCGAGGGAAGAGCGCACCCGCTGGTGTCGACGCCTGTGTCTGGGCTGATATACGCGGGTCGGAACCGCATGACGTGGTGTGCGAGGTGAGGAGCGGTGCCGCTCTCTAGAGTCGAGCGTGGCTGCGTGGGCTGCTCATAGCTGAACCGCGGGTCACTCCTCGCGCCTTGGTCGCGCGTGCGCTCTTCGCTCGCAGCCGCTGAGCTTAAGCGGCTACATCGTCGCCAGCGCCCAGCAGTGCCCGGCCAGTTCGCGCGCAACGGCAACGGCGACCACGGTGCGGCGCTTGCCTCGGCGCTCGAGCGCGTTCCAGCGGCGGTGCAGGCGGCGAGCGCTCGCGTCGGCCCGCGCCTGGACCGCGGCGGGCTGCGCCGCTCTGCGCTTCTCAAGCGCGGCGCTCGCGCGCAGAGGCCGGCGCTGGTGCCACGCGGCCTCGACCAGCAAGCGCCGAGCATGGGTGTTGCCGGTCTTGGTGATCGCTCCCAGCCTGCGCTGCTCGCCGCTCGAGGACTCGCTCGGGGTCAACCCCAGGAACGGTCCCAGCGCCTGCGCGCGGAACCGGTGCCAGTCACCGATCTCGAGCGTGAGCGCAAGCGCGGTCAGCGTGGCCACTCCACGCAGACAGACGAGGCGTCCCACCACCTCGGCGAACGGCGGCTCGGCCGCGAGCTCGACGATCGCCGCATCGAGCGCGTCACGTCGACCCTTCGCCTGCAAGACCGCCGCGTACGACTCGTCGAACGCGATGCGCAGCGGTGCGCCCGCGAAGCGCTGCCGGCGCAGCCACGCATCGTGCGCGAGCGTCCACGCGCTGCCCTCATACACGAGCCCATGGCGCAGGAGCAGCTTGGACAGCCGGTGGCGCGCCCGCATCAGCTCGCCGCGGGCATCCTCGCGTGCACGGACGAGATCGCGGGCTTGCTCCTCGTGCGGCTCGGGCACACGGACGGCGACCAACTCACCCAGGCGCAGCAGGCGGGCGAGCCGCTCGGCATCGCGGCGGTCGGTCTTAACCTTGTCCCCGGGTGCACGCGGGATCTTGGACGGCGCAGCCACCGTGCACCCGATCCCAGTAGCCGCACACGCACGCGCGAGCCCGTATCCCGTCGGTCCCGCCTCGTACGCGACTCGAACCGGAGCCGGCAGCGTAGCCAGCCACTCGGTCGTCTCAGCGACACGTGCCGGAACCCGCAACGTTCGCAGCTCCCCACTCACCGCATCGAGCACGCCCGCGACCACCTTGCGCGCATGCACATCCAACCCAACCCACGTACCCTCAGCCATACCGGCGCCTCCCGTAATTGCGGCTCTACCGCCGGGCCCATCCCGACGGCAACCCGCGCCAACTTACGAGCGAGGCGCCGGGTCACGCTCCATATCGTCTAGTGTCGCCCGACTGATGGAGCGAAGCGCCGCAGCCGTCACCGTCCCGACTACGCGCGAGCGCGCCGTCGCCGCTCTTTCCAAGCCGCACAACTGGGTGCAGCTGGCCAAGTTCTGCGTCGTCGGTGCGAGCGGCTACGTCGTCAATCTCGCCGTCTACACCGCGCTTCTGCGCGGCGCCGGGGTCCACTATCTCCCGGCGGCCGTCTGCTCGTTCCTCGTCGCCGTGACGAACAACTACGTGTTGAACCGGATCTGGACGTTCCGTCACGAGCGCGGCCACGTCGCGTACCAGGGGCTGCGGTTCCTGGTCGTCTCCGTCCTGGCGCTGGGCGCGAACCTGCTCATCCTCGACGCACTCGTCGGTCTGGGAGTCGGGAAGATCGTGGCGCAGGCTGTGGCGATCGTCCTGGTGACGCCGCTCAACTTCGTCGGCAACAAGCTCTGGTCGTTCAGGAAGCGCTCGACCCGACTGAGGACTAGCCGCTGGGCAGCGCTGGGCGGCGCGATCCTGCGTCCTCGGTCGCGCCCGCAGCCTACGGCTACGAACGCTCCCTGCGTCCTTGCCTCGCATTCACCCATCGCTCCCCAGCGGGTTGTCTCAGCCTGGGCCGAGCGCCAGCGCCGCTAACCTGACCCGGATGCGGTTGCTCGCGCTCGCGGCTCTCCTCGCGCTCCTGCTCGTTCCGTCGGCCCTCGCGGGCGGCGGGACGCAGACGTCGCCGCTCCAGCCGCCGATCGGCGTCAAGACCCGCGCCCCGCATTTGACGGAGCGCTCGGCGAAGCAGGTCTTCCTCGCCGAGCACAAGGTCTCGGCGTGGCTGAAGCGCTACCCGGAGAAGGGCCGCTCGATCGACGCGACCTACGACAAGAAGTCGATGGCGTGGGACGTGAAGGTCTGGTGGGGCAAGGCCGGGGAGATCGCTTCGGGACGCGTCGACGACGCGAACGGCTTCGTCCTGGAGGCGTGGACGGGAGCCCAGGTCGCGTGGAAGATGGCGCGCGGATACTCGGGCGCTTTCGGCGGGACGGTGATCAACAACACCTGGGTCTGGCTCGGGTTCTGCGCCGTCTTCCTGATCGGGCTCGGCAACCTGCGCCGGCCTTTTACCTGGCGAAACCTCGACCTGATCGCGCTGCTCTTCTTCTCCGTCTCGCTCTGGTACTTCAACAAAGGGGACATCTTCACCAGCGTTCCGCTCGCGTACCCGCCGATGTTCTACCTCGCCGGCCGCCTGATCTGGATCGGCTCGCGGCGGGCGGCGGGAAGCGCGTTTCGGCCCGTCTGGCCGGTCTGGCTGCTCGCCGCCGCGACGGTGTTCCTCGTCGGCTTCCGGATCGGGATCAACGTGGAGGCGCCGCACGCCGTCATCGACGTCGGCTACTCGGGCGTCATCGGCGCCGACCGAATCTCTAGCGGACAGTCGCCGTACGGGCACATGCCGATCGAGGACTCCCTCAAGCCGTGCGGGCCGGCCGACTCGAGCGGTGAGATCCGGGAGCGCATCCAGACGAACGGACGCTGCGAGTCGGCCAACGAGCGCGGGGACACGTACGGCCCCGTCGCCTACGAGGCCTACCTGCCCGAGGTCGCGGCCTTCGGCTGGAGCGGGAAGTGGGACAGCCTGCCCGCCGCGCACGCGACGTCGATCATCTGGGACGTCCTCTGCCTGATCGGGCTTGCGCTCGTCGGCCTGCGCTTCGGCGGCTCGCGGCTCGCGGCGACGCTCGCGTTCGCGTGGGCCGCGTATCCGTTCACGGCGTACGTGCTCGCATCGAATACGAACGACGCGATCATGCCCGCGTTCCTGATCTGGGGCTTCTGGCTGGTCAGCTCGCCCTGGGCGCGAGGAGCGGTCTCCGCGCTGGCCGGGTGGACGAAGTTCGCTGCGCTGCTCATCGCGCCGCTCTGGCTGTCGTATCCGGACGGCATGAAGGGCGGGCGGGAGAAGCTCAAGTTCCTCGCCGGGTTCGCCGCGGCGACGCTCGCCGCTTTCTGTGTGCTGTTCATGGAGCCGAACCCACTCCACGCCGCCCGCGTCTTCTGGGATCGCACCCTCGGGTGGCAGGTTGGACGAGAGTCGCCCTTCTCATTGTGGGACTGGAGGCAGTACCACGCGGCGGGCATCCCCAACCTGCACGCCGTGCAGTGGGTGCTCGAGGGGCTGCTCGTGCTCGGCGTGGTCGTCTCGTACTTCCTGCCCAGGAGAAAGGGCCCTCTCCAGCTCGCCGCGCTGACGGGGGCGCTCCTGCTCGGCTTCGAGCTCGTCCTGACGCACTGGTTCTACCTCTACATCCCGTGGTTCTTCCCCTTCGCCGCGATCGCGATCCTCGCCTACCCGGCGCGGCAGGCGGTGACCGTGGAAGATGCTGTGCCTCGTGAGCACGCGCCTCGAACGCTGGTCCCGACAGGCTGACATCCCGTTCGCCGCGGTGGTCGCGGCGCTCGCGATCGGCCTCTTCGCGGCGTCGTGGGCGATCCTCCACGTCGGGTTCTTCACGCACCACCCGGTGAAGGACACGCCGCTGTACCAGCGGTACGGAACGCAGATCGTGGAAGGTGCCGTCCCCTACCGCGACGTCCGCCTCGAGTATCCGCCGGGCGCGCTCCCCTTCTTCGTCGTCCCCGCGATCGGCGATCCGTCCGCCGATACCTTCGAGCACCGCTTCGAGTGGATGATGCTCTTCTGCGGCGCCGCACTGGTGGCGCTGATGGCGGTTGCGCTCACGAGCCTGGGCGCCGGTCCCGCGCGGATGATCGCGGCGCTCGGATTCGCCGGGATCTCGCCGCTCCTGGTCGGGCCGGTGATCCTGACCCGCTTCGACCTGTGGCCGGCGGCACTGACCGCAGGGGCGATCGCCTGCCTGGTCGCCGGCCGGCCGCGGCTGGGCCATGCCGTGATCGGGCTCGGATTCGTCGCGAAGCTCTATCCCGCGTTGCTCCTACCGCTAGCGGTCGCTTTTGTGTGGAAGCGGCGCGGACGGCGGGAAGCGCTCGTGTGCCTGGGGATCTTCGCCGCCGTGGCGGTCGCCTGCTTCCTTCCCTTCTTCGTGCTCTCGCCGAGTGGGGTCTGGCACGGCGTCGCCGAGCAGGGAAGCCGCCCGCTCCAGCTCGAGAGCCTCGGGGCAGCGGTGCTGCTCGCGCTGCACCACCTCTTCGGACTGGGAGTGACCATGGTCTCGAGCCATGGCTCACAGAACCTCGGCGGCCGGCTCGCGGACGTGGTCGCCTACGTCCAGAGCATCCTCCAGATCGCCGCGGTCATCGGGACGTGGGTCTGGTACGCCCGCGGCGAGCCGGGTCGAGAGCGGCTCGTTCGCGCCGCGGCGCTCGCCGTGGTCGCCTACATCGCCCTGGGGAAGGTGCTCTCGCCGCAGTACCTGATCTGGCTCATCCCTCTCGTCCCGCTCGTCTGGGGCAGGCGCGGCCTGTGGGCCTCGGGGCTCTTCGCACTCGCGTGCGTGCTGACGCAGACGTATTTCCCGTACCGCTACTGGGTCTTCGCCCTGCACTTCGACTCCGCTGCGTCATGGACGATTCTCGTCCGCGACGTGGTGCTCCTCGCGCTGCTCGCCGTGCTCGCCTGGCCCGGACGGTTTGGAGTCGCGCGCCGGTGAGGGCTCTCCGCAGGCCCGGAAGCCGTACCTACTCGAAGGTGACCACGAGCCGCGCGATCTGACCGTTCCGCGCGGTGAGGATCATCCGGCCCGCGCGCGTTCCCTCCGCCTTCCACGCGTAGTCCGTCTCCTCCGTGTCGCCGCAATCTCGGCGTCGGGTGCGAACGCGGCCAGCATCGGGCCGTAGTCCCGCGAAGTGCACCGCCTCGTTGAAACGCTCCACGTGCCCGACCAGCATCACGCGCTCTCCACCGGCACCCGGACAGCTTCGCACGACGTCGCCCGCCCGTCCGCCTCGCATTCCACGAGGACGCCTTCGATCCGGACGCCGCCCTCGGCCGGTCGGAAGCGCACTGCCATCCCGGTCCGCATGCGCTGGATGGCCAGGTCGGCCTCCACGCCGATGACCGACTCGTGCGGGCCCGTCATGCCCGCGTCGCTGATCGCGGCCGTCCCGCCCGCGAGCACGCGCGCGTCGTTGGTCTGGACGTGCGTGTGCGTGCCGACGACCGCGGTGACGCGACCGTCCAGCCAGCGGGCCATCGCCACCTTCTCGCTCGTGGCCTCGGCGTGGAAGTCGACGAGAACGATCGGCGAGCGCCGGCGCGCCTCCTCGACCAGGTCGTCCACGATCTCGAAGGGGCCCTGCGCCGGCGTGAGGAAGAGCCAGCCGAGCAGGTTGAGGACGGCGACCGGCGTGCCGTCGGCGGCCGGTTGCACGGTCAGGCCGGTGCCGGGCGCGTTCCGCGAGAGGTTCGCCGGGCGGATCACGCGCTCGGACTGCGCGAGATACGGGCCGATCTCCATGCGCCGCCAGACGTGGTTGCCCAGCGTCACCACGTCGGCGCCGGCGGCGAGGAGCTTGTCGGCGATCTTGGGCGTCAGCCCGGCTCCGTCGGCCGCGTTCTCGCCGTTCACGACGCAGAAGTCGACGGCGAGCTCCTCCTTGAGGCCGGGCAGGCGCTGCTCGACCGCATGCCGCCCCGGCGGCCCGAAGACGTCGGCGAGGAAAAGAATTCTCAGGGGATCGACAGCGTTGCCGCTGGGTACACGGCGATCGTCACGCCGTTCCCCGCGTCGGTGGTGAAGCGGGCGAGCGCCTGCTGCTCGATCTTGGCCAGGTCCGCGACGGTGCCGATTCTCGACGTGGCTGCGGCGAGCGTGTCGCCGACCTTGAGCGCCTGGTCGGGGCGCAGCTGCGTGATCGACACGACCGTGGCCGGGTCGGCGAGGGGCTGGATGTCGATCTGCGCGCCAACCTTGCGCCCGTTGATCACGTACGGCGTGAGGCCGACGACGTTCCCGTCCACCGGGGAGTAGACGTCCGTCCCGGCGGCGGCGCCCACGTCGAGCGCGGTGTTCCCGGGGCTGGCCCCGCCGAGGGAGTAGTAACGCGGCCCGTGGCCTCCTCCTCCGCCGAAGACGCGGTGGAACGTGCGCGTGATGAAGCCCTGGTTCCCCTTCGTGCCGAGCGGTCGAAGCTGGAGCGCGGCGTCGCCCATCCCGTACACGCCGATGGCCGTCAGCCGCTCCTGTGGCACCGGGAGCTGGATGCGCAGCGCGCCCTGGAGAGCGATCACCTGCGGGCTCGGCGGACCCGTCGGAAGGAGCCGCTGCGCCGGCGCGGGCGCGGCCGTCTGGACCGTGCGCTTGTCCGACGACGCGAAAGCCGTCAGGAGAAGGGTCACGAGCAGGACGGCGCCCAGGATGACCGCGAAGGCGACACCCCTGGCCCTCCGGCGCGCCTGAAGACGGCGCTTTCGCTCGAGACGCGCCTCTCTGGAAGGACGCGCGCGCATCGGTCGGACCGTAGCGGGTCCGGCCTCCTCTTTCAACAGCGCGACGGGTGCGGGAGCTTGTGACCCCACTTCCCTCGGGCGCGCGCGGGGTTCAGGCCACGGGTCGTGACGGTCGAGTGCGAGTGCCCCGTCCTGCTCGAATGACCACTTCCAGTAGGGGTTCTCCGCCTCGTTACGATGGCTCGGATGGCTCCTGGAGCGCATCGGACTTCGAAAAACTCTAGGACCGCACGCGGACGGCGCTCCCGGCTGTGACGGCGGACACGTGTCCGGTGCTGGCCGCGCGCGGCGCCGGCCGCCGGTTCGGAGAGCACACGGCGCTCGAGCCCACGACCGTGGAGGTCCGCGAGGCCGAGGTCGTCGCCCTGCTCGGGCCGAACGGAGCGGGCAAGTCCACGCTCCTCGCACTGCTCGCGGGAGGGCTAGAGCCGAGCTGGGGCTCTATCGAGGGGCGGGCAGGAGTACGCATCGGCTGGACACCGCAGCGCCCGGCGCACTATGGGCGGCTGTCCCCGCGCGAGAACCTGGAGCTGTTCGCCGACCTCGAAGGAGAAGCCGAGCCGGCGGCGGCCGCCACCCGCCTGCTCGGCCAGTTCGAGCTGCCGGACGCGCGGCAGTCCAGTGCCCGCCTCTCCGTCGGCAACCGCCAGCGGCTGAACCTGGCGATCTCGCTGCTCGGAAATCCCGACGTCCTGCTCCTGGACGAGCCCACCGCGTCGCTCGACCCGCCGCAACGGCGGAAGCTCTGGCAGACCGCCGTTCAGCACACACAGCGCGGGGGAGCGGTCGTGTTCGCCACGCAGAACCACGAGGAGCTCGAAGGCCACGCCGACCGTGTTCTCGTCCTGCTCGAGGGCGTCCTCGTCTTCGACGGCCCGCTCGACGAGTACGAGCGGACGGAGCTCGCCCGCACGCTCGTATGAAGGCCGTCGCCCTCGTCGTCCGCAAGGACCTGCTCGTGCTGCGTCGCGCGCCCGTGCTGCTGGGGACGCTCGTCGCCTACCCGATCGTGGTCGCCCTCCTCGTCGGGCTCGTCGCCGGGTACGCGAGCTCGAAGCCGCGCGTCGCACTGGTGGACGAGGCCGGGCTGCCGCACACGATCACTCTTGCCGGCCAGCGCTTCGACGTGGACGCGACTATCCGGCGCGTCAGCCGGAATGTCAAGCTCGTCCGGCTTTCCCGCTCCGAGGCGGCGCGCGAGCTCCGAAACGGCGAGATCGTCGCCACGATCACCATCCCACCGACCTTCCTCTCGGATCTGCGCGGCATGCTCAAGAGCCCCTCACTCGACGTGCGGACGAGCCGTGGGACGATCGGCTCGCGGGTGACGCAGCAGATCCAGGCGCTCGTGTACCAGCTCAACCGCCAGCTCCAGGGCGCCTTCATCCAGACGAACCTCGGGTACGTGGACGCGCTCAAGCACGGCGCGACCATCACGTTCCTCGGCCGCGACATCGACGTCCTCGGGCTCGACCGCTCGGCCAAGCTGCTCGAGAAGCTGCCCCAGAGCCCGGAGCGCGACCGGGTGCTGGACTTCGTCCACGACGCGCGCCTCGCGCTGGCCGAGACCGGTGCGGCCATGCGCGCCACCGCGAATCCCATCGTGTTCCGGCAGCTCTCCGAGCAGGGGCGCACCTGGGCGCTGTCGGCGCAGGTGCAGGCCTACGCCCTGGCCGTGACGATCGCGTTCCTGGCCCTGCTGCTCGCCGCGACCGCGCTGGCGTCCGAGCGGGACGAGAACGTGATCGGGCGGCTTGTGCGCGGCCTCGTGTCCTTCGGGCAGCTCGTGTGGGCGAAGGTCGCGCTCGCGGCACTCGTCGCGCTCGCGCTCGGCGCCGGGATCGCGCTCGTCTTCGGGATCGTCATCCAAGCGGGAGGGATCGAAGGCGGCGAGCCGTGGGAGCGGCTGCCGCTCCTCTTCGCCGGGATCGCGCTGGCGGGCGCGAGCCTGGGCGCGCTGGGAGCGCTCCTGGGCGGGCTCGCGCGCGAGGCGCGGACGGCGTCGCTCGTCGCGCTCCTCGTCGTCCTGCCGATCGTCTTTCTCGGTCTCGTTCCCAGGGAAGTCGTCCCGGCAGCCGCCTGGATCAGCGAGGCGTTTCCCTTTTCGCATGCCGCTCGCTTCTTCCAGGCGGCCCTCTTCGACTCGAGCCCGTGGTCGACGGTCGGGCGGGAGGCGCTCTGGCTCGTCGGGCTCGGCGTGGCCTACGGGCTGCTCGCGCGCGCGGCTGCACGGCGCCTTCTGGCGTAGCCTTTAGGCGTGAGCACCTTCCCGACCACGCGGCTCCGCCGCCTCCGCCGAACCGACCGGTTGCGCTCTCTTGTCCGCGAGACGCGCCTCGACCTGGACGACTTCGTCATGCCGCTGTTCGTGGGGCCGTCCTCGCAGGCGAATCCCGAGCTTCCGGCGATGGGCCGCTTCTCGATCGAGGACCTCGCCCGCGAAGCCGACGAGCTCGTGAGACTCGGCGTTCGCGCCGTCCTGCTCTTCGGCATCCCGGAGGACAAGGACGAGGAGGGCTCCGGGGCCTACGAGGACGACGGCATCGTCCAGCTCGCCTTGCGCGCCTTGCGGGATGCGCACCCGGACCTGCTTCTGCTCACCGACGTGTGCCTGTGCGAGTACACGTCGCACCGGCCATTGCGGCGTGATCCGGGACGGAGAGGTCTCGAACGACGAGACGTCTCGAGCTGATCGCGGGAACAGCGGTCAGCCACGTCGAGGCCGGAGCGGATGTCGTGTGCCCGAGCGACATGATGGACGGCCGCGTCGGAGCGATTCGCTCGGCCCTCGCGGATGCCGGCTTCGACCAGACGCCGATCGTCTCGTATGCGGCGAAATACGCGTCCGCGTTCTACGGCCCGTTTCGCGAGGCGGTCGACTCGACCCCGGCCTTCGGAGACCGTCGCGGCTACCAGATGGATCCCGCGAACGCCCGCGAGGCGATGCGCGAGCTCGAGCAGGACGTCTCCGAAGGAGCCGACGCGCTGATGGTCAAGCCGGCGCTGCCGTACCTCGACGTCATCCGGGCGGCGCGCGAGCGATTCGACCTGCCGATCGCCGCGTACAACGTCTCCGGCGAGTACGCGATGGTCAAGGCCGCCGCCGAGCGGGGCTGGCTGGACGAGCGGCAGGCCGCCACGTGAGTCGTTGACCGCGATCAGGCGCGCGGGCGCCGACTTCGTCGTCTCCTACTGGACGAAGGATCTGGCGCAGTGGCTCTGAGCACGCGGAGCGAGCTGTTCCGGCGCGCCACCGAGCTCATCCCCGGCGGAGTGAACTCACCAGTGCGGGCGATGCGCTCCGTCGGGCTGGACGAGCCGGTCTTCTTCCGCTCGGGCGACGGCGCGTACCTCACGGACGTCGACGGCGCCCGGTACCTGGACTGGGTCATGTCCTGGGGGCCGCTGATCTTCGGTCATGCCGATCCGGAGACGCTGGAGGCGGTCGTCGAGGCGGCACAGCGCGGCACGAGCTTCGGCGCCCCCACCGAGGCCGAGGTCGAGCTCGCCGAGGAGATCGTGGACGCCGTCCCCTCCGTCGAGCAGGTGCGCCTCGTCTCCTCCGGTACAGAGGCGTCGATGAGCGCCATCCGCCTCGCTCGCGCCTTCACGCACCGGGACCGCATCCTCCGCTTCGCCGGCAACTACCACGGCCACGTCGATTCGCTGCTGGCGGACGCGGGCTCCGGTGTCGCCACACTCGGAATCCCCTCCAGCCCCGGCGTCCCCACCGGCGTTACGGCGGACACTGTCGTCGCGCCCTACAACGACCTCGTGGCAGCGGCCTCCGCGGTCGAGCGCTACGGCGAGGGTCTCGCCTGCATTCTCGTGGAGCCCGTTGCGGGGAACATGGGCGTCGTTCCGCCCGAGCCGGGCTTCCTGGAGGCGCTGCGCGCGCTCTGCGACGCTTCCGGCGCGCTCCTCGTCTTCGATGAGGTCATCACCGGCTTCCGGGTGGGCCGCGGCGGCGCCCAGGAACGGTTCGGGATCCGTCCCGATCTCACCATCCTGGGCAAGATCGTCGGCGGAGGGCTGCCTCTTGCCGCGTTCGGCGGGCGTGCCGAGATCATGAGTCGCCTCGCGCCGGCCGGCGATGTCTACCAGGCAGGGACGCTCTCCGGCAATCCGCTCGCGACGGCGGCCGGCCTGTCAGTGCTCCGGCGCCTGCGTGACGCGAGCGTCTACGACGAGCTCGAGCGGTTGGGGGAGCGGCTGGAGGACGGACTGCGCCCGTTCGGCCGGGTCCAGCGCGTCGGCGCGATGCTCACGCTCTTCCTGTGCGACGAGCCCGTGCGCAACTACGACGAGGCGCGCGAGGCAGACGCCGAACGCTACGGCGCGCTCTTCCGCCACCTGCTCGAGCGCGGGATCTATGTCGCTCCGTCCCAGTTCGAAGCGCTGTTCCTCTCCCTCGCCCACACGGACGAGGACGTCGACCGCACCGTCGAGGCCGTTGGCGACTTTCTCGACCGTTGACCTCTGGGACGCGATCGGCACCGGCGCCGCGCGTGAGAGCCCGCTCTGGGAGGCGGCGCTGCGACCGGTCGAGCTGCAGGAGCGCGAGCCGATCTTCTCGGCGCTCGCTCGGGAGGAGTACCGGCTGGGGCTCGAGACGATCTACGAGGGCTACCTGCTCCACTACGGGACGTCGCGCCTGTTTGCGCCGGAGGACGGGGACACCGCGCTGCTTCTCGGCGACTACCTGTACGCGCACGGGCTCGTCCGCATCGCGGACCATCACGTCGTCGACGCGGTCGCGGATCTCGCCGAGCTGATCTCGATCTGCGCGCAGGTGCGCGCGGAGGGTCGGAGCGACGACGGTCCCGCCTGGGCCGCGAGCGCGGCTCTCCTCGGCGACGGCGTGCTGACCCGCGCCCGGGAGGCCTTTCGGGAGGCGGCGAGCTCGGTCGCGCTCCTCTCGCTGGCGCGGGGTGCCGTCGGCGAGGCCGCTGTCGATCGTGCTCTGACGGCCCACCTGAGTCGAGTCGGATAGGCGTCAGCGCACGAGCCGTACCGGCGTAGGAATGACCCTGTCGACGGGGTCGTCCGGGAAGAGGGCTTCGGGTGCGCTTTTCGGGACGCGAAAGATCGGAATGAGGTTGTTGGTCGGGTCGCCGTTCCGATCGAAGGCTACGCGGCCGACGATCCCATCCGAGATTCGAACACGGAACAGTTCGCGTGCGACCGAAGCGCGCGAGCCGTCCGAACGTGCGATCGCATCAAGCAGGACCTCGGTTGCCTGGGCCGCGTACGGGGCGAAGAAATCGATGCTCCGCCCGCGCTGCGTCGCACGGAGCTCTCTGACGAACCGTTTTCCTGCGGGAGGCAGCTGTTCTTCGGGTCGGGTGACGACGGCGCCGCTGACATACATGCCGGCTGCCTCCGGTCCGACGTTGTTCACCTGTGCAGCGGCCGGGAGGAACGCGTCGGGCGCGATCATGACGACGCGCGGCCCCAGCCCGTGACGCATCGCGCGGATGAACTCGGCGGTCCGGTCGTCGCTCACGCCCGCGACGTATACACCGTCGACGCCTTCCTCGCGCAGGCGGCGCGCGAGTGCCCGGAAGCCGTCGCGTGGCCGGGGCGATGCCGGTCCTGTCACTTCCAGCCCGAGCCGGCTGGCACCGGTCGCGAACGCCGGGGCGAGCGAGCCGGCGTAGCCCTCCTGGGGGTCGTCCAGGAACACGTAGGCATGCCGTACGCCTAGCTTCTTGGCCAGGATGGCGCCGGCCGCGCCCTGGATGTCGTCGGCTGGGTAGACACGCACGAAGTTCCGTACGCCGGTGGGGTAGAGACGCTCGGGATCGCCCGGCGAGACCCCAGGTGCGCTCCTCGTGAGCCCGACGTATGACGCCGTCGCGGAGACGATCGGCAACGGGCCGGGCGTGGCGCGGTTTGCGATCGGAATCTCGGCCGTCGCGCAGCCGGAGTTGTACGGACCGATTACCGCGATCACGGACGTGGTTGCGGCGTAGCGCTTCGCGTTAGCGGCGCACTTCTCGTCCGTGAACGAGGCGGCCGGCACGGTTGCGTCGTCGCACGACTGGAACGCGACGTCATACGGACCGGCGCGAAAGCCGCGTCTCCTGAGGACGAACTCGATCGCCTGCACCATCGCGAGCGTCACGGGAGCGTCGAAGTGCTGCAAAGGGAGGTCCGAGACGATCAGGAAGTCGGGCTGCCCCGTTCCACCGTGGACGGCCGTGTCGCATGTTCCGGCGGGGAGTGTCTCCAGGCCTGCGACCGTCGGCGTCGCTTCGATGGTTCGCCCACCACCCGCCGTTACCGCGGCCCAGACGCCCGCCGGCGACACGGAGACGTCCACCGGCGCGTTCCCTAGCTCGAAGCTCCGGACGGCCTCCGTCTCCGCATCGATACGAAAGACCTTGCCGTCCACGGCACTCGCGACCCAGAGCGCTCCGTCCCCGAATGAGAGCCCGCTGGCCGAAAGGCCCGGAGTCACCGTGTGTGTTTGCAGGGGAGGCCCCGGTTGGATCCGCCAGACCGTCCCGGAAAGCGGATCGCCCACCCACACCGACGAGGCTCCAACCGCGATCGTCCCCACCTCCGGCGTGGCGAGCGGGATCCGCTGCGTTACTTCCAGCGTCACGGGGTCGATGCGCCGCACACCTCGAGCGACGCTGGCCCAGATCGACCCGAGCCCGGCAGCCAGAGAGCCCGCCGCCGTTCCGAGCCGGACGGTCTTCCGGACCTGGAGGGTGAGCGGATCCAGTTTTCGAAGACGATCGTCCGGCCCGCCGACCCAGACGGCGCCGTCGGCGTAGAGGACCGGGGGGTTGTCCAGGAAATCTGGGCCGATCCCCGCCAGCGCGCGACGGCGGTGCTCAGTGAGCGTCGACGGGTCGAGGGCCGCGACTCCCACGCGCGTACCCGCGCTGTTGCGCTCCACGTACGTCGCCCAGAGCTCCCCGTTGCCGAGTGAGAGCGCGGTCGCCGTGACTCCCGGAGCCTTCGTGAGTGCCCGGCCACCCTCCGGCGAGACGCGGGAGATCGTCTGGGCATCACCATCGAGCGTCCACGCCGCCGAGGCATCCGAGACCACGTCGATCGGCGTCGCCCCGACTGCGACCTCGGTCTGCACGTGGCCGTCGTCGGCGTCGAGCAACGCCGCCGAGTCGCCGGCGACCCCCGACTGCTCGCCGGAGCCGCCGAGCACCAGGAATGCAGCCACGCCTGCACCGACGAGCAGGAGCGCAGCCCCCGCGGCGATGGCGACCGTGCGCGACCGTCGGCGCGGACGCTGTTCAGACGCGGCAGGGGGAAGGTCGAGCTCGAACTCCAGGCGGTTGACGCGGACGGGATCCGCAAAGCCCTTGACGCGCACTCGGCCGCCATCGGCGTATCCGAGGCCGTCCACCTGGCCGGCCATCAACACGATGCCGTCTCCCGCCAGCACATCGCCGGCGCGCGCGAGCGAGCAGAGCCTGGCCGCGAGGTTCAGCGCGCCGCCGCGGAAGCCGTCCTCGGCCTCCACCGCTTCTCCCGCCTCGAGCCCGATCCCCACCCGCATCGGCAACGAGGGGTCCTCCCGGATCGCGTCGGCGAAGCGTTGCTGCAGGGCGACGGACGCGCGAAGTGCCTGGCGGGGAGAGTCGAACACGCACAGCGCCTCGTCACCCCGTAGCTCGACCGTCCTTCCGCCGCCGGCGCCGACGACCTCTCGCGTCAGCTGGGCAAAGCGGGCCGTCAAACGCGCAGCCTCCTCGTCTCCTCGTTCGCGCGTGAAGGACGTGTACCCGCGGATGTCCGCGATCAGAAAGGCACGAACTGTCGTTGCGCCGGCTACATCGTCCAAATCTCGCAGGGAGCGATCTTAGTACGGACGCGCTTTCGTTTAGAGTCCACTACGATGCTCCGGCTGCTGTTCGAGATCATCCCCGCGGACGAAGAGGGCAAGAGGATCGTGATCGCCATGGCCATCGTCGGGCTGATCTTCATCTCCGTGATCGCGATCGGGCAGACCTTCAAGTACTTCGGGCATCGCCGCCAGGACCGGAAGGCGCGAGGCCGGCTGCAGTACTGATCAGGGAAGGACTGGGAATCCCTCGCGCTCGGCCGCAAGCGCGAGCCGCCCGTCAAGTGTGACGAACTCGAAGGTCTCCGATCTCCTTTCCGAGGCGGAGACGGCCGCAGCAAGCTGAAGGGCGTGGGCTGCACTGAGGTCGTGGAGCCTGAGGAGTCTCCGCGCCGACCGCTCGAGCTCGTCAGCCGGCTCGACCTGGTGCCAATCCTGCACGGCCTGATCGAGTCGATCGACAGCCTCTTGGATCTGAAGCGCATCGACGCCGGAACGCTCGCGGCGACGCAGCGCCGAGGCGCATTCGAGCTCGGATCCCCACCAAACGGTCACGAGGCTGTCCGCTCTGAGCAATTCCCGCACGCGCTCGGAGTTCTGCTCCTCGATGACGAGCGGGACGAGCGCCGAGCTGTCCCAAAACCTCACCGGCCGGTCCGGCGTTCCTCGAGGAGCGCTTCGAGCACGCCGTCGATCCTGGGGCCGGGCTTCAGCAGGATCTCCGATTTCCCGCCCCTTCCTCGGCGGATTACCCCGGCTCGCTCGAGCCGCTGAAGACGAGCCTCGTCGTCGCCGGCATCGTTGCCGGTCACGGGGACGAGCCGGGCGACCGGGATTCCGCGCTCGGTGACGGTGACCGTCTCGCCGGCCTTGACGAGATCGAGGAGCGCGCTCAACTTCGCCTTTGCCTCGCTGACGGATGCGATCTTCATATGTCCATGATAGTCAAGTCGAGATAACCACTCAAGTCGTCTGTTGCGGGCTTGGCCGGAACGGCGCATCATCCACATCATGCGAGTCGAGCTCCCCTCCGGCACAGTCACCTTCCTGTTCACCGACATCGAGGGCTCGACGCGGCTGCTGGAGAAGCACGGCGAGCGCTATACCGAGCTGCTCGCCGCGCACCGGCGCGTCCTGCGCGAGGCCTTCGCCCGGTACGGTGGGGTCGAGGTCGACACGCAGGGCGACGCCTTCTTCGTCGCCTTTTCTCGTGCCGCCGATGCCCTCGCGGCCGCCGATGTGGCCCAGCGAGAGCTCGAACTGCCGGTGCGGATGGGTATCCATACCGGCGAGCCGCAGCTGACGGCCGAGGGGTACGCCGGCATGGACGTCCACCGCGCCGCCCGCATCTGCGCCGCGGGCCACGGACGTCAGGTGCTCGTGTCGCAAACGACCCGCGACCTCGTGGGAGCCGACCTCCGCGACCTCGGCGAGCATCGACTCAAGGATCTCGGCCGACCCGTGCGGCTCTTCCAGCTCGGGGACGAGGACTTCCCGCCCGCACGCACGCTGAACCGGACCAATCTTCCCGCGCAGCCGAGCCCGTTGGTCGGGCGGGATCGCGAGCTGACCTGTCTCCAGCAGCTCGTCCGTGAGGCCCGGGTCGTCACGCTCATCGGGCCGGGTGGCAGCGGGAAGACCCGTCTTGCACTTCAGGCCGCGGCCGAGCTCGTCGACGAGTTTCCCGACGGCGTCTTCTGGGTTCCGCTCGCGGCCGTCTTCGATCCAGACCTCGTGCTCCCGTCGATCGCCCAGGCCGCCGGGCTCAGAGGAGACCCCGCCGCGGAGATCGGGGGCCGCGAGATGCTGCTCGTCCTCGACAACTTCGAGCAGGTCATCGAGGCCGCGCCGCGTCTGCCCGCCCTGCTCGAGCCCTGTCCCCGCCTCCGTCTCCTGGTCACGTCGCGCGAGGTGCTGCGGATCGCCGGCGAGCGAGACTATGCCGTCGACCCGCTCGCCGAGCCGGACGCGGTCGAGCTCTTTCGGGAGCGGGCCGTCAACGCGGAGCCGATCGAGGCGGTGCGCGAGATCTGTGCGAGGCTCGACGGCCTGCCGCTCGCGATCGAGCTCGCCGCTGCTCGGACCCGGCTGCTGCCGCCTGACCGGTTGCTCGAGCGGCTCGACCATGTCCTTCCGCTGCTGACCGGTGGCCGGCGCGACGCGCCCGAGCGCCAGCGCACGCTCCGCTCGACGATCGAGTGGAGTCACGCACTTCTCGACAAGCGCGAGCAACGGGGATTCCGCAGGCTCGCCGTGTTCCCGGGTGGGTTCACGGTCGAAGCGGCGGAGGAGGTCTGCGAGGTGGAGATCGATACGCTCGGGTCGCTGGTCGAGAAGAGCCTCGTGCGACGCTGGGCAAGCGGCCGTCTCGGCATGCTCGAGACGATCCGGGAGCTTGCCGAGGAGAAGCTGGCCGACTCAGGAGAGGCACTGGACCTGCACCGCAAGAACGCGGAGTACTTCGCCGAGCTCTCGCGCTCGGCCAATCTCCAGGTCGAGTCCATCGGGAAGGCACCACAGCGGCATGAGCTCGTCATCCCGGAGCAGGCGAATCTTCGGGCCACGATCGACTGGGCCGCCGACGCCGATCCCGAGCTCGCGCTGACGATCGCAGTTGCGCTGGAGAACTTTTGGGCCACCAACAACCCGCAGGAGGGAATCCGTCGCCTCGACCACCTACTTCACCGTGCGGCCGCCGCACCGCCCCGTTTGCGGGCCCAGGCGCTCAGGGCACTCGGAGGGTCTACGCAACTCACCGGCGACGTCGACGGAGCCCGGTCGCTGTACGAGAAGGCACTCGAGCTGTTCGCCGATCTCGGAGATGACGCCGGTGCGGCGACCCTGCGCTTTCGCATCGCTACGACGATCGCGCACTCGGATCCGGAGAAATGCCGCCTGCTGCTCGAGCGGAGCGTCGCCGAATTCGACGAGCTCGACTACGACGCGGGGAGGTGCCAGGCGCTCGGCACGCTCGGGAATGTCCATCTCCGTCTCGGCAACCGCGAGCGGGCCGAGGAGCTCCTCGAAGAGGCGTCGAAGCTCGCGCGCAAAATCGGCTTCATCTGGTGGGCAGCCGGCGTCCAGGAGACGCTGGCCGAGAGCGCGCTGCGCGCGGGCGACCTCGAGCGCGCGGAAACGGCGGCGCGGGAAGCCCTC
This sequence comes from uncultured Actinomycetes bacterium, assembly GCA_963717765.1. Taxonomy (GTDB): domain Bacteria; phylum Actinomycetota; class Thermoleophilia; order Gaiellales; family Gaiellaceae; genus JACDER01. Next base: position 339,037 of record CAVQWX010000005.1, on the reverse strand, counting down.
GAGCTCCACCAACGCATCGGCGACCGAGTCAACATGATCTACGATCTCGCTCACCTGGCTGAATGCGCGGCCGGTCGTGGTCGGCTCGCGCGGGCCGGCGCGATGCGCGGGATCGTGCAGGCAGAGGAGGAGCGGCGGCCGCCGCACCCCGCGTGGCTCGAGGTCAAGGCCCGGCTCGACGGCACGCTCGGGCCCCTGGCCGGTCCCGACTACGACGCTGCGGTGAGCCGAGGGCACGCTCTGCCCGCCGACGACGCGATGGATTACGCGCTCTCGGACATAGACTGACCGCGCCTTGGCGCCTCCCCGCGACCTCCGTGCCTGGATCGCTCTGCTCGAGCGCGAGGGCGAGCTCAAGCGCATCTCCGCCGAGGTCGATCCTCACCTCGAGATCACCGAGATCAACGACCGCACCGTCAAGGCGGGCGGGCCGGCGCTGCTGTTCGAAAACGTCAAGGGCTCCGAGCATCCTCTGCTGATCAACCAGTTCGGCACGGAGCGCCGGATGTGTCTCGCCTTCGATGCCGCGAGCCTGGACGAAGTCGGTGCCCGCCTTGGCGACGTGCTGGAGATGCAGCCCCCGCAGGGTCTCGTCGAGAAGGTCAGGGGCCTGGCCAAGCTCAAGTCGATCGCGGACTCGATGCCCAAGTCGGTGCGCAGCGGCCGTGCGCAGGAGGTCGTCCTCACGGGAGACGACGTCGATCTCGGGCGCCTGCCGGTCCAGACCTGCTGGCCGGAGGACGCGGCGCCGTTCATCACGCTTCCCGCCGTCATCACGCGCGACCCGCGCGACGGCACGCGCAACGTCGGCATGTACCGGATGCAGGTGCTCGGCCCGCGCGAGACCGCGATGCACTGGCAGATCCACAAGGACGGGCGGATGGACTACCTCGCGACCGAGGGACGCCTGGAGGTCGCGGTCGCGCTCGGGCTCGACCCCGTGACGGCCTACACCGCGTCCGCGCCGCTGCCGAAGCACATCGACGAGTTCATGCTGGCCGGATTCCTCACGGGAGAGCCGGTAGAGCTCGTGCGCGGCAAGACGATCGGCCTCGAGGTGCCCGCGAACGCTGAGATCGTGCTCGAGGGCTACGTGGAGCAGGGCGACCTCGCGCCAGAAGGGCCGTTTGGCGACCACACCGGCTACTACACCGGAGTCGAGCCGTTCCCGGTCTTCCACGTCACGGCGATGACGATGCGCCGCGACGCGATCTATCCGTCCATAGTCGTGGGCAAGCCGCCCCAGGAGGACGCCTGGCTGGGGAAGGCGACCGAGCGCATCTTCCTGCCGGCGATCAGGATGAGCGTCCCCGAGATCGTCGACTACGACCTCCCCGTAACGGGCGCCTTCCACAACTGCGCGATCGTGTCGATCCGCAAGCGCTTTCCCGGGCATGCACAGAAGGTCATGCACGCGATCTGGGGCCTCGGCCTCCTCTCGCTGACCAAGGCAGTCGTCGTGGTGGACGAGTGGGTGGACGTCCACGACTACGACGACGTGTTCTTCCGCGTGGGCGCGAACGTTGACCCGAAGCGCGACGTCATGATCACCGAGGGGCCGCTCGATCACCTCGATCACGCGCCGTCGCGCCAGTTCTACGGCGGCAAGATCGGCATCGACGCCACGCACAAAGGGCCCGAGGAGGGAACGCGCGAGTGGCCCCCGGAGATCGACATGAGCGAGGAGATCAAGGCGCTGGTCGACCGTCGCTGGCCCGAGTACGGGTTGTAAGCCTTGTCACGTCGTTGTCCTACGACATCAAGGCTTGATTGAATCCAGTCGGCGTGAATGCGGGGCGTGAATCGTCGCACGGGCCGCCGCCGAGCCTCTGGCCGGTCGGCTTCGCCGTCGGCATCGTTTGCATCCTCGTCGGCCTGATCGTCAGCTGGCCCGCGGTCGCCGTCGGTGCGGCTCTGACGATCCTTTTCGGCTTCCTCTGGATCAGGGATGTCAGCCGCGGCCACGCCAGCCTCCCGCAGGCCGAGACCGAGGCGCAGGGGCCGCCGGAGCCGGCACCCGCGCTTCCCGCGCACAAGGGCGCGCCGGCCATGCCGGAGACAACGCCCGCCGAAGCCGCGACCTTCCCGCGCAGCAAGTTCCTCGAGGGCGCGACGCTCGGGCTAGGCGCCGCCATCGGCGCCGTCGTCACCGTCCCCGCAGTGGGGTTCGCTCTCGCCCCCGCGTTCGTCGACCAGGGGCAGCCGGACATCGACCTCGGGCCTATCGACAACTTTCCCCAGGGTGAGTGGGTGATCACTCACTTCAACCTGAGGCCGGCCGAGGGCGAGGTGACCCGGCGCGTGGCCTACGTCCGGTACAACGGCCTCGCCGACAACGAGCCGAGCTTCACGATCATCTCCAACCGGTGCGCGCATCTCGGCTGCCCGGTCCAGCCAGGCGGGCTCGTCCAGCCCGACAAGACGAAGGACCAGGAGACGTCGGGCGGCCAGGTCATCCAGCTCACCCCCGTGGTCGGCCTCTCCAGCTTCACGTGCCCCTGCCACGGCGGCTCGTACGACTCAGAGGGCAACCGAACGGCCGGCCCGCCGGTCCGCGGGCTCGACCGCTGGACCTACGACGTCAAGAACGGAAACCTCGTCCTGGTCACGAACTACAGCGTCAGCACCGTTGAGGGGACGGGCGCGAACGCCGTGATCAACAAGTACCGGCTCACCGGCCCCGGGCAGCACGTGGACGGGCCGGAGCAGATCTTTTACCCCTGGCAGCCGCCGACCTAATGGCGAACAACAAGAAGAAGACGGCTCGCCGCGAGACGATCGAAGCCGCGATCGTCTACCCGATCGATTGGCTCGAGGAGCGCTCCGGGCTCATCGGCGGGCTCCGCTACTTCCTGTTCCGCAAGGTCCCGGGCGACACCAACTGGTTCCACACACTGGGGTCGGCGACGCTCACCGCCTTCCTGGTCCAGCTGATCACCGGCGTGATCCTGGCGATGTACTACAAGCCCGACCCCGACAAGGCCTACCAGTCGATCCGCCATATCACCGACGACATCACCCTCGGCTGGCTCGTTCGCGGGATGCACAAGTGGGGCGCCAGCGTCTTCATCATCCTGATGTTCTTCCACATGGCCCGCGTCTTCCTGTTCGGGGCCTACAAGTACCCGCGCGAGCTGAACTGGATCATCGGCGTCCTCCTGCTCGCCCTCGGCATGTTCGAGGGGTTCACGGGCTACCTGCTCCCGTGGGACCAGACGTCCTACTGGGCGACCGTCGTGGGGATCAACATCAACGGCACGGCACCGTTCCTGGGTCCCTTCATCGCCTCGATCTTACGAGGTGGTGCCGAGATCGGGCCCGACACGTTAAGCCGCTTCTACTCGATCCACATGCTCCTGCTTCCGGGGGCGATCATCGGCCTGATCACGCTGCACCTGTACCTCGTGATCCGGCTCGGCGTGTCGTCGCCGCCGTGGTCGAAGGACGCCGCGGGCGCCGACCGGCCCCAGCCTGAGACGACTGCGCGGCCGGGACTGACGCGGCCCGGCCCGCGTGGAGGGATCGCCCGCTAATGGCCGTCAACCGCAGGCCGTCGAAGCGGGTGGTCGAGCGCCGAGAGGGCTTCGCGCGCTACAAGCGCGACGTCAAGGAGCGAGGGAAGCCGTTCTACCCGTTCGCCATGTTCCACGACACGGTGATGAGCCTGGTCGTGGTGTGCGTCATCGTCGTGCTCGCGGTCATCTGGAAGTACACGGCGGGCGAGGTGCCCGACGACTCGGGCTGGCTCGGGCCGCTGTACAAGGAGAAGGCGGATCCGGCCACGACCAGCTTCATACCGCGACCGGACTGGTACTTCTACTTCCTCTTCTACCTGCTCCGGATCTTCAAGTGGCCGGAGTCGGTGATCCTCGCCACGGTCGGGATCCCCACCATCTGCCTCATTCTCCTGCTCGCGCTGCCGTTCTTCGACGTGCGGCGCGAGCGGCGGCTCAGCCGGCGCCCGGTGGCCATCGTCGCGTTCATACTGACCGTTCTGGCGATGGGAACGCTGACCTGGAAGGGCGCGATTGCGAAGGAGGCGCTCGCGTCGGAGAACGTCGCGGCCGTCCCGTCCTGGATCGAGAGCCAGCAGTTACCGCCGGAAGCGCAGGCGGGCGCCAAGCTGTTCGCGCAGCTTCCGTGCCTCGGCTGCCACACCTACCTCGGCGCCGGGTCGTCGAACCTCGGCGCTCCCGACCTGACCTCGATCGGGACGCAGAACCTCGGGATCGAGTTCCAGATCGCCCACCTCAAGTGCCCGAGCTGCGAGGTTCCCGGCTCGCCCATGCCGCCGTTCTCCGATCTCGGCGAGAAAAACCTGCATGACCTCGCCGTCTTCTTAGAGGCGTCGAAGGGTCCTCAGTAAGGTGAAGGCGCGATCGTGCGCGTCTTCGTCGGCATAACAGGGGCCTCAGGAGCCCCCTACGCAGCGCGTCTGCTGGAGGTACTCGGCCGGTCCGAGTGCGAGATCGCGCTCTGCGCGTCGCGCGCGGGAATCCAGGTTGTGGCGACCGAGCTCTACGGGGACGCGCAGCTGTCTGCCGACGAGACGCTGGCGCGGCTCGTCGAGCCTGTCCGTGACGCCGTGACGATCTACGACGAGCGCGACTGGCGCTCCCCTGCCGCCAGCGGCTCGGCCCGGATCGACGGCTACGTCGTCTGCCCCTGCTCGATGGGGACGCTCGGGGCGATCGCGTCCGGGACGATGACGAACCTGATCCAGCGGGCGGCGAGCGTCGCGCTCAAGGAGGACCGGAAGCTCGTGCTCATGCCGCGCGAGACGCCGCTGTCGGCGATCCACCTCGAAGGGATGCTGAAGCTGCGCCAGGCCGGCGCGACCATCCTCTTCCTTGCGCCCGGCTTTTACCACGGGTGGGAGCGCGTCGACCAGCTGCTGGACTTCGTCGTCGGCCGTGCACTGGATCAGCTCGGCGTGGAGAACTTTCTGGTTCCGGAATGGGGCACATGACCGAGACCGGCACGCTCTCGCCGGACGGCGTCCGCACCATGTTCGACCGGATCGCGCCGGTCTACGACCTGATGAACCGGCTCATGACCGCCGGGCTCGACCAGCGCTGGCGGCGGATGACCGCCGATGCGGCCGTTCGCCCGGGCGACCGCGTCCTCGACGCCTGCTGCGGGACGGGCGACCTCGCCGTCGCGGCTCAGGCGGCGGGCGGGCGGATTACCGGCCTCGACTTCTCCGAGAAGATGCTCGAGCGCGCGCGGCGCAAGTCGTCCTCGATCGAGTGGATGCGCGGCGACCTGCTCGAGCTTCCGTTCGCGGACGCGTCCTTCGATGCGGCCACGGTCGGCTTCGGCGTCCGGAACGTCGCCGACCTGGAGCGTGGCCTCGGCGAGCTCGCCAGGGTGCTGCGCCCGGGCGGCCGCCTCGGGATCCTGGAGATCACGCAGCCGCGCGGCCTCCTGCGGCCGTTCTACAAGCTCTGGTTCGACGGGCTCGTCCCGCTCGCCGGGAAGCTCATCCCAGGTGGATCGGCGTACGCGTACCTGCCCGCCAGCGTCCGGCGCTTCCCCGGCCCGGACGAGCTTGCCGGGCTGCTCGCGCACACGGGCTTCGAGGAGGTGCGGTACCGGCTGCTGGCCGGGGGTATCGTCGCTCTCCACACGGGACGGCGACGTGACGGCTGAGCTCGCGACACTCCGTGAAACGCCCGGGCTGACCGCCTTCCTGGACGAGGTCGAGGTGCGGTTGCGCGCCTCGGTCGACAGCCATCCCGGCCTCGTCGCCGAGATCGGGAGGGAGGCACTCGCCGCCGGCGGAAAGCGCCTGCGCCCGCTGCTCTGCTACCTCGCGTCGCCGAACGGTCCGCCCGTCCAGGCCGCGCTCGCCGTGGAGCTCGTGCACATGGCGACACTCGTGCACGACGATTTGATCGACGGGGCCGAGTTCCGGCGCGGATCGCCGGCCGCCTGGAGCGCGTACGGGACGGCGCCCGCGCGCGCAACGGGCGACTATCTATTCGCGCGCGCGTTCTCCGAGCTGTCGACCCTCGGCGACCCGTGGTCGATCGGCGTGCTTTCGAACGCGACACTGTCGCTCGCGCGCGGCGAGGCGATGCAGCGCCGGCAGACGCACGATCCGGACACGACCGCGGAGGCCTACCTCGAGCGCTGCTCGCTGAAGACGGGGAAGCTGTTCGAGGCGGCCTGTCTCCTCGGAGCCGGTCCGGAGCGGCTCGAGCTGGGAGAGTTCGGCCTCGCGCTCGGGATCGCGTTCCAGATCGCCGACGACATCCTCGACTGCTCCGGCGAGACGATCGAGACCGGGAAAGTCGCGGGGACCGATCTACGCGAAGGGACGCCCACGCTGCCGCTCCTCCTCGCTGCGCGCGAGGATCCCGTCGTTCGCGAGGCGCTCGCGGGCGGCTCCCTGGACGGCGCGCTCGTCCGCGTCGCCGCGACCGGCGCGCTCGCGCGCTCGCGCGAGGTCGCGCTCGAATACGCCGCCCGTGCCCGCGCCTGCCTGAACGGCGAGCCGCACTACGAGGAGCTCGAGGCGCTCACGCGCGCGGTCGTGGAGCGGCAGGGATGAACGCGATCCGCCTCGGCCGCATCTCCTACGTGAACATGGCGCCCGTCTTCTACCGGCTCGAGGCCGAGGTGGAGGAGGTCTCGGGCGTCCCCACCGACCTGAACCGGCGGCTGCTTGCCGGCGAGATCGACATTGCGCCCATCTCTTCGATCGAGTACGCGCGCAATGCCGAGCGGTTGCGCCTGCTTCCCCGGCTCTGCGTCTCGTCGCAGGGCGCGGTCGACTCGATCCAGCTCGTCTCGAAGACGCCGCTCGAACACGTGCGGACGGTCGCCGTCACGCCGGAGAGCGCGACGTCGGTCGTCCTGACGAAGGTGCTGCTGCCCGAGGCGAAGCACGTTCCGCTCGGCGAGTCGGCCGACGCGAAGCTCCTGATCGGAGACGCCGCGCTGCAGTCGGCCTTCGAGGATCCGACGCCGCACCACGACCTCGGGCGCCTGTGGCTGGAACGGACGGGACTGCCGATGGTGTTCGCCGTCTGGGCCGCGCTCGAGCCCACCCCCTCCGGCCTGGACGAGCTAGAAGCCGCGCTCGTCGACTCCGTGCGCCTCGCTCGCGCCGAGCCCGAGCGGCTCGCTCACGAGTCGAGCGCTCGGTACGGCTATCCGGCGGGCTTTCTCGCCCGTTACTTCGAGAAGCTGCATTACTCGTTCGGGCCGCGAGAGCGCGCCGGCCTGATGACGTTCCTGGAGCTTGCACGTGACGTCGGCGAGCTCGACCGTGTCCCGGAGCTGCGCTTCGTCACGACGCCGGCGCCTGTGTGAATCCGGCGTTCCCGTCAGTCCCTGTCGAGCGTGTCCTTGACTTTGTCCGCCGCCTTGTCGACCGCCTCCTTGGCCTTGCCCTCGGCGCGGTCGGCCTTGCCCTCTCGCTTCAGCTTGTCGTCACCGCTCAGGTCGCCGGCGGCTTCTTTCACGCGTCCCTTGGCCTCGTCCTTGTTCATGGTTCCTCCTCGGATCGTTTCCGCTTGCGTTCCCCGCGCCGAACGGCGGTAAACGGGTAGTCCGCGTCCTGGACGTCGTGGATCAACCAGAGCCGCTTGCCGGTCCGTGAGCCCGTACGTGCCTGTGCGGTGATCTGTCCGAGATCGCCGGGATATCCCAGTCGTCGGAGAAGACGTTGGCGTCGCTCATGCCTGGAGGAGCGCCGGCGGCCTCTCGGCGCGCCGGTACTCGACCGTGTAGCCGAGCGAGCGGGGGATGGCGAGCAGCCTTTCCAGGTCGAGATCGATGCGTCGCCCCCGCCTTCTGCGTCACCTCGTCCTCGATCGGCAGATCGAAGTCGTCGGCGCCGAAGTCGAGCGCGCGGAACGCCTCCTCGTTCTGGGTCAGCACCGACGTGCGGATGTGCTTGACGTTGTCCAGGAAGATGCGCGAAAGCGCGATGTGCCGGTGGTACTCGTTCGCCGAGATCTCGCGGCCGCCGAACGCGGTGCCGTAGGGCTTGTACGTCCAGCACAGGAAGGAGAAGAGACCGCTCGGTCTCATCCTGGAAGTCGCGCGTGCGCTGTAAGTGCTCGAGGCGCTCGTCCAGCGTCTCGTCGAAGCCGATGACCATGGTCGCGGTCGTCCGCATCCCGCTCTCGACGATCGCGCGCTGCGCGTCGAAGTAGTCGCTCACCAGATACTTCCACTTGGCGTGCCGCGCGCGGAAGTCCTCGGTGAGGATCTCGCTGCCCCCGCCCGTCACCCAGTGGACCCCGGCGTCGCGCAGGCGCGTCGCCGCGTCGGCGTACGAGAGGCGGGCGCGATCGGCGAGGAACACGAACTCGGCGACGGTGAGTGCATAGAACTCCACCTGCTCGCCGTAGCGCTCACGCACCGACGCGAACAGGTCGCAGTAATAGTCGAGCGGGAGCTTCGTGTTGAAGCCGCCGTTGAAGGCCACGAGGTCGCCGCCGAACTCGACCAGCTCGTCGATCTTGTCGAAGACCTGCTTCCGGGAGAGGACGTAGCCGCCGTCCTGGTTCGGGAGCACGTAGAACGCGCAGTAGTCGCACTGGGCGACGCAGACGTTGGTGTAGTTGATGATCCGCATGACCATGTAGGTCGCGCGGTCGGGCTCGTGGTACTGCGCCCGTACCGCCTGCGCGCGCTCGATCAGCTCCTCGTCGCTCGCGTGCAGCCAGAGCTCGTGGGCCTCGTCGACGGAGATGCGTGCCACTAAAGCACGTCCATGAAGGAGCTGACGGAGAAGACCGCGCGGCCCGTTCCCGCCTCCCCGTACCCCGGGGGCGGGTCGAGCGAGTGCCGGTGGAGCGCTTCGCGGTAGGCGCCGAGCAGCCGGACGTGGTACTCGAGCGGCGCGCCGCCGGGATTGTCGCGGCCGAGCGGCGTCGTCGGCTCCGGGCACCAGGTGGTGAAGCGCGGCGTGATCCCGCGGCTCATGAAGTGGTCGAGCCCCTCGGTCGTCGACGCGATCGCCTCGTCGATCGACTCGAACCCGAACGGCTTCGCCATCTCGATCCCGGCGACGAAGTTCGGGATGACGTTGCGCGGGCCGAAGACGTCGCCGGCATCGAAGATCCGCCGGTGCCACTCCTCCCGGCCGACGTAGCGCTCCTTGCCGGGGCAGATGATCGAGAACAGCCGCTTGTCCCAGACCTCGTAGTTCGGGTGGTAGATGGCGATCCCGTAGTCGCGGTAGCGCTGGACGTCCTTCTTGGGCAGAGCCTGCGCGACGACCTTGCCGATCCAGCGGCCCGGGAAGCGTTCCTCGATCGCCTGCGCGTAGCGGCCGTAGAAGTCAGCCTCCTTTAGGCCGTCGACCTCGCTGGTTACCGAGCCGCCGGTGAGCGTGTACGCGTGGCTCGCGCGGGTCGTGTCGTAGCGGTCGATGAGCGCAAGCGCCTCGAGCACGTCCTCCACCGGCTTGACCCCCGTGTACGGGCGTCCTTCCTTCTTGTGCTGGCGCCAGTTGTGGTTGATGTCGCAGAAGCCGCATTCCTCCTTGGCACCGAAGTACTGGCAGAGGCGGAGCACGGTGAGGTAGATGAGGTAGCCCCACTCGATCGTCGGCGCCGTCTCCATGACCGTCTTGCCGTTCGCGAGCGTGTGCCGGTAGTACTCGGGCATCGGCGGCAGCTCGACGTCGGCCACCTCGCGGCCGTCGAGCGACAGCCGGAGTGAGCCCTCGCGCGCCGCGATGCCGTACGGCGAAGTGGGATTTACGCGGACGGAGACGATCGTCCGCCGCAGCTCGTACGGCCCGCCGCTGAGCGCAATCTCCTCCGGCGGGCGGCGGCGCGCCGCCTCGCCCAGCTCGGCGAGCGGCTTCTGGTCGAACGAGAAGATGAAGTACGACTTCGGCTTGACCTCGCCGTCGAGGTTGTCCGTCAGCGCCGACTCGTCGAAGGCGATGCCCGTGCGGAGGAGGTCCTCCTTGAGCACGGCCTCCGGCGGAATGTCCGGATAGCGCTCGATCAGGCTTTCGACCAAGCCGGTGCGGGTGGCGACTGCCATACCGGCAAAGTATCTCTCAGGGATGGGGCGGAGGGTGCTCTGGTTGGGTGGCATGTCCGGCGTCGGCAAGACGACGGCGGCGAGACGCGTTGCCCGCCGCTACGACCTGTGGCTGTACTCGATCGACGCGCGGACGTGGAAGCACGCCGAGGCGATGCAGGTGCCCGCGCTGACCATGTCCATGGACGAGATGTGGCTCGACCGCTCGGCCGAGCAGATGGCGCAGGACTTCCTGGACGAGGCGGACGCGCGTTTGGCGCTCATCGAGGACGAGGTTGCAGCCATCCCTGACGACGGCGCGCCGATCCTCGTCGAAGGCCCGCAGCTGCCGCTCGGCCTCGAGCCCGCGCTGTACGTCGTCGCGTCTCCGGACCTGCAGCACGAGCTGCTCGCCGGGCGAGGCTCGTTCACGTACTCCTCGACGAGCGATCCCGAGCGTGCGTTCTTCAACCGGACCCGGCGTGATGAGCTGCTGCGCGCGCGGCTCCTCCCGCATGCGATGGAGATCGAGGACGTCACTCAGACCGAGCGCATCGTCGAGTCTTTCGTCCTCGAGCACGTGACGGTCCCGACCGGCGGGAACACCGGGGCTCGCCGCCGGTACGACAACGACGCCGCGATCGATCAGTGGCGCCGCTACGCCGAGCACGAGCCGCGTGCTCGCGAGCTCACGCTCGACTTCGCCTGCGAGTGCGATCAGCCGGGCTGCGAGTCGGTGGTCGAGGTCTCGTTCGACCGGACGATTCACAGGCCTTTCTTAGGTCACGGCGCTACCGTGCGGCCATGAACGACGTCCGCCTGACACGCCGCCGCTCGCTGCTCGGGCTCGGCGGCCTGGTCGCCGTCGCGCTCGGTGCCGGCGCGGCCAGGGCCACCGAAGACGGCCCCGCCGGCGTGGCCTCCGGACAGGTCAAGTGCGTCCTCACGCCGGAGATGACCGAGGGCCCGTACTACCTCTCCGGCGAGAAGCTCCGCCGCGACATCACCGAGGGGAAGCCGGGTGCGCGGCTCGATCTCGCACTCACCGTGGTCGACGCCTCGACGTGCCGTCCGATCAAGGGAGCGACGGTGGACATCTGGCATTGCGACGCGGGCGGCGTTTACTCCGGCTTCGGCGCGGGCTCTTCCAATCGCACGTTCCTCCGCGGCCTGCAGAAGACCAACCAGCACGGCGTCGCCCATTTCAAGACGGTCTACCCGGGTTGGTATCCGGGCCGCACCGTGCACATCCACGTGAAGGTGCACGTGCGCGGCAACGTCGTTCACACCGGCCAGCTCTTCTTCGCCGACGCGACGACCGACGCGGTGTACAGGAAGGCGCCGTACAGCAAGCACCCGAACCGCGATCCCCGCAACTCCGGCGACTCGATCTTCGTGAACGGCGGGAAGCGCTCGCTGCTGAAGGTCAAGAAGACGAAAGCGGGCTACCGCGGTGCGATAGTCATGGGCGTCACACGCTAGTTAACGAGCTCGACTCAGCATGAGTCCGAAGCCGCTCGGCCGCGCTGGGCGGCGCGAGCCGTCGTCCTCGGTCGCGCCCGTAGCCTACGGCTACGAACGCTCCCTGCGTCCTAGGCTCGCACCACCCATCGCACCCGATCGGCGGGGAGTCACGCTGAGCCGAGCTCGAGAAGCTCGGAGTCGTACTTCCTGAAGACCTCCGCGAAGTCCGCGCCGGGAGCGTGCAGCTCCTCGATCAGCGCGAACAGGCGCGGAGACGCCACCAGCAGGTAGCGGGCGCGCCCGGCGCCGGCGTTCCAGTACGCGTGCGGCGTGCCTGCCGGCGCGAGCACGGCCGAGCCCGCGGACGCCGTGGCCGTCTTCTCGCCCAGCAGGAAGCCGAGCGTCCCTTCGAGCACGTACCAAGCCTCGTCGTCGGAGTGGTGGACATGGAGGCCCGCGATGGGCCGCTCCTCCGACGATTCGCCCTCGTCCGACCACTCCGCCAGTGCCAGCTGACCGTCCTTGGAGACCAGGGTGTGACCGGCGAGCGGCGGCGCCTCCATCCGGCTCATCATCTCAGCTCTCCGCTACCGTGATCCCGCCTGTGAAGCGGTTTCTCCTCATCGCGCTCGCGCTCGCGGCTGTCGGGTCGGGTCCCGCCGCGGCCCAGCCGGCACAGCTGCTGATGCCGGGCGTGACGTACGAACGGCACGTGCAGTTCACGCTGCATGGCCCCGTCGTCGTGCACGTGATCGAGGCGCCCCGCCCGACCGGCCTCTATTCGCTCGAGCCCGTGCTCGCCAGGGGCTCCGTGCGCGGGAAGGAGAAGCTGACGGCGATGGAGCGCCGGCTCTCGCCTCAGGCCACCGTTGCAGCCGTCAACGGCGACCTCTTCGCGGCGACGGGCCGGCCCCAGGGCCTCTTCCTCCAGGACAGCGTCATGCAGACGCAGCCGAACGGCTCCCGGTCGAGCCTGGGAATCGACCCGGCCGGGACGTTCTCGGTCGACCGCGTCCGCTTCATCGGAGACTGGCGCGGGCTCGGCCCCCGCCGCGGCCTGAGCGCACTGAACGACCAGGTGGGAACGAACGGCACCGTGCTGTTCACGCCGGGGTGGGCGGGAAACACGCCGGCGAGCCCCGACGCCGTCGAGGCCGTTCTTTCCGCGTTTCCCGCCGCGAGGCCGAACACCGACCTGACCGCCAGGGTCACGCAGGTCCTCAAGGGCGGTAATCACCCGGTCGCCCCGGGAACGGCGATCCTGTACGCCCGCGGCAATGCCGCCACGCGGCTTGCTGCCGAAGCCGCCGTCGGGAGCTCTCTGACGATCAGGATGATTCTCCCGAGCCCGTTCACGAACGCGGTCGCCGGGATCGGAGGCGGCCCGCTGCTCGTCAAGAACGCGAAGCCCGTCTTCCGCGCGAACGAGTTGTTCCCGAGCTCCTGGCTCATCCCACGCACCGCGCGCACGGCGGTTGGGCAGCGCCGCGACGGCGGGATCCTCATGGTGGTGGTGGACGGCGGCCGGCCCGGCTCGAGCGTCGGCATGACCAACTTCGAGCTGGCCCAGGAGATGGCCGGCCTCGGCGCGGTCACCGCCATGGGGCTCGACAGCGGGCCCTCGAGCACGATGGCCTTCGAGGGAGACCTGCTGAACCGGCCCTCGCAGGCCGAGAAGCCGATCGCGGACTCGCTCGCACTTCTCTACACCGGCGTGCAGGCGGCCCCGGTCGACCCCGACGTCGTCGTGCCGGGCTCGTCCGGCGTCGAGCTCGCGTACAAGGTCGTGCGCCGCTCGACCGTGAGCGCTCGCTTGCTCGGTCCCGGTGGCGCGCAGGTCGCGCTCGATAGCCGCGCCCGCGCTCCCGGGACCTACACGTTCAGCTGGAACGGCGCCGGTGCGGCGGAGGGCCGGTGGACGTTCAGGGTCACCGCGCTCGACGACCTGGGACGGAGCTCCGCGGTCGAGCGTCCCTTCTCGCTGAACTCGACGCTCCAGGGACTGAGGGTCAGCGGGTCGAAGGTCACTGCACAGCTGGCGCGCCCGGCCTCGCTGACCATCCGGCTCGAGCGCTCCGGAACCGTCCTGCGCACGCTCCTCAAGGGCCAGGAGAACGCCGGCTCCACGTCGGTGACCTGGGACGGCCGCCTCGACGGCGGCCTCCGCGCGTCTCGCGGGAGCTATGTCGTCCGTGCCGTCGCGACCAATCAGGTGGGGACGGCCGAGCTGACGGCGACGATACGGCGGCGATGATCGCCTCGGTCACCGGCTCGATCACTTCCGCAATCGGCGATCACGGCATCTATGCCGTCTTCCTCCTCATGGCGCTCGACGCCGTCTTCCCCGCGTTCAGCGAGCTCGTGATGCTCTACGCGGGCGCGCTCGCGTCCGGAGCGATCGAGGGGGCCTCGGTGACCCTGTTCGGCCACACGATCTCCTCGCCCGGCTGGGCCTTCGTCGCGATGGCCCTGTCGGGGACGATCGGCTACACGGTTGGCGCGGTGGTGGGGTGGGCGATCGGGATCTATGGCGGACGGCCGCTGCTCGAGCGTCACGGGCGCTGGTTCCACCTCGGTCCCGAGCGGATGGAGCGAGCGGAGCGCTGGTTCGAGCGCTGGGGCGACTGGGCCGTCTTTCTCGGACGCCTGACGCCGGTCGTTCGCTCCTTTTGCTCCATCCCGGCCGGCGTCTTTCGCATGCCGCTCGGCCGCTACACGCTGCTCACGCTTGCGGGATCGGCCATCTGGTGCTTCGCGCTCGCCGGCATCGGCTACGCGATCGGGAGCAGCTGGCACGACTTCCACGACGGCTTCCGCTATGTGGACTACGCGATCCTCGCCCTCGTCCTGCTGCTCGCCGTCTACGCGCTCTGGCGCTGGTGGTCGTCTCGAGCAACAAAGCCTGCCACGACCGATGTTGATGGCTGACACCGTGCGTTCGCGCGCTCGGATGCGCGCGCTGGCGCGTCTGGCCGCGCCCGCACCGGCACGGCCGGCAAGGCCGTCCGTCCGTCCGGGCGCTTTCCCGCCGGCGGGCCGGCCCCGATGCTTCATTCAGCATCGACGCCGTCCCGCCGGCGTGACCCAGAGCGGCCAGCACGCGCCCCGAGGCGTACGAACACACGGCATCATCCATCTACACTGACGGACGCTGTGGCCATCCCGCTGATCGACGTCAAGGCGCAGTACGAGCCACTCCTGCCCGAGCTGAAGGAGCGCATTTCCGCCGTCCTCGAGGACGGACGGTTCATCCTCGGCCCCAACGTCCAGGCCTTCGAGCAGGAGGCCGCGGACTACCTCGGCGTCGAGCACGGGGTCGGCGTCGCCAACGGGACGGACGCGCTGCTGCTCGTGCTCGAGGCGATGGGAATCGGCCCCGGCGACGAGGTCATCTGCCCGGCCTTCACGTTCTACGCGACTGCCGAGTCGATCGCCCGGCGCGGCGCGACGCCGGTCTTCGCGGACATCGACCCCGAGACGCTCAACCTCGATCCCGAGGACGTGGCCGCGCGCGTGACCAAGCAGACGCGCGCGATCATGCCCGTCCACCTCTTCGGCCGCCCGGCGCCGATTGCCGAGCTCGCCGAGATCGGTCCGCCGCTCATCGAGGACGCGGCCCAGGCTTTCGGCTCGCCCGGGATCGCGACGAGCGCAGCCTCGACCTTCAGCTTCTATCCGACGAAGAACCTGTTCGGCCTCGGCGACGGCGGACTTGTCGCGACACCTGACAGCGAGATCGCCGAGCGCGTCCGCATGCTCCGTTTCCACGGGTCGAAGGACAAGGTCGACTTCCATTTCATTGGCTGCAACTCGCGGCTGGACGAGATCCAGGCCACGGCGCTGCGGCTGTTCCTTCCGGAGCTCGACGGCTGGAACCGCGGGCGGCGTGAGGCGGCGGAGCGCTATCGCGAGCTCGGCCTCGGCGAGCACGTCGACTCCCCCGTGGACGAGCCGGGCCACGTGTACCACCTGTTCGTGTCCCGCTCGCCCGAGCGCGACGCGATCGTCGCCGCGCTGAAGGAGCAGCAGATCGGCTGCGCGACCTACTACGTGACGCCTCTCCACCTCCAGCCGGCGCTGCGCTTCCTCGGATACGAGGAGGGGTCGCTGCCGGAGACCGAGCGCGCCGCGCGCGAGAACTTCTCGATCCCCCTCTGGCCGGGCATCCTGCCCGACACCCAGGAGCAGGTGGTCGACGCAGTAAAGAGCGCCGCAGCGGCGAAAATCACCTCGTGATCCCCTCGCGCCACCGCGCCTGGCAGCTCTTTGCCGACGCGGCGCTCGTCGCCGCGGCCTGGTACCTCGCGTTCCAGCTCCGCTTCGACCGCGGCGTTCCCGTCTTCTACGAGACGCTGTTCGAGCGGACGATCCTGATCGTCCTCGGGATCAAGCTCGTCGTCTTCGTCCTCTTCGGCTTCTACAACCACTGGTGGCGCTACGTCTCGACGCGGGACATGTGGCGGATCGTCCGCGGCGTCACGGTCGCATGCCTCGTCGCCGACCTGACCGTCTACCTGATCAACCCTGTCGAGCACGTCCGGCTGCCGCGTGGGATCGCCGCGACGGACTGGCTCCTGACGCTGATTCTCGTGGCCGGCGCGCGGCTGCTCGTCCGGTCGATCATGGAACGCCCCTCGCCGCGCGGGATCGTCGCGCGCGGGAAGGAAGTGCTCGTCGTAGGCGCAGGAGACGCGGCACAGCTGATCGTCCGCGAGATGCTCAAGTCACCGGCGCTCGGCTACACGCCGATCGGGCTGGTGGACGACGACCCGCGCAAGAAGAACCTCCGTCTGCACGGCGTCCGGGTGCTCGGCACCACCGACGCCCTGCCGCGGCTGTTGCGTGAGTCGAAGCCTGACGAGGTGTTGATCGCGATCCCGTCCGCGGCCGGCGACGTTCGCCAGCAGATCGTTAACGTCGCCTCCCACGCCGGCATCCCGGTCAAGACGCTCCCGGGCATCTACGAGCTCATCTCCGGCGACCACGACCTCGCCGCGCAAATCCGTCCCGTCCAGGTGGAGGACGTGCTCGGCCGTGAGCCGGTCGAGGTAGACCTCGAGGCCGTCTCGACGTACGTCGCGGGCGAAACCGTGCTCGTCACCGGCGCCGGAGGGTCGATCGGCTCCGAGCTCTGCCGTCAGATCGCGCACCTCGGCGCTGCGCGCCTCGTCCTCATCGACCACGCCGAGCCGGCGCTGTTCGAGATCGAGCGCGAGCTCGTGGACGAGCGGAACTTCCCCGCTGCGATCCCGATCATCGGCGACGTCAAGAACGCGGCGAAGATGCGCCAGGTCTTCGAGCGCTACAGGCCCAAGATCGTCTTCCACGCGGCTGCGTACAAGCACGTCCCTCTGATGGAGGCGAACCCGATCGAGTCGGTGCGGAACAACGTCCTCGGGACGAAGTCGATCGCGCAGGTCGCGGTCGCATTCGGCGCGGAGCGTTTCGTGCTCGTCTCGACGGACAAGGCGCTCAACCCGCGGGCCGTGTACGGCCAGTGCAAGACGCTGTGCGAGTGGATCGTGGAGGCGTACGGCCACCGCCCCGACGTCGCCACGCGCTTCGTCGCCGTCCGGTTCGGCAATGTCCTCGGCTCCTCGGGCAGCGTGATCTCCATCTTCCGCCGGCAGATCCAGAAGGGCGGGCCGGTAGGCGTCACGCATCCCGACATGACCCGCTACTTCATGACCACGCCCGAAGCGGCGGCGCTCGTCATCCAGGCGGGAGGGATCGGCGGTCTGGGCGAGATCTTCGTGCTCGACATGGGCGATCCCGTCCGGATCCTCGACCTCGCCCAGAACATGATCCGGCTGTCGGGCAAGGAACCAGAGAAGGACATCGCGATCGAGTTCATCGGCGTCCGGCCGGGCGAGAAGATGCACGAGGAGCTCATCGGCAACGGCGAGACGGCCGACCCGACCGCGAACCCGAAGATCCTGCGGATCACGCGTCCGACCGTCGACGCGACGTGGCTGGAGGAGCAGCTCGTAACGCTCGAGGGCCTGGTCGAGGAGGGTGACACGCTCGAGCTGGTGTCGCTCCTGACCTCGTTGATGAAGGATCCGCGCCGGCCGGAGGGGCTGGCCTCGGCCGTCGAAATTCAGCTCGAAGCCGGCGACCCGTAACTGCCGCGTAAGGCGCTGCTCGAGGGCTTAATCGAGCGCCGGAAGCGGATCGATCGAGGCGCCGCGTAGCCGCACCTCGAAATGGAGGTGCGGCCCGGTGGCGTCGCCTGTATGGCCGACGCGGCCGAGCGTGTCCCCTTCGCCGAGGCGCTGGTCGACGATGACGAGGATGCGGGAGAGGTGCGCGTAGTAGGTCGTGACGCCGCTGGTGTGCGCCAGGATGACGAGGTTTCCGAAGCCGTCGTTCCGGCCCGCGAACACGACCCGTCCCTTCCGCGACGCGCCGACGCGCTCTCCCTCGGGAGCGTCGATGTCGAGGCCCTCGTGGAAGCGGTTCCAGCGTGGGCCGAACGGGCTGTCGATCGCTCCGTGCAGAGGCCAGCCCAGGCGGATCGGGCACGAGGATGGCGGCCGGCTCAGCGCCCGCCACGTGTCCCGCCCGGCCTGGCCGTCGGCGGGTAGCCCGGCCCACTCCTGAAAACCGCGCACCGCGGCATCGACGCGTGGCCCGAAGATGCCGTCGAACGCCCAGGACGGAAACCCGTGCCAGGCGAGCTCGAACTGCAACGCCGTGACGTCCCAGCCGTACGCGCCGCGGTGCAGGATGCGGCTGCCGATCCCGTGCTTGCCGTAGCGGCCGAGCGCAAGCCTCGTGTTCCGGCCCGCGACGCCGTCGGCGGCGAGGCCGACGCGGCGCTGGAAGCGTCTCACAGCGGCCCGCGTCGCCGGCCCGTTGATCCCGTCGATCGTCCCGTCGTACGTCCCCTGCGAGACCAGCGCCGTCTGGAGGGCCGCGACCCGCGCGCTCCCCTGTCCCCAGGCCGGCCCCGCAACGAGCAGAGCGACCGCGGCGGTGATAACCAACCGGACCGCCATGGCCTTAGTGGTTCGACGGAGGGACGAGCACCCCTCGCAATGATGAGTTACGCCGTCCATAATGAATGCTTATGGACACACGGCAGCTTGCGGCCTTCGTCGCCGTGGTCGAGAAGAAGAGCTTCTCCCAGGCGGCCGAGCGGCTCGGTGTGACGCAGCCGGCGATCAGCCTGCAGATCCGCTCGCTCGAGGAGCGTCTCGGACGGCGGCTGCTCGACCGCTCCGGGCGGCGCGTGGAGCCGACCGAGGCCGGCCTCGTCCTCTACCGCAATGCCCAGCGCATGCTCCAGCTCGAACACCAGCTCGACGAGGATCTCGCCCGCGAGGAGAGCGGCGCCCTGCGCGGCACGCTCGCGATCGGCGCCTCGACCGGGCCCGGCGGGCATCTCGTGCCGCTCCTCCTGTGCGAGTTCCAGCATGACCATCCCGAGCTCTCGGTGTCCCTCACCATCTCGGACACGGATCGGGTGATCGACCAGGTCGCGGAGCGGGAGATCGAGCTAGGCGTGGTGGGCGCGCTCCGCCGTCATCGTTCCCTCGAGTTCGAGCCTCTCGTTCGGGACCAGATCGTCTTGGCCGTGCCGCCCGGCCACCCGTTCGCAGGGAGAGCGATTCCGCTCGAGCAGCTGCGGCGCGAGCAGTACATCGCGATGCAGGAAGGCGCGGGCGTGCGCCACGTGATCGAGGAGGACCTGCGCGCCGCCGGGCTGCGCATGCGCGACCTGCCGTCGAAGCTCGAGCTCGGCCTGCAGGAGTCGGTGAAGAGCGCCGTCGCCGCGGGCTACGGCGTCACGTTCATCTCGCGGACGGCGATCGAGGGCGAGCTCGCGGCGGGGACGCTGGCCGCGGCGAGCGTGAAGGGGCTCGAGCCGGCGCGGCAGATCTACGTCGTCCGGGCTGCGGGGCGGGTTCCGACCCGGGCCGCGGACGAGTTCCTCGCCTTCGCCCGGTCGCACTCGTGATCGTCCGCTGGGGGCTCGGCGAGCTCCCCGGCGTGCTCGAAGAGGTCGGCACCGAGCGGCCGCTGCTGATCTCCACCGAACGCTGGCGCGCGCTCGATCTTCCCGTCGCCGGCCGCTTCCACGGCGCGCAGTCGCACGCGGAGCGGACGGGTGTCGAGGCCGCCACCGAGCAGGCCGCGGGGGCGGACGGCCTCGTGGCCCTGGGTGGCGGGAGCGCGATCGACACCGCAAAAGCCGTATCCGCCGCGACCGGGCTGCCGCTCGTCTCCATCCCGACGACGTATGCGGGCGCCGAGTGGACGGCCTACTTCGGGACGCGCGACGCGGCGGCGGGGACGAAGGGCGGCGGCGGCGGCGCCCACCTCGCCGGGATCGTCTACGAGCCGAGGCTGACGCTGGAGCTTCCCAGCGGTGAGAGCGGCGGGACCGCGATGAACGCGCTCGCGCACTGCGCGGAGGCCCTGTATGTCCTCAACCGCAACGACGAGGCCGATCTGCATGCGGTGGCGGGCGCCGCGCTGATCGGCACCTGGCTCCCGCCCGTCCTCGTCGGGCCGCATGACCTCGAGGCGCGCACGGAGCTCCTACGCGGTGCGGCCGAGGCAGGGGCGGCGCTCGCGGGCTCCGGCCTCGCGCTGGGGCATGCCATGGCGCAGGCGCTGGGGGGCCGCTACGGGCTCCCGCACGGCGCGCTGAACGCGATCTCTCTTCCGCCTGCGCTGCGCTACAACGAGCCCGTCGTCGGCGGCGAGATCGCGCGTTTCGGCGAGGCGCTGGGAACCGATGACCCGATCGGCCGGACAATCGAGCTGGCCCGGCTCGCCGGCTTCGAGCGGCTCCGGGACCTTGGCGTTCCGCGCGACGAGCTCGGCGAGGTCGCGGAGGCGGCCGCTCAGCGGCCGGCGATGCGGCTCAACCCGCGTCCGGCCGGGCCGGCCGAGATCGAGGGGCTCCTCGAGTCCGTTTGGTAAGGATTAGTTCCGCTAATCCTTTCGATTAGCCCTGGTACACTTTCCGCCCGTGACGCCCTCCCGCGGTTTCGACGTGCTCGTGATCGGAAGCGGCGCTTCCGGCTTGGCCGCGGCCGTGTCGGCCGAGCGGGCCGGCGGCCGTGTCGCCCTGATCACCAAGGGGGCGCTGCAGTCCTGCAACTCGGCGAAGGCGCAGGGCGGAATCCAGGCGGCGTTTGCGGAGGACGACTCGCCTGAGCAGCACGCCGCGGACGTCTGGAAGAGCTCGCACGAGACCGCCGACCCGAGCCTGGTCGAGATCCTCACCGCAGAAGCGCCGGACGCGATCCACTGGCTCGAGGAAAACGGGGTCGAGTTCACGCGCGATCCGTCTTCGGGCCCCCATGAAAGTGTGAAGCACTTTCATGGGAAAAACGGCGGCTATCGGCTTGCGCGCTGCGGCGGCGCGTCCCGGAAGCGGCTGCTCCAGGTCGGCGACCGCACCGGCCACGCGATCACACAGGCACTGCGCGAGGCGTTCGAGGACTCGGACGGCACGCCGCTTCCGCACCATCCGCTCACCGCGCTCCGGCAGGTCGAGAACGGCTGGGTCGCCACGTGCCGGCTCAAGTCCGGCGAGGAGGTCGAGGTCAAGACGGCAACGGTGATCCTCGCCGCGGGCGGGCGCTGCTACCGCGAAGCCGAGGAGCGGGGCGAGCTCTCCACCAACCACCCCGGCGCAACGGGCGAGGTGACGCGGATCGCCCGCGGCCTCGGCGCGGAGGCCCGCGACCTGGACGCGCTCCAGTACCACCCCAACGGCGGCGCCTGGCCGCCGAACATGCAGGGCTACTCGATCCCGGAGACGACGCGTGCGTACGGCGCCGTCCTCCTGAACGCCGGCGGCGACGAGTTCACCGATTCGCTCGGCCCGCGCGACGTCGTGTCGCAGGCCATCTTCGAGGAGGTCGAGGCCGGCCGAGGCGTCGAAACCGAGGACGGGCGACCCGCCGTCTACCTCGACACGACCCGGATCACGCCGGAGGACGCAGAGATCTCCCTCCCGTACATGCTGCGCCGCTACCGTGCAGCGGGGATCGACCCGCTCGAGCAGCCGATCCTCACCTACCCGGTGCTCCACTACCAGAACGGAGGGCTCGTGATCGACGGCCACGGCCAGACCACGGTCGAAGGCATGTACGCGTGCGGTGAGATCGCCGGCGGCACACACGGGCGCAACCGGATGATGGGCAACTCCCTGCTCGAGTGCTGCGTGTTCGGACGCAGGGCCGGGCGCGCGGCCGCGGAAAAGGCAAGGTCATGAGCGCGGTTGCCACCGATCTCCAGCAAGTCGTCGAGGACGCCGCCGCGCACCTGTACGTGTGGGCGCTGAAGGACATCCCCCAGGACCTGCGCGACGCGATCGCCGAGGCGAGCGCGCGCGAGACCTCCGTTCCCGGTCGGCGCGTACTGGAGACGATCGTCCGCAATGTCGAGGTCGCGGAGGACAGGAACAACCTCGTCTGCCAGGACACCGGCATCGCCGTGTACACCTGCCGCGTCGGCGAGCACTTCCCGCTCCACCCGGCGCGCATCTACGACGCATTGAAGGCGGGCACGGAGCGCGCCACGGTCGACCATCCGCTGCGCTCGAACGCCGTCCACACGATCACGCGCGAGAACACGGGGCCGAACACCGGGCACCGCCTGCCGATCGTCCACTGGGAGTTCATCCCCGACTGGGACGGGCTGGACGTCAAGTGCGTCCCCAAGGGTTCGGGCTCCGAGAACATGAGCTTTCTCAAAATGTGCGTCCCCGCCGACGGCGTGAAAGGGATCAAGCAGTTCGTGCTCGAGTCGATCGTCGGCGCGGGTGGCAAGCCCTGCCCGCCGGGGATCGTGGGCGTCGGCATCGGTGGCTCCGCGGACTACGCGATGTATCTGGCCAAGGAGGCGATCGCGCGGCCGGTGGGGACAAAGAATTCCGATCCGATCGTCGCGGAGCTCGAGGCCGAGCTGTACGACCTAATGAACCAGACCGGCATCGGCCCGATGGGGCTCGGCGGTGACGTAACCGTGCTCGCAGTCCACGTCGAGCACGCGGACACGCACATGACCCTCAACCCCGTCGCCGTCAACTACCAGTGCTGGGCCGCCCGGCGCGCCTCCGTGCACGTGGGCGCCGACGGCTCTGTCGACTTCGACAGGGAGTTCTGATGCGCCACGAACTTAGTAACACTCTGTTACTTGGAGGAGTTCAGCGTGGCTGAGCACCGGTTGAATTTTCCGGCTACCGAGGAGGACATCCGCAAGCTCCGCGCCGGTGACCTCGTGACGGTGGACGGCCAGATCATCGGCATCCGCGACCGCACGCAGATCCGCATCTTCGATCACGGACAGGAGCCGCCGCTCGACCTGAACGGTGCCTTCCTCCTGCACACGGCGCCCAACGTCCGCCGGCTCGGGCCCGGCAAGTACGAGCCCCTTTGCATCGGCACCACCACGAGCGCGCGCATGGTGCGCTTCACCGAGCCACTCGGCGAGCGCTACGGCGTGCGGGCGATCTGCGGCAAGGGGGGGCTTCCAGACGAGGCGATCGAGCCGATGCGCAAGCACGGGATGGTCTATTTCGCCATCGTGGGCGGCGCGGCCGCGCTCGAGACGACGCAGATCGAGGAGATCGAAGAAGTCTTCTGGGAGGACCTCATGCCCGAGTGCCTGTGGAAGTTCCGCGTCAAGGACTTCGGTCCGCTCTGGGTCGGCATCGACTCGCACGGCAACTCGCTCTTCCACGATGTCCAGGAGGAAGCGCAGAAACGATTGGAGGGAATCCTTGCCCAGCTTTGACGGATTTCTCGCCCTACCCCCGCGCGCGCCGAAGCCGCGCGAGAACGGCCTCACGCACGTGATCGACAAGGGCATGAACCTGCGCGACATCGAGGGGCTCTTCGACACCGCCGGCGACTACGTCGACATCGTCAAGCTCGGCTGGGGCACGTCGTACGTCACCCGCAACCTCGAGAAAAAGATCGCCCTCTACCGCTCCTTCGAAACGCCGGTGGTCTGCGGCGGCACGTTGTTCGAAGCGGTCTATCTGCGCGATCGGCTCGACCAGTACAAGAGCTGGCTGAAGGACCAGCGTTTTTCCTGCGTCGAGATCTCCGACGGAGCGATCGAGATTCCCCGCGAGCGGAAGCTCGAGCTCATCCAGGACTTCGCCCGCGACTTCCGCGTGCTCTCGGAGGTCGGCTCCAAGGACGAAGCCGTCGTCTACGCCCCCTACGAATGGGTCAACTGGATGCAGGAAGAGCTTGCGGCGGGCGCCTGGAAGGTGATCACGGAGGGCCGCGAGGGCGGAACGGCCGGGATCTTCAGGCCCACGGGCGAGATGCGCACCGGCCTCGTCGACGAGATCGTTCACTCGATCGATCCGAGCAACGTCCTCTTCGAGGCGCCGACGAAGTCCTCTCAGGCCTGGTTCGTAAAGCAGTTCGGCCCCGACGTGAACCTGGGGAACATCCCGCCCGACGAAGTCATCCCGCTCGAGACGCTCCGCCTCGGGCTGCGGGCCGACACCATCGAGGTCTTGCTTGGCGACAGCGCCCCCACTTCCTGAGCCCGACTTCGAGGCCATGTCGGCGGAGGAAGTCATCCGCTGGGCGTACGAGGAGTTCGGCACGCGCCTCTGCCTGACCTGCTCCTGGCAGAAGCAGTCGTCGGTGCTCCTGCACATGGTCTCCGAGCTCGGGCTGCCGATCGACGTGGTCGAGCTCGACACGCACCTCTTCTTCCGCGAGAGCTACGAGACGCGCGACCGGCTGGTCGAGCGGTACGGCGTCGAGCTCATCCAGCCGGAGATCATCACGATCGCCGAGCAGCACAAGCGCGAGGGGCCGAACCTCTGGGAGCGCGATCCCGACCGTTGCTGCCACATCCGGAAGGTCGAGCCGCTCATCCACGCACTCGCGCCGTACGACGCCTGGATCTCCGGCATCCGCCGCGACCAGTCGCCGAGCCGCGTGGGCACGCCCAAGATCGCATGGTCGAGCAGCTACGACGTCTGGAAGATCCACCCTCTCGCCGACTGGGACGAGAAGCGAGTCTGGGCCTACATCACGGTCAACGAGATCCCCTACAACCCGCTGCACGAAGTCGGGTACCGGTCGATCGGGTGCATCCCCTGCACGCGGCCGACGAGCCCCGACGAGGAGGAACGGGCCGGCCGCTGGGCCGGCTCCGACAAGCTTGAATGCGGTATCCACATCGACACCGAAAGGAACGAATGACCGAGAACATCCACCCGCACGACTTCCCCGAGTCCGAGCGCAGCCGCGGCGGAGGCTTCACCGTTTGGTTCACCGGCCTCTCCGGATCGGGGAAGAGCACGATCACCCACATCCTCGGCCCGGCCCTCGAGGCTCGCGGTTGCATGGTCGAGTACCTGGACGGCGACACGGTCCGCACGCACCTCTCGAAGGGGCTCGGCTTCTCGAAGGAGGACCGCGACACGAACATCGAGCGCATCGGCTGGGTCGCGTCGAGGCTGACGCGTCACGGCGCCGTCGTGCTGGCGGCTGCGATCTCCCCCTACGAGGATGTGCGGCAGAAGGCTCGCAAGCTGGTCGAGGCGTGGGGGCCGTTCGTCGAGGTGCACGTTGCGACGTCCGTCGAGGAATGCGCGAGAAGGGATGTCAACGGTCTGTACGCGAAGGCATTCGCCGGCGAGATCAAGGGCTTCACCGGAGTGGACGATCCCTATGAGGAGCCGTCGAACCCGGAGCTCGTGATCGACACGGAGGAGCACGAGCCCGAGGAGTCGGCGCGGCTGGTGCTCGCGAAGCTCGAGGCGCTGGGTCTCGTGCCCGCCGCGGCCGAGGTGCCGGCGTGAGCGCCGTCGCGACCGACCACCTGATCGCCCCGCACGGGGGGACGCTCGTCGACCGCACCGGGCCCCCGCCGGACGATCTCGACGCTCTCGAGCCTGTCCTCCTGACGTCCCGCGAGCTCTCCGATCTCGACATGCTCGCGAGCGGCGCGCTCTCGCCCCTCGAGGGGTTCATGGGCCCGGACGACTACGAGAGCGTCATCGAGACGATGCACCTCACGAACGGCCTGCCGTGGTCGCTGCCCGTCTGCCTCGCCGTAGACGGGCCGCCGCTGTCGGACCGCGTCGCACTCACGGACGAATCCGGTCGCGCCGTCGCCGTCCTCGAGGTCGACGGCGTGTTCGACTACGACAAGGAGCGAGAGGCGGAGCTCTGCTATCGCACCAAGGAGACGGAGCATCCCGGCGTCGCGCGCCTGGACGCGCAGAAGCAGATGTACCTCGCCGGGAAGGTCACGGTGTTCGAGCGGGCGACGCCGCCGTTCCCGGAGCTGGCCATGGATCCGGCCGAGACACGGGCGGCCTTCGCCGAGCGAGGATGGAAGCGCGTGGTCGGCTTCCAGACCCGCAATCCGATCCACCGGGCGCACGAGTACCTGACCAAGGTCGCGCTCGAGACCGTGGACGGCCTGCTCATCCACCCGCTCGTCGGCGACACGAAGTCCGACGACGTCCCGGCCGCCACGCGCGTCGAGTGCTACCGCGTCCTGCTCGACGGCTATTACCCGCGCGATCGCGTCGTCCTCTCGGCCTTCCCCGCGGCGATGCGCTACGCCGGCCCGCGCGAGGCCATCTGGCACGCGATCTGCCGCAAGAACTACGGCTGCTCGCACTTCATCGTCGGCCGCGACCACGCCGGCGTAGGCGACTACTACGGGACGTACGACGCGCAGCTCATCTTCGACGAGTTCGAGCCGCACGAGCTGGACATCGAGCCGATGTTCTTCGAGCACGCGTTCTGGTGCAACGCGCTGCGGCGCAGATGGCGACGCCGAAGACGTGCCCGCATCGGCGGGGACGACCATGTCTTCCTGTCGGGGACGAAGGTGCGCGAGATGCTCGGCGCAAGGCGAGCTGCCGCCGGAGCAGTTCTCGCGGCCCGAGGTTGCCGAGGTTCTCATCGAGGCGTATCAGGAGCTAGGTGGACTGGAAGCTCTCGCTCGCGGGCCTGCTGATCGGCGGGCTCGTCGGCCTCACCGGCATGGGGGGCGGCTCCCTGATGACGCCGCTGCTCGTGATCGTCTTCGGCTTCAGCCCGACGGTCGCGATCGGCACCGACCTGGCGCACGGGGCGATCTTCAAGACCGCGGGTGCGGCGCGGCATCGCCGGCTCGGAACCGTGCACGCGCGGCTGTCCGGCTGGATGTTCCTCGGCAGCGCGCCGTTCTCGATCCTCGGCGTCTGGCTCGCCACGCGCATCTCCGCGACGTACGGCGACGGCGCGCAATCGGTGATGTCGCGCCTTCTCGCGTGCGCGCTCGTGCTCGGCGCGCTCGGGCTCGCGGCCAAGAGCTTCATCCGCTACCACGAGCACAGCGACGCACCGTTCCTGCTTCGCAGGCGCGACCGCATCGCGGCGGTCGCGATCGGTGCGATCGGCGGGTTGATCGTCGGGTTGACCTCGGTCGGGACCGGCGTCTTCTTCGGGCTGTCGATGCTCTTCCTGCTTCCCGCTCCGCTCGGCCAAGGTCGTGGGGACGGACATCTTCCACGCGGCCGCCCTGCTGTAGGTCGCGGGGTTCGGCCACTTCATCGCCGGCAACGTGGATTTCGGCGCGGTCGGCTGGCTGCTCATCGGCTCGATCCCCGGGCGTCCTCATCGCGAGCCAGTTCACGCTGAAGCTCCCGGACCGCGCATTGCGCGTCGCACTGGCGACGGTTCTCCTGTTGAGCGGGATCAAGCTGGCCGACGTGCCGCAGGAGAACATCGCGCTCGGGGTCGGCGCGGTGCTAGGGCTTTCCGCGCTCGCCTACGTCATCGTGCAGCCGCGCCGCGCAAAGCGCTAGACGTCTGCGGCTGAGCAAGCGGAATCAACCTAGGATTTGCCGCGCCAGTGGCGCGCCTCCTCCCGATTCTGCTCGTCGTCGGCCTGCTCGGCGGGACGGCGGCGGCGTTCGCCATCACGGAGGGGCTGAAGCTCGAGAAGAGCCCGATCACGCGCACGCATGTGGACAACCAGCTCTTCTCGCCGATGTGCAACTGCGACACGAGTTTCGCGCACGTCGACTTCCGGCTCCGGAAGGGCGACACGCTCACCGCAACCGTCATCACGCCCGAGGGCGACCCGGTTGACGACCGTCGCGAACCACTACTTTCCCCCGGGCCTCGTCGCCAAGCTTCGCAGTGGAACGGCCGCGACTCGGCTGGGAGCGTCCGGTTCCCGGACAGGCCCGTACAAGCTCCGGCTCCATCTGAAGAAGCGCCACCAGACGATCACCCTCCCGAACACGCTCACGGTCAAGACAAATCCGGCGCTGATCGCGATCAAGAGCGTCGTCCCGCGGGTGTTCTCCCCCGATCACGACGGCCGCGGCGAGTACGTGACCGTCGCGTACACCGTCTCAGGCACGGCCCGGCCGCTCCTGTACGTGGACGGAGCCCAGGTCGGGCGCGGGCGGCTGACACGGTCGGCCGGGCGCATCAACTGGTACGGCGGCAAGCACGGCGAGAAGTACCCGCCGGGCGTGTACCGCCTGTCGCTGCGCGCCGAGGACCGCGCCGGGAACATCTCGCCTCCGACGCGTGACGTCGGCGTGGTTCTCAGGTACGTCGCGCTCGGCCGGAAGGTCGTGCACGTGCGGCCCGGCGCACGTTTCGCGGTGCGCGTCGCGAGCGACGCCGAGTCGGTGGAGTGGCTGCTGCGCGGTCGCGCCGGCCAGAGCGCGCCCGGCACCCTCCGCTTCCGCGCCCCGAAGAAACCGGGCCGGTACAAGCTCTACGTCACCTCCAACGGACATTCGCAGGCAGCACTCGTGGTCGTGTCCAAGTGACGGCCGAGCTCGCCAGGGCCGGCGGCCCGATCGGCTGCGCCGGCCTGGCGCTGGTGCTGCTGGCGACCCGGAGGGACCTCCGGCTCGTCGGGCTCGGGCTGCTCACGCTGGGAGCGCTCTTCCTGCTCGCGTACCTCGCGCCGACCGGCCACCGGCCGCTGCTCGCGGCAGCGGGAGTCGTCGGCCTCCTCGTCGTGGTCGGCGGCGCCTGGCTCTTCCTGCGCTGGCCGTGGCTGGTTCCGCTCGCGGCGCTCGTCTGCGTGCCTGCACGCATCCCGGTGAAGCTCGGCTCGGAGTCGGCCAACCTGCTCATCCCGTTGTACGGTGTCGTCGTCGCGGCCGGGCTTGCGTTCGCCTGGCGGCTGATCCGCGGAGACGATCGCGCGCGAGAGCTCGGCCCGCTGGCGTTGCCGCTGGCAGCGTTCGTCGCCTGGAGCGGGCTCTCGCTCGCCTGGACCGGAGATTTGCGCCAGGGGGCCATCACGCTCCTGTTCTTCTTCCTCCCGTTCGGGCTGCTCGCCGTCGTCCTTGCGCGCCTGCCCTGGAGCCGCCGCTGGATAGAGGGCCTGTACGGGCTACTGGCCGTCATGGCCGTGGTCTTCGCGTTCGTCGGGCTCTACCAGTGGGGGAACCGCGACGTGTTCTGGAACCCCAAGGTCATCGTCGCGAACGCCTATGCGCCCAGCGGGTTCTTCTACCGCGTGAACTCCGTCTTCTACGACCCGTCCGTCTACGGGCGCTTCCTCGTGCTCGCGATCCTGGCGTCACTCGTGATCGTGCTGTACTCGAAGCGGCCGAAGATCGCCGTTTCGCTGACGGTCCTGATCGCTGCGACCTGGGTCGGCCTGTTCTTCTCGTTCTCCCAGTCGAGCTTCGTCACGCTCGTGGTGGGCGTGCTCTGCGCGGCCGGGTTCGCGTGGCGCCGACGCGCGGTGGGCGCGACGGTGCTCGCGGGCGCGCTGCTGCTCGCGGTCGGCGTGACCGGTGTCGGCGCGGCCGCGCCCAACGGCGGCCTGAACCGCGCGACGAGCGACCGGTACAAGCTGATCACGAACGGGATCCGGATCGCGCTGGCGCATCCCGTCCAGGGCGTCGGCATCGGCGGGTTCAAGCACGCATACGCCGACCGCTTCCACCTCAAGGGCAAGGAGCCGAAGAAGGCCGCGTCGCATGACACGCCCGTGACGGTTGCGGCGGAGGAGGGCGTACCCGGGCTGCTGCTCCTCGGCTGGTTGTTCGTCGCCGGGATCATCGCCGCGTGGCGTGGCGTATCGTCCTCGTTCCGGGGGCAGACGCGATTGATCCTGGGCCTGCTCTTCGGATCGATCGCCGTCCACAGCCTCTTCTACAACGCGTTCTTCGAAGACCCCATGATGTGGGGTGTGCTGGGATTGATCGCTCTGGTGGTGGCCACGTCGCGGCGAGAGGAGCCCGAATGACCCCTAACGGGGGAACCCATGGTTCCCCCGTTAGCCCCCTCCTTCACCCAACTCGCGCTCCAGCGCAGTTGTGGGCTCCCGCCGGGCAAAGCCCGGCTCCGCCCACATACGCGTACTTGTGGCGGGTCGCCGGAAAGGAAGCGAGATGATTGGAGCTTGGGAACGGGTGCTGGTGCTCGCGCCGCACACCGACGACGGAGAGTTCGGCTGCGGCGGGACGATGACCCGGCTCGTCGACGCCGGCGCGGATGTCCGCTATGTCGCCTTCTCGATCGCGACCAAGTCGCTCCCGGAGGGCTTCCCGCCCGACACGCTCGCCAAGGAGGTGCGCGAGGCGACGGCCGAGATCGGGATTCCCGCGGACAACCTGACCGTCCATGACTTCGAGGTGAGGACGTTCCCCGAGCACCGGCAGGAGATCCTCGAGCTCCTGATCGAGCTGTGGGAGGAGTGGAAGCCGGACGCGGTCTTGCAGCCCGCGACCACGGACATCCACCAAGACCACCAGGTGATCGCCGCCGAGGGCCTGCGCGCGTTCAAGCGAACGACCATCCTCGGCTACGAGATCCCCTGGAACAACTTCAACTTCGACTACCAGGCGTACGTGTCGCTCGAGAGGTCACACCTCCAGCGGAAGGTCGCCGCGCTGGCGAAGTACGCGTCGCAGCAGCACCGCCGCTACTCGGATCCCGAGTACATCTGGAACGTCGCACGCACGCACGGGATCAACGTGAACCGCGAATACGCCGAAGTGTTCCAGGTCTATCGCGCCGTGATCTAGCGCGCGGCGGCGGTGCCCACTGCGTCGCCTTGCGCATCGCCAGGTCGAACGCGCCCAGGTTGACATCGTCGCCGGGTTGCACCGCATTGCGTCGAGCGCCAGGGCCCGCCCCCGCATATGTGAAAGGCCCGCGTTCGGGTTCTACGCATCATGATGCTATGATGCGTAGATGGCGAAGGTGCGGACCACGCTCACGATCGACGAAGACGTGCTTCGCTCTGCCAAGGTGAAAGCGGCGCGAACCGGCAAGCGCGTGAGTGAGGTCATCGAAGAGGCCGTGAGGCGAGACTCCGGGCTCGACGTCTGGGAGCGCCTCTGGGCCAAGAACGATATGGACGAGGACGAAGCGATCGCCCTCGCGGTCGAAGCACAACATGAGGCGCGACGTTCGCGCCGCTGAGTGCGCGCTGTTCTCGATCCAAACGTTCTGATCTCCGCCGTTCTCTCACCACGCGGCACGCCCGCAGAGATCATCCGCCTCTGGAGAGAAGCGGTGTTCGAGCTTGTCATCTCCGCCAGTGTTCTGAGAGAGCTCGAGCGTACGGCTGCCAGTCGGAAGCTGCGGAGCAGGCTGTCCGAGTCGGATGTCGCCGATCTCGTCTCCTCGCTCCGCGCGGACGCGCTTCTGGTCGAGGATCCGCCGCTCACAGAACGCCGCTCGGCCGACCCGGATGACGACTACTTGATTGCGCTCGCCTTCGCCGAGCGAGCCGTCCTCGTCTCTGGCGATCATCATCTGCTGGAGCTGGCAGACCGCTTTCCGATTCTGTCCCCGCGGGACTTTCTCAGCGAGCTGGAATGAGCCGCCGCCACGCGCAGGCGTTCGACCGCCAGGAGGTCGCTCCGCATCGGTGTCTCGTCCTCATCGGGCTCGGCCAGAGTGTTAGCGGGAGTGCGCTACCTCGGGGTGTTCTGCACAGGCTGTGTGCGCTTCACGCACCTATGCAGGCGCGCGTTCGTAGCTGACCCGACGGCGCATATTGCCCTCGTCGGCGGGGTCGAACCAGATCGAGATCAGCACTACGCCGTGAGTCGCCGGGGACTCGACCAGCTCGGCGTACTCGAGCGCCGCGGCCCTCCCCCGGTCCGCGATCGCCGCGAGAGCCTCCGCGTTCGCTGCCCGTTCGGCCGCGGCGTGGGCCCTTTCCCAGCAGCGAACCTCGGCGTGGAGCTCCTCGCCGTCTTTGCGACGGAGCCGGTAGTCCAGCGCCCAGCCGTCCTGTCCCGGCGCCGTGAGGTCGTGGGTCTCGACCACTTCGGCCATCGACCGCCACCGTACCAACGGAATGTCAGGTGAAGGCGTTGACCGCCCGCGCGACGATGAGACCGAAGAGCGCGAGGGCGACGGTGGACTGCACGAGCATCGTGTACTTGGCGCGGAGCGTGAGCGGCATCACGTCCGTGGGGCTGAACGCCGTTGCGTTTGTGAAACCAAGGTACAGGTAGTCGAGAAACACCGGCCTCCATCCCGGCGGCGCGAGTTCGGGGCTCATGTGCTGCGTGAAGGCGAAGTCGACGGTAGACGGAGACGGATTTCGGCTGCGGGCTATCGGGCCGCCGCTGTCCAACAGCCAGTAGAGGAGCGCGAACGCGAGGTTGTTGCCGAGCCAGATCAGCGCGCCGGAGGCAAGGAGTTCGCTGGGCGAATTGGTCACGCCGCGCCCTTTGATCAGGTCGTAGATGAGCAGCCCTGTCGCCCAGAGCGCAGCCAGGACGAGGACGACGACGAGAGTGACCGCGACCGGTCGCACCCATCTCCTTCGCCTCGCAATGTGAGCCGGGCCCGCCAGCAGCACGACGAGGAGAACGGCCTCGATCCCCGGAACCAGCCACGGCGCCCGGACGGCTGCCTGGTTCGGCAGCCAGAGCCGAAGGCCGACGTTGAGGGCCGTGTACGCCACCAAAGCAAGCGCGGGAGGCCAGCGCGGTTCGCCGATCCCGGTGTCCACCGTCGACTCGGACGAAGGCGCTCGCGAGGCGGCTCCGCCCTCAGCGGTCACGCGTCCATCGTCGCACACGCGTACGCGCATTTCATCCAGGCGTATAGCCCGCGGCGGCCAAGCGGCATCGCCGTCAACCGCACCTCCCGCGTTCGCCAACCGCCAGGTGCAGATCGACGTCGCCACGTTCATCGAGGGGTCGCCCGTCTGGGTCATGACGCTGCCGACCCAGCTGACCGTCTAGCGACGGCCTAGGAATCTGAGAAATCCCTGGTGTTGCGGTGTTGACTCAGAACTCGTCATCGACCAGAGACAGAGACGCCGATCCTGAGCGCGATTTCCGTGGAAATAGCATGGCGGGCGCGTCCGACCTGGATCGTCACCGGCCCGCCGAAGGGAGCTCTGGCGAACATCTTCACGCGAGTTCCGGGCATGAGGCGCAGGTCCGAGAGGTAGCGCAGGAGTCCCGACTCGTCCGGGATGCGACGGATCGTCGCCTCCTCGCCCGGTTCCAACGACGCGAGCTCGCGGAGCTTCGATGGTGCGAGCCTGAGCTTGGCGTCGGGGATGGGGTCCCCATGAGGGTCGTGCGTCGGATAGCCGAGCGACGCGTCGATGCGGGCCTCGACCTCTTCCGAAAGCGCGTGCTCGAGGCGGTCGGCCTCGGCGTGTACGGCATCGATCTCGAGCCCGAGTGTCTGGGCGAGGTACTGCTCCAGCAGCCGGTGGTGCCTGATCACCTCGATCGCGACCTTCCTGCCCGCCGGGGTGAGGACTGCGCCGCGGTAGCGCTGGTGGCGGACGAGGCCGAGGGCGGTGAGCCGCTTCAGTACGGCTGTCGCAGACGACGCCGCCACGCCCATCCGGTCGGCGACCGCCGACGTGGTCGCGCGCCCGTTCTCCTCCTCGAGCTTGTAGATCTCCTTGAGGTAGTCCTGGAGCGATTCGCTGAGCTCGCTTGATTTCAAGGCAACCTAATATACAATTTCGACGTGCCTAAACCTTTCACGAGGCGAAGGCTTCTGATCGGCGCGGCGCCGGTGGCTGCGGCTGTCCCGATGGCCAGGCTCGCCTGGGGAAGTGACGGGCACGGCCCGGCTGCGCTCTCGCATCAAGGTCACCACCACCATTCCGCGCTCGGCCACGCGGCGATGATGGGGAACGAGGTTCCCGCGCCCGGAAAGCCCGGCGAGCTCGACGTTCTCACGTATCCGCCGCCTGCGCTCCCGCACTCGCCCGGGCGGGTACGCCGCTACGACCTCGCGGCCGTCGACCGCGACGTCGAGGTCGCGCAGGGGGTGACGTACTCGGCATGGACGTATAACGGAACGGTGCCAGGGCCGGTCATCCGTGCGACCGAGGACGACACGCTCTTGGTCAACTTCTTCAACGGCGGGTCGCATCCCCACACGATGCACTTCCACGGGATCCACCCCGCGGGCATGGACGGCGTCTTCGAGGTGGTCGAGCCGGGGCAGTCCTTCACGTACCAGTTCCCCGCTCGTCCGTACGGGATGCACCTCTACCACTGCCACTCGACCCCGCTGAAGAAGCACATCCACAAAGGCCTGTACGGGGCGTTCATCATCGACCCGCCCAAGCCGCGCAAGCCCGCGCAGGAGCTCGTCATGGTGCTGAACGGGTTCGACACCGACGGCGACGGCGAGAACAACTTCTACACCGTCAACGGGCTCACGTTCTTCTTCGCCAAGTACCCGATCCGCGTCCGCCGGTCACAGACGGTGCGGATCTACATCGCGAACCTCACCGAGTTCGACCTCATCAACTCGTTCCACCTGCACGGCGATTTCTTCCGCTATTACCCGACCGGCTCCAGCGATCACTTCGAGTACACGGACACAGTCATGCTCTGCCAGGGACAGCGCGGGATCATCGAGATCGACTTCGCGAACACCGGGATGTTCATGTTCCACGCGCACCAGTCCGAGTTCACCGAGCTCGGCTGGATGGGCTTCTTCGAGGTCGTCGACTGATGACCACCGAGTCGGCCCGAGGCGAAGGGAGCGCCGTCAGGCGCTCCGTGCTCGCTCTGATCCCGATCGTGCTGCTGGTCGGGATCGTGTCCGCGTTCCTCGCGACGGGAGGCTCGCTGGTGGGCCTGCTCGGACAGAACCCGCCGCAGCCGGACCTATTCGACATCCGCCGCGTCGAGTTCGAGCCGGGCGAGATCCGGATCAAGGTGACCAACCCGCAGACGGACGACCTGACCATCGCGTCGGTGACGGTCGACGACGCGATCGTCCCGTTCCGGGTGGACGGGTCGCAGACGCTCAAGCGGCTGCGGTCGGCCGCGATCGTCGTCCCCTACCAGTGGGTTAAGGACGATCCCATCTCGGTCGGGGTGACGAGCTCGACCGGGATCGAGACGACGGAGGACATCGCCGCGGCCGTCGAGACGCCCAAGGCCACGCCGGCGAGCGTTCTCGGCTACGGGATCATCGGTTTCCTCGTCGGCATCGTTCCTGTCGCGCTCGGACTGGCATGGCTTCCGTCGCTCCGGCGCGCCTCCAAACAGTGGCTCTCGGCGTTCATGGCGCTGACCGCGGGCCTGCTCACGTTCCTCGCGGTCGAGGCGCTCGCCGAGGCACTCGCGCTGCAGCAGTCGCTTCCGAGCCCGCTCGGCGGCACCGGGCTCGTTCTGCTCGGGCTCGCCGCCACATACCTCGGGCTCGTCCTGGTCTCGCGACGGTTCTCGGCGCGCGGCTCCGGCGGCGCGATCGGAGGCCTCTCACTCGCGACGCTGGTCGCGATCGGGATCGGAATCCACAACCTGGGCGAAGGGCTCGCGATCGGATCGTCGTTCGCGTTCGGCGAGCTCACGCTCGGGTCGTTCCTGATCGTCGGGTTCATGATTCACAACGTCACCGAGGGGATCGGGATCGCGGCCCCTGCGGCGCGAGGCGCCACGATCGGGCTCGGAAGGGTCGTCCTGCTCGCGCTGATCGCCGGTGCGCCCGCGATCGCCGGCGCCTGGATCGGGGGCTTCACGGGGAGCGACCTGCTCGGAGTGCTCTTCTTCGCCGCCGCGGCCGGCGCCGCATTTCAGGTCGTGATGGAAGTCGGCCGCTACGTCGCGCGGACGGCGCCAGGCGGGCTGACGTCGCCGTATGTGCTCGGCGGCTTCGTCGCCGGGCTCGCGGTCATGTATCTGACCGGATTGCTGGCCTAAATCCCACTAGCGCGCGGGAAGCATCCGCCGCAGCATCCGCCGCTCGGCGGGCAGATAGAAGCCGGCGAGCGCGAGCAGCAGCGGATAGACCACGACGAGCGCGATCGCGACGCCGAGTGAGACGTCCAGCTCCTTCCCCAGCACCGTCAGGCCGACGGCGATGCCGGCGACCGTGACCACGCGCCGCCACTGATACGGCACTGGAAAGAGGCGGTGCGCATTCCAGGTCATCCCCACGAGCATGAGCGCGTATGCCGCGAGCGTCGCGATGCCCGCGCCGATCTGGCCGTACTCCGGGATGAGCGCGAAGTTCAGCCCGATATTGAGCGCGGCGGCAGCACCGGTGACGATCCAGTTGAACCGGGTCTGGCGCACGCGTCCGACTCCGATCACGACGACCGCGTAGCCGGCGTATGCGGTCGCGGCGAAGGCGAGGAGAGCGACGACACGCGCGCCCTCGTAGAACCGCGGCGTCGTCAAGAGGCGCACGATCCAGGGTGCGAGCAGGCCGAGCGCCAGCGACATCCACGAGCAGATGAAGATCAGGTAGGTCAGGACGAACGGGTACGTGCGCTTGGCCTCCCTGTCGTCCTCGATCGAGTAGGCGAAGGCCGGCCAGGCGAGCCGGAAGGCAATCAGCAGGAAGACGATCACCGACGCGACCTGCACGCCGATCTGGTAGATGCCCGCCTCCCCCTGGCCCGAGATCCGGACGAGGAAGAAGCGGTCGACGAAGTTGATCCCCCAGAGCGCGATCGCGGACGGCAGGAGGGGAAGCCCGAAGTGCTCCATCTTCTTGAACAGCTCCCAGTCGAACTGGAGCCCGAGCTGTTCGCGACGGTAGGCGAGCAAGCCGAGGTAGACGGCCAGCGTCCCGAGGAAGTTGCCGACCAGCACGCCGAGGGCGCCCTCGTGGAAGACGACCACAAGGAGGATCGTCGAGCCGATCGTGATGAGGACGTTGGCCACGCTCGCGACCACGTACGAGGTCGACCGCTGTTCCACGCGGAAGAGCGAGGTCAGCTGCCCGTAGTTCATCTGCGCCCACAGGCCGACGAACGCTGCGCGGACGAGGTCGGTGCGGTCGGTCGTACTGAAGATCCAGTGCGAGATCTCGCCGGCGAAGATCTGGCCGAAGATCAGCCCGACCGTCGCTGCGATCATCGTGAACCAGAACGCGGTGCGGACGACGACGAGCTTGTCGGCGCGCTCCTTCGAATCGAAGTAGTAACGGAAGAAAGCGCTCTGCGTTCCCAGCCGCAGAAGCACGGCGAGCACGGACGTGAGCGCGATCAGCGTCCCGATCGCGCCGTAGTCGGCGCGGGTCAGGTACCGCGTGTAGAGGGGAAGGAGGACAAGCGCGAGGATCCGCGCGATCAGCCCGCCGACGCCGTAGATGGCCGAGTGCCGCGCCAGCCCGACGAGCTGGCGGGCCATGCCCGGTCGGCTCACCCGCTCTTCTGGAAGAGCAGCACCTTCTGGTTCCGTGGGTTGTTCCACCCTCCCAGATACTCGACGCCGAGACTCGTCCCTGCGCAGATCCACTCGAAAGTGCCGACGTCGTAGTGGTACGAGTCGCGGTCGAAGTATGAGACGACCTGCGGCGATTGCCGGATCGGCTCGAGATTGCGCTTCCCCTGCTCGTTCTCGTAGAAGGTCGCGAAGAACTTCCCTCCAGCCTTCAGCACCTTCTCCGCGTTCATGAGGCAGCGGACGATGCTGTTGACCGGCAGGTGGGTGAAAACCGACTGAGCCCACGCGAAGTCGAACTCCTGCCCGAGCGCCTCGAAGTCGAAGCTTTCGTCCGCGCGCAGCGTCGGCCGCTTCTCGACCAGCCCGTAGCGCGGGAGCTCGATCTCGCGCGCGGTGTCGAGCACGGCCTGGTTCTTCTCGACCCCGTAGTAATGGCCGGTCTCGAGATATTGGATGAAGTGGACGCCGCCGCGCAGCGGGCCGCACCCGATGTCGAGGAAGGTGTGCTGCGGCTCGAGGCCCTTCCCCTTCAGGTAGTCGAACTGCGCCTGCCCGTGCTTCTCCCACTCCTCGACGTAGCCGATCGTGCGGCGGTGCCACTCCGGGTCGAAGTAGCGGTAGTAGCGTGCGGGGACGTGCCGGCGGACCGAGCGCTTGACGGGGGCGGGAACGTAGGGCTTGACCTTGACGAGCAGGCTCTGCACGGCGGCCACGTTACAGGCTCTCGTAGATCGCAATGAGACGGTCCGCGATCACGTTGGCGTCGTGGACGCGCTCGACGTAGGCCCGGCTGCGCTGACCGATCTCGTCCCGCAGCTCGGGGTGGTCGATGAGTGTCCGCAGGTCGTCGGCCAGCGTCTCTTTGCTCGTGGGCACGAGCGGGAGCTCGATGCCGAAAGCCTCCTCGGTGCGCCGTACTGCTTCCTCGTGCAGGAAGGTCAGCACCGGCTTGCCCAGCGCCATGCACTCGAGGGCGAAGACGCCGTACCAACCTGCGTTCAGCTGGTCGACGACGATGTCCGCCTGCTTGTAGCGCTCGACGGCCTCGTCGTGGCGCGTGTTCTCGACGACGTGCAGCTCGACCGGGAGCCGCGCACAGGCGTCCACGATCCACTCCGTGCCCTTCTTCTGCCGGCTCGTCGGGGCATGGACGACACGGACGGGGGAGTGCCGCGGCGGCGACACGGGCTGGTACTTGGACAGGTCGAGGCCGTTGGGGACGACATGCGCCTCCGGCACCCACCGGATGGCGTCGTACGAGCCGACGATCTCGCCTGAGACGCGCTTCCCGTACGCGAGCTGCTTCGGCGTCTTCCCGCGGATGTCCGACCCGAGGTAGTGGAAGACCGACTTCTTACCGTACATGTCCAGGATCGGGAACTGGAGCCGCTTGGGGACGAGGGTGAGCCCGAAGTAGAAGTGGAAGATGTCGGTGGTGGGGAGGAGCTCGTCGAGCGCGCGGAACAGGACGATCTGGCGGCGGACGAAGTTGCCGGGGACGTCGAGGGCGACGTCGACCTCGTAGGGGCGGAGCCGCCGCGGCTTGAATAGGACGAGCCGCGCGTCCACGCCCTTCTTGCGCAGAAACTGCACGTTCGTCCAGCCGATCGAGCCCATGTTGACCGGGCAGTGGACTACGCGGAGCGGTCTATTCATGACGTTCCGTGAAGGAGGGGGCGAACGAGGGAACCATGGTTTCCCCCGTTATTCATCCCACTCCATCTGATCGAAGTAGCGGAGGACGCGTCGCGTCGGGCGGATGCTGGCCCGCGCGGCGGCGGCGTCCTCGTCCGACAGCTCCCCCAGCGCGTGCTTGACCCCGAGGTACGGGAGGTTCAGATCCTCCTGGTAGACGATGGTGGAGATCCGCGGGTTGATCTCGATCACGTGGTCGCCGACGAGCTGGATGTTGAAGAAGTGGTCGAGCTCGAGCTCCGCGACGATCTTCCCCGCGATCTCCATGAGTCGCGGGTCGTCCAGCGTCTCGAAGTACATGGCGAGGCCGGCGCGCATCGCCTCGCGGGTCTTGGGATGGCCGAGGACGATGCGTCCGCCTTCGGCGAAGCCGTCGATCGTGCGTTCCTTCCCCGTTGCGAGCTCCATCACCAGGAGCTCCGTCGGGTCGTCGCCGAGCAGCTCGAGCAGGTTCTCGAGGCGCAGCGCCTCCGCGACGCGCGGCCGGTTCGTCAACAGCTGCTCGCGACGGTCGGCCGAGGACGAGAGGATTCGAAACCCGCGCGACCCCGAGGAGAAGACCGGCTTGAGCGCGACGTCCTCGTCCGGGTACCCGAGCTCGTGTGCGGCTTCTGCCACCGCTTCGCCGCCCCGCACGCGCCGCCATGCCGGGCTGCGCACTCCGATCGCGTCCAGCATCGCGTAGCTGTCCGCCTTGTCGTTCGAGCGGCGGATCGCCTCCGGTGAAGCGACCAGGACCGCCGCTTCGAACAAATCCTTGGACTCCGCCAGCCCCAGGAGGTCGAACGAGGACTGCGGCAGCACTGCGTCGACCCGCTCACGAAAGCTCAATTCGGCCATGGCTCGTCCGTAGGAGGGGTCTGACCCCGGTGGGACGACGTGGAAGGCGTCGCAGAGGTGTCGGCCGACCGCCTGTGGCGACATGTCGGTGCCCACGAGCCGCACCTCGCGCTCTCCGTTCTCGCGCAGCGCCCGGAGGAGAGCGGCCGTCCCGGGTGCCCCCGAGGCGGTGACCATGACCGTGAGCGGTTTCACGAGAGGTCGATGTTGTCAGCCTGGAGTTGCCGCAGGCGGCGGTCGCGCTCGGAGTCCAGCAGCGCCAGCATCGTCTCGCCCATCGTGTCGCCGGGATGCACCCAGATCTCAGGGTGCGTCAACAGCTGCAGCCAGCGGAATCGGCCGGCGGCGAGCTCCTCGTGCGGGCAGCCCTGGCGCCAACGTTGGTTCGAGTCGGAGCGATATGTGTCTGCCGAGAAGAAGCGCGCCTCCATCACGTTTGCCGCGCCGTCGACCGGGTCGTTCATGTATCCCGGTTCCGGGTTGTGCCAGGCGACGACCGGGTCGAAGCGATCGTCGAGCTCGGCGTCGGGCCAGACGGCGTGCAGGCCGACGCGGTGACCCAGCTCGCGCAGGCGCTCGAGGGCGTGCTCGCCCTCCGGGGAGGCCAGGTTGTAGAAAACGCTCTCGGTCATGAGGAAGTACGTCGAGGTGGCACCGAGCTCGCTTTCGGTCTCCGCCAGGTCGAGCGCGGCTGCGAGCGAAAGGTCGACGTCGTGCCTGAGCAGAAGCTCGCCCGGCTCCGGGTCGTGGTCGAAGAACGCAAAGCGGTAACCGCCTGTCCGGGCGGCTTCGAGCAGCTCGCGGTAGTGGTCGAGGTCGAACTCGCAGCTCATTCGACGTCCACGTCTATCAGCGTGGCGGCCGCCTCGGCGCGCTCCACCGCCTCGATGTTGGTCGCGCCGAGCGCGATCACGAAGCCTTTGCGGTCGCCGTCGCGGGCAACGGGCTCGATGCCGTCGCCGGGCCGCAGGAAGACCTCAACCTCCTCGACGCCGGGAAACGCACGCACGCGCTCGAGGCCGGTCACGGCCCGGACGCGCCCGACGGGAAGTGGGCCCGGCTCGGCGGTCAGGAACGAGATCGCGAGCGGCTGCTCGAACCGGTGGGCGATGAGCTCGTCGGGCACCGGTTCCCCGAGCGCCTGCCTCAGCGCGACCTCGACGAGGTCGACGCCCACCGCCCGCCGCGCCACCTGGTCCATCTGCCCGGCGGGGACGCGCGCGGCCACCTCGATCAGCAGCACCGCGTCCTCGGTCACGAGCATCTGCGGGTAGACGACTGAATCCTTGATCCCGAGCGCGCGGACAACATGCCGCGCCACGCGTTCGGCTTCCTCCAGCCGGTCGCCGAACAGCGTGGAGGGGTAGACGTGCGCGATCGCGACGCCGAATCCCGCTCCGTCGGGCCGGAGCCGGTCGGAGAGCGTCACCACCGTGGGGTCGCCGTCGCGCGCGACCACCAGCCCGTTCACCTCGAGGCCGTGGTGGAAGCTCTCCACGATCGCTTCCTCGTTCGACGACTCGGAGAGCGCGGCGTGCAGGTGCGCCTCGAGGTCGTCGACGGTGCGGAGCAGGAAAAGCCCGCGCTGGCCAGCGCAGTCGGCGGGCTTGAGGACGGCGGGGAGGCCCACCGTGTCGAGCGCGTCCTTGCCCTCGTGGATCGTTCGCACCGCCGCGAACTCGGGTTGAGCGACGCCTGCCTCGGCCAGTTGCCGGCGCATCGCAATCTTGTGGGTGACGCGGTGGGCGACGTCCAATCCGATCCCCGGCAGGCCGAGCTCCCCCGCGACCGCGGCCACGATGGGAACGGCACGGTCGGCGGCGACCGTCACGACCCCGTTCACCGAGTGCTTGCGCCCGAGAGCGGCGAGCGCGGGGACGTCGAAATCGGCGACCTCCCCGAGGTCTGCCTCTGCCAGGCCCGGTGCGCCCGAGTTGCGATCGGCAGCGACGACGCGGATGCCGAGCTCCTTCGCCCGTTTGATCGCGCGCAGCTGGTGCCGCCCGGCACCCACGAAGAGGACTGTCTTCACCGGCCGAATGCTAGGGGCTGATTTGACATGTGACCATTTGGTCACGTATCATCTCGCCATGGACGACGACCGAGTCTTCAAGGCCCTCGCCGATCCCACCCGCAGGCTCCTGCTCGACCGGCTCTTCGAGCGTGACGGCCGCACGCTGACCGAGCTCGAGTCGCAGCTGGAGATGACGCGCTTCGGCGTTATGAAGCACCTGCGGATCCTGGAAGAGGCAGGCCTCGTCGTTTCTCGCAGGACCGGGAGGACGAAGCAGCACTTCCTCAACCCGGTCCCGATCCGGCTGATCTACGAGCGCTGGATCGACAAGTACACCGAGCACCGCGTGTCTGCGCTCGCGGAGCTCAAGACCGAATTGGAGGCAGGATGACGACCGTGACCGAGATCAACACGACCCAGGTCTACCAGGTGTTCATCAAGGCGACTCCCGAGCAGATCTGGGAGGCGATCACCAACCCCGACTTCACGGAGAAGTACTTCTACGGGAGCCGGATCAAGTCGAGCTTCGAGGTCGGCGCCCCCTACGGCGGCTGGTCGGGCGACGAGAGCCAGCAGCTCGTCGACGGCGAGGTGCTGGAGGCCGATCCGCCCAAGCGCCTGAGCACGAAGTGGCGGGCGCTCTACGATCCCGAGACGGCGGCAGAGCCGCACAGCCGCGTGAGCTGGGAGATCGAGCCCCAGGACGGCGGCTTCACGAGGCTGACCGTCGTGCACGACCAGCTCGAGGAGTCGCTCAAGACCGCCGAGAACGTTGCGGGCGGCTGGAGCTACGTCCTCAGTGGCCTCAAGACGTACCTCGAGACCGGCGAGCCGCTCGCCAGCTGATCGACCCGGACACTGCGGAGCGGGCCGCCACGGCTCGCTCCGCGGCCACGGAAGGAGGGACAGTGCGCTTCGACCACTTCACGATTGCCCTTTCGCTTCGGCCGCCGGACGCTCCGCGGCTCGACGAGCAGGCGGCTGCCGCCGTGCAGGACGCGCATCTCAGCCATCTCGCCAACCTGCACGAAGCGGGCTGGCTGCTCGCCGCGGGGCCGCTCGACCACCCGCGCTATCGCGGCCTGTCGATCATGAACGTCGAGCCCGACCGGGCGCGCGAGCTCAAGGCCGAGGATGCGGCGATGCGCGCGGGGGTCCTGTCGATGGAGGTCATCCGGTGGATGGTTCCCGCCGGAGCGATTTCCTTCTCGCCGGCGCGCTTCCCCCGCTCGATGGCAGAAGCGGCAGCGGCGAACTAGCGGACCACTCGGACACCTGTGGGCCTACAGGCCCTAGTCGCGCGGAAGCAGGGCGGCGAGC
This sequence comes from uncultured Actinomycetes bacterium, assembly GCA_963717765.1. GTDB lineage: Bacteria > Actinomycetota > Thermoleophilia > Gaiellales > Gaiellaceae > JACDER01. Next base: position 296,096 of record CAVQWX010000005.1, on the reverse strand, counting down.
CCGTTCCACCGGCCGATCTCGCAGCCGTTGGTGCGCTTGAACCACGCCCGTACTCGCTTTCCGCGGAAGCCGCCACGGACGTAGGCGACCTCGGGACCGTCCCATTGCTGGGTGCAGCCGACTCCCTGCGGGACCGGCTTCAGCGCGCGAGGGTGACGGGCGAGCGCGAGGCATGCGCCGCTCGGACTCGGATGCGTCCCGCGGGGCCCGGGATAGTCGCAGCGCAGGGTCCACGTCCTCGACGACCCGCTCTTTCCCTTGGGCCAGACCGTGACCTTGAGGTTCGCGTTCGGCCACGCTGCCGCAACTGGAGCGAACACAAGCGCAGCTGCCAGTACGGCGAGAGTGCGCACACTCCGAGATTACACTCGCCGCGCTTGCGCACCCTCGTCCTCCTGCACGGGCTCGGCACCGGCCCCAGCGGCTGGCAGCCCCAGCTGGAGGCGTCCCCGACCGCGGTCGCGCCGCGGCTGGAAGACGCAGAAGAGACGCTGGATCGCACCGTGACACCGTTCGATCTCTGTGGCCTCTCGCTCGGAGCGCTGCTCGCGCTGCGCTATGCGGGCGAGCATCCCGACCGTATTCGCCGGCTCGTCGTCTGCGCCGGCTTTGCGCGGCTGCCTGCTCACTTTCGTCTCCTTCAGCTCGGGATGGCGGGGATCGTCTGCATGCTTCCGGCCGCGCGCGTCCGGAAGGGCCTCGTTTCCGCCGTGCCGGAGGCCCATAGGGAAGTTGCGGTCGAGGAGATCGCGGGCGTCGACGCCGCGCGGGCGATGCGCGAAGGTGCCAGCTTCCGGCTGGAACGGTTGCCGCAGATGCCCACGCTCGTCCTCTGCGGCGAGCGCGACCGGGTCAACCTGACGCTCTCGCGGAAGCTGGCTGACGCGCTTCCCGATGCACGGTTCGAGATCGTCGCCGGCGCGGGGCACGTTGCGAATCTCGACAATCCGCACGGGTTCAACGAGCTCCTGCGGGGATTCCTGGAACTAGACTCGCCGCCGTGGCCCTGAGCGGAAAGCGCATCTTCATCACGGGCGGCGCGGGATTCATCGGCACGACGATCGCGCGCCTGCTCGTCGACGACAACGAGATCGTCGCCTTCGACAACCTGCACCGCGACGCCCTCAGCGGCACCGACCTCGCCGAGCATCCGAATCTGACTTTCGTCCACGGTGACTTGCTCGACGCGGACGCGGTCACGCGCGCCGCGGAGAGTGCGACTCACATCATCCACTGCGGAGCGATCGCGGGCGTCGACACGGTGCGGGAGAGCCCGGTGCGGACGATGCGCGTGAACCTGATCGGCACCTACAACGTGCTGGAGGCGGCGATCGCGACGCAGGGGCTCGAACGGCTCGTCGAGTTCTCGACGAGCGAGGTCTTCGGCACCTACGCCTTCCGCGTCGCCGAGACGAGCGTGACCACGACCGGCTCGGTCGGCGAGGCCCGCTGGACGTACGCGGTCTCGAAGCTCGCCGGCGAGCACATGGCGCATGCCTACCACGACGAGCTTGGGCTCCCGAGCGTCTCGGTGCGGCCGTTCAACGTCTACGGGCCGCGACAGATCGGCGGTGGCGCCATCCGCGCCTTCATCGAGGCGGCGCTGGACGGCAGCGACCTGACCGTTCACGGCGACGGTTCACAGATCCGCGCGTGGTGCTTCGTCGACGACCTCGCCGACGCGATCCTCCTCTGCCTCGAGCACCCGCGTGCCGTCGGGGAGAGCTTCAACATCGGCAATCCGCGCTCGGCGGTGACGATCTACGACCTCGCGACGCGCATCAAGCGGCTGGCGGGCGCGCCCGGCGACATCGTCTTCGAGGAGGTCAATTTCGAGGACGTGGAGCTCCGCATTCCGAACGTCGACAAGGCGCGCGACCTGATCGGCTTCGAGGCGCGGGTCGAGCTGGACGACGGTCTCGAGCGGACGATCGCCTGGTACCGGGAGAGCGCTTGATCCGTCTCGCCTGGCCGGACGTCGGCAAGGAGGAGGCCGCTGCTGCCGCAGAGGTGCTCGAGGGCGGCCAGCTGACGATGGGGCAGAAGGTGGCCGAGCTCGAGGAGGAGCTCGCGCGCGCCTGCGGCGTCGAGCACGCGGTCGCAGTCTCGTCCGGGACGGCCGCGTTGCACCTCGCGGTGCTCGCGCTTGGGATCGGGGAGGGCGACGAGGTGCTCGTCCCCGCGTACACGTTCCCCGCCACAGCGAACGTCGTCGCACTCGCGGGTGCGCGACCCGTGCTGGTGGATGTCGACCCCAAGACGATGAACGTCGATCCCGGCCGCGTGTACGACGCGGTCACGCCCAGCACGCGCGCCGTGCTCGCCGTCCACCTGTTCGGCCGGCCGCTCGACTGGGAGGAGCTGCAGAACGCGGTGCCGCCGGACGTCCACCTGGTCGAGGACGCGGCCGGCGCGCTCGGCGCGCGCTGGCGTGGGATGCCCTGCGGCGGCCTCGGGGAGCTCGGCTGCTTGTCGTTTCACCCACGCAAGATCGTCTCGACCGGCGAGGGCGGGGCGGTGACGACGAATTCGGACGCGCACGCGGACGCCGTCCGCCGGCTGCGCCATCACGGCATCTCGACAGACGGCGGGTTCGACATTCCCGAGCCTGGCTTCAACTACCGGCTCTCGGACGTCCTGTGCGCGATCGGCCTCGTCCAGCTGCGCCGGCTGGAGGAGCTGTGGGAGGCACGCCATCGGCTGGCGAAGGCCTATACGCAGCGGCTCGAGGGGATGGTGGAGACGCCCGCGCCGGCCAAGGGCGACCGCCACGGCTGGCAGGCCTATGTCGTTCAGCTCGACCGGCGGGACGAGGCACTCGGGGCGCTGCGCGAGGCGGGGATCGAGGCACAGATCGGGACGTACGCCGTCCACCGCCTGACGGCCTACAGCGACCAGGGGCCCTTTCCGGCTGCCGACTCGTGCTACGAGCGGGCGCTGGCGCTGCCGTTCCATTCGCGCCTGACCGAGCCCGATCTCGACCGGGTCGCAGAGGTCCTTGACTCGGTTGTAAGTGAGTGATAACTTCCTACGCATGAATCCGGCGACCGCAAAGCGATTGACCGCCGACCAGCGTCGCAACGAGATCCTCGATGTCGCGCTGGACCTGTTCGCGGAGCGGGGCCTCTACGGCACCTCGACGGACGAGATCGCACGGCGCGCCGGGATTTCGCAGCCCTACCTCTTCCGGCTATTCGGGACGAAGAAAGACCTGTATCTGGCTACCGTCGCGCTCTGCTTCGCCGAGACCCTCGAGATGTTCCAGGATGCGTCCGCCGGCAAGACCGGGGAGGAGGCGCTCAAGGCGATCTCGAAGGTCTACCACGAGACCGTTCTCTCCGACCCGCGCCGGTTGCAGGGCCAGATGCAGGCCTATGCAGCCTGTGACGACCCTGACGTTCGCGAGGTGTGCCGCCGCGGCTACGGGCGGCTGGTCGAGCACGTCGAGGCCGTTTCCGGCTTCCCCTCCGAGGAGGTCAGGAACTTCTTCGCCATCGGCATGTTTCTCAACGTGATCGCCTCGATGGAGCTGCTGGGCTCCAAGGAGAAGTGGGCCGGGCGGATGCTGGAGGGGTTGTGGCACAAGTAGGAGCTCTCCTTTTTTTGAACCGCAAGAGAGTGATCACTCACTAGCAAGGAGGGAAGATGACCGTGAAACGGGGGAACAAGACGATCTGGACGTTCGTGATCACATCGATCGCGCTCGTCATGGTCACGCTCGACAACCTCGTCGTGACCACCGCGCTGCCGGTGATCCGGCACGACCTGCACGCGACGCTCGAGGGGCTCGAGTGGACCGTGAACGCGTACACCCTCACCTTCGCCGTCCTCCTGCTTACGGGCGCCGCCCTAGGCGACCGCTTTGGACGCAAGCGGCTCTTCGTAATCGGGCTCGGCATCTTCACCGCCGCCTCCGCGTTCGCCGCGCTTGCGCCGAGCATCGAGGCGCTGAACATCGCGCGCGCGCTTCAGGGCGTCGGCGGTGCGATCGTGACGCCGCTCACCCTCACGCTCCTGAGCGCGGCCGTGCCGGCGAACCGTCGCGGGCTTGCCCTCGGCGCGTGGGGTGGCATCGGAGGACTGGCCGTCGCGCTCGGCCCGCTCGTCGGCGGCGCTGTCGTCTCCGGGATCTCCTGGCAGTGGATCTTCTGGCTCAACGTGCCGATCGGCCTCGTCCTGATCCCGCTTGCCTGGCGGCGACTCGAGGAGAGCTACGGCCCGAGCTCCAAGCTCGACCTGCCGGGGCTCGGCCTCGCAAGCGTCGGGCTGCTCGGGATCGTCTGGGGCCTGGTGCGGGGCAACAGCGTCGGCTGGGGCTCGCCGGAGATCATCGGTTCGCTCGCCGCCGGCGCAGTGCTCGTGGTGCTGTTCGTCCTCTGGGAGCTCCGCACGGACTCGCCGATGTTGCCGATGCGCTTCTTCCGCAACCGGACGTTCGCGCAGGCGAACGTCGCCTCGCTGTTCATGTTCTTCGGCATGTTCGGCTCGATCTTCCTGCTCGCGCAGTTCTTCCAGACCGTGCAGGGCTACTCGCCCTTCGGTTCGGGCCTGCGCATCCTGCCGTGGACGGCGATGCCGATGATCGTGGCACCGATCGCCGGCGCTCTCTCCGACCGCATCTCCGGGCCGCCCATCATGGGCGTCGGCCTCGCCCTGCAGGCGATCGGGCTCGGCTGGATCGCGGCGGTGTCGACGCCGACGGTTCCCTACGCCGAACTGGTCGGCCCGTTCATCCTCTCCGGCGTGGGCATGGGCCTCTTCTTCGCCCCGGTGGCGAACGTGATCCTCGGAAGCGTCCGGCGGCGCGAGGAGGGACAGGCCTCGGGCGCGAACAACGCCATCCGCGAGCTCGGCGGCGTCTTCGGCGTCGCGGTGCTCGCGTCCATCTTCGCGAGCTACGGGGGCTACGGCTCAGGACAGAGCTTCGTCGACGGGATGGGCCCGGCGGTCTGGGTCGGCGCGATCGTCGTGGGCCTCGGCGCGGTCGCTGCGCTGACCATCCCGCGGCGGCGCCGGCGTGCCGAGGTCGAGGCGATCGAGGCCGCGCCCGCTTTCGAGGAAGCGGCCTAGACCACGTCCCACTCCGCTGGGAGCTGCGAAGGCTTCCAGCGGGGGTCCGGGGCGACGTCGCCTCTAGAGACATCCCATCTCTCCCGCAACTCGGGGACCGGGTCAGCCTTGGACCGAATCGGACATCTTGCGCGATGTGCTCGGGCTGCGCATTGTTTCGAGTAATGGACGATGCGCCGGAGCCGCTGATCTACCGCACGGAGGTCCTGGGTATCCTCGGAGCATTGGCGGACATCGTGGTCGATCTACACGCGATTCGCGAGGAGCTCGTGGACGATGGCGAAGAAGGGGAGAGATAACGCTCGGGATGTGCCGGCCAGCGCCCGGCATCTGCGCAAGCTCTACGACCGGGGAATGGCCGAGCTCATGAGCCGCCAAGGCGTTTCGAGCATCGACCAGCTCGAAATGTCTCCGGCGGCGCGTAGGCTCCACGCTCGTCGCGGACATCCGAGCTAGACCACATCCCATCCCTCCGGCAGCTCGGGAACCGGCCACGACGGATCCGGGCGCCAGTCCTCCCACCCGCTCGGCCACGGCCGCTCCTCGAGCACGCGCTCGCCCTCTGCGCGCACCACCGCAGCCGTTTGCTCGGTGATCCAGCCTCGTGCGACGGTTGCGGCGAAGTACTCCTCGTCTTTCCAGTGCCAGGAGCCGTCCCGAGCGACCACGATGTCGAGTACGAGGTCGCGCGTATCCCAACCGACCGGCGTCGGCCGCCACGGCTCCTCCAGGTTCACGTACCACCCTTCCGTGAAGTGCCACAGCGAGTGGTGCCGGCCGACCCGATGCACTTTGAGGACGCCGTCGCCTTCCCACACCTTGTCCTGGAGCGACCAATTTGCTTCGCCTAGGCTCGCGAGCTCGCCCAGCGGCTTCCCCGTGAAGATCTTCCCCAGCGTCCCGCCCGGCAGCCAGAGCACGACCTGCTCCGAGTCGAGCTCGACGACCAGATGCGGCATCGCGAAACGCACGTGCCCGAACGCGAGGCTGCGCCAGACGACGACGTCGCCCTCAGACCACATCCCAGCCCTCCGGAAGCTCGGGGAGCGGCCAGGCCGGATCTGGCCGCCAGTCCTCCCAGCCCGTCGGCCACGGCCGCTCCTCGAGCACGCGTTCGCCCTCCGCGCGGATGGCTTGCGCCTCGTCCTTGGTGAACCGGCCGAGGCGGACGGCCTCCTCGAGTTCGTCCTCGTCCTTCCACGCCCAGCTTCCGTCCGGCTGGATCCGGATGTCCAGCACCAGATCGTCCGTCTCGAACCCGAGGGGCGAGCGGCGCAAAGGCTCCTGGAGATTGACGTACCAGCCCGCGAACTCGCCTCCCTCGTCCCAGATGAGGTGCACGCAATGCGCCCGCCCCCATGGGATCAGCGCCAGCTGGCTGGACGTGTGCCAGACGTGGTCGTACAACTCCCACTCGCGGTCGGCCTGGCCGCGGATCGGCCGCCCATCCGACAGGGGGCGCTGCATGTGTGTCCCGACCGGGAGCCAGAGCGCGACGAGGTCGGGATCCTCGTGGACGACGAAGTGCGGCGAGGCATGCCGGACCTTGCCAAAGCGGACGTACCGCAAGAGGGCGACGGGCGGGGCCACGGACGGCACTGTACGGCGACGTCGCGCGCTGTCGCGACAATGACCGCGTGGAGGCGGAGCGCCTGCTCGTTCTCGGAGCCGGTCCGGCGCAGATCGGGCTGCTCGCGGCCGCGCGCCGCCGCGGCCTGTTCGTGATCGCGGTCGACCGCGACCCCTCCGCGCCCGGGTTCAGATATGCCGATCGCCGCGCGATCATCTCCGTCGAGGACGAGCCGGCGATCGAACGCCTTGCCGAAGCCGAGCGAATCGACGGCGTCATCGCGCCGGGCATCGGCTGGTCGGTTGCGGTCGCCGCGCGCGTGGCCGAGCGGCTCGGCCTCGAGCATCCGGTTTCTTCGGAGACGGCGCTCCTGGTGACGTCGAAGCTGCGCGAACGGGAGCGGTTCGCGGACGCGGGAATCCCACAGCCCGCCTTCGAGAGGTGCTCGACGGCGGAGGAGGCGGTTGCCGCCGCCGAGCGCGTCGGCTATCCCTGCGTGCTGAAGCCGACCGACCGGCAGAACCAGCGGGGCCTGGCCTACGTCGAAGGGCCCGATGGGCTCGACGCTGCGATCGCCGGCGCTTTCGAGCAGTCGCGCAGCGGTGTGCTGCTCGTGGAGGAGCTCGTGGACGGCCCCGAGGTGATGATCAACGGCTTCTCGCTCGGTGGGCGCTTTCACCCCCTGACGGTCACGGACCGGATCCTGGCCGAGCCGCCCGCCTTCGGCGTCGCGCTCGCGCACGTGTGGCGGAGCTCACTCGAGCCGGGGACGGTCGGAGCAGCGGTCGAGGCCACGTCGTCGGCCGCAGCGGCCCTCGGCGTTCTCGAGGGCCCGACGTACACGCAGGTGCGGGTCGGCCCGGACGGGCCGAGCGTCGTGGAGCTCGGGGCGCGGCTCGGCGGCGGACACGACGCCGAGCTCTGCCGCGCGGCGCTCGGGATCGATTTGAATGCACTTTCGCTGGCCGCCGCCCTCGGCGAGGAGATCCCCGCCCGCGCGTTGGTCCCCGTCGAGCGGGCCGGCGGCGCCTGCGTGAGGTTCCTCGTCGCACCTGCTGGCGCGTTGCGCGAGATCGACGGCGAGGAGGAGGCGTGCGCGATCGACGGCGTTCTCGACGTCCGCGTGTACAGGCGGCCGGGACACGTGTTCGGCGAGTTCCGGCGCGCCTCCGACCGCGCCGGTGCGGTGATCGCGGTCGGCGACAGCCGGGAGGAAGCCCTGGAGCGGGCCGACCGGGCAGCCGAATGCATACGCTTCGACACGGCCGATGTCGAAGCGCTCGCGAGCTAGAACCCGCCCGCTCATGAAGCGGCGGACCGTGATCAGGCTCGTCCTGACGCTCACGGTCACCGGTCTGGCGCTCGCCTACATCTTCTGGAAGATCGACGTCGGCAAGACGCTGCACATCCTCGCCAACGCCAATCCGTGGTACTTCGCGCTCTCCGTCGGGGTCGCGTTCCTCACCGTTCCGCCGATGGCCTGGCGCTGGAAGCTGCTCCTGCGGGCGAAAGGGATCAACGACAGCGTCGCGTGGCTGACCCGGGCCTATTTCGTCTCGTACTCCGCCAGCCAGATGCTGCCGACCTCGGTGGGCGGTGACGCCGTCCGTATCTACGAGACGGCCAAGCGGCATCCCGGTAAGGGCGGCCCGGTCGCGGGCTCGATCCTCCTGGAGCGCGCGCTGGGAGGAGCGGCGACGCTGATCCTCGCGGCGATCGGAATCGCGCTCGCCTACGGCAACTACGACATCGGCATCTATCTCTGGGTCGAGATCGCCTTCGTCGTCATCACCGTGCTGGCCGGGATCGTCCTCTTCTCCAAGCGGGTGCGGCCGCTGCTGCGCCGCTTCGTGCCGATCCTGAAGAAGCTGTGGGTCGAGCGGCACGTGCGCGCGGTGTACGAGGGAATCCACTCCTACCGGCACAACGCCAAGCTGCTCCTGTTCGTGACCGGCGTGACGCTCTGTCTCCAGGCGGCGCGCGTGGTCTCCATCTGGGCGGGCGGGCAGGCCGTCGGCGTCCACCTCTCCATCCGGCCCTACTTCGCCCTCGGCCCGCTTCTCTTCCTCGTCATGCTCGTCCCGTTCACGCTGAACGGCGTCGCGGTGCGCGAGTCGTTCTTCGTGAGCTTCCTCGGCAAGCTCAATGTCAGCGCCGACGAGGCCTTCGCCGCCGGCTTCGTCTTCTTCCTCGTGACGATCGCGCTCGCGTTGCCGGGAGTTGCGATCTACGGCTTCGAGGCGGTGCGGCGGGCGGCCGCGCGCGCCGACGAAGGCCGCGCGGCCGAATTCCCGCGTTGAACGTCACCGCCGTCGCCGTCACCTACAACGGCTTGCCGTGGATCGGGAAGTGCCTGGAGAGTCTCCGGGACTACCCGACCATCGTCGTCGACCACGGCTCGACCGACGGGACGCTCGAGCTCGTGCGCGAGCGCTTTCCGCATGCGGCGCTCATCGAGCAGGAGAACAAGGGTCTCGGGGCCGGCTTCAACCGAGGGATGCGAGAGGCGGCGGACGCGGACTACTTCCTGCTGATCAACTCGGACGCCTGGGTCGTCGGCGGCGCGGTCGAGCGGATGGTGCGCTTCGCCGACGCCAACCCGCGCGTCGCGATCGTGGGGCCGCGGTTGCGCAATCCCGACGGGTCGCTCCAGCGCTCGGTTCGCGGCTTCCCAACCCTCTGGCGGCTGTCCACCGAGTACCTGTTCCTGCGCAAGATCGCGCCTCGCTCGCGGGCGTTCAACGCGTTCTACGCCGGAGGCTTCGAGCACGACCGCGCGCGCGAAGCGGAGTTCATCATGGCGGCGTGCTACCTGGTCCGCCGCGCGGCGACCGAGGAAGTCGGCCTCTTCGACGAGCGGTACTTCATGTTCAGCGAGGAGGTCGACTGGTGCTGGCGCTTCCACCGGGCGGGTTGGGGGGTCGTCTTCTTCCCGGCGGCCGAGGCGGTGCATGTCGGCGGCGCGAGTTGGAAGAAGGAGTTCGACCCGATGTTCCGCGAGCAGGTCCGCGGGCACCTGCGCTTCCTCGCCGACCACAAGGGGATGAGAGAGGCGGAGCGCGCGCGGCTGCTCTTCCTGGCGGGACTCCGCTTGCGCGGCTGGTTCTTCCCACCGAGCCGGCGCGGGACCTATCGCGACGCCGCCGAGTGGCTGTCGTCGGGCTCGGTGAGCTCACTTCTACAATCCGGGCGGTGAGCTCGCCGCCTCAGGACGGCCGCACCTTTCGCGCGCCCGCGTTCATGCGGGTCAAGCCCAATCCTCCGTCGGCGGCCGCCGAGCTCGCGGAGCGGCAGTACGCGCCGGCGATCGTCTGCGAGGTCGGCTGGGTCAACGGGCTCGGTGCAATCCGCTCGCTCGGTCGCGCCGGCGTCCCGGTCGTCGCCGTCGACCACCGCGACTTCGCCATCGGCTTCCGCTCCTCCTATGCGTTCCCGGTCAGCGCGCCCGATCCGGTCGCGGACGAGGCGGGATTCATCGCGGCGATGGAAGCGCTGGGCGACGCGCTCGGCCGTCCCGCCCCCGTCTTCCCGACCCACGACGAGCACTTGAACTCGCTCGCACGGCACAAGGACGAGCTGGGCGACCGCTTCCGCTACCCCTTCCCCGACTGGGACGTGCTGGAGCCGCTCCAGAGCAAGCGCCACCAGATCGAGGTCGCGGAGTCGCTCGGGCTCGCCGCTCCGCGCACGCTCCACCCGCGCTCGCTCGACGAGGCCCGCGAGGCCGCGCGCGAGATCGGCTACCCCGTGCTCGTGAAGCCGTCGGACAACATCCTCTTCAAGCGCCTCTACCGCCGGCAGGCCTTCCTGGTGGAGGTCCCCGGCGAGCTGGACGCGGCGTACGAGAAGGCCGAGCCGTACCAGCCGATGCTGCAGGAGTTCATCCCAGGGGGCGACGATTTCCTGTGGACGCTGGGGGCGGCGATCGCCGCGGACGGCGAGGTGCTCGCGACGTTCTCCGGCCGGAAGCTCCGGCAGACGCGCACGAACATGGGCAGCGCGCGGGTGGGCGAGGCCCTGTGGGACGAGGAGGTCGTCGATTCGGGGCTCGCGCTGCTCGCGGCGCTGAAGTTCCACGGGGTGGCGCAGGTGGAGTGGAAACGCGACCCGCGCGACGGGCGGCTCAAGCTGATCGAGGTCAATCCGCGCCTGTGGCAGTGGCATGGGCTCACGGGCGCGTGCGGCGCCGACGTGACGCTCGCGGCCTACTGGGATCTCGTGGGCGACCGCCGGCCGCCGAAGACGACGGAGGGATGTCACAAGCGCTGGGCGATCAGCATGATGCACGGCCAGTCGGCGGCGTTCAGGCGGCCGCCCTACGTCGACGGCGTCTTTGCAGCGGACGATCCGAAGCCGGCACTCGTCAATGCCGTCCGGTACGCGCTGGGAGCATTGGGGCTATGAACGTGGAGGCGCGGGCCCGCTGGGTGCTGGAGACGCTGGGCGCACGCGGCGCCGAGGTCGAGCTCCGGCCCGAGGCGTGGGAGCAGGCCGAGCGCGGCGAGCGGCCGCAGGGGGACGAGATCGCAGAGGCGTTCTTCCACCTCGCCCGGGTCGAGGAGCGCGACGGCCCACGCGACCAGCACGGCCGCTTTCCGGTCGCCGCTTCGTGTCTCGACCCGCTCGATCCGCCGCTCGAGCGGCTGCGGGAGCGGCTCGGCGCAGAGGCGCCGCGCTGGGGAGGCGCGACGTTCGCCGTCGCGCTGACGCACGATGTGGACACGCCCTGGCGCTGGACCGCCATCGGAGTCCGCGGGGCCGCGGCGCGGCTCAAGTCCCATGCTCTGGCCGGCCGCGGCCGGGCAGCGCTCCGCGAAGCCCGCGCGCTCTCCAGCGTCCCCGTCCACCGGCTGCGCCGCACCGATCCCAACTGGAGCTTCGAGCAAGTCATCTCCATCGAACGGGAACGGGATGCCAGCTCGACGTTCTTCGTGATGGCCGGACACCGTCACGCCGCCGACGGCGCCTCGCCCGAGACATACGACCGGCTGCGGCCACGCTTGGTCGAGACGCTCCGGTCGGGCGGGGCCGAGATCGGGCTGCACGGGAGCTACACCGCGGCCCAGGACGCGGAGCGGCTGCGCGAGGAGAAGGAGGCGCTCGAGGAGCTGGCAGGCCCGGTAGAGGGCCAGCGCTATCACTACCTGCGCGTCGATCCTCACGCGAACCTCGAGCCGCTGGACCAGCTCGGCTTCGCCTACGACAGCTCCCTCGGGTTTGCCGGCGCCGTCGGCTTCCGTTCGGGGATCGCACATCCGTACCGCCCCTGGGACTTCGCCCGGGAACGTCCGCTCGACCTGGTCGAGATTCCGCTCGCAGCGATGGACGCGACGTTCGAGGAGCGCTACCTCAACCTGTCCGCTCACGAGGCGGAGCCGCACCTGATGCGGCTGCTCGAGGGCGCCGCCCAGCGCGGCGGCGGCTTCTCCATCCTGTGGCACACCGACCGGTTCGATCCCGCCAGCTCGCAGCGCTGGGACCGGCTGTACGAGCGCGTGATCGACGCCGTCCACGAGTTCGGCGGCGTCTGCATGAGCGCGGGTGCCCTCGCGCAGGAGGCAGCGGCATCACTACGCTGACCGCCTCGCTCCCCGCGCGCCGCGCGGACGTCCGCTTCATCGGGCTGGTCGCGGGGCTTCCGATTCTGCTCGGGATCGCTCAGTTCCTGCCCCACACCGGAGTCGGTATCGCCATCAGGCTGGCGGCCGCGGCGGGATGCGTGCTGATCGTCCCGGGCGCGCTGATCATGCGCCTGACGGGATGGCCTCGCGAGCTCGGAGTCGCGCTAGGCGCCTCGCTCGGCTGGAGCCTCGCCGCGATCTTCGTCTGCCTTCTGCTGACGTTCGCGTTCGCGGGGTCGCTGAGCCTGACGCTCATCCTGCTGGCCGCGCTCACGCTCGGGACCGCTGTACCGGTTGCCGTCCGGCGGATCGCCGAAGTGGAGCAGACGGACGTGCTCGTCGTCGCCGTGCTCGCGCTCGTCGGGGCCGGCTTCGCCGTCGCGGTATGGCTCGCAACGGGGCCGGTCTCGGGCGACGGGCTCTTCCACCTGGCCCGCGTTCGCAAGCTCGTCGACTTCCCCACGCTCGGCTCGCTCAGCGTCGTGAACGAGTTCAAGCACGGCGGCCTCCATCCGGGCTACGCCTTCCCGCTCTGGCACGCAACCCTGGGGCTGATCACGAAGCTCGCGGGTGCCGATCCGGCGCAAACAGTGCGCAACGTCTCGGCCCTGCTCGTCCCGCTGGCCTTCGTGGTTTCCTACGCCGCCGGTCGCGCGCTCTTTCGCTCGGTGTGGGGCGGCGTCGCCGGCCTCGTCGCCCAGTTCGCGCTCATCGGGCTCGCGCCGGAGCACACAGGCACGCTGCGCTCTCTCGCGCAGCCGGGCGTCGCGGCGCGTCAGCTGCTCGTGCCGGCGCTCCTCGCTCTCGTCTTCACCTACATGCGTGACCGCAGAATGGCGCTGCTCGGCGCAATGGGCGCGGGTGCTGTTGCGCTGGCGCTCATTCATCCGACGTACGCCGTCTTCCTGTGCGTGCCGCTCGCCGGCTTCCTGGTCGCCCGCGTGCTGATGGCAGGGAAGGACGTGAAGGCCCTCTCGGCGTCGCTGGTCACGCTGCTCTTACCCTCGGCCGCCGTAGCGTTCTTCATCCTCCCGATCGTGAAGAAGACCGCCTCGTACGAGACGAGCACCTATGACCTCCACCGCGGGCTGGCCAAGTACGCGGGGCAGATCGACTACTACTCGGACCGCTCGTACCGGCTCGCGCCCGAGCTCTTCTCGCGCAGCGGCGCCGTCGCGGTCGCCGGGCTCGTCTGCATCCCGCTCGCGGCGCTGGCCGCTCGCCGCCGCTGGTCCGCCTACGTCCTCGGCGGCTCGCTCGCCATCTTCGCCCTGACGCTCGTCCCCTTCATCTTCCCGCGCTTCGCCGACGCGGTCTCGCTCTCGCAAGCGCGGCGGGAGGGTGGCTTCCTGCCGTTCGCCTTCGCGCTGGCCGGCGGCGCGGCGGTGCTGACCGGCCTGCTCTCGTGGGCCGTCCTGCCCGTTGCCGTAGGAGCGGGCATCGCGCTCCAGCTCGCTTTCCCCGGGGACTTCGGCTACAACCTCACGTCCGGCGGCCCGGCGCTGGCGACGTGGATCGCGGCACTTGGGGGAGCGCTGGCGCTCGCGGTCGTCACGACCTTCCACCGCCGCTGGTCGATCGAGCGGCAGGGCCCGCTGGCGCTCGCCGCGGTCGTCCTCTTCTGCGCGCCGGTCGCGGTGAAGGGTTTCGCCAACCTGGATCGCGCCAAGGCGCGCGGCGGGCCAACGTTGACCGTCGGCGTCATCCGCGCGCTGCAACAGGACGTGCCCCGGGGAGACATCGTCTTCTCCGACGACGCGACGGCGTATCGCATCGGCGCATACGCGCCGGTGTACGTCAACGCCGGGCCGCCCGCGCACGTCGCGGACACGACCGACAACTTCCCGTACAAGCGCCGGGCCGACGCGAAGCGCTTTTTCCGCACCGGCAACCTCTCGATCCCGCGCCACTACAGCGCGCACTGGATCGTGGTGGACAGAGAGCGGTACCCGAAGCTCCGGCTCGGCCTGCCGCGCCTGTACCACGATGCGCATTACGCGCTCTACGACTTCCGGCAGTCCTGACCGCGGAGGATCGTGTTGTCGATCATCTTCGCGCCGTTGCACAGGCGCGACGGCGTCTTCAGGAGCCCGATCAGGTTGTGCGCTATCACCGGGCGCTGCGGCCGCGGGATTCGCCAGCCGTAGCCACGGCTGATGCTGATCGACCCTGCGTAACCGTCCCGGCCGGTGGCGCCGGTGTAGATCTTGTTGTGCTCGACGCGGACGTAGGTCGGGATCGGCCCGCCCGACCCGCCGCCGATGAGCACCGCGACCCGGGCCCGCCAACGCGGGACGCGGCGATCCGTCCCTCTGAAGACGTTGTGGGCGATCAGCGTCCGGCGCGACTCGCCGGTGACATAAAGCTGCGCTCCTCCCGCCTTGTACACGCCGAAGTAATTGCGGACGAAACGGAGGTCGTCACCGGCGAAGAGCTCGATGAGATCCTGGTGCTTGCACCGCACACCTGCGTACTTCCCCAGGTCGATTCGGAGAAGGCGCAGGTCGATTTTCCGCAGGTCGCACGGGAGGGCACGCTCGAAGCGGCTCGAGCTGACGGTCAGGTGGTCGCGGACGCGTCCGTGCAGGAAGTCGCAGCCGAGGCAGTCGTGGAACCAGTCGTGGTCGACGAGGACGTGGCTCGCCTGGTCCTGCACCCGTAGGCAGTTCGCCCAGTTCGGCGAGCGGTCGCCGCAATGCGAGAACTCGCTCTGCTGGACCGTGACCCAGGTCGAATCCGGGATGTCGACGCCGGCCGACCAGCGGCTCCCGCGCGCGCTCACGGTGAGGTCGCGCAGGACGACGTTGCGCGAGGCCTTGACCTGAAGGAGCGCGTCGCCACGCAGCGGTGCCACCTCGAGGGGTCCGACCGTCACGTGGCGCGTGCCGTCCAGGAGCAGGTTCTGGACGCGCGCGCGCGGCCTGCCCACGATGCGCAGCCTTCCCCCGAGCGCGCCGGAGACCGTCAGCGACTCGTAGCGGCCGGCGAGGAGGACGATCGTCCCGCCGTGCTGGCGCAGCCGCTCCACCGCCGACTGGAACTGAGCAGGGGTATGCACCGGGATCGTGGCGGCGGCGATGAGCGATGCGATGAAGCGCATTGGATGCGTAGCATCATTGCGCGGTGAAGCTCCTCATCGTCTCCTTCTACTTCCCGCCCGCCGGCGGCGGCGGCGTGCAGCGGCCGCTCAAGTTCGCCACGCACATCCCCGCGTCCGGGATCGAGACGCACGTGCTCGCCCCCGACGACCCGAAGTGGATCCACACGGGCGAGGAGCTGGCGGTGCCCACGAAGGCATGGGTGCACCGCGCGCACTACATAGGGCCGCGTGGGCGGAAGCCGGCCGAGGAGCTGCACGGCCGTGAGGGAGTCGACCGGATGCTGCGCCAGGCTGGGCTCCTCTCCCGCCGCTTCCTCGTTCCCGACGAGAACGCTGCCTGGACGCTGACGGCGGGCCCGGCCGCGATCCGGCTGGTCAAGCAGCATTCGATCGACGTCGTCCTCACGACCTCGCCGCCGCCGTCCGTCCATCTGATCGGCGCGGCGGCGAAGGCGGCGACCGGCGCGAAGTGGGTCGCCGACCTGCGCGACTCGCTGCTCACCCACGCGCACCGGCAGGCGGACAGCCCGGCCGCGGTGCTGAAGGAGAAGTCCCGTATGGCCGTCGCCAAGCTCGTCGCGAAGAAGGCGGACGCGATCGTCGCGGTATCCGATCCGATCGCCGAGGAGATGCGTGGCCTCGAGCCCGCGGGAAAGGTGGTGACGATCGCGAACGGCTGCGACTACGAGGACTTCCAGGGGCTCGAGCACCATCCCGCCGAGCGCTTCCGCATCACGCACACGGGCAGCTTCATGGGGAAGCGCAGCCCGCGCCCCTTCCTCACTGCGCTCGCCGAGTCCGGCCTGGACGTGGTCGCGCGCTTCGTCGGGGACTTCCGCGCCTCCGACCGCGAGTGGGCCGAGCAGCTCGGGCTCGGCGACCGCCTCGAGCTCGTCCCGTACATGAGCCACCGCGACTCGCTCGAGCTGCAGCGCGACTCCGAGGCGCTGCTCCTCCTCATTCCGGAAGCCGAAGGCCGCGGTCGCGCCGTCCTCTCGGGGAAGGTCTTCGAGTACCTCGCCGCCGAGCGGCCGATCCTGGCCTCGGTCCCCCCCGACGGGGAAGCCGCGCGGCTCCTACGCGAGACCGGAGCGGGAATCGTGGTCGGGCCCGACGACGTTGTCGGGATCCGCACCGCCCTCGAGGGACTGGTCGCGCGCTGGAAGGCGGGCCGCCTGAACGGCACCGTCCTCTCCCCCGACCAGCGGGAGCGCCTTTCGCGGAGGGCGCGCGCCGAGGAGCTGGCCGAGCTGCTCGAAGAACTATGACCCTCATATGAGGCGCGTCACCGACTTCCTGTTCTTCGCGACGCTCTTCTGCGTCACGTTCGAAAAGATTCGCTGGGAGATCGCCGGCTCGGTCAACCTGGCGGACATTCTCACGATCCTGTTCCTGGTCGCCTTCCTCGTCGAGCGGGTGGAGACCGGCGATCGCGGGCTCCCGCGTACGGCACTCGTCGTCCTCGCTTTCCTCGCCGGGTTGCTGCTCGTCTACCTCATCGGCTTCTACAACATGGAGACCCACGAGGCGCTGAGCCAGTGGGGGAAGGGGCTCGTCAAGTACGTGATCCACTTCCTGTTCCTCGTCGCCGGGATCGCGTACGTCGCGCGGCGCTCCGAGAGGTTCTTCTGGCGGTCGCTCGGTTGGTTCGTCGGCGGCATGGTCGCCAACGCGCTCTACGGTGTCCTCCAGCTCCTCGACGCGCGCCGCGGCGGGAATCTCGACCAGACGGTGCTCAACCCGCTGACCGGCGGCGCGAGCTCGATCAACGTGTACGGCGCCGTGCAGGGCGAGAGCGTGTACCGGCCGAACGCGCTCACCGGCGACCCGAACCACCTCGCGATCATGTTGTGCGTCCCTCTTCTCGTCCTCACGCCGATCTACCTGCGCATGGAGGCGACGCGGCGCCGCATCTGGCTCGGGATCCTGATCGCGCTCCTGCTCCTCGTCGAGCTCGCGACGCTCTCGCGCAGCGGAATCCTCGGGCTGATCGTGGGCCTGGTCGTCCTCGCCTTCCCCTACCGGCACAAGATCTTCTCGAGGGAGATCCTGCTGCCCGTCTCGGGCGTCGTGCTCGTCCTCCTCGTCGAGTTCCTTCGCCGCCCGCAGTTCTTCGAGACCGTGTTCCGTTCGCGCACGCAGACCGGCGGAGGCTCGACCAGCGCGCACTTCCTCGTCTACGACTTCGTTCCGCAGATCCTCCATTCGCACCCGCTGTTCGGACTCGGGCTGAACAACTTCTCCGTCTACTACGCCTTCGTGACGGGGAAGGACAACTGGGGGCCGCACTCGTTCTACGTCGCGCTGATCGTGGAGACCGGGGTGATCGGGACGGTCGCGTTCCTCGCCTTCCTCGGCTACGTCTTCTGGCGGCTGCGCATCGCGATCAGGATCGGGAAGGCGCTTGCGCGCGCCGGCGACTCGGCGTCGCGCCGCGTCTCGCCGTTGTCGTGGGGGATGGTTGCCGCGCTCGCCGGGACGATGGCGGCGAACTTCTTCTACCTGACGATGCAGTTCTACTACTTCTACGCGTTCATCATGCTCGCGCTGAGCGTGCCGATCGTCTTCGGGCGACGGCTCCGGCGGACGTGAAGGTCGTCGTCCTGACGACGTCGTATCCCCGGTTCGCCGGGGACGCGGCGGGCCGGTTCGTCGCCGACGCGGTGCGGCACGTGCGGGCGGCGGGCGTCGAGGTAGAGGTGGTGTCGCCCGCGACATTCCGCCACTTCGGGGTTGCGTACGGGGCGGGAATCGTCGGCAATCTGCGGGCGCAGCCGGCGCGGACGCTCGCGCTGCCCGCGTTCCTGTCGGCGTTTTCGTCGGTGGCGCGGACAGCCGCCCGCGACGCCGATCTCGTCCACGCGCACTGGCTTCCGTCCGGGCTCGTCGCGCTCTCGACCGGAAGGCCTTTCATCCTCCAGCTTTGGGGGACAGACGTAGAGCTGGCGCGCCGGGCGCGCCCGCTTGCCCGCTCGATCGTGCGGCGGGCGCGGATCGTGATCTGCCCGTCGACGGCGCTCGCGGAGGAGGCGCGCGCGCTCGGCGCGCGGGAGGTGCGAGTCATTCCGAGCGGTGTGGACCTGCCGGCCGAGGTGGGCAAGGAGGCGTCGCCCTCCGAGGTGCTGTACGTGGGTCGCCTGTCCGAGGAGAAGGGCGTGCTCGAGCTTGTGGCGGCCACCGTTGGGATGAGGCTCGTCGTCGCCGGCGACGGGCCGCTGCGCGAGCGCGTCCCCGGCGCCCTCGGTTTCGTTCCCCATCACGAGCTCTCGCCGCTGTATGCGCGCGCCGCGGTGGTCGCGTGCCCGTCGCGCCGCGAAGGATTCGGGGTGGCTTGCGCGGAGGCGATGGCGCACGGGCGGCCTGTAGTTGCATCCGCGGTCGGCGGCCTGCTGGATCTCGTCGTCGACGGCGAAACGGGCCTCCTCGTCCCGCCCGGCGACGTGGGGCGGCTCCGCGCCGCCCTCCGGCGGCTGCTCGAGGACGAGGAACTGCGGCGCCGCATGGGCCGGGCCGCGCGCCGGCGAGCCGCCGAGCTGCTCTCCTGGAACTCGGTGACCCTGGCAACCATCGCCGCCTACCAGGATGCAATCCAACGCTATTGACTCGCGCAGCGCGAAGTGTTTTGCTCCTTCCGTCAACCGGAGGAGGGAACGAACCATGTTTGGACGTGTCATAGCGCGCCTGCGCTGGCCGCTGGCGGCCGCTGCCGCTGCCGCACTCATTACGATCTCCGGGGCCGGAGCGACCAACGGCTCCCCGCTTATCGTCGCCCAGACGAACAACGCGACAATCCAGACGGCGCTCCAGGGCGGCATGGCCACGCCGGTCCTGCTGCTCACCAATACGAGCGGCGCGGCGGGCGCTTACGGGCTGGCTGTCAACGGGAACAGTGCGAACACGCCTGCGATCGGCGGCGGGAACTCGAGCACCGGGACCGGTTTCCGCGGGATCTCCGTCGGTGGGGTCGGTGCGCAGGGGATCCACACCGGCACCACCTCGAGCTCCGATGCAGGCGTGGAAGGAACGTCGAACGCCAATGCTGGCGTAGGTGTCAAAGGCATTGCCACGAGCGGCACCTCCGCGAAGGGCGTTTACGGCGTGTCCGACACCGGTTACGGTGGATACTTCTCGGCGCCGTCGTCCGGAGGATGGGGTGTTTACGCCACAGGCGGGACCTATGGCGTTCGTGCCTCCAGCCCCGGCAATGCGGTCTACGGCTCCAGCTCCGGGAACGCAGGGGTATATGGATCGAGTACTGCGTTCGACGGTGTCTACGGCTCGACGACGAACGCCAACTTTTCCGGCACCTCCGGCCACGGTGGCCTGTTCGGCGTCTGGGGCATGGGGGCCAGCACCGGCTCCACCTACGGCGTCTGGGGCGGCGGCTACATCGGCGTTCAAGGCGACACGGCCAGCCACTCGCCATGCACCAACTGCCCGGCAGTCAGAGGCTACGGTCACGCGGGCTATGGCGGCTATTTCACAGCCCCTGATTCGGGCGGAATCGGTGTCTGGGCCCAGGGGCCTACCGCCGGCGACTTCTTCGGCAACGTCATCGTCACCGGTACGCTCAGCAAGACGGCGGGCTCGTTCAGGATCGACAATCCGCTGCATCCGGCGAGCGAGTATCTGCAGCACTCGTTCGTGGAGTCGCCGGACATGATGAACGTGTACAACGGCAACGTCAGCACGGACGCGAAGGGCTTCGCCACCGTGAAGCTTCCCGACTACTTCCAGGCGCTCAACCGCAGCTTCCGGTATCAGCTGACGGTGGTCGGCCACGCCCACTGGGACGCCAAGGCGGCGGTCTGGAACGAGGTCAAGGATGGCCGCTTCACGATCCGGACCGACCAGCCGAACGTGAAGGTGTCCTGGCAGGTGACGGGGATCAGGCACGACGTCTACGCGAACGCGCACCGCATCAAGGTGGTCGTGCCGAAGACCGGCTCCGACCGCGGCAAGTACCTCTTCCCGGAGCTGTACGGCAAGGGCAAGAGCGCCGGGATCAGCCTGAAGAAATAGGAGTCAAGGAGCGAGGCGGCGGGCGTTTGCGGGCGCCCGCCGCTTCCTCGACCCCAGGGTGGGCGCCCCCTCGACCGGCTCCAAGCGGCGAAGGCTTGGTCGACCTGGCGTTCAGTAGGATGCCGACAGCATCGGTGAGCGGCCGACGCGGCGAAGCGCAGGCACGGTGGAGGCCGGCTCCGCCGGCCGCAACCGGGCCGGAGCGACCCAGTCGTGCCAGATCGCGCGGCCGGACGCGCGAGATCTTGGCATCAGTCATCTGGCGCCCATGCTGACGAATCGATCCGCCCCAACGGGCGTTTGCGGGCGCCCGCCGCTTCCTTGCCCAGGGCGCAGCCTCAGCTGAGCGATGAGCAGATCTAAGGTCGGCAGCATCCCGACACAGGCACGCCAGCCGCTCGACAGGTAGAAGCCACTCGATGAACGACCGGGACGGCGGGGCACCATCCGGCTTTCGTTGTGTGCTTCTCGCACGGCGCCCCCCTGGTTCGAGAAGATCAGTACGGTAGCGGCGTGTCCGGGGTCACCCAGGCGCCTGCGCGCGTCCACCGCCCCGCGGAGCGGTTGGGCGCGCTCGTCCGCGCTTACGGCACCACCACGATCGTCGCCGTCGTGGTCTTCCTCGTGGCCTACGACAACGGAGGCTTCGGCGAGTCGACGCGCGACACGGTCGGGATAGCCCTGTGGTGGGTCCTGATCCTGTGCATAGGCCTCGCCGTATGGCCGCTGTCCCGCATCTCCCGCGCCGCCTGGGTCGTCGGCGGCCTCGTGACCGCCTTCGGCCTGTGGACATTGCTGTCGGTCGTCTGGGCCGCAGATGCGGCGGGAGCCTACGCCGAGTTCACGAGAGTGATGCTCTACCTCGCGCTGTTCGCGCTGGTTGTCGCCGGGTCGCGGCGTGACAACGCCGGCCGTTGGCTCGACGGGCTCGCGCTCGGAATCGTCGCCGTCACGGTCGTCGCGCTCGTGAGCCGTTTCTTTCCCGGCACCCTCGAGCAGCGGGAGATCGCACAGCTCCTCGGCGGTGCCGAGACCCGCCTGAGCTTTCCGGTCGGTTACTGGAACGGACTGGCGACCCTCGTCGCTCTGGGCATCCCCCTCCTGCTGAGAGTGGCGGTGGCCGGGCGCGCACTCATGGTTCGGGCAGCCGCGATAGTGCCGATTCCGGCGATCTGCGGGGTCATCTACCTGGCCTCTTCGCGCCTCGGCGTGCTGAGCGCGCTCGTCGGCACGGCCGTCTTCGTTCTCCTGACCCCGAGCCGCTGGCGGGCGCTCGGCGCCGCAGTGGTCGCGGCCGGCGGCGGGGCTGCGGTTGTCCTCGCGCTGAACCGGCGGAACACCCTCGTGAACGGCCCCCTGGATTCTCCGCTCGCCGCGAGCCAGGGACACAGCGCGCTGCTCATCGTCGTCGGCGTGTGTGTGCTGGCGAGCCTGCTGTACGGGATCGGCTCTCGGGCGTTCGAAGGCCGGGTGCGGACGAGCACGGCCGCCGGCTGGGCGATTGTCGTCGTCGCGGTGGCCGCCGTGGTGGCGGCAGTGGTGGCCGCGCACCCGATCCGCCGGTTCGAGGAGTTCAAGAATCCGAACATCGAATTGAGCGACGCCTCAGCGATCCAGCAGCACCTCCTGAGCGCGAGCGGGAACGGACGCTGGCAACTCTGGTCGTCGGCCGTGGACGAGTTCAAGTCGAGCCCGCTCCACGGCACGGGCGCCGGCACCTTCGAGGCGTGGTGGACCCAACACCAGCCGATCCCGCTCTTCGTCCAAGACGCGCACTCCTTGTATGCGGAAACGCTCGGCGAGCTCGGTGTCGTGGGTTTCCTCCTGCTCTTCGCGAGCTTCGTCGTCGCGGTCGTCGTCGGCGCGAGACGGCTGACCCGCGTAGGCGACGACCAGCGTTCCGTGCTCGCGGCGGCTCTCTCCGTCGTCGTGGTCTTCCTGGTCGCCGCCGCCTTCGACTGGGTGTGGGAGCTCACGATCGTCAGCGTCGTCGCCTTCGCCTCCCTGGCCCTGCTCGTGAGCCCGGCGACGTCGCCGGCTCAGGGTCCTCGGCGTGTCGCCGCGGGTGACGAGTCGCCCGACTCCAACCGGCTGGCGCGCTACGCGCTGGGAGCGGGAGTGATCGTCGGGGGATGGCTCGTTATGTGCGCGCTGGCGATTCCCCTGCTCGCCGACGCGAGGATCAGCGCGAGCCAGGACGCGGTCCGACGGGGCGATCTCGTCGCGGCGGAAAAGGATGCTTCCGCTGCGCAAAGCATCCAGCCGTGGTCGGCGCTTCCGTACCAGCAGCTCGCGCTGCTCGAGGAGCAGGCGGGGAACTACACGGCCGCTGTCGGGTGGGTACGCAAGGCGCTCGCCAGAGACGATTCGGACTGGAGGCTGTGGCTGATCGCGTCGCGGCTCCAGGTCGAGCTCGGCCACGTCCGCGCGGCGCGCTACCCTCTCGACCGCCTGCGGATCCTGTATCCACGCTACAGGCTCTTCCAGGGCGTGCGCTGATCTTCGCTATCGTCCGGGCTCGGCAGGACGACCGAACTGGGGAGGAGTGCGATTCGCCAGCCTGAACGACCGATGGCGGTAGTGCAGGAACGACCCAGGGTCGCCGGGCGACCGCGCATCCAGCCCGGTATCAACCGCGACTTCGTCCTCCGCCGGCTCCTCGTCTCGGCCGATCTCGCAGGTGTGGTGGCGGCATTCGTGGTCGCGAGCGTGCTCGTGGGCAAGGCGGACACGTTGCGCGGGCTGTTCTGGGGTCTGGTCGCGCTTCCGGGCTGGATCCTGGTCTTCAAGATCTATGGGCTGTACGACCGCGATGCCAAGCGCGTCAGCCACTCGACCGTGGACGACCTGCCGTGGCTCTTCCACTCGCTTCTGATCGGGAGTCTCCTGCTGTGGCTGCTCCTGCGCTACGGGGCCGGCGTCGAGCTGACCTTCGGCCAGGGCGTTGTCTTCTTCGGGCTCGCTCTCGCCGGCATCCTGCTCGCGCGGGTCGCAGCCCGCGCGAGCAGCCGCTTTCTCATCCCACCCGAGCGCGTCCTGCTCGTGGGAGGAGGCGAGATGGCGGGAGTCCTCGCCCGCAAGTTCCGGCTGCACCCCGAGTACGAGCTCGACCCGATCGGCTTCGTCGACGTGGATGACGACGGCGGCGTCGACCTCCCGTACCTCGGCCACCCCGACGAGGTAGACGAGGTGTGCGCGCGCGAGGCGGTCGAGCGCGTGGTCGTTCTCTCCCCGCAGGTGAGTGCCGACGAGCTGGCCGACCTCGTCAGGCGCCTGCGCGGCGCCGACGTACGGCTCGCGCTTCTCCCGCACGTCATGGACGTCCTCGGCTCCTCGGTCGAGATCGACGACGTCGAGGGGCTCACGATCTTCGGGGTCACGTCTCCGAACCTGACGCGTTCGTCACGGGTGCTCAAGCGCGGCATGGATCTCGTCATCTCCGTCCCGCTTCTCGTCCTCCTGGCGCCGGTCATGGTGCTGATCGCCGCAGCGATCAAGCTCACCTCTCCAGGCCCCGTCTTCCATCGTCAGGAACGGATCGGGCGCGGCGAGCGAAGGTTCCGCATCGTGAAGTTCAGGACGATGGTGCAGGACGCCGAGCAGAAGGAGCGTGAGCTAGCGCGCCTGAGCGAGCATCCAGTCTGGCTCCTGCTCCACCACGATCCGCGCATCACCCGTGTCGGGCGCTTCCTTCGCCACACGAGCCTGGACGAGGTGCCTCAGCTTTGGAACGTCGTCCGCGGGGAGATGAGCCTCGTCGGGCCGCGCCCGATGCCTCCCGATGTCGACGAGCACATCTCCGGATGGGGTCGGCGGCGCCTCGATCTGACGCCCGGCATCACGGGCCTGTGGCAGGTGCTGGGGCGGACGATCATCCCCTTCGAGGAAATGGTGAAGCTCGACTACCTGTACGTCACCAACTGGTCGCTCTGGCAGGACGTACGGCTGCTGATCCGGACGTTGCCGGCCGTTTTCGGTCGGCGCGGCGTCAACTGACGGCGTGCGGCTTCTCGGGCAATCGCGTCGTCGTCACGGGCGGCGCGGGGTTCATCGGTAGCCACGTAGTCGACCGCCTCCTCACGGTCGGCGCAAAAGTCGTTGCGTTCGACGACCTGAGCGCCGGCTCGCGCGAGAACCTGCGCGCGGCCGAGGAAGCCGGGGCGCGCGTCGTCGTGGGTGACGTGCGCGACCGAGCGCTCCTCTCCAGCGAGCTCCGCGATGCCGCGCTTGTCATTCACATGGCCTGCGACAACCTGCGTGCATCGCTCGGGAATCCCGAACTCAGCCACGATGTCAACGCGACCGGGTCTCTGCGAACGGTGCTCGCGGCTCTCGACGCGTCGGTGCAGCGCTTCGTCTACGTGTCCTCGTCCGAGGCGTATGGCTCAGCCCGGCGCCTGCCTATGGACGAGGGGCACCCGCTCGAGCCGACGACCGTCTACGGCGCGGCGAAGGCTGCCGGCGAGCTGTATGCCCAGGCGTGCATGCGCGCCTACGGGTTGCCGGTGACGGTTGTGCGTCCCTTCAACGCCTATGGTCCGCGTGCGCACGTGGAGGGGACGAGCGCCGAGGTGATCGCCAAGTTCACCACCCGGATCCTCGCGGGACTCCCTCCCGTTGTCTTCGGCGACGGCTCGCAGACGCGCGACTTCACCTGGGTCGAGGAGACGGCCGAGGGGATCGTGGCGGCCGCCGGCTCCGACGAGCTTGTGGGGCAGGCGGTGAACATCGCCTACGGACGCGGTGTGAGCATCCGCGAGATCTGCGCTTTGCTGCTCGAGATCCTGGGCGCGGACGATTTCGAGCCCGAGTTCCACGACAGCCGTCCCGGAGACGTCGAGCAGCACTACGCCGAAACCACGAAGGCGCGCGAGGCTCTCGGCTTCGAGGCAGCCGTCTCCATCCGCGAGGGGTTGGAGCGGTACGTGTCGCATATCGCCGGCAGTGACGCCGCTGCGCGCGGGCGCGCGGAGGCCGTGCGCAACTGGTGAAGGCACCGCCGTCGCTCGCATACCGGCCCGCCTGGCTGCGCGACTGCCGTGGGAACGCGATCACGGTCGTGGGCGCCGACGGCTTCATCGGAAGCCACGTGTGCGCCGCCGCACTCGCGGCCGGCATGTCCCTGCGCGCGATCTGCACGCGGGAGCCGTGGCGCCTGGCGGGGCTGCCGCTGGAGCCGGAGATTCGCCGGGAGTGGTGGGAGGCGGAGGTCGGCGGCGAGACGGTGGCGCTGCTCGCGTACGACCCTCCGCCGTCCTTCGAGCTGTCAGCCTGGATGGTGCACGAGCTCGAGGTGAACGCCGCCGGCGCACTGCGCCTGGTTAGCGCGGCGGGGCGCGTCGTCTTCGCCAGCTCGGCCGACGTCTACGGTGCCTGGCACGACGAGCCCGTCCCCGAGGAGGCCGCTCCTGCTCCAGTGACGCCGTACGCACGCGCCAAGCTGGCCGTCGAGGAGGCGATGGACGGCCGGAACCTCTGCCTGCGGATCGCGACCGTGTATGGGCCGAGCGAGCACCGGCGCAGGGCGATCCCCGCGTTCATCGACGCGCTCGCGCGCGGCGAGACCGCGCTGATTCACGGCGACGGCTCCGACGTGCGCGACTACGTCTTCGTGGGAGACGTCGCCGCCGCCGTCGTGAATGCCTGTTGCGGCTCCGGCGTGGGCGTCCTCAACGTCGGCAGCGGAAAGGGGCGGACGACGCTCGAGGTGCTCGAAGGCGTGGCGCGCGCACTCGGCGTTCGCCCCAGCGCGCGCTTCGAGTCGAGCCGGCGCCCCCCGGCGAGGCTTGTACTGGACGTCCGGCGGGCGCGGCTCGAGCTCGCGTTCGACCCGCGGACGGACTTCGAGGCCGCTCTGGCCGACGAGGCCCGCTACCTGCTCGCGGCGAGCAAGTCGAGCAGCGCGAGGTAGCGCTCGCGTTGGACCGGCCAGCGGTAAGCCTCGTAGCGGCGGCGCGCCGCCTCAGCCCGCCCTCTCGCCGAATCCGGGTCGGCTGCCGCCTCCCGCAACGCTTGGGCAAGTGCGCCCGCGTCGCCGGCGCGGAAGAAACGCACCTCTTCCGGATCGAAGTGGGCGCGGAGCGTGGGCAGGTCGGCGACGACGGCTGGGATCCCCAGCGCGACGTACTCGAAGAGCTTCGAGGAGAGGGCGAAGCGGTTCAAACGGGTAGGCAGGTTGGGGATGACCCCGACCGAGGCTCCGGAGATCCGCTCGAGCACCTCCCGCTGCGGCAGCTGCCGACCCACGAGAGTGACACGCGGATCGAGGCCGAGCTCTCTGACGAGCCGCGCCACCGCCGGCTCGGAATCGCCGTCGCCGTAGATCTCGAGCGACAGATCCTGGACGGCGGCGGCCGCCTGCACGAGCAGTTCCACGCCGTACGGGGGCGTTATCGTGCCGTGGTAGACGGCGGTGAAGCGGTCGTGCGGCGGGGCAGCCCGCCTCGGCAGGAGGCGCTCGTCGACGCTGTTCATCACCACGTGCACCTTCTCGGGCGGCACGCCGAGCGCGATCAGCTCGCGCCGGTACGGCTCGTGCACCGTCACGACGGCGTCCGCCAGGTCGGCGGCCCGCCGCTCGACGCCTTCGAGCGTGTGCTCGAACGAAGTCGCCAGGCGACCGTGGCCGAAGCGCATGGCGAACATATGCGGGGACAGGTCGTGAACGTCCAGCAACAGGCTGCTGCCGAGCAACTTCGGAACGAGAGCCGCCGCGGCGAGGAAGTCCGGAGGCGCATGCACCTGCACGACTGCGAACCGGTGGTGCCGCGCCAGCCGCGCGAGGCGCGCCGTTGCGAGCAGCGCGAACCCCGCGTATTCGGCGGCCGCGAGCGGCAGTGCCAAGCCCCGGCGGTGGGCGAATGGCAGCCGGTGGACGTCGGCTCCGTCCACCCGTTCGCGCGCCGGCTCGCCGGGCCTCCGCGTCGCGAGCACGTCCACCTCCCACCCGGCAGCGAGCGCGGCGCGCGCCTCGCGCGCGACCCTTGCTTCCCCGAGCGGATACGGGCCGTGGACGAGCATGCAGAGGCGCCGCGGCCGCGATCTACGATGCGCCGATGGGGCAGGCCGCTCCGCGACGATGAGCGAGGTTAGCAGCGCCGGCGAGGCCGGGCATGCGCCCGCACTGGATGACCGTGTAATCGTACGCGGCCAGCGCCGCCGTCGTCTCGCGGTGAGCGGCGGATACGCGGCCGCGATGTACGCGGCGCGCATCGCCTTGATGCTCAAGAGCATCCTTTTGGCCTGGCTCCTCGGGCCGACCGCGTTCGGGCTCGTGGCCGTCTTCTTGACCCTGGTCGGGTACAGCATCTACCTCGATTTCGGCCTCCTGCATGCGGTTTACCGCGAGATCCCGATGCTACGCGGGGCAGGGCGGCACCGCCGCGCGCTACGCGTCGCCGATGTGGCCTACGGGGGGATCATCGCGCTCTCGGCTGCCTTCGCAACCCTTCTGCTGATCGTGGCAGGCCTCGAGGCGGCGGGCGCGCTACCCGGGCCGTGGTGGTTCACGCTGGCGCTTGCAGGCGCGGTCGCCATGCAGCAGATCGCATATCTCCCGTACAACGTCGCGCTCGCGGACGGCGACTTCGGGCTGCTCGCAGCCGGCATCTCCGCCGCGGCCGTCGTCGACCTCGGAGCGAGCGTCGGCGCGGCCTTTGCCTGGGGGTCGAAGGGAGCGATCGCCGTGTCCAGCGCGGGCTTCCTCGTCCAGTACGCCGTCCTCCTCGGCTGGCTGCGCCCGCGCCCCGTGCCGCGGTGGGCGCCGCGCGAGGCGCTGCGGCTCGCTGCCATCGGGATCCCGATCGCGCTGATCTGGTTCGGCAACACGAACTTCGTCGCGCTGGACAAGCTCGTGGCGCTGGTCGGGCTCGGTCAAACCTCAGTCGGGCTCTACACGCTCGCCTCGGCTGTCAGCAGCCTCGCGATGGTGGGGCCGGTCGCCATCGCGGTCCAGTTCGGGCCGGGGATTCTGCGCAAGCTCGGACGGGCGCAGGAAAGCCGCGAGGCTGGACGGACGGCCGCCGTCGCCCTCGACGTCTCGGGTCTGACCGCCGCGCCGATCGTCGCCGCCTCGATCGTCGTGCTCCCGGCGGTCACGTACGCGCTGCTGCCGAAGTATGCGGAATCCATCCGCTCGGCTCAGATCCTGGCGGCCGGCGGAGCGCTTCTGGCCACCTCGATTCCGCTCGTGAGCTACTCGATCGGCCGTGGCCGGCAGTGGGCCGTCGTCCGCCTCTACCTCGCGAGCGCCGCGTTCAACATCGCGCTCGACGCCGTCCTCCTCGTGCTCGGCTTCGGGATCGAGGGCATCGCCATCGGATCACTTGGCTCCTACCTCCTGTTCACGCTTGCGATTCGCGTACTGGGGGCGGGGATCGGCGCCGCGCGCCTCGGTCGGCTGCTCGTCGGCCTCCTGCCGATTGCGTGGGCGACCGCGGTCGGAGCCGCCGCTTCGGCGGTGCTGTACGAACAGGGTCTCGAACAGCGGCTCGTGCCGACCGCGATTGCCGCAGTTGCCGCGGTGGCCGCGGTCGCGCCGCTCATCCTCGCGTATGTGCGGGCTTTCCGGACGCGTCAGATCCGCGCAGGGCTCCGGAGCGACACGTAGTCTTAGGCTGGGAATGGTCGACACGAACGGTCAGCGAGAGCCCGTCCGCGTCGCGATCGTTGGGCTCGGCTATTGGGGGCCGAATCTCGCGCGCAACGTGAGCGATCTGAGCGACTCCGAGCTCAGCTGGATCTGCGACACCGAGGAGCCGAAGTTACGAGCGCTCGCGCGCCGCTACCCGAAGGCGCGCCGGACCCGCGATTTCGATGACGTACTCGGGGACGAGTCGCTCGACGCAGTGGTGATTGCGACGCCCGTCTCGACGCACTACGAGTTGAGCCGCGCTGCTCTGGAGGCGGGCAAGCACGTCTTCGTGGAGAAGCCGCTCGCCGGGTCGTCCCTAGACGCCCTCGAGCTGATGCGCCTCGCGGCCGAGCGGAACCTGACGCTTATGCCGGGGCACACGTTCCTCTACAGCCCACCGGTCAACCTCATCCGCGACCTGATCGTCTCGGGCGGGCTCGGCAGCGTCTACTTTGTCTCGACCAGCCGCGTCAATCTCGGCCTCCACCAGTCCGACGTGAGCGTCGTCTGGGATCTCGCCCCGCACGACTTTTCGATCCTCCGTTACTGGTTCGACGCCGTCCCCACGAGGGTCGCGGCCTTCAGCCGTGCCTGCATCCTGCCGGGGATCGCCGACGTGGCGTTCATCGACCTGGAATTCGACTCCGGGATGATCGGCCACGTGGAGCTCTCCTGGCTCGCTCCGAGCAAGCTGCGGCGGACCGCGGTCGTAGGCTCCGAGCGGATGGTCGTCTACGACGACACGAGCAGCGAGCCGGTGAGGATCTTCGATGCCGGCGTGATCCCGCCGAACCCGCAGAGCTTCGGCGAGTACCACCTCACCTATCGCACGGGAGAGATCATCTCCCCGCCGGTGAGCGCGATTGAGCCCCTGGCGGCGGAGCTCGCCGACTTTTGCAGCTCGATCCAGTCCGGGCGGTCACTACGCTCCTCCGCGCAGATCGGGCTCGACGTCATCCGCATGGTGGAGGCGGTCGACAGGTCGCTCGAAGAGCAGGGGGCGCCGGTCGCCCTCGAGCCGTCCGGCGCGCCCGTGGCGCAGGCGTAGACCCGCCGTTAGCCGGGGCCGCGCCGTTCTCGTCCGGTCGCAAGCTCACGTCTTGACGAAGCGGGCGAGCGCGCCACCCCTTGACAAGCCCGCCGCCGAGTGGTTTGGTCATACCGTCGACTCGTCGGACCGTCGGCGGGTCCCGGAAAGGGGGGAACCACATGCTCATGCCAGTCGTACGAAGGTTGCGCTGGCCGCTTCTGGCCGCAGCCGTGGCCGCGCTGCTGACCGTCTCGGTCGCGGGGGCGACCGACAACTCGCCGCTCGTCGTCGGCCAGAACAACGGCGCCACGGTCCAGACGGCGCTGCAGGGCTCGATGTCAACGCCGGTCTTTTTGATCACCAACTTCAGCACGGCAGCCGGCGCCTACGGTCTCGCCGTCAACGGCAACAGCAACAGCACCCCTGCGATCGGGGGTGGGAACGGCGGCAGCGGGATCGGCTTCCGCGGCCTGTCCGTCTCCGGGATCGGGGCGCTCGGGATCCACACCTCCTCGAGCGGCGCGGATGCGGGCGCGCAGGGGCAGACGAACTCGAACTCGGGCTCCGCTGCCGGCGTCCGCGGACAGGTGAACTCGACCAGCCCCGGCAGCTTCTCGGCAGGAGTGCGCGGAATCAACAACGGCACCGGCCTGAACGGGATCGGCGTCTACGGCTCTCAGGACGGCGGCGGCTGGGGTGTCTACGGGACCACTCCGAGCGGGATTGGTGTCTACGGCACCAGCTCGGACGGGAACGGCGTCGTTGGCGGAAGCCAAATTGGCCGAGGTGTCTACGGCAACAGTCCGGACGGCATCGGCGTGATCGGAAACAGTAACGCGCGCGCCGTGATCGGAACGCTCGGCTTCACGTCGTGTGCGGGAAACTATGGTGTGGGAGGGTGCTCTGGAAGCGACGCGAGCGCGACGGGAGTGCTGGGTGTCCACCAAGCCTCGACCGGCACCGCGGCAGGCGTGGAGGGGGACACGAGCTCGACCTCGATCGCGGCTATCGGCGTGCTCGGGAAGGTGAGCTCGACCAGCCCCGGCGGCTTCTCGGCAGGAGTGCGCGGAATCAACAACGGCACCGGCGGGGCCGGGATCGGCGGCTGGTTCTCGCACCCAGGCTCGGGCTGGGGTCTCTACTCCACGGCCGGCCCGGGCGGGTTGGCCGGCCGCTTCGTCGGTGACGTCACTATCTTCGGCACGCTCAGCAAGACGGCCGGCTCGTTCAAGATCGACAATCCGCTGCACCCGTCGACCGAATACCTGCAGCACTCGTTCGTCGAGTCGCCGGACATGATGGACGTCTACAACGGCAACGTCACGACCGACGTGAAGGGCTTCGCGACCATCAAGCTGCCGGCGTACTTCCAGGCCCTGAACCGCGACTTCCGTTACCAGCTGACGATCGTCGGCACACGAGGCTGGAACGCGAGGGTGGTCAAGGAGATCGCGCACAACCGGTTCACCATTCAGACCGACCAGCCGAACGTGAAGGTCTCCTGGCAGGTGACCGGGATCCGGCACGATGCGTACGCAAACGCCCACCGGATCCAGGTCGTCGTACCGAAGACCGGCGCCGAGCGGGGCAAGTATGTGTTCCCGCAGCTCTACGGCCAGGCGAAGTCGAAGTCGATCACTGCCCTGGGGCCCGGCGCACAGGCGAAATAGCTGCAGCATGTGTTCGCACTCGGGGCGGCGGCCGTATGCGGGCCGCCGCCCCAGTCATCGTCTCCCGACGCCGCCGACGCGCCGCCTCTGGAACTAGCGCCGGCGTCTTTCTATTCCGCAACGGCCGCGATCCTGTACGCCTTGGCCGTCGCGATCGTCACCGGCGACAGCGTCGTCAGGAAGGCGTTGACGAGGCGGATGGTCGGGCGGCCGCTCGCGCCGCCCCAGTAGCCGGCCACGCGCGTGGAAAAGCCGTGCGAGCGCATCCGGCGTGCCAGCTCAAAGGGGTCGAACGCCCGCTCCATCACGATTCCCGTGTCGGGATCGACCGGGGGCTGCGAGCTCCGCGGCGGTGGTGGGAGCTCCCGAGTCTCGCGGTACCGGTCCGCGGCCTCGAGCACCGCATCACGCGCCAGCCCATACGTCCGCTCCGCGAGTGCAGCAAGCACGGCGGCGTCTTCGCCCGGCAGCGCCTCGGAGAGGAGCTCGCGCCGCCGCTCCCGGTACGGCGTCGTGCCCCGCCGCTCGTCGAGCCGCTCCTTACCGACGCCTCGCTCGAAGGCATCCCAGATACGCTCCCGCGTCCGTCGCGTCAACGGGTTGCGCAGGTTGTTTCCGTCGTGGACGATCAGGACGCCGCCCGGTCGGAGCACGCGCCGGGCTTCCGCGATGAAGCCGTCGATGTCGGCGTAGTGGGATACGGCCTCGTTGGAGACCACGACGTCGAATGTGCCGCCGGCGTACGGCATCGCGGCGACGTCCCCGACGGCGACGTCGATGCCCGACGACAGCTCTGCCGGAAGCAAGGGCAGGTAGGACTCGACCGTCTCGACCATCGGCCGGTAGAGGTCGAGCCCCGCTGCGCGCGACGCGCCGAGCACGCGCGCGGCGACGAGGGCCAGGCCGAAGCCGCAGCCGGCCTCCAATGTGCGCTTGCCGGCAGGGTTCACGCGCCCGAAACGGTAGAGCTCTCGCCGGTAACGGAGGTACTGTTCCGCGGCGCCCCGGCGGCGCAGCGCGGCGTAGTAGTCGAGCAGCCAGGGGTCGACGTGCCGCACGCTCGGCGACAGGATGATCTTCACCGCACGCGAGAACTCCTCGTGGTTCACCCGGCGATTCTGCCTGGAACCCCGCTAGCATCCCCGCGGTGACGGTGCGGTTCTCCGGCGGGCGCCTGCTGGCGCTCGCCGCCCTCTTCTCCACGGTCGCAGCCCTGGTCGCGAGCCCCGGTCGCGCCGACTCTCCGCCGATCCCGAACGCGCTGACTTGCGACGACTACCACTACGCACCCGCCGGTCAATACCTGAACCTCGCGGGGCTGAACCAGCTCGCCGGTCTGCGCGCGGCCGGAATCGAGATCAGATTCGACGCGGACGGCGTCCCGCTCGTCCAGGTCGGCGACAGCTTCTACTACAACCCGGTGGTGATCGCACAGGTCGGGCTCGAGGCGATCAGCCGCTACTCGATCAACCCCACACCCGGGGATCTCGCGACGGCGTGGAGGATGGCGAACTGGTTCGTGCACACGCAGACGAGGAAGGGAACATGGCTGTACCGGTTCCCGATCACGCTCGGACACAACAACGCGCCGGTACCGGTCCCGTGGCCGTCCGCAATGGCACAGGGCCAGGCGATCTCGCTGCTGACGCGCGTCTACCGCATTCAGCACGCGCAGAAGTTCCTGCGCGCCTCCAAACGCGCGCTGCGGTCGCTGCTCGTGCCAGTCGCGAAGGGGGGCTTGCTCGCCGATCTGTTCGGCCATCCCTTCTACGAGGAGGGACCGACCCGCCCGCCGAGCTTCATCCTCAACGGCTTCATGTTCACGCTGTTCGGACTGTACGACCTGCAGACACTGGCGCCGCGCTCGGCCGCGACGAAGCTCTTCCGGGACGGGATCGCGACGCTGAAGTTCGCGCTGCCCCTCTACGACGTGGGCGGCGGCTGGAGCCTGTACGAGCTCATCCATCTGACCGACGCGCCGCAGGCGCCGATTCGCGCCACCATCGGGTACCAGCGCGTGCATGTGCTCGAGCTGTGCGGGCTCGACTCGATCCAGCCGAACCCGGTCTTCGAGTTCTATCGCGACAGCTGGCGCACCATCATCCCGCGCCTATGAGCACCGGATTCCTCTCGGTCGATCACTCGTGGCCGGCGCGAGCGCGCGATCTCCGCCGGGCGGCGACGGAGACCGCCGGCGCGCCGGTGCTCGCGGCTGCGGCGGCCGTTCTGGTCATCGTGGCCGCGGTCGCCGCCTACCTGTCTCTCCTGCCCGCCGAGGCCGCCGCCGTGCTCGTACTGGCCGCCGGCGTTGTCGCCTTCCGGCGCCGGCCTGACCTCGGCTTCCTCGCCTGGCTTTTCCTCGCGCCCTACTTCCAGAGCTTCGGCAGGCGAAGCGAGACGCCGGCCGCGGCGGCGCTGAAGATCGGCCTGTACTTCCTCCCGCCGCTCGCCTTCGCCGCATGGACGGTCTGGAAGGGGCGGTGGCCGCGTTCCCTCGGCTGGTCAGGAGTGGTCGCGGCGCTCCCCGCCGTCTTCGTCGCCCTCGCGGTCGCGTCAGTCGCCTTCGGCGCCGGACGGTACGGCAGCTACGACCGCATCGATCTCCTGGAGCAGCTCTACCTCGGCGTGGTTGTCGGTGTACTGTCCTTCTACGTCTGCGTGCTCGCGCCGTTCCACGGCTCGGCTCTCAAACGGGCGACGGACGTGCTCCTCGCCACGAGCTTGCTCGTCTCGGTGATGGCGCTGGTCGAGAAGGCGACGGGATGGAACCTGTGGCACTACACGTTCTGGCAGCAGAAGGCGGTCATGCGTGCGACCGGGCCGCTGCTGAGCCCGGCGGCGCTCGGAACCTTTCTGGGAATGACGATCGTGTTGGCGCTGGCCGCCCTGCTGTGGCCAGGCGGGAGCAGCCGCCGGCTCGCATCGGTGACGCTCCTGCTCGCGGTTCCCGCGCTGGTCGTGACGTATGAACGGGCCTCCGTGGCGGCCGCGCTCGTGGCCGCGCTCATCCTCTTAGCGCTCAAGCCCCGCGTGAGGCTGGCGGCCGCAGCGCTTGTCGTCGTCGCAGGGATCGTCCTCGCGGCGGCCTGGGGGCCGCTGACGCACTCGCATCTCTACCGCAGCAGGATCTCGAATACCTCAACGGGGGCTATCCGGGCCCGCGTGACCAGTGCGGGCCTCCGCGCGTTCGAGCGCAAGCCGCTGCTGGGCTGGGGCTACGGTTCCTTCGACGTCGTGCAGCGCTCGCTGCCGGTCGGTGTCGGTCCCGGCGCCGATCTGAGCGAGGTGTTCACGGCCTCGGGGCGCGGCGTCGGGGCGCCTGTCGCGGTTGATTCGGCGGTGGTGACGCCGGCACGAGGCTGGGTGGCGATGCGCGTGCGGCTCGGGTTCGGCGCCAACGCTCGCATCAGCAGGTCTCCGATCCTGTTCTCGTGGCTCGAAAGCGGCCGCGAGCAGCTCCGCTTGGCCTACGACACGGACCTGCACAAGTTCGTCTTCGCGGCGATCGCGGGCCGGACGACAACCTACGCCGTCTCCCGGCGCCAGACGTTTCGGCGTGGCTCGGAGCACACCGTCATCGGCAGCTGGTCGCCGTCCTCCGTCCAGATCTCGGTCGACGGCGGCCCGTTCACAGGCGCTTCGCGCGCTACACCGCCCGCCACGGCGGCGCCCGTCTTCTGGCTCGGCTCGTACTCCGGAACCACCGAGCGTGCTGCCGCCGGCTTCCACTGGCTGGCGGCGGGGAAGGGCGGGCTCGGGACCGGCGACGTCCGTGCGCTCACGCGGCTCCCAGACAAGGTTTCCGGCGCCCGGCTCGAGCACGGCTACAGCACGCCCAGGTACCGCTTCACGAGCCACAACACCTTCCTCAGCGTGCTCGTCGAGCTGGGTGTCGTCGGAATCCTGCTGCTCCTGCTGCCGTGGGCGGTGATCGCCGGAAGAGCGGTTCGCCGCGCGATCCGCGTTCCGGACGATCGCGCGCTGGTGCTCGGATGGCTTGGTGTCCTGCTCGTCTATCTCGTCAATGCGTCGTTCGTCGACATGCGCTTCTTCTCCCTCATTCCGGCGCTGTCCTGGATCGGGCTCGGGCTGCTCGCCCGCCGCCTCTGGCGCACGGTGCCCGGCGGCCCGTCGTAGTCAGGGCGCTGTCCGCTTGAAGGTCCTCGTCTGCACGAACATGTACCCGACGGCGGCCGAGCCCTGGCGTGGCTGCTTCGTCGCCGAGCAGGTCGAGGACTTGCGGCGTGCCGGGATCGACGTCGATGTTCTCGCCTTCGACGGCCGGCACGACCGGCGCGCGTACGTCCGCGCCGTCCGCGACATCCGCGCCCGCGCCCGCGGCGGCTACGACCTCGTCCACGCCCACTACGGCCTGGCCGGAGCCGCCGCGCTCGGGCAGCGAGAAGCGCCGCTGGTGACGACGTTCCACGGCAGCGACATCGGCTACGTCCCCTGGCAGCGCTACGTCTCCTGGGTCGTGGCTCGCCTCTCGTATCCGATCTTCGTCAGCCGCGCGGGGGCGAGGGCGCTCGGACTGCCTCGGGCGGACGTCATCCCTGCGGCTGCCGACACGGACCGGTTTCGCATCCTCGATCGCGCTGAGGCCCGCCGCCGCCTGGGCTGGTCCCCCGGCGCCCGCTATGCGCTTCTGCCCGGACCGCGCGACAACCTCCGCAAGAACGCGCCGCTCTTCGACGCGACCCTCCAGCGGCTGGGGCGGAGGATCGCGATCGAGAGCGTGGCGCTCGAGGGCTGGTCACGCGACGAGGCTGTACTGGTCCTCAACGCCGCCGACGCGATGCTGATGACCTCCGACTGGGAGGGATCTCCCGTGGCGGTGCGCGAGTCCCTTGCCTGCGGCACACCGGTCGTCTCGGTCGACGTCGGGGACGTTCCGGAGGTCCTCCACGGGCTACCCGGCTGCGCGGTTGCCGCGCGCGACCCCGTCGAGCTGGCGGCCGCGGTCGGGGGTGCCCTCGACCTCCGGGATCGCGAGACGCTCCGCAGGCGGGCCGAAAGCGTCTCCCGGCCCGTGGTCGCGGCACGGCTCGTCTCGCTCTACGAGCGCGTCCTCAGCGCTTGATCGGCGCTCCCTTCGGCCGGGGGATCGTCCGCGACCACTTGGGCAGCCGAGGCGAGGTCGCCTCGGCTTTCGATTGCGGCTGCCCGTAGGCCGCCGGATCGAGGTAAGTCCCCTGCACGCCCGCGGGCTTCTCCTGCACGACCTTCAGCGGGTGTGCGCGCGCGTACGCGTCGTGCCGGACCCCGGTCACCTGCCAGGAGACGCGCGCGAACGGCTTCTGGCTCTGGAGGGTGAAGCGGTTGTGCGAGATCTCCTTCGCAACCGCCAGCTCCTGGAGCCCGCTGAGCGAGGTGAGCTGGTAGCGGAAGTCGCCGTTCAGCGCCTGGAACCAGGCCGGGAGCTTCACCGTCGCGAAGCCCTTTGCGTCGGTCGTGGCGATGCCGTCGTACATGTTCTTGAGCTCGGACGACTCGACCGATGCATGCTGGAGGTACTTGTGAGCCGGGTCGAGGGGGTGGTCGATCTGGAAGCTCTTCACAGCGGCGCTGAGCGTTCCCGTCACGCGCACGTTGCCGATGAAATAGCCGGCGTATCCCGAACGGGTCTCGCCGACGATGCCCTTGCCCAGCGGGCTGAACCCGTACACACCCCAGCCGGAGCCGGCCTGCGAGCCCCAGACGCCGATGCCCTTCGCTCCCGTACCGTTGTTGATCCCGCGGACTCCGGTCGAGCCGTCCGCGGGATTGGCGTTGGTGACCACCCCTTGGACACCGACCGCGCTCGCGACCCGCGAGTTCGTCGTGCCCTCGACCGCCGCCGCGTTGCCCCACGCGCCCGTGTGCTCGCCGAACACGCCCCGCCCGTACGGAGTAGTGCCGTACACGCCCGTCCCGTATCCGGCCTGGGAGCCCGCGACGCCCACGCCGTACGCCGCCGCCCCGTTGTTGACGCCGCGCACGGCGACCGAGCCGATCGCCGGCGTCGTGCTCGTCATCACGCCCTTCACCGCGGTCGCGCTTGGCACGCGCGAGTTCGTGTCGCCTTCGACTGCGGGCAGCTCGCTCCACGCTCCCGTGTGGAAGCCCCAGATGCCCCGGCCGTACGGCGAGATGCCGTACACGCCCGTTCCGTAGCCCGCGTGCGAGCCCCACACGCCGACGCCGTTGCCTCCCTTGCCCTCGTTGATTCCGCGCACTCCGGCTGAGCTGCCGCCGGGAGCCGTGGAGAGGACGTGGCCGAACACGCCGGTCGCCCCGGCGTCGCCCGAGCTGCTCTCGCCGAGAACTCCCGCGGATGAGCCGATCACGGACGCGTGCTGCCCGTACACGCCCGGCCCGTTCGTGTTGGTGCTGAAGCTGTAGCCGAAGAGGCCGGCCGAGCCGATTCCCGGCGAGCCGTTGTTGAGGACTCCTTCCGTGCCGTGGGCGTTGTCGCCGTTCGAGTTGGTCTGGCCTGCGAGGCCGACCCCTTTCCCGGTCGGGTTCGAAGCGAATCCCCTGATCGCCTGCCCCCCGGGAAGCGTGCTCTCGACATCGAGCTCGGTGCCTGCGGCGCCGTTCAGCGCGGTCACGGCGTCGCAGGAGTTCGGCGTTACGACCCCCGTGCCGAGATTGAACGTGGTGCCGCAAGTCGCCGTGCTGGTCGCGGTCGCGCCGGACGCGCCGATCAGCAGCAGAAAGGCGCCTCCGAGAGCTGCCCAGCGCAAAGCGCGTAGGAATGAGTCGGACATCGCTTCGTACCTCCTAGGGGTGGCGGGAACGTCACGAAAGCAGATGCGGCAGACGAGGTCAAGGCGCCTCGGCACGCCGAAGGCGCGCTAGAGTGGCCGCGCTGGATTGCCTGCGACGACCGCCTCGTCGGCAACGTCGCGCGTGACTACTGCCCCTGCACCGACGAGCGAGCGTGCGCCGATCCGTAGGCCGCCGAGGATCGTCGCTCCGGAGCCGATCGAGGCTCCGTCGGCGACGACCGTCCGTTGCAGCTCCCAGTCGCTCCTCCCCGCCAGCTCACCGCTCTCGGCGGTCGCTCGGGGCGACTTGTCGTTGATGAACATGACCCCGTGCCCGACGAAGACGCCGTCTCCCAGCTCGACGCCGGTGCAGATGAAGGCGTGGCTCTGGATCTTGCAGCGGGCGCCGACAACCGCTCCCGCCTGGATCTCGACGAACGGCCCGATGTGCGATTCGTCGCCGATGTGGCAGCCGTAGAGGTTCGTGAAGGCCTGGACGACGACGCCCTCGCCGAACTCGACGTCCGAGATGAGCCGGTAGGGCGCCTCGTTGGCGGGGCCGTCAGCCAAAGTAGTCGGCGATTGCCTCGGTCACGGCGGCGAGCTGCGCTTCCGTGATGCCCGGAAAGAGAGGGAGCGAGAGCACTTCTCGCGCGATCCGCTCGGTGACGGGAAACGAACCGGCTCCGTACCCGAGCCACGCGAACGCCCGGGAGAGGTGAGGCGGCTCCGGGTAGTGGCGACCCGCCCCGATCCCGCGCGCATCGAGGTGGCTCGCCAGGGCCTCCGGGTCGCGCGTCCGGACGACGTAGAGGTGCCAGACAGGGTCGCTGCCCGCCGCGACGGGCGGCAAACGCAGGTCGCCCACGCCCTCGAGCGCATCCGTATAGAACCGCGCGGCGGCCCGGCGTTGCGCCGTCCAGGCGTCGAGGTGCGGGAGCTTGTGGAGGAGGACGATCGCCTGGATCGTGTCGAGGCGCGCGGTGTAGCCCTCGAAAGCGCTCCGGTACTTCTCGACCTCGCCGTGGTGGCGGAGCGCGCGTGCTCGCTCGGCGACGGAGTCGTCGTCTGTAACGAGCGCGCCCGCGTCGCCGGCGGCGCCGAGGTTCTTGCTGGGGTAGAAGCTGAAGACAGCGATTCCCGCGGTGCCGGCCCGCTTCCCGTCACGGGACGCGCCGTGCGCCTGGCAGGCGTCCTCGATCACCTGGAGCCCACGCGCGTCCGCGACCTCCTGGATGCGCCGCATGTCCGCCGGTTGCCCGTAGAGGTGGACAGGAACCACGAAGCGCGTTCGCCCGCTGACCGCCGAGTCGAGCAGAGCGGGATCGAGGTTGTAGTCCTCGTCGCTCGCGTCTACCGGGACCGGCACTCCGCCCGCCTGCCGCACGGCGGCGAAGGTCGCGATGAACGTGTTCGCGGGGACGATCACCTCGTCTCCGGGCTCGATCCCGGCCGCGAGCAGCGCCAGTCGCAGGGCATCGAGGCCGCTGGACATCCCCACACACCGCGATACGCCGCAGTAGGCGGCGAAACGCTCCTCGAACTCCACCACCTGGGGCCCGTAGTGGAACCGGCCCGAGTCGAGCAGCTCGGCGACGTCCGCCAGGATCGCCTCGTTCAGCGGCCGGCAGCTCGGGCCGAGGTCGACAAACGGTGTCGAGAGCACGGTTTGAACCTCGGACGATGGCTTCGCCATGGCGAACGCGGTACTTTACGGGCATGTCTCCCGGGGTGAGAGGTGGTTGGCGGTGACCGAAGTTCGCGTCTCCGTAGCCCATTCGCCCCGTGAGCTCGAGCGTCTGGTCAGCACGGCTTCGACCAGCAGGAACTGGAGGGACGCCCTCCTTCGCCGGATGCTTGCTTTCGCCGACGCGGGGGCCGTCCTGCTTGTCAGCCTGTTCTTCCTCGCGGTCGGCTACGACTGGCACCTCGTCCTGTGGTCGGCGGCCCTGCTGCCGATGTGGATCCTGCTGGCCAAGCTCATGGGCCTGTACGACAACGATCATCGAGCGCTACGCCACCTGACCGCCGACGAGTTCGGGCAGCTGTTCACGTGGGCGGTTCGCGGGACGGTGATCGCGTGCCTCGTCCTCTACTGGGCGCCGGCAGCCTCGATCACGGTTGCGAAAGCGCTCGAGATGGCGGCGATCGTCCTGGCGGCGGCATTCTCGTTCCGGGCTCTGGGCCGTTATCTCTGGCGTCGCCGCGTCCCGCCGGAGCGGACGCTGATCGTGGGCGCGGGTGCGATCGCGGAAGCGACACGGCGCAAGATCGAGCTCTTTCCGGACATCCACGTCCAGCTGGTGCCGAGCCAGGTCGAGCTCAGCCCCGAGCATCCCGAGAACTGGGCCACCGGCGTCGACCGGATCATCCTCGCGTCGCAGCACATCGACGAGGAGCACATCGCCGAGCTCGTTGCACTGTGCCGCGCGCGCCAGATCAAGCTCAGCGTGATCCCACCCGCCCGCGGAATGTTCGGCACCGCAGTGCAGCTGAACCATGTCGCCGACCTCCCGGTCGTCGAGTACAACACGTGGGACGTCTCTCGTTCGACGCTGGCGCTGAAGCGGATAATCGACCTCCTCGTGGCGGTGCCGGCGATCGTCCTGCTCAGCCCGGTCTTCCTTGCGATCGCGATCGCCATCCGCGTGGACAGCCGCGGCCCGGTCGTGATCGCGCAGCTCCGAGCGGGCCTGGGCGGGCGGCCGTTCCGGATGTACAAGTTCCGCACGATGGTCGCGGACGCGGCCGAGCGGCTCACGGATCTCGTCTCGATCGACGACCTGCCCGAGCCGGTGTTCAAGCTGCCCGACGATCCGCGCGTGACCCGCGTGGGCCGCTTCCTGCGCCGCACGAGCCTGGACGAGCTCGTGCAGCTCTTCAACGTGGTGACGGGGGACATGAGTCTCGTGGGCCCGCGCCCGGAAGCGATGGAATTCGTCGAGCGCTACGGGCCGGATCAGCGCTTCCGCCTGGCGGTCAAGCCCGGGATGACCGGGCCGATGCAGGTCTACGGACGCGGCTACCTGCGCTTCGACGAGCGGCTCGCCGTCGAGCGCGAGTACGTCGAGAACCTGTCGCTGAGCCGCGACGTGCGCATACTGGCTCTGACGTCCGCGGCGGTCTTCAGCGGCCGCGGCGCCTTTTAGTCGAGCGCGTAGCGAATCGCGTCGGTCGCCCAGGGTGGTGGATCCGTGACGGTGAAGTTCCGTTCTGAGAGCGACGCGAGGGACGCCGCCGAGACGTAGTTGAAGACCCCCATCACGCGCGGGCTCTCCCGCGCGAATCCTCCGCGGTGGAAGCCTGTCGTGTCGCACAGGATCAACGTTCCCGCGGACCCGGTCAGCGATGTCGCGGCGCTCTCCGGAATGCGCCTCTCCAGCTCGGCCTCCGGGGGGTAGAGATCCTCGCCGAACACCTCCCAGGGAAAGACGTCAGCGAACCGTTGGCCCCCGATCATGCTCCCGGGCACGTACTCGAAGGGCCCCGCATTCTCGTCCACTTCGTTCATGTACAGGAACGCCTTGAGCAGATAGCGGTCGTTGTAGTCCCGATGCCAGCGCTGCGACGCGACTCGGTCCGCCGCCTCCGGATCCGGCACCGTGTACCACTGGTCCACGTACGACACCTTCGACCAGAGTCCGAGATAGGCGTTCACGAGATCGAGGAGCCTGGGATCGGCAGCGACGCGAAGCCACGGGTTGTCGGCGCCGAGCTCGGTCGGGCCCGGCGCATACGCGCGCACGAGGTAGTGCTTCTTCCCTTCCTTCGGCGCCGCGCCGTCTTGCTCCACGGTGCTCGCGAAGTCGCCGGCGGAGCGGGAAAGGTCGTCCCA
Organism: uncultured Actinomycetes bacterium; assembly: GCA_963717765.1. Taxonomy (GTDB): domain Bacteria; phylum Actinomycetota; class Thermoleophilia; order Gaiellales; family Gaiellaceae; genus JACDER01. Next base: position 253,794 of record CAVQWX010000005.1, on the reverse strand, counting down.
CAGTTCCGGGTCGAAGAGCTCGTGGAAACGGACGACTGCGATCCCGTCCTCCTGGAGCCGCACCAGGACTTCCTGCTGAAGGTCGTCGAGCTCCGGGGGCTTGTCCCGGTGGCGCTTGCGGGCCTCGGGATTGCTGAGCAGACTGTCGTGCAGCCGGTACGTGGCTCTCACGCCGGTGCGGACGAAGAGATGCGCTGCGGTCCCTACAACCGGAACCCCGCGGCCGCGCTTGGCCAGCTGCCCGAGGCGGTTTCTACGGTGCATTCGCCGGAACGCCGGACAGGAAGGCGCGGTTGGTGTGGTCGTTGGGCGTGGCCGAAAGAGCAGTGTCAGCGGGCCGTAGGACCTCGCGGCCGTAGCGCAGCAGGTCGGAGCGAACCGAGGCGCGGAAGATCTCTTCCGTCCGGCGGAAGTCGCCGTGGAAGGAGAGCTCGAAGGAGAAGGGGAGATCTCTGATCAGACCGCGCAGCTCGGCCTCCGTCGGTAGCCCGTTCGCAAGATGCTCCTGCAGGAAGCGGTGGGGGCTCCCCGCGACCGACTCGTACCACGCGGCCAGCTCTTCCTCCGCCTGCACATGGGCCTCGGTGCCGAGCGGACAGCAGGCGAGCACCTGGCTGCGCGCGACCCGAACGAGCTCCTCGAGGTGACTCCTCCGGCGCTCGCGCGACAGGTGCTCCAGGACGTCGAGGCTCGTGACCACGTCGAAGGAGCCGTCGGAAAAAGGAAGGCGCTCGTCGCTTGCAACCACGTCCGCCGGCTCGTCGACGTTCAGGGCGGTGACGCGGCTGCCCGGGAGGAAGGCGGCCAGCTCGCCGGGGCGCCCGCCTACGTCCAGCACCGTCCCCGGTCGCTCGACCGCCCGCGCTACGAGCACATGCCGTTCCCAGGTGTCGCGGGGACACGTGAGGCGTAGGGCCATTTTCGGCGCGAGAGTTCGTATCATGGTCGTGCAGGGGTCACGGTACGCGTTCGCACCAACACCGCGCCATGCGTTTTCTCTTTGCCACCATCCAGAGCTTCGAAAGCGACTTCTACGGCACCGTGGGCGTCGAGCTCAGCCGGCGTGGTCACGCGATTTCTCACGTGACCGTCTCGCGTCATTCGTCCCAGGCGCTCCGCGACCGCGGTTTCGAGGCCTTCTGCCTACCGGACGCGATCGCCGAGCTCCCGCCCTTCGACGTCGCCGCCGAGCGGACGAGAATCGAGAGCCGGTACTGCCTCCCCTCCATCAGGGACGTCTACCGGATCGACCCGGCATCCGAAGGTCGCGCGGAGGATTGGTGCGTGCGGAGGACGGTGCAGCACTTCCTCGTGCTCGAACGCCTCTTCGACCGGGTGCGACCGGATGTCCTTGTTCCCGAGGTAGGTACCGAGCTGTTGCGAACGGTTGCTCATCACGTGGCGCTTGCCCGCAGGATCCCGACGCTCTTTCTCTTCTACACGATCTTCCCGCGGCCGCTCCGGCTGTACGTGGACACGCTCGACGCGCCGATCGTCGCCCGCGACGAGGTGCGACCCCTGAACGCGGAAGAGCGGCAGGAGGTCGAGGGGTTCATCGCCGAGTTCACGGCGCGCCGCGAGCCCATCCGGCCGCACCGGCCCGTCCTCGCCACCCGCCGCCGGCTCGCGCAGGCGCGTGAATACATCGGCGCCCGCGTCGGGCCGGACAAGGACAACGAGTATCTGCACCCGTGGCGGTGGACGGGCGAGCACGTGCTCGGGTGGGGACGCGCCCTGACGGCGCGCGCCTTCTACCGCACTCCCAGGCCGGGCCGGCCGTACGTCTATTTCCCGCTGCACGTGACGGACGACTTCAAGATCAAGCGGGTCATCCCCCATTGCTCCGACCAGGCCGCGATCGTCGAGCTGATCGCCGAGGCCCTGCCGCCAGGCTACGACCTCGTGCTCAAGGAGCATCCGCTCTCGATCGGGCGCAACCCGCTTTCCTTTCTGCGCCGTGTGCAGCGCCCTGCGAACGTGTACATCGTCGCGCCGCACACGAGCTCCCACGACCTGATCGAAAGCGCCGCCGCCGTAGCCGTGATCAGCTCGACGGTCGGTCTGGAAGCTCTGCTGTATGCGAAGCCCGTTCTCACGGTCGGGCACCCGTTCTACTCGGGCTACGGCGTCACACTGGACGCGTCCTCGTTCGCCGAGCTGCGCGAGCTCGTTCCGGCCGTGCTCCGCTTCGAGCCCGATCGTGAGACCATCCTCTGCTTCCTGCACGCCGCGATGCGGCGCTGCCGGCCAGGTGCGCCGGTGCTCGTCGATCGCTCCGACGAAAACGCGCTCCGGCTCGCGCAATCGCTCGAGGAGGCGGCGCAGGAGACGGTGGCGACGCGACCGGCTGAGGCAGTGCTCGCGGGCTCGGGATAATGCCGGCGACCACCGTGATCGGCAGAGGGCGTCGCGCGCTCGGGTCTTTCGGGACTCGCGGGTACAAGCGCCGCCGAGCCCTCAGCATCGCTCGGGTCGCCGCCAAGAAGATCGAGCGGATCGCGAGCACCGACCGGACGATCGTCGCCGGGCCGTGGATCGGCGGCGTCGGGATGGAGCTTCTGTACTGGATTCCGTTTCTCAACCGGCTCGTGTCCGAGCACGACGTGGACCCCGCGCGGGTGGTTGCGGTCTCCCGGGGTGGGGCCGAGCCGTGGTACGCCGAGTTCGGCGGGTATGTCGATCTTCTCGACCACTACACGGCGGACGAGATCCGCGCCTGGCACGAGGAGCGCCTCAGACATCCGGACACCGAATCTCACATCCGCGTGCGTGGACACGACCGCGCGGCGTTCGAGCTCGCCCGCGAGCAGGCGGGCGGGCAAAGCACAGAGTGGCTGCACCCGGTCCTGGCGCACCGTCTGTTCGCTCCTCGCTGGGAGTGGGGCGCGTCCTCGGCGGTCATAGACGGCCACACCGAACAGCGCTTGCTGCCGGCGCAGGAGCCGGCCGACCTGAGCTTGCCCGATCCGTACGTGGCGGTGAAGGTCTACTTCAGCCCGTCCCTGCCCGATACGAGCGAGAATCAGGCCGCGCTCCAGCGGATCATCACCGCGCTGGCAGGAGAAACCGCTGTCGTCCTGCTGAGCGGCGGGGAGGAGACCGGAGGCCACGAACCGTACGTCCCGCCGCCCTCCTTGCCCGTCATCGACGTATCCGACCGGCTCGCGCCCAGGCACAACCTCGCGCTCCAGACGCAGGTCGTACGCGGGGCCCGCGCGCTGATCTCCACGTACGGCGGGTTCTCGTTTCTAGGCCCGTACGTCGGGACGCCGACGCTTGCGCTGTACTCGCGACCCCAGCTGTCCGCCATGCATCTCGACGCGATCGAGCGGGTGGCCCGCAAGCTCGGCCAAAAGCGGCGTCTATACAGAGCTCGCCACCTCGGCACCTTGCACGCCGAGGGGTGAGCCCGCATGGACGTGCTGTTCTTCATGCGCCATCCCGGCCACCTCAGGAACTTCGAGTCGGCTCTGCGCGAGCTGGCGCGCCGGGGTCATCGCGTCCACCTGGCCTTCGACGGCGAGAAGGAGGGGCTCAGCGGCCAGCGCTCGCTTGCCGCCTCCCTCGGTGAGCTCGACGGGGTCACCCTCGGCCGCGCTCCCGCCCCCGCCATGGCTGAGGAGTGGACGCTCGTCGCCTGGCAGCTGCGCGCAATGCTCGACTACCTGCGGTACCTGGAGCCTCCGCTCGACCGCGCGGTGCGGCCGCGCCTGCGCGCGGCGCACGCGCTCCCCGAGCCGTTCCTCCGCGCGCTCGACGCCGCCGGGGGCGCGCGCGATCTCGTCCGGCGCTCGCTCGGCTCACTCGAAAGGGCCGTACCCCCGCGTCGCTCGCTGCTTCGCTACGTCTCCGAGCGCGATCCCGATCTGGTGGCGGTCACGCCGCTGCTCGACCTCGGCTCGCCGCAGCTGGACTACCTGCGCGCGGCGAAGCGGCTCGGGATCCCGACGTGCTTCTGCGTCGCGAGCTGGGACAACCTGACCAACAAGGGGCTGCTGCACGAGCGTCCCGACCGCATGACCGTCTGGAACGAGGATCAGCGCCGCGAGGCCGTCGAGCTCCACGGCATTCCGGGCCCGTCCGTTGCAGTGACGGGGGCACAGGCCTACGACCACTGGTTCGGCCGCCGGCCGAGCAGGGACCGTAAGGAGCTGCTCGCGGCGCTCGGCCTGCCCGACGCCCCGTACGTCCTGTACGTGGGCTCCTCGCCGTTTCTGGCCCCGAACGAGGGCGCCTCGATCGGGCGCTGGCTCCGTGCTTTGCGAGAGCAGGTTCCGAGCGCGGGCGTGCTCGTCCGTCCGCATCCGCTCAACCCGCTCCGAGAGACGGACGTGAACGCACTCGAGGCGCTGGAGGGTGTCGCCGTCTTTCCGCGCCGGGGCGAGAACCCCGTCGACGACCGCGGTCGTGACGACTACTTCGACTCGATCTTCCACGCGTCCGCGGTCGTCGGCCTGAACACGAGCGCGCTGATCGAGGCGGCTATCCCGGGACGCCCGGTGTTCACGACCCGTCCGGCGTCCGACGGGACGGTGCATTTCTCCTATCTGCTCGCGGAGAACGGCGGGCCTGCGACCGCGGCTCCGACGCTCCGTGAGCACGCACGGCAGGTGGCAGCTGCCGTGGAGGGAGGAAAGGACTCGCCGGCGCTCGAGTTCGTCCGCAGGTTCGTGCGGCCGTACGGTCTGGACGAGGCGGCTACGCCGCGCCTAGCCGACGCTCTCGAAGAAGCTGCGCGCAACGGCGCCGGCCGTCTTCGTCCCGCACCGCTCGCGGCTACGCTGGCGCGCCCTCTCCTCGCCCTGGGCGGCTCTGTCGGAATCCGCATCCGGCGCCGGAACGCCCGGCGGAACATGCCGGACGGCCAACTATCCTGTTTGCAATGACAGCGCCTTCAGCCGTCGAAATCTCAGCCGAGCCGGTTCTCGTCGACGAGGACGTAGAGCAGGCCCCGCTCCCCGTCGCGCTCCCGCTCTGGCAGCCAACGTTGCGCAAGCGGATCGCGGAAGCCTGGCACTCGCGGCACCTTCTGCGGGGCATGATGCTCAGCTCGGTTCAGACGTTTGAGGGCAGAGTCATGGGGCGCTTCTGGTTCTTGCTGCGCCCGCTCTGGCAGATCTTCGGGATGGCGCTCATCTTCGGCGGGATCTTCCACGCGCAGGCGCCGAACGGGATTCCCTATCTGCTGTTCGTGATCTTCAGCTACCAGGCGTTCCAGCTCTTCCGGATAACGATCATGTACGAGACCATCAGCTCGAAGCAGATCAAGGTCGCCCGCAATCTGCGCGTCCCTCTGCTGCTGGTTCCGATCGCGATCCTCGGCCGTGTTTTCGCGCGCCTCACCGTCTACTGGCTCATCGCGGCCGTCGTTCTCCTCTACTACTGGATCGCGAAAGGCCACCTCTACCTGCAACTGAACGTGCGGTTTCTCGTAGGAGTGGCCGGCGTGGCCCTGTGCCTGATCTTCGGCATCGCCATCGGGCTATTCACGTCGGTCCTGTATGCGCGCGCGAGGGACGTGAAGTACCTCCTCCGCTTTTTCATCCCGGTCTGGATGTTCCTCACGCCCGTGTACTACTCGGCCCACCAGCTGCCGGCGTGGGCGCAGGCCGTCTCGCAGGTCAATCCGCTGACGGGTGTCGTGAACATGGTGCAGTGGGGCTTTCTCGATGCCGCGTCCCTGCGGCCGCTCGGCGTGCTCTGGTCGCTGGTGGCGATCGTTCTGACGTGGTCGTTCGGCCTGTGGTTCTTCAACAAGCTCGCGACGCGATTCCTCGGCGTGTTCAGGGTCGTGGGCGAGGATGAAGACGACGACGACGACATGATGTGAGATGAAGCACCTCGAGCCCCACGACGAGCTAGGCCTTCCCTGGGACGACCTGGCGGACGGTCGCGCCCACCGCCTCGTGAAGGGGCGCGACTTCGTGCGCGGAGCGGAGCTCGTCGAGGAAGCCGCCGCGAATGCGGCCGTGCGCCTCGAGCGCGTGGTGCGCGTGTACCGCGAGGTGCGCCGAGGCGCCGTCTACCTCTGGGTGCAGTTCGTCCACCACGAGATCGTGTACGGCGAACCGTGCCTCTGCGGCGGCCAGCTCCTGCAGGTGAACCTGAACTTCGCCGAGTGCTCGTCGTGCAAGGTCACCGTCGCTCTGCTCCTGCCGAAGCGGGAGAGGGTGGAACACGAGGACGGCCCCAGCGACGACGAGCCGCTGCTCACGGGCTTGTTCCGCGCCCAGCCGGTGAGCGCGAGGAACGGCAGGCGTGGCGCGAGAAGAACGGCGCGCGCAGCTAGTCGACCCCAGGAAGGACCTCTCGAGGCTCGGGGCGTATTCCAAGATCGTCCTGTATCGCTGGGACGCCGACGCACGTCGGGAGCGGCTGTACGGCCGTGCGCTCGGACCGGGAGGGCGCCCGAACCTTCTCGTCGTGGATCTTCCGCTTGCAGGCGGCCAACGGATCGAGGATGCCGCCTATCCCGGAGGCTTGCGGCACGTCGTGTGGTCCGTCCCGGCGGCGCCGTTCCAAAGTCTCATCCGGTACGAGGAGCTCTCGGGCGACCCGGTTCTCGAGGTCCCCGGCTCGCTTCCCGACGTCTCCGCCGGTGATCGACCGGAGCCGTCGTCGAACGGAGCCGGAGCCGCCGCGGTGGATCAAATGCCCGACACGCTGGAGGCGCTCGAGGACGCCTGCCTCTTCGCCTCCGCGCGGGACGAGTCGAAGAAGGGCGCCCGCGTCTGCGGCTATGCCCGCACGGCCGGAGGCGAGACCGTGCTGGTCACCGTCCGGTATAGCGGGCCGGCCGAAGAGGAGATCCCGGAGGAAGCGGAGGTGCGCTGCGTGCCGCTCGCGCCGTTCGGCCGAGCCATCGACACGACGACTCTCTTTGCTATCGAACCAGGGTCGGCGCTCTCCGAGCCAGCACGTGCTCCAAAGCCCGGCGCTCCCAGCGACCCGAGGAGCGACATCACGAGGCTCGGAGCGTTCACGAAGATCGAGCTGTTCTCCGGGTCGGCGGACGGGACCCGGGAGCGGATGCACGGCCTTGCTGTTGGGCCTGGGGATCAGCCGAACCTCCTGGTCGTCGAGTTTGCGCTCCTGCAGGGGCAAAGGGTGAAGGACGACGCGTATCCGGGCGGCTGGAGGCACACGGTCTGGTCGGTGCCGGTCGCGCCGTTCGAGAGCTTCGTGCGGCTCGATCGGCTGCGCGACTCCCCGCCGGACCTTGTCGTCGAGGACCCCCTGGCGAACTTTCAGGCAGCACCGGCGCACGAGGAGAGGGAGGAGCGCGAGTTGCCGCCGGCACGCCTCGCAGAGCTCGAAGACGTTCGGCTCTTCCGCTACGGCGGGCAGCGTAAGAAGAAGGAGAACTTCTTCGGCTTCGCCAGGACGTTGGAGGGCGAGACCGTCCTGGTGACGGTCCGGTACACCCAGCGCGACGGCGAACGGGTCCCCGATCCCGAGGATCAGCGCAATCCTCTGCACGAGCTTCGGCTGGTCCCGGTCGGGCCTTTCGGAGAGGTCGTCGACACTCGTGCGCTTTTTTCATACCGGCCCGGGGAAGATGGGGACGGCGCGGCACCCGAGGAGGAAGCCTCACTCGACGCCGAGGATCAAGGCCCGGCGCAGGAGCCGCCGGCTGCGAAGATGCCGCGCAACCCCCGCACGGCCGAGCGCCGGGCGACGCAACAGAAGGCCGCCGGCGCGTCCACGGATGCGGCTGAGGGCGCCTGAGCCTCGCCTAGCCACGACGTGACACCGCGCGTCGTCGTCGGCGTCCCGCTCCACGACAACGTCCGCCACCTTCGCCTCGCGCTCACCTCGCTTCTCGCGCAGCGCTTCGACGCGTTTGCGGTCCTCGTCGTCGACGATTCCACCTCGGACGAGCCTGGCCGAATCGTGGCCGAGGAGTTCGCCTCCGATCCGCGCGTCCGCTATTCGCGCAACCCCCGCCATCTCGGGCTGGTTCCAACCTGGCGGCGGGCGTTTCAGCTCGCGCGTGAGCTCCATTCCGAGGCGCGGTACTTCGCGTGGGGGAGCGATCACGACGTGTGGGAGCGCGAGTGGCTCGCGGTCCTCGTCGCGACGCTCGACGCGCACCCACGTGCCGTGCTCGCGTACACGCTGAACGACCGGATCGACGAAGAGGGCGTGCCGATTCGGGAGCCGTGGCGCTTTCAGACCGAGGGGACGAGCGGCGGCGCGACCAGGTTTGCGACCACGATCCGGCGGATGGTGCCCGGAGACATGGTGTACGGCCTGTTTCGCGTCGACGCGCTGCAAGCGGCAGGCGTCCTCCGAAACGTCCTCCTTCCCGACCGCCTACTCGTCGCCGAGCTTTCTCTACAGGGGGAGTTCGCGCAGGTCGAGCGCGTGCTCTGGCACCGGCGCGGCGCGCCTCGAAGGAGCGGGGAGGCGGCACGGCAGCGTGCCCGGAGCGAGCCCTTTCCCGGGAGCGGCCTCCCCTGGCCCGTCCAACACGCCCGAGCGCTGCTGGAGAGCCAGGGTGTCTCGGCCGCGGCGCTCTACCTCGCCCTGACGCCGGCCCTGGCGGCCGCGCGCGTGGCACGGAGGCGCGTCGGGAAGGCTTCTAGCTCTAGCCCTTCCTGACTACGAATACGGCCAGCTTCCCGTTCGGGCCGAAGGGCCGGAAGCGGAGTTTGCTCAGTCGGGTTTTGTCCTTGATCTCGAAGAAGACACGGCCTTTGATCGTGTGGTGAGGCGCCAGAGAGATCTTCCCCATCCCGGCCGAAGGAACGGCCCGCGACGTGCTTCCCTTCGTGTTCGTTATGGACGTCAAAAGCGCGAGATTGCCCCCGTAGGGCTTCGAGCCGAGATTCGCGAGCCCGACCTTGACGGCGATGAAGTGGCTTCCCGCGTGGGACTTGACACCGATGGCGTGTCCCTCGACTCCGCCACCGACACCGTAGAGGACCGCCCTCAGCACCGAACTACCCTTGCGCACGAGCTTGCGAGTCCCTCCCGCAGGAAGTGGCTTGGTCGAGGCGGCGGTCTCCTTTGCGCCGGAGCCGCGGACGGCGAAGACGCTCACCGTTGGGGCGCCGGCGAAGGCGCGGAATCGAACCGTGTGGATCCTGGTGTTGTCGCGCAGCTCGAAGAAGACGCGCCCGTATGCCGTCCCATCCTGCTTGAGCACCACCTTTCCAAGGCCGTGCTTGCCAAGTGCGACCGCATGTGAGACAGCGCCGTGGTCGTTGGTGACCGCCAGAGCCGCTGTCAGATCCCGGGCGTAGACGGTCGGACCGATGTTTTTCAGTCCCACCTTGACTGTCGTGTAGTGCATGCCGGCGTGCGGCTTGAGCTTGAAGGAGTCGTCCTTGATCTCGCCTGAACTGCCGTACACGACCGCCTTGATGTGCAGCTTCCCACTGTGCAGGGTCTTTCGAAGCCCACCGGATGGGAGCAGCTTTGGCGAGTTCGTTGCGTGTGCCACGCTCGCGAGAGCCGCCGTCGCCAGGCTCAGCCCGGCGGCCATGACACACACCGCCAACAGGTCGACCCGCAGGCTCGACCGACTCCGACCTCGTGACATTGGGGTAGGTGGCTTGACCAGGTGCGCCTGCGGCGCGCTGAGTGTGTTTGCTCTTCGCATGCGGACACGGTGACAGCGCTTTCTAAGCCGCCGATGAGAAGTCACTAAGAAGAGTTTGAGAGACGAGCCGCGTTACTCTTGCTCGTCCTGCGACGCGCCGGACCCTGCATTTTCGTCGACACCCCGCCGCGACTTCCCTTTTGCCCTGGGCTTCCTCCGGCGTCGCTCTGCGGCGCCCTCCACAGCGGGCGCCCCTGTGTGTCTCCGGCTGAGGCCGGCGGCTTTCCGGTCCCGTCGTCTTTGCTTGCCCTGCTCCTTGCGCGTCTCTCTCTGAGCAGCGCTCGCTTCCGTGACCTCGACGCTCCGCCGCCTGAGCTCCGCGACCTCATCCGTCAGCTCGTCCCGCGGAGGCGCGCTTTCCTCGGACAGCTCCCGCGCGAAGCGGTAGAGCTCGATGTCGAGGGCGTTGTGCTCCGCGACGAGCTCACGAAGCTCGCGCGAGGTTTCCTCGATCGGAGGACGCTTCGTGCTCACGTGCCGAAGGTAGTACGGCATCAAACCGACGCCGAGCTTTCGCCCGAGCAAGACAATCGACTCGTCCAGCCGTTCCCTGAACCCGACGAACCAGAGTTCGGCGATGTTGTCCTTCGCGCGCTCGAGGGCATCGGGAGGCAAGTCGCCGTAGATGGACTCGCCCCCCCAGAGGAAGCGCGTCATGAAGTTGTCGTAGATGCAGAGCTTTCGCCGCAGCCCTTCCTCGAGGGATACGTCGGCGTCTTCTCCGAGCGAGATGGTCTCGTCCGGACCACCGAGCTCCGTCCGTTCGTTGTTCAGGAGCTGCTCCCACAGCCCCCGGAGCCTGACGGCGCCGCGCGAGCCGGGTGGATCGCCTGCCTGAGCGTGAAAGTAATAGTGGGAAAGAACACGGTCGACCGGATCGCGGAGGATGGTCAGGTAGCGCGTGTCGGCGGGGAGGTAGCGACGGAATAGACCGAGGGGCACGTGGTCACCCACGGCTTGCCACTGACCGGGTTTCGCGGCGACGTTCTCGAGCCCCGACCGTGTCTTCTCGGGGCCTTTCTGGATGTTCCCGACGCTTTTGAGACGGTCGTAGTTCTTGGAGATCGCGCTCGAGACCGTTCCTCCGCCCGTCCTCGGTATGTGCACGAACGCGAGCAGCGGCTGGTTGCCCGCCGGATCGGCAGGCGTACGCTCCTCTACTGGCTCGGCAAGCGGCTCTCCCACGAGCGGCGCACGCTAGCAGAGGGGAAGGGCTTGCATGATGGAGTGGTGAGGGTGCCGAAGACCGGCCTGGATCGTGGAGCGCGCGCCTCTTTCCTCAACCGAGCCGAGGAGCTCACACCCCTCGTCGCCGTCGATGCCGAGGGCGCGCGCTTTCTTCTCGACACGTCCGACGAGAACATCACGCCCTCACTTTTCCTGAAGCGGTCTCGAGGAGAGATCAGGTCGCTGCGACGTGCGGCGGCCGCGCTCGGCTCACTTGGCCTGCGGAGGGAAGGCGGGAGGTTGATCGACGTGGGGGCGAACGTCGGCACGACGACGATCAGCGCGCTGCGCGAGCACGGTTTCGAGCGCGCGGTCGCGTGCGAGCCGGAGCCTCGCAACGTGCGTCTCCTGGAGCTCAACCTCGTCGCAAACGGGCTCCGCGAACAGGTGAAGGTGTGCCCTGTTGCCGTCGGCGACTCGGACCGGGACCTGGAGCTTGTCGTCGCGCACCGGTACTTCGGCCTGCACGAGGTTCGCCCGCGCGGGCGGCCCCGGCCGCCGTGGCCCGGGGCGAGCCTCCGGGTCGAGAGCGTGCAGCAGACGACGCTGGATGAGCTGGCGCGCCGCGACTTCGATCCTGCCTCGGTCACGCTTCTCTGGCTCGACGTGCAGGGGCATGAAGGCCACGTGCTGCGCGGCGCCGGCGGGCTGACCGAGCGCGGGGTTCCCGTCGTGCTGGAGCTCTATCCCGAGGCGCTACGACGGCACGGCGGGCTCGGGCATCTCCTCGAGATCGCTCGGAGCCGCTACACGCACTTCGTCCCACTGCGCGGGCGGGAGCCGCTCGAGGTCGTCTCGACGCGCAGGCTGGCGGCGGTTACGCGGCGGCTGCTGGCGGCGGGGGGCTTCACCGACCTGCTCCTGGTTCGGGCCCCTCGCCCGGTGGCGCCGTCCCGCCCCCCGCTGCTCGACGGAAGCGTTCCTGCGTCGCCGGCATCCCGGCGCCGCAGGCGAAAGCTTCGGGCGATCGACGCGATTGGCGCGACGGAGCGAAGCGAGTTTGCCCGGGAGGCACGAAAGCTGACCCCGCTCGTCGCCGCCGAGATCGAAGGAACGACGTTCATCGTGCGTACGGCGGCAGGCGCGGAGGAGCTGTCCCTGTTCACGCAGCGATCCCATCCGAGGCTGCGCCGGCTGGAGCAGGCCGTCTCCATGCTGGACGAGCTCGGGCTGGGAGAGCCGGCGCGAGCAGGCGCGTTTGTCGACATCGGCGCGGGCGCCGGTCTTGCGACCGTCGCCGCGCTCGCCTGGCACCGTTTCGCGCATGCCGTAGCCTGCGAAGCGGATCCCGAGGCCCGCAGGGTCCTGGAGCTGAATCTGGTCGCCAACCGGCTGCGGACGAATCCGATCCTCCCCATCCAACCGGGACTGATCTGGATCGAGGATCCCCGACAGGTGGGCGACGGTCGAGAGCTTTTGCTGAACCCGGCCCCCGTCGTCCTACGGCTGGGCCGAGATCCGCTGCCACCGCGCCTGCTTCGAGCCGTCTCCACCGGCCGCGGTCATTTCATGCGGGTGTCGGGCGGCCGGCGACCGCGGGCCAGGCCCATCGGCTCGCTGCAGGGCCCGAGCGGGACACACGTTCTCGCGATGAGGCTTCCGTCCTAAGCCGATCGAGACGGTGGCTTCGCCTTCGGCCGCCTACCGTCGCGGCGGACGACCGCCTTGGAGCTCGCGATCGAGCGCCCCTTACGGATGTGGAAGAGCGGCTCGAGGTCGGCGGCGAGTGAATCGAGCCACTCGCGTGGAGGATCCGGGTGGGGATGGGGCGGACGGCGCGGCCTGGAGGCGAGTGACTCCAGTGCGTCGGCGAGGCGGGGAGTCGACGGTTGGTCGAGCCCCTGCGGGCGAATGAAGTCGGCGAGGAACCTTTGCGCCCGCGCAGCCGCCTCCTCTGCGTCTTCGCCGCGCGCCGCGCGCGCGAGGGCGTCGACGTGGTCGTCGGCGCTCCTCGTCGCCTGAACGAGGCCGCCGCCGGCCTGCAGGAGGTGTCCGAAGTGGAGCATCCCTTCCTGCGTCGGCTGGAAGCGGCGTGCGAGCAAGGTGTAGATACCTCGTCCCGTAAAGGCGGCGTCGATCATCGCGCTCGTGTTCACGCCGATGACAGCGGCCGAGTGGTACATCGCGTCGAAGTAGTCGGCAAGGGCGCCCTCGGTGACGGCCTGCTGGCCGCCCCGCGGATGGATGACGACTCCCGGAGTGGCTGCGAGACGCCTGACGGGCGCGGTCTCGGTGGACAACTCCTTTTGGGGGTGCGGTCGCACGAGAATCGGCACATCGGCGAGCTCGGCGCTAGCTCGAATGCGCCTGACCCAGCGCAAGATCCATGCCTCCTCGTTCGGCGCGATGAACCCCGACGAACAGACGTAGAGCAGATAGGGAGCGTCGGAGGGGAGCCCGACGTGGCGGCAGAAGGTCCCGCGCGACATGGCGGGGGAGAGACCGAACCATTTGTCGTACAGCGGCGCTCCGGTGACGGCGATGCGCTCGGGAGGAACCCGGTGCAGCTCGACAGCTTCGCGCTTTTGGGAGTCGTTCCAGACCGTCACCAGGTCGATCGGGCCGAAGAGCGGCCCCTTGTTGGTCAGGTTGTCCCAGCTGGCCACGCACAAGCCCGTCGGAATTCCCAGCTCGCGCGCGGCGCGGAGGTAGCCGATCTGAGGGACGCCCCGCTCGAGCAACGGCGAGACCACCACTGCGTCGGGGTTCTCGTCAGCCACGAGTTGCCTGTACGAGTCCGATAGAGGAAGCGCGCGCTCGAGCTCCGCCACTTTGGACTCCAAGAAGCGCAGGGAGAGCGCGTTCTCGGCCGCCGCCGCGGAAGCCGCGCGCAAGCTCGGTGGAACGTTGCCGGAAGATCGCTCCCGTGGTTTCGTCGCGCGTGCCAGCCCCGGTTCGAGGAACCAGAGATAGGCGAGGTAGTTCCGGAGTGCGCTCGCCAGGTCACGTTCGACTCGGCGGTGGGTTTCGACTCCCTCTCGCATCCTGAGCCCGGGAACATCGAGGCCGAGTTTGGCCACGGCTCCTTGAATCGACTCGTCCTGGCGCCAGTGCTTGCCCAGTACGAGGACGATTTCGTGTCCACGCTCTCCCAGCAGCTCGATCGTGGAACCGAAGTGGCGCGTGTAGCCGGAGTGTCGGAGCGCAAGCAGGATCCGCATCAGTTCGGTCTGCGCTCGGTGCAGTAGTCGTACAGCTCGAAGTCGAGCCAGTTCAGCTGGCGCAGAAGTTCGGCATGGCGGGGCTTCAGCCGAAATCCGTCGGCGTCCGTCCGCTCCGGGGGTGCGCCGATCGTCTCTCGGCCGCTGGGATAGCCGAGTCGTCTCGTGAGCGTCTCGACGGCCTCTGGAACCTGATCGGCGAGCAGAGGGCGGACACGGGGCATCGTCTCCTCGAAGAGAAGCGTGCGCCAGCGATCGGCGTCCGAGGGTGGACCGAGCGTGGGAGTGAACTCGACGATCTCGGGTGAACTCATGAGAACGGCGCGGGCCTGCGGATTGGCGACCAACCGTCTACGCAGCTCCTGCTGCGGGTTGAGCTCGGCACTGGGGGTCTTCAGACCCTTGGGGCTCGGGATGGTCCGGCCCGCGCGCGCGAGCAGCGCGAGCGCGTCCAGGGGCTCGTGGACAAGGACGACGATCTCGCCGTTTCCGTCGAGAAGCGGGGCCAGAGAGGCCACGCCGGGGCCTGCGGCGACGACGACCGATTCTCGCTCGTCGCGAGACATGGCCAGCCACGCATCACGGTGCCAGCGCCGCACCGCGGCGTCGCCGGCTCCTTCAGGTGGGCCCGGCAGAATCCGGCGTCGGCCATGGGGGGCCGGGTCGAGGATTGCCGCGGCGAGCCCTCCGCGGTGTGCGCCGAACAGCTGGGGCACCAGCACGGTTGCCCGCCCTGCTTCGTCGACCATCAGTAGCTCGAGCATCGCCTCGATACTCTGGCGCAAACCGCGGTCGAGCGCGTCAGAATGGACGGGCTGTGGAGGGAGCATCGCGACGCGACGGGCCGGCTCTGCTCGAACCGGACCTCAGCCTGGTCAGCTGGCAGGACGCCGATCACCTCTTCGACGTAATTCGAGCGTCGATCGTGGAGGTGAGGCAGCCTCTCGTTCTGATCTCACAGGCGCAGCGCTCGGGCGGGACGCTTACGAGCACACTCCTCGACGGCCATCCAGAGCTTCACGCTCATCCGTACGAGCTGCTCGTCGGACACCCCGGCAAGGCCGACTGGCCTTCGCTGAACGGGCGTGGGGACGCGGACGACTGGGTGGACCTCCTGCGCGAGCAGTTCGTCCGCCCTCTCTTTCTCGAGGGGTACCGGAAAAAGCCGGACATGCGGCTGATCGATGACTTTCCGACCCTGCCGTTCACGGTCGTCCCGTCCTTCCTCGACAGGCTCTTTCGCCTCCTCTGCGCCGATGACGCGCCTCGAGACCAGCGACAGATCCTCGACCGCTACTTCACCGCCTTCTTCAACGCCTGGATCGACTGCCAGGGTCTCCGGGAGACGCCGAAGAGATGGGTGGTGGCGTTCGGCCCGCGCCTCGCCTGGGGCGAGAGCCGCACGCGGTTCCTGTCGGACTACCCCGACGGCCGGATCGTGTCCATCCACCGCGATCCTCGAGCCTGGTACGCCTCGGCCAGCCGCTTCTCCAGTCGTTACGGCGAGTTCGACGAGGCTCTCGCTCTGTGGCGGCGTGGGGCGGAGGAGGCGATGGCGGCCAAGAAGGAGCGTCCCGAGTCCGTGTTCGTGCTCACCTACGAAGCGCTCGTCCGAAATCTCGAACCAACCATGCAAGCGCTTGCCGCGTGGCTCGGAATCGAATGGGACCCGCTTCTCCTCCGACCGACGTTCAACCGATTGCCCACCGTTCCGAACTCGAGCTATCGCATGCTCGACACCGGCGTCCGGCCGGAATCGCTCGATCGCTGGCGAGAGATCCTGGACGCCGGCGTCATTGCGCGAATCGAAGCCGAAGCGCTCGAGCTCGACGCGGCCGTGCGTTCGATCGCAGATGTCGCTTAGAATCCGCGGCGGAAGGGGGTCGGTTTGAGCGACGAGCAGAAACGCGGTCCGAGGGGTTCGCGCCGGAAGGGAACGCCTCAGATGAAGTCGAGACATCGGAAGCTGAGTCGGAGGCCCCGACTAGCCGCGCGGTCGTCCGCAAGGTAAAAGAAGGACTGATGAGCGACCCGTCCGCGCAGCCCGAACCGCCCACGGCGCCCGAGAGGGCCCCGCTGCTCGTCTTCGTCCACATCCAGAAGACGGCCGGGAAGACGCTGAGGCAGATCTTCTACCGCCAGTACACGCGCGGACATACGCGCCTGGTGCGCAACTACTTCGTCGCGCCCGAGGTCTCGAGGAGGGTGGTCGAGGGCCTGGCCGCCGACCCGCCGAAGGACTTGCGCGTCGTCCACGGGCACATCCTGTTCTGGCCGGATATCGAATGGCCGGAGGGCACGCAGTTTCTGGCGATGCTCCGCGATCCCGTCGAGCGCGCGATCTCGCACTACTACTGGCTCCGCGCGCGGAGCTCGAGGTTCCGAAAGTCCTTTGAGGAGGCGCTTACGAGCGGCTCCGTTCCGGACAACCTGCAGACGCGTGTTCTCGCTGCGCAGATGCCTCCGTTCGGCGAGACGACGGACGAGATGCTCGACGACGCCCTGCGCAGCCTCGAACGCCTCGACGTGGTCGGCCTTACCGCGCGTTTCGACGAGTCATTCGTCCTCGCGACGAGGACGCTTGGTTGGCGGCGGATGCTCTACCGCAAGGAGAACGTCACGCCCGACCGGAAGCCGACCGACGAAATCTCGGCGAAGGTCGTCGAGCTCATCAAGAAGTACAACGCGCTCGACATCGAGCTCTATCGAACCGCGAGCAAGCAGTTCGAGCGGCAGGTCGAAGCTCAGGGTCCAGGGTTCTCCATCGAGGTCGCGGCTCTGCAGCGTGCGAACGAGCGGGTGGCCGGCACTCCGGAAGACGCACCGCTCCCGCCTTTGCCGTCGTCGATCACCGGCCCGAACGGCGCCGTGGAGGGCGAGCTCGGTCTCCGTGAGCTCCTGATCGAGGCGGAGGCTGAGCTCCTGCAGCGCGATGCCGCCATCGAGTACCTCAGCTCGGTCTCAACGCCTCGGGGGGCGAGGGCGGCGGCGACCCGGACGCGCAAGCGCGAGAGCCCCACCGATCAGCGCAAAGTCGCGCTCGACGCGGCCATTGAGCGGGCAGCGTCGCGCCTCGAGAACGTCAGGAAGGAGATCCGCGCGATCGAAAAAGAAGGCATTGCAGGGTCGGACGCGGAGCTCGACGCGCTGCGAAAGACGGAGCAGACGACGGCAAAACGGCTCGCGGGCTTCCAACGCCGCTCCGGGAAGCTCGAGAACCGGCTGCAGTCGAATGGAAACGGAGACGGCCAGTCAGAATCCCCTCAGAAGCCGGCAGCCGCCGTGGTGCCTGGGCGTTCAGAGAAGGCACCTGAGCGGTCGAAGGAGGCGCCTGAGCGCTCGAATGGAGGCGCCCGAGCGCTCGAAGAAGGCGAAGCGCGCCGCGCGTGAGGCCGGCCGCGCGGGGAAGCGCAACCGGGAGCCGAAAGCAGCCGGAGACGGCCGGCCGGAGGCTACGCAGGAGCCGGGGGCGGCGGCTGCGACACCCGAACGTCCGAAGAAGAAGGCGAAGCGCCCTCGAGAGACCCCGGATACGACCGGGGCGCGACGGACGACGAGGTCCGAAGGAACCAGGCGCTTCGTATCCGCGCCCCCGGAGCTCGTCTGGGACATCCTCGACCAGCCTGACCGAATCGCGCAGCTGATTCCGGCGGTCGAAAGCATCGACATCAAGGACGAGAGCCACTGGACCGCGAAGGTGAAGCTGCCGCTCAAGCGCGGCGCTCCGCTCCTGCTCGAGTGCGAGAAGTCGGATCAGCGCAGGCCCGAGCACGGAAGGCTCAGGGTGCGCGGCAAGGGCGGCGGGACTGTCGTGACGATCGACGGCACCTTCGATCTGAGCGAGAGCGACGGCGGCACCGAGATGAAGTGGCAGACGGACGTCGACCTCACGGGAGCCGTCGGTCCGATGCGCCCGCGGGTGTTGCAGTTGCTCGTCCGGACCCAGATGAAGAATCTTCTGGGCGCACTCGAGCGCGAGGTTGCGCGCACGGGGAGCGGCTCGTGAAGATCCCGCGCATCCTCCATCACATCTGGCTCGGGTCGGCGCCTCTGCCCGATGAGCACGGCCCCTGGATCGAGACCTGGAAGCGACACCATCCCAAGTGGGAACACCGGCTCTGGACGGAGGAGAACCTGCCGTTGAGCCCGCTCCGGCCGGAGGTTCTCGAGCGGCTACGGGCGCCGGTGGAGCGCGCGGACATTCTGCGGCTCGAGATCCTGTACACGCACGGCGGGGTCTACCTGGATACAGACCTGGAGTGCCTCCGCCCCCTCGACGACATCCTCGAAGGCCAGACATTCGTCGGCGTTTCCCACAAGCAGGGGAGGATCACCAACACCGCGATTGCGGCCATCCCCGGCCATCCGCTCCTCGACCGGGCGATGCACGAGATCAAGCCGCTCGAGGCGTACTGGACGGGGTCATCGGATGTCCTCAAGGATGTCGCCGGGCCGCGGTTGCTGCAGAAGCTCCTCCCGGAGTTCCCCGACATCGTCCTCCTCGAGCCGTACATGTTCTTCCCCTCGAACGCGGAGGACCGGAAGCGGGCGATCGCCGTACACCACATGGCCAGGGTCTGGCACAACACCACGACGCTGCGGGCGGCAATGCTGCGCGCGGAGCGGCGGCTCGAGAAGGTCAGGGAGCAGCTCGAGCTCGAGCGGCGCGCGCATGGGGTGACGAAGAAGAAGCTCGCGAAACTGCAGGCGAAGGATGTTTCGGACGTTGAGCAGAACGGTCAGCCGGCGGACGGCGGCGACGACTTCGCACCTGTCCGCAAGCAGCGCAAGAAGAACGCCTGGATGCGGCGGTCGAGCTAACCTCACTCAGCGCAGGCCGAAGGCGACTCGAGCCGGGGTGCGGTGGGGTTGCCGGCCGCATTGATGGCGCGCACGGCGAAAGAAGTGCCGCTCGCTCCAGGGCCGGTACGTCTTCGGCACAGCGGATAGGCCTGTACCCCCGGGACGGGTTGTGCGCGGGCTTTACGCGACCGAGCTCTTCTGCCGGGCGTCGGCGAGCTTGCTTCCCTCGGACGGCATCTCGACGACCCACGACGGGAATTGCTCGACGGCGGACGGCCCCTCGGTTCCACGGACGGGGATGTTCCGCTCCGCGAAGAACTCGTCTACGGCGGACTTGACCCCGAAGTCGCCCTGCGCCAGCATCCCGTCGACGTAGTCGTGACCGGCGAAGATGCCGCCCGGCTTCACCTTGCTGAACCATGCGTTCAAGTCCTCCAGGACCGACTCGTAGTCGTGTCGCGCGTCGATGTAGACGAAGTCGAGGCTTCCGTCAGGAACCTGCTTAGCGCCCTCGACCGAGGTCAAACGCCAGATGTCGCTTCGCGTGCCGTACGGAGCCAAGCCGCTCCTTCGTCTCGTTGTAGTACTTCTCGAACTCGCCCTGGGAGACGTTCGAGCGGTCGACGTACGCATCGGGATCGTCGGAGAGCCACGGATCGATCGAGATCAGCTGCTCTCCCTTCCACTTGGAGAGCAGGTGGTTCGAGAACTTGCCCGTCTTGACTCCGATCTCCGCCCCCCGCCCGACCAGACCGCGCGTGTTGAGCAGTGCGGGGAGCTCGTCGCGCGACGGAAGCTTGTGAATCGTCTGCGCGTACGTACGCCGGTAGCGCGTGTTGTACACCGTCCGGACGCTTCGCTTCGTGCGCTTCCAGCGCCGTCGCATGACAGGCCCCATGCGCCGGGTTCGCTTCCCGAGCTTGCGTCCGAAGCGCGTTGCCCGGGCCCGGGCGGGGACTTCCTTCGGCCCCTTCTTGCTCTCGGCCTTGACGAAGCCGGCCTTCTCGGTCTTCGACTTCGCGCCCTTCGGCTTGGCCTTCTCGGCCGCCTTGGCCTGCTTCTGCAGCGCCCGTTCCTCCTTGGAAAGCGTCTGCGCTTCTGTCTCCTTCTCCATCGCCCGTTCCTCCTTGGAAAGCGTCTGCGCTTCTGCCGACTCCGGTTTCTTCGACTTGCGTGCCCTGGCCCGATAGAGCTCCTTCCTCCGGCGTTGTACCCGCTTGACCTGCTGCCGGGCGGCCTTCGTCGTCGCGCGCGCGGTCTGCTTGGGGTGGAACAGCGGGATCGCGACCCAGAGCACCGGGGTGCCCGCGATGAGCAGCCCCCGCAGCATGCGTGGCGGACTCTCCGGCTTGACGTCTGTCACTGCGGCCTGTTCGACCACGGCAGCGGCCGCGGGCGCGGCCGGAACGTCGAGCCCGCGCGGCCGGACGAAGCTCGACAGAAATCCATCGATTCGCGCTTTGTACGCCTCGGGCTCCTCGATCGCGTCGGCGATCTGGTCGAGATGCTCGTCCCAGGAGCGGGCGACGGTGACGAGGCCGTTGCCGTTCTCGGCAGCGATGTACGCGAAATGAAGCGTCCCTTCCTGCGTCTGGAACGAATCGTTGACGAGGGTGAGAACGGGACGGTGCAGGATGGAGGCCTCGATCAGCGCGGTCGTGTTGATGCCGACCATCGCGCTCGAATGGAAGAGCGTGTCGAAGTAGTCCGTCTTCTGCCGCTCGCTCGTGGGAGCCTCGCCCGCGCGAGGCCAGACGACCGTCTTGCCGCGCTCGTCCACGTCGAGGACGTCCCAGCCGACGACGTTCTGCGGATGCGGGCGGAGGATGACCGCCGAATCGTGCAGACGCGGATGCTCGCGCACACGCCGAAGCCACTCGCGCACGAACGGCGTCTCGTCGCCGGCGATGAAGTACGACGACCCCAGGTAGAGAACCAGCGGCCGCTTGGGATCGAGCCGCATGCGCTGCGCGAACTCCTTACGGTTCAGGCTCGGCTCCCAGCTGAACCAGTGGTCGAAGCTGTGAGCGCCGACGGGGACCACACGCTCCTCGGGAATCTTGTGCAGCCGCACGGCCTCCTCCACCTGCATCTCGTTCCAGACGATGGTGAGTGTGGGGACGTCCCGGATCAGGCCTTTGTTCGTGAGGTTGTCCCAGCTCGCGACCACGAGGACGGTTGGCACGCCCAGCTCCGCCGCTGCCCGCACGTAATCGCTCTCGACGGACCCGAGCCCGACGAGCGGCGATACGAGAACAGCGTCCGGATTCCGATCCTTTATGAGAGCGGGGATCTCCTTCGGGACCGGAATTGCTGCCTCGAACCCGCGGAGCGTCGCAGCGACGAAGCGGCGTCCTCGCCGGCCGCGGAACGGCGGAATCTTGAGGATCCCGCGCAGTAGACGCGGCGCGCGCACCCGGGCCCGCTCGCGCAATGGATGTGCGTGCGCGAACTCGGGCTCGAGGTAGCGCAGGTAGTCGAGCCCGTGCCTGAGGGCGACTGCCGGGATCAGCCACCGATCGCGGCGCTCAGGGAGCCGCTCGTATGAGAATGGGTACCGGCTGCTCAGCTCGTCGAAGATCTTCGTCTTCTCGGCCCCGAGGCCTCGCTTCTCGAGCGCCAGCGCCACGTGGAGCTCGTGCCCGCGCTCGAGGACTGCGCGCAGGAAGTTCTCCAGGACGCGGTCGTAGTGGATGCTGCGCACGAAGAAGAGGAGGCGCAGTTGCCTGGGGGCGGCGGCGATGCCGCTTCCGTTTCCGTGCTCGGTCACGATCGTCGTCAGTTCGGTAGGGGTCGTTCGGTCAGCGCCGTAATGAGGCTTCGCCGACAACCTGCGTCTGCTGCCTCAGCTCGGCGAGTTGTCGTTTCGTCTCCACGTGCTCCCGCCGTTCCCGTTCGAGCTCCTGGTGGGCGTCTGCCAGCCGGCGTTCCAGGCGGAGCGTGACATCCCTCCAGTCTTCCGCGTCCTTCCACGTGCGGGCGGCGTGGTGGACGGCATACGCGCTTGCGCGTTCTTCCGCGGTCATCGGATAGAAGAGCTCCCTCGGATACGTCGTGATACGTGGATAGTTTTGCACAACGGCAGCGAGGAACAAAGGTCCGGAGGACGCCTTGTCGAAGCGGGCGCCGGCCTTCTGCGGCCTCAGGTCCCGGAGGGCCCGGTCGAGGATCGGATGGCGCGGGGCCGCGCCCAGCACCGTGTTCGTGATCCGCCCCGGCTTGATCTCGGTCCCGAAGAAGTCGAGGTTCTTGACGAGCCTGTCCAGCGGCTTCAGACACTCCATGTCGATGTCCACGTACACGCCACCGACTTTCCAGAGCACTTCGAGCCGCAGGATGTCGGCACGCTCCACGGGCCGCCTGCCCTGTTCGTAGACCGCGGGCGTCCGGAGATCGGCGGGAAGGTTGCCCTCGCTCCACAGCCGGAACTCCCACTCGGGGTGATGCGTTTGCCATGAGGCCCGATTCGCCTCGAACTCGAGCGGAAGTGGATCCGGGCCGACCCAGATATGATGAAAGACTCGCGGGACCGTCGGGCCTGACTCGCGATAGTTCGCAAGCTGTCGGAGCGCGGAATCACGGCTGCGGCGGCGCCAGGCGGTGCGCGGGGTCACGCGCGCAGACTATCGACCCTTGATATTTCTCGCGTCTACGTGAAGAATCGAGGTCCCGTGCATCCGAGGAGACTTGAGGAGGTCAGTGTGCACCGGTTCAAGACGAAGTACGCGAATCGCAAGAAGGACACGCGGAAGTCCGTGAAGGCCGTCGGCGCCGTCGAGAAGACGGGCGTCAGGGCCACGTACAAGCTCCACGACAAGATGCTGAGCAATCCGACGGCGCGGAAGTCTTTCAAGGAGCAGGTTCCGGAGCTCGACGGCGACCAGCGCGACGTCGTGGAGATGCTCAACAAGGACGGCCTCGCGGTCGTTCCGTTCACGAAGCTCTTCGACCAGGAATTGTGGTCGGACCTCGCCGCGAGCTCACGTGCGTTCGCCGATCAAATCGAGGCTGACCTGCAGTCCGAGGACGAGCCGATCGTCATCGACGAGGCGACGATGTCGAAGGAGGAGATCAAGGCCGCGCGCAAGGCCGAGAGGGTCAGGGCCCGCAGGGCCGAGAAGGGCGGAGCGGTACGCAACAAGCAGAGCTACCTCCAACGGTCCTACCCCATGGTGACTGAGCTCCCCCTCGACAATCCGTGGCTCAAGCTCGCCGCGTCGCCTCGGATGCTCGATGTCGTCAACAGCTATCTCGAGATGTGGTCGAAGCTGCTCTACGTGGACCAGTGGTACACGATTCCGGTGATGACGGACGAGGATGCCCGCTTCTCCTCGCAACGCTGGCACCGCGACTACAACGACCAGCATCTGATCAAGGTCTTCATCTACATGAACGACGTGGACCAGGGCGCCGGGCCGTTCGAGTACGTTCCGGGCAGCGCCCGCGGTGGGCCCTACGCGGACGCATGGCCCTGGGTGCCGTTCGGCGGCGACCTCTATCCTCCGCAGGAGGAGTTCGACAAGAAGATCCCGGCGGAGGCGGTGCGGACGCTCACGGGTCCGGCCGGGTCCGTGATCTTCTGCAACACGAGCGGCTTCCACCGCGGCGGCTTCGCCACAGAGCGGCCGCGGATCATGGGTGTCTTCAATTACATCTCACAGGCTGCGATGGAATCGCTGTGCCGCCGCAACTACAGCGTCGAGGAGTCGCAGCTGGCTCCGAACACGCCCGACTCAGTCAAGTACGCGCTCGACTGAGACACCGCCCGCACTCACCTACGTAAAGGAGCTGACGATGACCGAAGCCCAGGACCCACAGCTGGCCGAAGGCCAGCAGGGGGACGAGACCACCGACAATGGTCAACCCAAGAAGCCGAAGGATGTCCACCGCGGCTTCGAGACCATTGCGCGCCAGGAGATCCGGCGGGCCCGCCGGCTGGTCACGGACGGCCAGCCGACGCCTGAGGCGACCTTCGCAGTCTCGATCGCGAACGTCCTCGCTCTGCTCGACCTCGCATCGGCGATCAGAGAGCACGGAGGGAAGTCCTAGGGCACGCTCGAGGGTACGCTGCAGCAAGCCGCCAAACGACCATCACTAGAGGGAGAACCTATGACCGAGGAGTCGGGGGATCTGGCAATGGAAGAGGCGACGGACGAGTCGGAGGATCTGGCGATCGAAGAGGGGGCCGAGGAGGGAGAGCGGACGAAGGGCGGACGCCGGCCGCAGAACTTCCAGGCAAATGCGATTCAGAGCCTCCAGCGGGCGAGAAAGTCCGGTTCGGGAGAGGACGAGGTGACGCCGAGGGCCACGTTGCTCGTCACGTCGGCCGTGGGGTGGGCGCTCCTCGACCTGGCGGAAGCCGTGCGCTCGCATGGGGCACCTGACTCGCCCGAGGCGTGACGCGCAGCGCCGACAGCAAGAAGCCGGCTCGGCTCCGCCGGAAGGCTCGCAAGGCGTTCTACAAGACGGTGCACGCGGTCGTCCCGCGAGCAGTCCGCCAGCCCGTACGGAACGTAATCAAGGGAGCACCGCCTACTCCGGAGGAGCTCGAGGCGCAGCGGCAAGAGACCCTCGCCCGTAAGGCCGAGGCCGAGCGAGCCAAGGAAGAGCAGCAGCGCGCACGCGAGCGCGAGAAGCGGATCAAGCAGGAGACGGAAGCCCGGAAGCGCGACCAGGCCGCCGAGAAGAAGGCACGGCAGGAGACCGAGCGTCAGGAACGCAAGGCTTCGGCGGGGGCGAAGAAGGAGGCACAGCAGCGCGCCCAGGAGCGTGACACCTGGATCAAGGAGGAGTCCGGCGCG
Source organism: uncultured Actinomycetes bacterium (assembly GCA_963717765.1). Taxonomy (GTDB): domain Bacteria; phylum Actinomycetota; class Thermoleophilia; order Gaiellales; family Gaiellaceae; genus JACDER01. Next base: position 229,195 of record CAVQWX010000005.1, on the reverse strand, counting down.
GAAAAGCGCGACCACGCGGCGGAGAAGAAGGCGCGGCAGGACAAGGAGCGGCAGGAGCGCCGTGCGGCTGCCGAGGCCGAGCGGGAGGCGCAGCAGCGCGCGCACGAGCGTCTGAGCTGGATCAAGCAGGAATCAGCCGCGGAGAAGAAGGTACGCCAAGACAGCGACCGGCAGGAAGACCGTGCGGCCGCCGAGGCCGAGCGTGAGGCGCAGCAGCGCGCGCACGAGCGTTTGACCTGGATCAAGCAGGAGTCGGGGGCGGAGAAGCGCGATCACGCGACGGAGAAGAAGGCGCGGCAGGAGCAGGAGCGCCGCGCGGCCGCAGCCGAGCAGGAGGCACAGCAGCGCGCGCACGAGCGACTGACCTGGATCAAGCAGGAGTCGGGGGCGGAGAACGTGACCACGCGGCGGAGAAGAAGGCCCGCCAGGAACAGGAGCGGCAGGAGCACCGTGCGGCCGCCGAGGCCGAGCAGGAGGGACAGCAGCGCGCGCACGAGCGTCTGACCTGGATCAAGCAGGAGTCCGGGGCGGAGAAGCGCGATCACGCAGCCGAGAAGAAGGCGCGGCAGGGTCCGGAACGCCGCGTGGCCGCCGAGGCCGCGCGAGACGCGCAGCAGCGCTCGCACGAGCGTTTGACCTGGATCAAGCGGGAATCGGGGGCGGAGAAGAAGGCGCGGCAGGAGCAGGAGCGGCAGGGCCGCCGAGCGGCCGCCGAGGCCGAGAGGGAGGCGCAGCAGCACGTTCGCGAACAGGCGACGTGGGTGAAGGAGGAGAGGGCCGCCTCCCGGCATGCGGAGAGCGCCATCCAGAGTAAGAAGCTGAAGGACGAGCGCCTCCGTCGCATCAAGGCGCGACACGCCCGCAAGGAGGCGGCCCCGGAGAGCAAGGCTGCGCGACGTGAGGAGAAGGAACGCACCGCCCTAATCAGGGGTGAGAGGCCAGCGATCGAACGCGCCGATGACGGTGCGACCCGAGAGCAGGAGGGTGTTAGAAGGATCTAGGCGCGTGAGGGCGCCTGGACCAGCACTCTGACGCGAGCAGCGATACCTGCGGCGTCGAGCCCGTGCGCGGCGAGCACCTCATTGTTCTCGCCGCTCTTCGGAACCTCCTCCACACCGATCTTGTGCACCCGCGCCGCAGCGTGCGGAGCGCCCTCCGCGAGCGCCGCGAGCACGCCGTCCCCGAGGCCGCCGCTCACGTAGTGGTTGTCGAGCGTCACGATCGGCCCACCGTCGGCGATCTCCGCGAGCCAGCCGCCGTCGATCCCGCGTAGCCAGGGCATCGAGACGACGCCGGCCTCTACCCCATCTTCGACCAGGAGGTCCGCGGCGGCCCAGGCACCGCCCACCATGACCGGTCCCGCCGCAACGAAGAGCAAGTCGCCGCCCTCGCGCAGGACCGAGCCGCGACCGGGCTCGAGCTTCTCGACCTCGGGTGGCTCGAAGCCGACCGCCCACGGCACGCTGACGAGCCGGATGTACACGGGTCCGTCGGCGCTCTCCACCGCCCAGCGCACCGCCGCGCGGACCTCCTGCTCGGAGAAGGGCTCGATGAGAGCCATCCCCGGCACCGCGCCGAGAGCGGAGATATCGCGCACTGACTGGTGCGAGTGGCCGGGGCCGCCTGGCACGAGGCCGGCGAGCGAGCCTGCGTAGATGACCTTCGTCCCCTCCGTCGCGTTGTTGTAGATCTGCTCGTTCGGGCGCGTGGAGAGGAAGCAGGCGAAGGAGTGGACCGCGGGGAGGAGACCGGCGAGTGCCATCGCCCCTGCCTGCGAGACCATGTCCTGCTCGGCGATGCCGCATTCGAAGAAGCGCTCGGGGAAGCGCTCGCGGAACCCGACGAGCCCGCAGTCCTTGCGCAGGTCCGCGTCCAGAGCGACCAGCCGCGGCTCCCGCTCGGCCGCCTCGACCAGGGCCTCGCCGTAGGTGGGGACGAGTCGCTGGCGGTGCTCGGCCGCCGCGCGCAGATGCTCGGGCGGCTCCGCCTCCACGAGTTCGACGGGGGCCGCGCCGAGCCGCTCCAGAAGCTCATTCAGGCGCGCGCCCACCTCCTCGACCGCCTGCGCGTACCGCTCCGGTGGCAGCGCGCCGACGTGGTAGTCGTACAGCGCCGTGTCCGTCCGCGGCAGGTGCGTCTCCGGCTCCATGAAGGAGACGCCGCCGCCCTTCTTCGTCCGCGCGACGACGAGCGCCGGGCGCTTCTCGCGCTCCAGCGACTCGAGTGTCTCGCCGAGCGACTGCGGCGAGTGGCCGTCCGCAGCCGCGACCGCCCAGCCGAACGCGCGCGCCTTCTCCTCGAGGTCGCCGAGGTCGCTGACCAGGTCGACCCAGGTGTCCGACTGGACGCGGTTGCGGTCGACGATCACCGTGATCTCGTGCAGGCCGCGATTGGCCGTCGGCTGGAGCGACTCCCAGAACTGCCCTTCCTGGAGCTCTCCGTCCCCCGTGAGGACGTAGACGCGTCCCGAGCGGCCCGCGAGCCGGTCGGCGAGGACGAAGCCGCGCGCCTTGGAGATTCCCATCCCGAGCGAGCCGGTGCTGGTCACGACCTCGGGCGTTGCCGCGACGTCCGGATGGCCCGGCAGCCCGTTCAGCCGCCGGAGCGAGTGGATGAGCTCGAAGTCGAGCCGGCCGAGCGCTGCGAGGACGGCGTAGAGACCGGGCGCGTCGTGGCCCTTCGAGGAGAAGTAACGGTCGCCGTCCCGCATAACCTCGAGGTGGAGGAAGCAGACGATGTCGAGCGAGCTGAACGTCGTGCCCAGGTGGCCGGAGCCGGCGCGCTGAACCATGTACAGCACGTTCAGGCGGCAGGCATCGGCAAAGGCCGCGGCGCGCTCGTAGGGGTTGCCGTCGAGCGTCCGGAGCCGCTCCAGCTCGGCCTGCGGGACATACCGGAGCGTCACGGGACGACCTCCCGCAAGCGCGGCAGTCCGCCCATCTGGGCCGCGCGCTCGAAGTCCTCCGGATAGTCGATCGAGAAACCCTCGTCCCCCTCGGTGAAGAAGGGGGCGACGCGCTCGCCCGAGATTGTCGGGCTCTCGCCCTCGAGCACGCGTGACCACGCGATCTCGAGACTCGAGTTCTGCGCCCACACCTGGGGCAGGGACTGGGTCTGCATCGAGTGCCACGGCGTTCCCGGATCGGGCCGCTCCATAACCGGCCGCATCAGTTCACCCTCGACGAGCCACATCTTCCCCGGGTGCTGGCGGACAGGCTCGACGGCGCGGATCGAGTCAGCGCGGTCCCCCAGCCCGAGGAAGCGGTCCCACGCGCGCCGAATGGTGGCCGCGCTACGGAAGGGGCTCGTGGGTCGCAGGATGGCGAATGCGTCCTCGCCGCGGCCGTTCATGGCGTGCAGAAGCCACTCGATGTCCGGCGACATCGGATCGGCCGACTCCGCCGGGCGTTCGACGACCGTCGCCCCGTATCGCTCCGAGATCTCCGTCGTCTCCGGATCCTCGGTAGAGACGACGACCTCGGTGAAGAGATCGGCCTCGCGCGCCGACGAAATCGTGTACGCGACGAGCGGGTGGCCGCCGAGCGGGCAGATGTTCTTCCCCGGAAGCCGCAGCGACGTCGCCTTGGCCGGGACGAGCGCGACGACGCTAGACGCCGGCGGGGTCATGGGTCACGTAGACGGTCTTCCAGTCGGAGTAGACGTCGAGCGCCTCCGTCCCCGGCTCGCGCCAGCCGGTGCCCGAGTTCTTTTCGCCGCCGAAGGGCACGTGCGGCTCGAAGCCGTACGTCGGGCCGTTGACCTGCACGCCGCCGGCGACGACGCGGCGCACGAATTCCTGGCCGCGGTGGATGTTCTGCGTCCAGATCGCCGCCGTGAGGCCGTACGGGCTTGCGTTGGCCATCGTGACGGCCTCCTCGAAGGACGAGACGCGATGCAGCGTCGTGATCGGCCCGAAGAGCTCCGTGCACGAGATCTCCGACTCGGCGCCCACTCCTTCAACGATCGTCGGCGCCATGTAGAAGCCGGGCCGGTCGAGCCTCTCTCCGCCGGTGACGACAGTCGCGCCGGCTGCGCGTGCGCGCTCTACGGCGCCGAGCATGTTTTCGAGCTGCCGCTCGTTGATCACGGGGCCGAAGTCGTGCTCGTCGTCCGAACCGACCTTCTGCGCCTCGGTCAGCCCGACGAGACGAGAGCAGAACTCGTCGTAGACGGACTCGAACACGATCAGGCGCGAACCGGCGGCGCAGCGCTGGCCCGCGTTCGAGAAGGCCGACAGCGCGGCGGCCTCGACGGCCTTGTTCACGTCTGCGTCGTCGCAGACGACGAGCGGATTCTTTCCGCCCAGCTCGAGGCAGACCTTGGCCAGGCGTTCGCCGGCGACGCGCGCGATCATCCGCCCGACCGCGGTCGACCCGGTGAAGCTGACGACGGCCACTCGCGGGTCTTCCACGAGCGGCTGCCCTGCTTCATCGCCGTAGCCGTGGACGACGTTGAAGACGCCCCGGGGCACCCCCGCCTCGGCCGCGAGCCGGGCGAAGGCGACCGCTGACTGGGGCGCGTCTTCGGAGGCCTTCAGCACCGCCCCGTTCCCGCAGAGCAGCGCCGGGAAGACCTTCCAGGCGACGTTGGGGAGCGGCGTGTTCGCGGCGATGATCAGCCCGGCCACGCCGAGGGGCTGGCGGACAGTCATCGCCTGCCGGTTCGGCGTCGCGCTCGGGATCGTCTTGCCGTAGAAGCGGCGGCCCTCTCCGGCGATGAAGTAGCCGAACTCGATGGAGCCGTCTGTCTCGCCCTTCGCGTCCTTCGGCGCCTTGCCCGTCTCGGCGGAGACAACGGCCGAGATCTTCTCCCGGTCGCGCTCCAGCAGCTGGGCGAGGCGGCGAAGGATCGTCCCGCGCTCGGTGACCGTCCGTCCGGCCCAGGCCGGCTGCGCGGTCGCTGCGGCCGTCACCGCGGCGTCGATGTCCTCGGCCCGCGACCTGGCAGCGAGGCTGAGGACCTCGCCGGTCGCCGGGGCGATCTTCTCGAACGTCTCGCCGGTCGAGGCCGGCCGCTCTTCGCCGTCGATGAAGTTCCCGATGGTGGTCGTCTGTGTGGGTGCGGTGACTGTCATATCCGTGAACCTATCCGAGTCCGATCTTCATCGCAGGGCACGTCAGGTGCTCGCGCAGATCATGAGCTGTCCCGAACGGCTCGAACTTGCTCATCCAGATGCATCGCCGCCGACTCGATGGTTGCGACCGTCCCCGCGGTGAGCACTTCACGCCAGTGGTCGAGGGACTGAGTGCTGATTCCCCAATCGATCAGCCGGTAACTCGAGTTGGGGACCGTTGGCAACCGGTTGAACGTCGGTCGCAAAAGGATGGGGTCCCACTGGATGTCGAGCCAACGCGCCAAGGCCCGCGTCACTCGCTCCGGCTCGCGGACGAGGTCCTCGTAGGCGACGACGAAGACGGCGTCGCCGCGCTCGGCTTTCGCCGCGAGGGTCTCTTCGGCGCCGCGGCTCCAGAGCGCCAGCGCCTCGTCCAGGTCGCTGTAGCCCTCTTTCTGCCGGCTGGCCGACGCATACCACGCGCGGGGGTCGCGATGACATGCGATCAAGCGCCCGTCCGGGTAGTCGATCCAGAAGCGAACACGACCTTCGCCCCAGGCAAGCCGCGGCGCAAACGCCGTGACGCAGGACTTCGGCTCCTCGCGCAGCCCCCGGTAGTCGAGCCACGCGTTGAAGAAGGCTGTGAAGTAGCGGTCGAGGATGTCCCGGGGGGTTCGTGGCGGACGTTCGGCACAAGCATCATGGAAGATTCGGGCGAGGAGCGAGGGCGCGAGCATGAACGGAAGGCTGGGATGGCCGGCCCGATTCAACGTGCGTCTGCCGAAGCCCTCTTCGAAGCGGCGCCCGATCCAGCGCTCGTGGAGCATCGCCAGCCAATCGTCAGGTCCGGCTCCAAGCTCGAGATCGGGCCAGTAACCCTTCGTGGGATGGCCGATGTGAAGCTCCGAGGGATGCGAGTGAACCGCCGGATGTCCGTCGAACAGCTTGTTGAGCAGGGTACCGCCGGAGCGTTGAATCTGCGAGATCAGCACCAGCGGTTGGTCGACGGTGACGGCGTGGTCGCACGCAATCTGAAAGAGGTGCTCCAGCTCCTGCGCGTCAGACGGATCGATAGCCGGATCGCGTTGCTGCTTCTTCGAGTGCTGCTTACGCGCCAAGAAGCTTGCTCACCGGGGCTCTCGAGCTCGGCTCTTCCTGACCGGTTCGCCGCGATGGGCGCTCATGCCGTGAATCCTCCGTCGACTCGAAGCTCGTGACCCGTGACATAGCGCGACGCATCGGAGGCGAGGAAGAGCAAGGCCCCGGCGAGATCGGCCGGCTCAGCCATCCGTCGCAGAGGCACACGATCCGTGTACTTGCGCAAGAACTCAGGATCCTGGCCGCCGAGAACGCCGCCGGGGGAGAGAGCATTCACGCGCACGTCCTGCGGCCCCCAGAGCCGCGCGAAATAGCGCGTGAGCGCGAGCAGCCCGGCCTTGGAGGCGCCGTAGGCGGCCGGCTTGAGAAACGGGGGATCCGCCTGCATGTGGTCGTAGAAGGCCGGCTCGGGCGCAATGGACGCGTAGAGCGACCCGATGTTGACGATCGAGCCGCGCCCGGCATCACGCATGGCCGAGCCGAAGACCTGGATCGCATTGAAAGCGCCCACGAGATTCACGTCCACCGTCCGGCGGAAGTCGTCGAGGGGGACGTCCTCGATCCGGTACGTGCGCGCGCCCGACTCCGGCGGCTGGTCGATTCCTGCGTTGTTGACGAGAATGGACGGCGTGTCGAACCGCTCGCGGACCGCCGCCAGCGCCGCGCGGTCGGTCACGTCCGCATGCTCGACTCCCGCCGCCTCACGCAGGTCGAGCTTGACGACGGTCGCGCCCGCGCGCTCGAGCGCCTCGGTCCACACGGGGCCGAGCTTCCCCAGCGCGCCCGTGACGATCGCGACCCGGCCTTCCAGGCCCAGGTCGAGGGTCATCTCTCGTTCGAGGTGACTCGGATCTCGGTCGAGAGCGCTTCTTCGAACTGCGGGATGAGCTCGTCCAGGTGCTCGAACGTGAGCGTCTCGTCGCTGACCATCGGTTTCTTGAGCGTCCGGCCGACGACGCGCTCGAGCTCGTACGGTGGGAGGCCGTCACCAGGCGACTTCAGCGCGAGGTCGGCCGGGCTGACGCAGTGCCCCGCCGGCAAATCACGCGCAGCGACGATCTTCTTCCGCATCTTCATGGCCGGGCCGAGCTCGCTCGGGTACGTGCTCTTCGTGCCGTCTCCGAGGGCGATCCGGGTGCGCTTGAGGTCGCGCACCATCTTCTCCAACCCCTGCGGCTCGAGCGAGAACGCGTGGTCGGTTCCCTTCATCGCGCGGTTCAGGGTGAAGTGCTTCTCGATCACGCGCGCTCCGAGGACGTATGCGGCGACCGCCATCGCGATGCCGTTGTCGTGGCTGGAGAAGCCGATGACCGCCTCGGGAAAGAAATCAGCGTACGTCCGGATGACGCCGAGGTCGAGCTCGCTCCACTCCGCCGGATACCCGGCCGTGCACTGCATGATCACGACCTGTTCGTTCACCTCGGCCACGGTGTCGTAGGCTCGGCGGACGTCCTCCAGCGTCGCGCAGCCGGTGGAGAAGATGATCGGCTTGCCGATCTCGGCCACGTAGCGCAGCAGGGGCGTATTGACCACGTCCCCCGAGGCGATCTTGTAGGCGGGCATGTCCAGCTCGGCCAGCAGGTCGGCGCTGTTGAAGTCGAATGCCGTTGCGAAGAAGGTCACGCCGAGCTCCTGCGCGTACTCCTTCAGCGTCCGGTATTCGAGCGGGCCGAACTCGAGGGCTTCCCGGTGCATCCCGTACGTGGGGCCGAAGCTGCTCTCGCTCTCGTAGGGCCGGTTGTAGAAGTCCTCCGTGTACAGCGAGACGTTGTCGCGCTTCTGGAGCTTGACCGCGTCAGCGCCGCACTCGCGCGCCTTCGAAATCATCTGCATCGCCTGCTCCACCGAGCCCTGGTGGTTGTGGCCGATCTCGGCGATGACGTAGCAGTCCGCGTCGAGGCCGATGGGCTTGCCCTCGATCTCGAGGACGGAGTCTTCGGTATGTAGGGAGAATTCGGGGTCCATCGGGGTCCGTAGCAGGCGGGGGCCGAAGAAATACCACACATTCCGGAACTATGAAAGGGCGCGAGACGATGAAAGTCGTAGTCGACTCGTTACAAATTGCACAGAAGTACTCGGGACTGGGCCGCCAGGTCCTCTCGATCGGCCGCGAGCTCGCCCGCCTGCCCGAGGACGTTTCGCTGGAGCTGCGCTGCGCGGCCGAGACGCTCCCGCTGCTCTCGCCCGCCTTCCCGGCGCGGACCGCGTTCGAGACGCCGATCGCACGCGCGCGACCGCGGCTGCGCCGCATCCTCCGGCAACAGCTCATCGCACCCGTTAGCGACCCCGCCTCGACCCTGCTGGTCTGCATCGGCGACCAGGCTCCGGCCTGGGGCCACGCACGCGTCCTCCTCGTCGTGAACGACGTTCGCCGGTTGACACGGCCGGACACCGCCGGGACAGCCGAGAACGCCTACTACCGCCTCCTCGTCCCGCTCGCGGCTCGCCACGCATCTGTCGTGGCCACGATCTCGGATTTCTCCCGCGCGGAGATCCAGCGCGCCCTCGGCCTCGACGCGCGCGTGGTCGCCGACCATCCCCCTCCGCGCGTCGAGCTCCCTGCGGAAAGACCTGACGGCCCCGTCCTCGTCGTCGGCTCGCTGCGGCCGTACAAGGGCGTTGAGACGGTGCTGCAGGCCGTCCGCCTCATGGAGAAGCGACCGCGGGTCGTCATCGTGGGCGAGGGTGAGGCCGAGCCGTACCGCAGCTTCGCCGATGATCTCGACGTGGAGTTCGCCGGCTGGGTGAGCGAGGAACGGCTGGACGAGCTGTACCGCAGCGCCGGCGCGACCGTGAGCGCCTCCCGCTACGAGGGGTATGGCCTCCCCGTCGCCGAGAGCCTCTCGTACGGACTGCCCACCTTTGCAAGTGACATTCCGCCGCACCGGGAGGCGGCTGGTGACGCCGCGGTCTATTTCCTCCCCGGCGATCCCGCGGCGCTCGCCGCGGCGCTCTCCGCCGACCGCGCCGGGCTGGGAGCGCGTGCGCTTCAGCGTTCCCGCGAACTTGCCCGGCTCGGGCCCAGGTGGGGAGACGTGATCATGGAGGCGCTGGAGTGACGCTCGAGATCGTGATCGTCTCGTACCGCTCGTGCGACCACCTGCGTGAGTGTCTGACGTCGCTGCGCGAGCACGCTCCCGGCCACGACGTGACGGTCGTCGACAACCACTCCGGCGACGGAACGGTCGAGATGGTCACGCGCGAGTACCCCGAGGTGCGCCTGATCGCGAACGACCGGAACGTCGGCTTTTCGACCGCCAACAACCAGGCCATCCGCGGCGGCGACTCGACGTACGTTCTCGCGCTCAACCCCGACACGCGCGTCACCCAGGGAGCGCTCGACCGCTTGCTCGAGCTGATGGAGGAGCAGCCCGACATCGGCATCTGCGGCTGCCGGCTCGAGCTCGAGGACGGGACGCTCGACCATGCCGCCAAGCGCTCGTTCCCCACCGTGCTCGGAGCTCTCGGGCATTTCGCCGGCGCACAGACCCAGTACCGTGCGCCGGACGTCGAGGTGGGCCCGGTCGATGCGGTCAACGGAGCCTTCATGCTTATGCGGCGCCGCGTCCTCGAGGAGATCGGCCTCTTCGACGAGGGCTACTGGATGTTCATGGAGGATCTCGACCTCTGCTACCGCTGCCGGCAGGCCGGCTACGTCGTCTGGTACGAACCGAGCGCAACGGTCGTCCACGTCAAGCACGGCTCGCACGGGGACGTCCGCAGTCCGAAGCTCGACTACGCCTTCCACTACGGCATGCACCGCTTCTACCGCCGGCACTACGCACCGGAGAGAGGCGCGCTCGTCAACGCTGCCGTCTACGGCGGGATCTGGAGCAAGTTCGCGCTCTCCGTACCAAGGGGGCTCATCCACTCGTTCCGGGAGCCGGGCAGAGTCAGACCGTGAGACCCCGCCTGGCGAGCTCTGCAGCCGCGGCGTCGAAGCGATCGTCGGCGGATTGGGTCCGCATCCACTCCGTGAACTCCGTCAGTCCGTCCTCGAGCGATACTCGAGGCTCATAGCCGAGCAGGTCTCGCGCGAGCTCGATGTCCGCAAAGCAGTGGCGGATGTCACCCACGCGCGCCTTCTCCGTGACTTCCGGCTGCGTGGCTCCGTCCGTGACACGCTCGGAGAGCACGTTGGCCACTTCGAGCACTGAAGCGCTCCGGCCCGAGCCCACGTTGACCGTGACACCCCCCGTGGGGGCGTCCAGAGCGAGGCGGAACGCCGTGGCGACATCGTGCACCGAGACGAAGTCGCGTCTCTGACCCCCGTTCTCGTAGATCAGTGGCGCTCGTCCGTTCATGAGCCGCGCGGCGAAGATGGCCACGGCGCCCGTATACGGGTTGGAGAGAGCCTGCCTCGGGCCGTAGACGTTGAACAGGCGCAGGGCGATGGCCGGCACGCCGTAGGCATTCCCGTACAGCAGGACGAGCTGCTCCTGGTCGTACTTCGTCAGGGCGTAGACGGAATTGTGCGCCGGCGGCTTTGTCTCCGGCGTGGGAACCGGGTCCAGCCTCTCGCCCTCGGGGCCCTTCGGGTCCCACTCCCGTCGCGCGAGCTGTTCCTTGCTCCTCTCGGGGACGACCACATGCCGACCGCTCTCCTCGGCGTAGAGGCCTTCCCCGTAGACGCTCATGCTCGAGGCGACGACCAGACGCTCGACCGGACGCCGTACGAGCGCCTGCAGCAAGACGCCGGTCCCGGCGGTATTGGCTGCCGTGTAGTCGGCGATCTCGTACATCGACTGCCCCACCCCGATGCGTGCTGCCAGGTGCACCACGGCGTCGATCTCATGCAGCGCGCGGTCCACGGCTCCGGGGTCGCGGACGTCGCCGACCTGGAGCTCTACTTCCGCGTCGAGGTAGTCCGGCCGCGGCTTGCCCTCGTGCACCTGCGCAACGAGCGGATCGAGCACGCGCACCTCGTCGCCGGCCCGAAGCAGCTCTTCGGCCAGGTGGGAGCCGATGAACCCGGCTCCCCCGGTGATCAGGACCCGGCGCAACGGCAGACGGCGACGAGGTCGACAGCCTCGTCCACGTCCCCCTCCCTCAAACTGAAGTCCTCCACGCCGATGGAAGCCGCACGCGGGTCGGTGTGGCGCCTCTCGCGCGTGAGCTTCCAGTCGTACAGCTCCTGCCGCACGCGTCGCGGCACGAACCGCCGCAGCCGGAACGGGTCGAGGCGAAGCGTGCGGTCGAGCTCGCGGCGCTCGTCGCGCGAGAGCTCGTCGTAGAGCGGCGACCCGAAGAGCCCGAAGATCTGAACCGTTTCGAACCATGGGACGCAAAGCTCCTCAAGGTCACTCGGAGAGTATTCGACGTAGTGGTACGGATCGATGATCTCGTCCGGCCGCCCGAAGGTGAGCCGGTTCGGAGTGGCGAACACCGCGCATCCCTCCGGCTCGAGAACGCGAACGACCTCGGTCAGAACCCGCTCGGGATCCGGAACATGCTCGATCGAGTGGACGGCGACCACGGATGCGAACGATCGATCGTCGAACGGGATGCGCCGCATGTCGGCGACCACCGTTTCGCGATCCTGGCCGTCGAGGACGTGCGCGTCGCAGTCGAGCCCGACGGTGTCGCGCGGCGCGAGCAGGTCGTAGCTGTGCCCGATCCCGCACCCGAGATCGAGCACGCGCCCAGGGGGAAGGAACGGTTCGGCGAGGGCGTAGCACGCGGCGTGCCGCTGCCAGCTCATGTTGAAGCCGCCGGCACGCGTCATGACGCGCTCGCCGGTGACCGTCACGGCTCGAATTTCCGCGAGCGCACGATCCCCGACCGGTGGAGGACGAGGCGCGAGGCCGCCCAGAGCGTCTTCATCCCGTAGACGGTCGACGGCTTGAGCGACATGGACCCGGCTTCCTCGAAGTACCTCGACCGCGCGGGGACCTCGGCGACGCGGAAACCGAAGTAGACCGCCTGCATGATGAGCTCCGAGTCGAAGCTGTAGTCGAGCGCGTTCCGGAGAAACGGAACTCCGAGCAACAGCCGTCTCGAGTACGCGCGGTAGCCGGTGTGCAGCTCGGTCAGATGGGTTCCCAGTACGAGATTTTCCGTGGTCGTCAGGAAACGGTTGGCCACGTACTTGTATCGGGGCATTCCGCCCGCGAGCGCCATGCCCGGCTCGGCGAAGCGGGACCCGAGGACGAGGTCGGCCTCGTCGTTCAGGATCGGCTCGACGAGCTTCGGAATGAGCGAGGGCTCGTACTGGCCGTCCGGATGGAGCATCACCACCACGTCGGCGTCGCGCTGCAGTGCATCCAGGTAGCACGTCTTCTGCGTCCCGCCGTAGCCGACGTTGTGCGGATGCCAGATGACGCGGATGGGCAGCTTCTCCGCAAGCTCGCGTGTGTTGTCGCTCGATCCGTCGTCGACGAGAAGGATCTCGTCCACCCACTCGGTGGCGATCCCCTCATAGGTGCGCTCGAGCGTGCGGGCCACGTTGAGGCCGGGCATGACGACGACGACTTTCCCCTCCTTGGACATACCCTGAGACTAACCGGCGCCGCGAAGCCAGACGCGCGCTCCGTTGACTTCGTACGCGAGCCGGTAGCGGTACCGCCGGAGGACGTCGCGCAGGTCCGGGTCGACCTGGAACTGCGGCATCAGCCCGATCGCCTTGGGCGGATGGGCCAGCAACTCCCGCCTCCGGTCGGACGCATAACCGGCCAGCACCCAGCGACTTGGCGGCGTGTCGATGAACTTCGTGGCGGAGAAGCGGTCGGCCAGCCAGTACACGCCGGGTGCCCCGGTCGCCTCCCGGCTCGGGAGGCCTCCCGCCATGTAGATGGTGTCGCTCGGAGACGTATGCGACCGGATGAACGCGGAGACGGGGTAGACGAGGTGGTACGGGTGCGATGCGGTTTTGTAGAAGCGGAGCGTCGCCGGTTCGCGCAGCGCGTGTCCCTGGAACCGCAGGACCTCGCTCCACAGTGGAACCGCGAGCACGAGCGCGCAAATCGCGACGCGCTCCAGCAGCGACCGGCGCCAGAGCGAGCCGATCCCGACCGCGATGCCGGCCGCGATGCCGGGCAGCGCTGGGTAGTAGTGATGCGAGTAGGAGTAGTTGGCGACCTTGACGCGGGTCCAAGCGACGACGATCGAGAGCAGGGTGGGGATCGCGACGCGGCGGAGCCGCGCGTCGCGCATGGCGACGGCGCAGCCGATCACGCCCAGCACCCACAGCGCGGGCGCAGGGACGTGCCAGAAGCGGCCGCCTCCGCCGCCGACGCCGGAGCGGGCGTAGCCGAACACCTGGTCGAGCATGTCCCCGAACGCACCGGAGAGGGCGATCCAGAGCAGGATCGGGACGGCTACGACGGCCGCGCCTGCGACGGCCCACGCAAAGCGGCGCCCGCGGCCCGCGGACGACGATGCCCAGAGCTCGTATGCGACGAACGGGGCGACTACGACGAAGGCCGGGTTCATGAGCGCCGCGAAGGCCGTGAGCCCTCCCGCCAGGCCGGTCGCCCACCATTCCCTGCGCGTGGCGAGCCACCAGGCGCCCACCATCGGCGCCACGCCGTACTGCTCGGTGTTCGAGCTGTAACCCTCCAGGTCCGCGGTCGCGGAGAAGAGGGCGAACACGAGCCCGGCGAGGAAGCCGATGGCCTTTCCGGCGAACCGTGCGACGTACGCCGCCAACGCTAGGGCGGCGAGGGCGGCGAAGAGGACGAGCGTGAGATGGACGATCACGACGGACGTGCCCGCCACGAGCCGGATCCCGGCGAAGAGCAGGTAGGTGGCCGGGCCCTTGGTGGCGATCATGTCCACGTACGGCGTGTGCCCGTGCAGGATGAGGTTGCCGCCGTAGAGGTAGAGCGGAGGGTCGTACTCGAGCGGTGCGTTGAAGGTCGCGGGCCGCGTGACCGCGGCGATCGCGGCGAACAGGACGAGCGAGGCGACCCACGAGGAGGGGATCACCCGGGCAAACGCCGAGCGCTCCAGGCGGGCGGCGAAAGCGGAAGCTGTCATCCGGGAGTTCGGGGTGCTGGCTAGTCGGCTCCAGTTTGCGCCGAACGGGCTGATGAACCTGTCCTTCGGCCGCGCCAACGAGAAGACGCGGCTGACCGTAGCCCTTCGTCGAGCGCGCGGGCGCGTACCGACCCCTTCGTGGGGACGTAAATTTTGCGGCCGAAGATCCCGTACTTGTTCGTCGTGAGGAGTGCGACCGGACGCCAGACCGTGCCGCGCTGCTGCTCGACGATCACGCGCTCCCGCTGTCCGGACGGAACGCGTCCCCAGACGAGCGCCCGGATCCCGTTCCTCGGATACGCCGCGCGAGCGATTGCTGCCTGCCTTCGGGTTGCCGATCTGGTACGCCACGAAGGGGAACGTGAAGGACTGGAGGATCCGACTTGGGTTTGTCCCCCTGCGGCGACGGGCTTCCACGCAGGTAGATGCCAGACTGGGCGAAGTACGAGGTGTACGGCTGGTCGGTGAGGAGGAACCACGTGACCTGCGTTACGCCGGCGCGCCACATGCGGTAGAGCGCTTCAGACGTCCAGCGCGCGCCGAGACCCGGCTTGAGGCCGCCCGGATCGGGCGGATTCGACTCGTACGAGAACTCCGTCACCCAGAAAGCGACTTCGTGTGTCGAGACGACGTGACCGGCCTTGATGCCCTCGACGAGCATCTTGCGCATCTTCGGCAGGTCGCCCAGGGAGACGTCGTTCGGCAGAGTCGCCTTGTGGTTCGGCCCGCCGGAGGTGTACGGATGGTGCGCCCAGATGTCGAAGTGCACCGGCTCGTTGCAGATCGGCTGGAGGTTCAGGCAGGAGCGCCCGCATGAAGATGAGCGGTGCGATGCCCCACTTGTCCTGGGTGCCCGTCCGCGAAGTGAACGGCGCCAGGTTGCCGGCGATCGACCATGTTGTCGGCCAGAACGCCGTGGACTCCGTCGGCGAAGTATTGACCATGTCCCGATACAACCCAGCGGAGGCGAGCACGCCGTTGTCGATCTGCGGCTCCAGGTAGAAGGGCAGGTTCGGCTCGTTCCACACGCTCCAGTAGCGGATGCGTGGCAGGCCCTTGTAGCTGCCGCTGTAGCGCGTGGCGAGCGCGATCGCGAATTGCTTCAGCTCGTTCGGGCTCGGCTTGTAGTTACGGCCGTTGACGCCCTGCGCAGCAGCCCAGTCCGGCGGCTAGCTGATGAGCGCTATCGGCTGCAGCCCGGCGCAACCGCGGACTTGCACCTCCGCATCGATCCTCAGCCACCTGTACGGCGCGTCTCCCGGATCGCGCAGCGTCGAAGTTGGCTTGGCTTGGTCTTGCCGCCGGGACCATGTTGCGCCAGACTGAGGTTGAGCAAGACGGTGCTCGCGCCCGCGTTCTTCGTCCGCTGGAAGGCGAGGTCCTGGTTGGCGCTCCCGTTGGCGCTTCCGAAGAGGAACGGGTCGAAGATGCCGGTCTGGAGCGGGCCACTCGCAGGACGGGGCCACACAGCCGCCGCTGTCGCGGAACTGCTCTTATGTACTGGAGCTGCCCACCCGACCACGACCGCAAGGACGGTGAGGGCCAGCGCAGTCACGAGGAGAGGGCGCACCGCATCACCTCGCCTAGGATACCCCGTTCGGAAGGTAGGAGCGCCGTAGGACCGGCATTACCGCCGTGACGGACGTCGTCTCACCACCGCCCTCGATCCATTCAGCCGGCTTCGATCGGTCGGGGGATATGCGGCGGCGATGTACCTCGTGCGGCTCGCCGCCATTCTCAAGAACTTCTTCCTGGCCTGGTATCTCGGCCCATTGCACTTCGGCTTCGTCGCCGCTTTCTTCACCTTTTTGACGTACAGCGCGTACCTCGATCTCGGGCTGTTCCATGCCGTGTGCCGGGAGCTGCCGATGCTGCGAGGGTCGGGGAACACGGCGCGAATCAGCCGCATGGTGACTACGGCCTTCGGCGGGTCACTCCTGCTCGGCGTGGGCGCCGCCGCCGTGCTGCTGGCGCTCTCCGTGTTCCAGGCCTTCGACCTCGCCCCCGGCCCCTGGTGGATCGGGGTCGGTCTCGCGCTCGCCGTCTTCGCTCAGCTGCTCGCGGGGGTTCCGTACAACGTCGCCCTCGGAGAGGGGCGGTTCAACCCGCTCGGGCGGGCGCTCGCGTTTGCCGCGGCCGTCGACCTCGTCGCGAGCGTCCTCGCCGGCCTTGCCTGGGGCGCGGCCGGAGCCGTCCTCGTCGGAAGCTTCGGCCTACTCATCCAGTTCGTCCTCGTCCGGGAGCTGATCTCCTGGAAGCCGCGGTTCCGCTGGGACGTCGTCGAGGCAAAGAGGCTTGCGGTCATCGGGATCCCGATCGCGCTCATCTGGTTCAGCAACGCGAACTTCATCGCGATCGACAAGGTTGTCGCGCTCGTCGGGCTGGGAAAATCGCACCTCGGCCAGTACACGCTCGCGACCGCCGCCAGCAGCCTCGCGATGGTGGGCCCGGTGGCCATCGCCACGCGCTTCGGCCCGCGCGTCCTCGAACGCATCGGAGAGTCCTCGGCCGGGCAGGCGGCGATCGAAGTCGCGCGCACCGGAGTGCATGTCGCCGTGCGCGCATCCGCGATCGTCCTCGCGCTCGGACTGGTCGCGATCCCCGGTCTGACGTCTGCGCTGCTCCCCGAGTACGTGCCCGCGATTCGCGCGGCGCAGATCCTGCTTGCGGGCGGAGCGATCCTGGCGAGCACCTTCCCGCTCACCACCTATCTGATCGGGCGCGGGCTGCAGTGGCGCGTCGTACGCGTCTACGCGGTTGCGGCTGCCCTCAACCTCGTGCTTGACGCGGTGCTGCTCTGGATGGAGGAGGGCATCACCGGCATCGCGGTCGGTTCCCTTGTCTCGTATGCCCTGTTCTCGGTCGCCGTGCAGCGGATGGTCGCCGCGCTCGATGGAACGCCGCACGCGATGTGGAAGCTCGCGCGCGCGTTCTGGCCGCTGGTTCCCGCGGCGATCGTGGGCGCGGCGGGCGCCGCACTGCTGTACACGTTCGACCTGGTTTAGGAGGCTTTGGCGAAATATGGGCGGTGCCGCCGGGACGCGCAACATTCCGTCAAAGCCTCCTAGCTCTCCTTGCGAGCGTGGGCCCAGACGCCGCTCGCGATCACTCCCGCTTCCGGATGCGCGGCCAGCCAGGCGTCTGTGTACTTGAGCGGGAGCGCGAGCCAGCTGGTCAGCAGCCGAGCCACCCGATAGGCGCTCCTGCTGCGGACGGAGAGGAGCAGCGCCATGTACTCGGCGGTGACGGTTGCCATCGCCGATCCGGGGCCGACGGAGACGCCGCTCTGCACCACGGTGAAGCCGTGCCGCTCGAGCGTGGCGCGAAGCCCTTCCTCGGTGAAGCGACGGTGATCGTGTGGGGCGGCGTGTCGACCCTGCATGAAGGGGACATCGACCAGCACGCGGCCGCCGGGGACGAGCACGCGATGGATCTCCGTCAACGTCGCCTCCGCGTCCTCGACGTGTTCGAGCACGGCCTGCGCGATGCAGCCGGCGAACGACCCGTCGGCGAATGGCAGCGCCTCGGAGAGGCCGACGACGTCGACCGGCGCATACGGGGCGAGATCGAGATTGACGACGTCCGGGCCGTACGCCTCCTCGCCGCCGCCCACGTTCAGGAGCAGCGAGCCAGACGGGAAGGAGGCGGCGAATCGCTCGGGCATGCCGCGGGTCGCGAACTTCTGGGACAGGACGGGACGCAGACGCCGGCGAAGCACCCCACGCCCGGCCGGCAGCGGCGGCAGCCGTCCGTCCGGCGTCAACGTCGGGACGCCGTCCACGTAGGAAAACGTTGCGCCGCAGCCCGAGCACTCCAACGCCGGCTCGACGGCTGAGAGCCGGGAGCGGCAGACGGGGCACGCGAGGATGTCGCGCAGTCGTGGATGCGAAAGTGTCACTTTGGCTGAGCGGGGCACGATAATCAGAGGTACATGACGCCGAAGCGCATCCTGTTCGTATGTCCCGATCTCGAAGGGGCCGGAGGCGCGGAACGCCAGACCCTGTCACTTCTGCTCGGCCTGCACGCGCTCGGGCACGACGTCGCGCTCCTGACGCTTGCGCGCGAGGGAGACCTGGCCGGCGAGCTTCGCGCGAGCGGCGTTCGCGTCGACTGCGCACACCTTCGCTTCCGCACCGACATTGCGGGCTGGAGGCGCGCCATGCGAGTGGCTCGCGGGCTCGAGCCGCAGATCGTCGTCTCACGCTCGGTGAGCGCCCAGGTCGTCGGACACGCGCTCGCCCGGCGACTCGGGGTGCCTCACGTCACGGTGGAGCACGCCGGGCCAGGATTGCGGCTTCGCCCGCGCCCAACGCCTCCTCGTGCGGCGGGTCGCACGCTCGGTGCGTTGTGTCGTCGTCGTCTCGGCGGCGCAGATATCCGCACTGCGCTCGCTCGGGATCGACGAGAGCCGCATCCGCATCATTCCGAACGGCGTGGCCCTGAACGGGGTGCACGCGTGTTCGCGCGAGGAGCTGGGGCTCGAAAGCACTGATTTCGTGGCGGTGCTTGCGGCTTCTCTACGGCCCGAAAAGCAGGTCCCACTGTTCGTGCGCGCGGTCGCCCGGGCCGCGGCGGAGGAGCCGCGCATCCGCGGTCTCGTGGCGGGAGCCGGCGCCGAGCGGCGGATCGTCGAACAGGAGGTCGCGCTGACGGACGGTGCCGTCCGGCTCCTCGGTCGCCGCGACGACGTACCGGCTCTGCTCGCGGCCTCGGACGTCGTCTGCCTCTCCAGCAGCGCCGAGGCGGCGCCTCTCGTGGTGGTCGAGGCGATGGCCGCCGGCCGGGCGGTGCTCGCCACACGCGTCGGTGGAGTCGCCGACCTCGTGGGCGACGGGGTGAACGGCATGCTCGTGCCGCCTGGAGACGAGGACGCGTATGCGGCGGCGCTCGTTTCGCTCGCTAGCGACCCGGAGCGAACGCGGCGTCTCGGCGAGGCGGGGCGCACGGCGTTCCACGAACGCTTTACGCTCGAGCGGATGGTTGCGGGCTACGACGAGCTGTTCGACGAGGTCCTGTCCAGGTGAGGGTCCTCGTCTGCACCAACATGTGGCCCTCCGCGGCGAGGCCGACGTTCGGCTCGTTCGTGCAGGAGCAGGTCGACGACCTGCAGCGCGCCGGGTTGGAGATCGACGTGCTCTACATCCCGGGCACCGAGAGCCGCGCGAATTACGCCCGCGCGGTCGTGCACCTGCGGCGTCGGCTCGCTTCCCGCCCGTATGACCTCGTGCATGCCCACTACGGCCTGACGGGCGCCGTCGCCCTCACCCAGCGGAAGGTCCCGGTCGTGACGACGTTCCACGGCAGCGAGACCGGCTACGTACCCTGGCAGACCCGCGTCTCCTGGTTCGTCGCGCGGATGAGCGAGCCGATCTTCGTCAGCTCTGACGCACGGATGCGGATGAAGCTTCCTCAGGCCCATGTGATCCCTGTCGGTGTCGACGTCGATCTCTTTCGCCCTCTCGACCGGCCGGCCGTTCGCCGCGAGCTTGGCTGGCAGCCCCACGCACGTCATGTGCTTCTTCCCGGCTCGCGCGGCAACCGCCGCAAGGGAGCGACGCTGTTCGACGCCGTCTTCGAGCAGGTTCGCGACGGTGCGCCCGACGTGCAGGCCGTCACGCTCGACAATCTCTCCCGCGAGGGAGCCGCCCGCGTCGTGGCCGCCTCCGACGTCGTGCTAATGACGTCGGAGTTCGAAGGGGCGCCCGCGGCGATCAAGGAAGCGCTCGCCTGCGCGACCCCCATCGTCTCCGTGCCGGTCGGGGACGTCCCCGAGACGATCTCGGGGCTACCTGGATGCTTCGTCGCCGGCCGCGAGGTCAGCTCGCTGGCGGCGGCAGTGCTGCGGGCGTTACAGAAGCCCGGCGGGCAGGCTCTCCGCGCGCGGGCGGAGGAGTTCGCGCGTCCGCTCATTGCTGAGCGGGTCATTCGGGTCTATGAGCAGGTACTCGGCGGAAGCCAATCCGAGGCGATCTCAGGGCAACGTTTCGGCCTCGACGGCAACGGGCGCGTGACGGGTGTGGTCGATCACGTCCGACAGGATCCGCTCTAGATCCAGGCTGGGCTGCCAGCCGATCGCGCTCTTGATCCGCTCGATCGACGGCTCGCGGTGGAGCGTGTCCTCTATGCCGAGCCCGTAGACGCGGTCATACGGGACGAACGTGATCTCCGAATTCGAGCCCGTTAGCTCGAGGACGCGCTGCGCGAGGTCGAGGATGCGAATCCGCTGCGTCGAGCCCACGTTGTAGATCTCGCCGGAGATCGAGCTGTCGTCCATGAGCCCCTTGAGCCCACGAATCGTGTCCTGGACGTGGCAGAAGGAGCGCGTCTGCGTTCCGTCGCCGTGCACCTCCAGCACCGCGCCGGCCACTGCGCTCCGGACGAAGTTCGGGATCACCATCCCGTACTGCGCGCTCTGCCGAGGCCCAACCGTGTTGAAGAGGCGCGCGATCACACAGTCGAGCGCGCGCTCCTGGTGGTAGCCGAGCGCCAGAAACTCGTCCAGCACCTTCGAGTCCGCGTACAGCCAGCGGCGTTCGGTGGTCGGGCCGTACACGCGCCGGTCGTTCTCGCGCAGAGGCCGCTCCTCGCGATGGTCGCCGTACACCTCGGAGCTGGATGCGATCAGCACGCGCTTGCCGAAGCGGTTGCAGTAGTCGAGGACGATCTCCGTCCCCTGGACGTTCGTCACCAGCGTGTGCACCGGCTGCTCGACGATCAGACGGACGCCGACCGCTGCGGCCAGGTGGTACACGACATTGCACTTGTAGACGAGCTCGGACACGACGGCCGGGGCGAGGACCGTGTCCACCACGAGGTGGAAGTCGGGATGGTCGCGGAGGTGCGCGACATTCTGGATCGAGCCGGTCGAGAGGTCGTCGAGCACGAACACTTCCGTGCCCTCGTCGAGGAGGAGCTCGGCCAGGTGCGAGCCGATGAAGCCCGCGCCGCCGGTGATCAGGGCTTTGGGCACGCCGTACAGCCTAACGGCGCCCTGCCCGGCGACTAGCGCGGTGCCTACCTTCGGGCGAGGATGACCCGTGCGTTCCAGCGGTAGATCAGCGTGGTCTTGCCGGAATGGGTCGTGTTCGTCCCCTTGAGAACCACGGTCACGCGCTTTTTGTCGAAGGTTGAAGACGAGTAGACGCGCTTCATCTTCGCGGTCACGCTCTTCGCGACATTCGGCCCTTGGCAGAAACTGACCTTCGCCTGCGGGAAGGCCCAGCCGGCCCGCACCTTGTTCCCGACTCGGCGGAGGGTGAGCCCGCCCTTGCCGCCGATCTTGCGCGAGTTCGCGCACGTCTCCTGATACGGGTTCGCATCGGGCGTCGCTTGCTTCGTGGTCACGCGCTCCTTCAACGTTCCCTTCAGTGCGGCCAGCGCGCGTCCCGGCAGCGCTCCCTTGCCTCGGCTCTTCTGCGAGGCGGAGAGCACGACGGTGCCGTTTGTCTGTACGGATTGGCTCGAGTTGGCACTGTGGAAGGTGAGCGTCGCGGCTACCTTCGCCGAGGCCACGGTGAAATGCTCGACCGACTTGCGTGCGGCCGAGGCGGGAAGGGAAGCGGCCAGTGCAACCGCTACCGCGACAGCGAGATAGCGACCCGTCACGACCTCGACTGTACCGGGAGTTGCTCTATTCCAAACGTAAAAGTTCTGTTTCGGCTGCGTTCAGAGACGCCAGCGCGGACTCGACCAGAATCCGCATGAGCTGGTCGAAATCGATGCTGGGGGCCCAGTCGAGGCGCTCTCGTGCGAGCGAAGCATCGCCGACAAGGTCGTGTAGCTCGGCCTTTCCGCGCTGCAGCGCTTCGTCGATGCGGACATGCTTCTCCCACTCGAGGCCGGCATGCCCGAACGCGCGTTCCACCAGGTCTCGCACGGAATGGAGGACGCCCGTGGCGACGACGTAGTCGCGCGCCTCGGGCTGCTGGAGCATGAGCCACATCGCCCGCACGTAGTCGGGCGCATACCCCCAGTCGCGTCGCGCGTCCAGGTTTCCCAGCACGAGCTCGTCGTCGAGCCCGCGGGCGATCCGGGCAACGCCGTGTGCGACCTTTCTGGTGACGAAGTCGAGCGGCCGGCGCGGCGACTCGTGGTTGTAGAGGATTCCCGAGCACGCGAAGAGGCCGTAGCGGCGGCGGTAGGACCCGACGATGAAGTGCGCGTAGGCCTTCGCCACCCCGTACGGCGTCACCGGCGCGAGCGGTGTCCGCTCGTTCTGGGGGGTCTCCCGTGGCTCGCCGAAGATCTCGCTGGAGGAGGCCTGGTAGAAGCGGATCCCCGGCCGCGTCTCGCGAATGGCCTCCAGGATCGAGGTCGCGCCGACGGCAGCGAACTGCGCCGTAAGGACCGGCTGGTCCCAGGACATCGGCACGAAGGACGGTGCGGCCAGGTTGTAGACCTCGTCAGGCTGCGACTCGTCGAGCGCGCTCAGGAGTGACGACTGGTCGAGGAGGTCGGCCCGGATCAGGCCGATTCGGTCCTCGATCCCGACCAGGTTGTCGTACTGCGCGTCCGGGTCGCGCACGATGCCGAAGACCTCGTAACCCTCGTCGAGGAGGAGCTCGGCCAGGTACGAGCCGTCCTGTCCGGCGATTCCGGTGATGAGAGCCCGCCTGGGCACGGGGATGAGCTTACTTCGGCTTGCGCCCGCGGCTGACGACCAGGTTCACCGGTTGGTTGTTCCGGTGGCGGGTGCCCGCCGCGGGCTTCTGGGAGATGACGAGCCCCTTCTTCGTATGCGAATAGGTGCGGGAAACTCCGTTCACGAGCGTGAGCGTCCACGCCACTCCCGTAGACGGCGGGTCCGTGATTCCCACGACGTCCGTTGCCATGTCCACTCCGCCTGGTCCCGTCAGGTGGAAGTTGTGGATCTGCGAGTAGTCGTGGACGACGATGTCGTACGTCCCGGCGTCGATCTGGGTGAGGTCGGCTCCCGTACAGTCCGCGCCTTTGAGCGAGATGATGTACGCGTCGCCCTGGCCCACCTGGGCGCAGAGCTGCGGATTGGCCGCCCGGCTCGACGACGGGAGCAGGAAAGCGAGCGCAGCGGCGAGCGCGGCGAGCAGTATCATCGCCCCCTCTACGCGGGCTCGCCGGGGACCGGATTGCTCAGGCTAGGTACTTCTCGAGCCAGTCCGCGCTCAGCCTGAACGCGCGCAGCTCGTTCGACCGTCGCGTGAAGCCGTGTCCCTCGTCCTCGAAGACCTCGTACTCGACGTCTCTGCCAAGACTTCGTAGGCGTTCGACCATTTGGTCGGACTCCGGCTTGACGACGCGCGGATCCTTCGCCCCCTGGATAACCAGCAAGGGCGCCTTGACCTGCTCGACGTACGTGATCGGCGAGCGCTCGGTAAGGAAGGCCGCCTCGGTGTCCGGGTTCCCGACCCACTGGTCCATGAAGCGCTTCCAGGTCGGCGGCACCGCTCGGACGAACGTCACGAGGTTCGACGGCCCGAAGATGTCCACCGCGCAACGCCAGTAGTCGGGCAGCCGCGTCACGCAGGAGAGAACTGCGAATCCTCCGTACGAACCGCCCCAGACCGCGATCCGTTCGAGGTTGACCCAGTCCTGCTCGTGCAGCCACTTGACCGCGTGATCCCAGTCGCGCACGTCCCCGCCGCCCCAGTCGTGGTGGATGAGCTTCTGGTACGTCTTGCCGTAGCCGCTCGAGCCGCGGATGTTGGTGGCGAGGACGGCGATTCCGCGGCTGACCAGGTACTGGTAGAGCGGCTGGTAGACCGGTCGCTCCTGCGACTCGGGGCCGCCGTGGATCGAGACTACGACCGGCGTTCTGCCACGCCGCTTGGGCCGGTAGAGCCACGCGGGGATGTCACGGCCGTCGAAGCTTGGATATGAGATGAGCTCCGGCTCGACCAGCTGCCGAGGACGGAGCCCCCCGAGCATGCTCTCGGTCAGCTTGCGAGCCTTGCCGGTCGCCGTCTCGATCGCGTACAGGTCGGGCGGGTGTTGCGGCCCCTGCCAGACCAGCCCGGCGTGCGCGCCGCCGGGCGCGAGCGTGAGCGCGCTGCCGGTGGGAGAGATGGAGCCGGCGGGGAGCTGCGGCTCCGGCAGGTCGTCTCCCGTGTCGAGGTCGCGGAGGTGTAGACGCGCCCAGCCCCGGTCGTTCTCGATCCAGCCGAGGACGCGGCCGTCATCGGACATCGCGACCTCTTCGATGTCACCCTCCGGCGTGGCCACCCATTCGAGCCCGCCGTCCAGCCGTAAGAAGGCGAGACCCGAATACTCGCGGCCCTCGTCCGCCAGCAGGTAGAAGCCGGAGCCGTCCTTCGCCCAGGGCCCCGGGATGTACTTGACCTCCCCTTCGTGCGGAGTCAGCTCGCGGGAGTCGCGGGAGCCGACGTCGATCAGGTGGAGCGTCGTGTCGGTATTGCTGCGGAAGTCGAGCGCGAGCAGCTTTCGCCCGTCCCGAGACCACGAGGCCGGGAATGCGTACATCCCCTCGCCGAAGAGATTGCTGACATTGCCGTCGGCGTCGCGCAGCCAGATGTCCATGTCGGTCGGTACGCGCGCGTTCGCGGCGAATGCGAGCCGGCTCCCGTCCGGCGACCATCCTTCCTGGCTGACGAAGTGCTGGACCTGCGGGGCCTCCGTCCACTGCTCGGGCCATCCGCCGGTCGACGGCAGCGAGTAGATCTGGTGGAACTCATCGCCGTCGTGGTCGGCGGTGATGACAATGGTCTTTCCGTCCGGCGAGGGGGCTACCGAGCGGATCGTGTTCTCCTCGAACGCGGTCAGCTGTTGCTGGCGACCCCCGCCGACGGACGTGCGCCAGAGGTTGAACTGCCCGGACGTGTTCGTCACGAACAGGATCCGGCGGCCGTCCGGTGAGAACGCGAGCGCCGGCTGAAAGCGCCGGATGGCGAAGAACTGCTCGAACCGTGGAGAAGAGCGGCGGGGTCTCGCCACGGCGAGATCTTACGTTTGGACTGCGGGCGAGTGCGGGAAACCCTGAAAAGGTGATTGCCGAACGAGTCATGGACCTGATCGGCCAGGCAGCCGACGACGGCTGTCTGGAGCTCTCCGAGCTTTCGGCCGCGCTCGAGCAGCAGCAATTAGAGGACGAGGAGCTCGAAGAGATCTACGCCGAGCTGGAACGGCGCGACATCGACCTGCGCGACGACTGCGGCCGCGCGACGACCAGGGGGACGTACGTCAACGGCGACCTCGCCGTCGCGACAACCGACTCGCTCCAGCTCTTCCTGAACGAGGCCGGCCGGTACGCGCTCCTGACCGCCGACGAGGAGGTCGAACTGGCAAAGCGCATCGAGCGCGGCGATTCGGAGGCGAAGGAGCACATGATCAACTCCAACCTGCGGCTCGTCGTCTCCGTAGCGAAGCGTTATCAAGGACACGGCGTTGCATTGCTGGACCTGATCCAGGAGGGCGTGATCGGACTCATCCGCGCGGTGGAGAAGTTCGACTGGCGGCGTGGCTTCAAGTTCTCGACCTACGCGACCTGGTGGATTCGCCAGGCGGTGCAGCGCGGCGTCGCAAACAAGGCGCGGACGATCCGGATCCCGACGCACGTGGTCGAGCGCGAGCAGCGCATCAACCGCGCGATTCGCGAGCTGACCATCAAGCTGGGACGCGATCCGACCGACCAGGAGATCGCCAAGCGCACGCGGCTGACCCTCAAGCACGTGCGGGAAGCCATGGAGGCGCCCCGTGCGGTAACCAGCCTCGACCGGCCGCTGGGCGACGACAGCGGCGCGACGTTCGGCGAGCTCTTCTCGGGCGACACGGCGCCACTCGAGGAAGAGGTCGAGGTCAGCCTGCGCGAAGACGCCCTACGCCGGGCCCTGCGCAACCTTCCTGACCGCGAGCAGGAGGTGATCCGCCTCCGCTACGGACTGAACGGCGACACCGCCCCGCAGTCGCTGGAGGAGATCGGACGCCGGATGAGCCTGACGCGGGAGCGCGTGCGCCAGATCGAGATGAATGCCCTCCAGCGCCTTTCGATGGCGCGGGAGCTCGCCGGGATGGAGGAGGCAGCGGCGTAGATGGTTGATGCCGTGAGATCGCCTGCTCCGGGGCGCGAGCTGGTGCGTCTGGGGCGCCGGGGCGGACGCTTGCCGATGCCGGGAGCATCGGTGAGCGGCCGACGCGGCGAAGCGTAGGCACGGTGGAGGCCGGCTCCGCCGGCCGTAGCCGGGCCGGAGCGGCCCAGGCGTGCCAGATCGTGCAGCCGGACGCGCGAGATCGCGGCATCAACCATCCGGTCGTCACGGGTGGTTGACCGCTCCGGGGGTCACTGGCGGCAGGCTCGAGAAGTCGGCCGCGTTGTTGTTCGAGTCGTGCCCGTCGGGGAGACGGGAGATGCTCCCGCCGGCCGTCGGAGCTGCCGCAGGCGCACCCTCTACGAAGATGTTCGTCGTGCCGCTGCCGTAGCCGACCGAGTCGACCAGCTGCCCGGCCGGGTTCCGCAGGCCGACTCCACCGCCGGCGGAGGCCATGCCGCTGTTGTAGGTCTGGTTCGACTTTCCCCAGAACGTCGTGCCGCCGAAGACGTATCGGGCTCCCGGATCCAGCGTCGCGCCGGCCGGGACGGCCGCGAGCGTCTCCTCCGAGGTTCCCGTGGACGACCGGTAGACGAGCCGGAAGCCGGTGAGGTCGGCGCGGACGATCCCGGTGTTGACGAGCTCGACGAACTCGCTCGCCGCCGAGATGGCGCTCGCCGTCATCACCTCGTTGATCCGCAGGATCGGGCCGCGGGTCGTGAAGTTGCACTTGAACGTGACATTGCCGTCCGCCGCGGTCGAGACCGCGATCGTCCCCGCGTCCCCTCCCGAGGAGCACGTGAGCCCGTTCAGGTCGTTGATCGAGCCGAGCGAGGAAAGCGACGTGCCGGACACTCCGGTCTGCCCCTGGGCGAACGTCGTTCCCGCGGCTGCGGCGGCCACGAGCGCGGCGATGCCGATGAGGCGGTGAATGTGCATGAGAACCGTGATAACTGCCGCACGGTGTGGTTGTCAATAGAGAAAACAGTTGTGATTCAGTTCCGTTGCAAAGCTGCGACACGTGCGGCCAGAAACGCACGCTCGACCTCGTTCGAGGCGAGCTCCAGCGCACGGCCGTAGGCCGCGCGCGCCTCCTCCTCGCGCCCGAGCCGGCCAAGCAGGTTGGCGCGGGTGGAGTGCAACAGGTGGTAGTCGTCCAGCCCTTCGATCTGTTCCACGAGCTCGAGAGCCTCCGCCGGCCCCGCGGCCAGAGACACGGCGACCGCGCGGTTCAGCTCGACCACCGGTGAGGGGAACGCACGCGCCAGCTCGTCGTACAGCGCGGCGATTTGCGGCCAATCCGTTTCCTCGCGCTCGGCGGCCTCCGAGTGCACCGCCGCGATCGCCGCCTGCAGCTGGTACAGGCCCGGCATTCGCATCGACAACGCCCGCACGAGCACGCGGCGGCCCTCCTCGATCCGCTGAGCGTCCCACAGCGTTCGGTCCTGGTCCTCCAGCAGCACGAGCTCTCCTCCCGCGCTGCTGCGCGCAGCGCGGCGCGAGTCCTGAAGCAGCATCAGCGCCAGCAACCCGAGCACCTCCGGCTCGTCCGGCATCAGCGCCGCCAGCAGCTTCCCCAGCCGGATGGCCTCGTCACACAGCTCGCCGCGTACGAGCGCCTCCCCGCCGGTCGCCGAGTACCCCTCGTTGAACGTCAGGTACAGGACGCCGAGCACCGACCGCAGTCGTTCCGGCAGGAGATGCGCAGGAGGCACCCGCAAGGGGATGGCCGCCTCGCGGATCTTCCGCTTCGCGCGCACCAGCCGCTGGGCCAGCGTGGCCTCGGGCACGAGGTAGGCGCGTGCGATCTCCGCGGTGGTGAGTCCCGAGACCATCCGCAGGGTGAGTGGAATGCGGACGTCGGCCGTGAGCGAGGGGTGGCAGCAGGCGAAGATGAGCTCGAGGCGCTCGTCGGGAAGCGGGTTCTGCTCTACGGGCACGTCGATCTCCTCCAGACGGGCGAGCAGCTCGGTCTTGCGGGCGAGAGTCCGGTCGCGCCGCAGCCGGTCGATTGCCCGGTTGCGCGCGGTGGCCATGATCCAGGCGCCGGGGTTGCGCGGCGGCGAGCCTCCCCACCGTTCGAGCGCGACCGTGAAGGCATCCTGGACGGCGTCCTCGGCGAGAGCGGGATCGCCCGTCGCCCGCGCGATCGCGGCGACGGAGCGGCCCCACTCCTCGCGGAAGACCGCGCTGACGTCTACGCCGACACCTCCGCCTCGCGCATGGCCACCAGGGGCCGCACTTCGACCGCACCGTTGGCCGCGGCGGGGATCTTTGCGGCCCACGCGATCGCCTCGTCGAGCGACTCGGCTTCGATCAGGAAGTAGCCGCCGAGGGCCTCCTTCGTCTCGGCGAAGGGGCCGTCCGTGATTTCGGTATCGCCGGCGACGACGCGTACGGTTGTCGCGGTCGCGACGTCCTCCAGTTCGTTTCCGTCCACATACGCTTCACGGTCGCGTAGCTCGGCGGCGAGGGCCATGTACCGGCCCCTGACCTCGTTGCGTTCCTCCTCGGGAGCCGACTCCCAGCCTCCCGGCTCTCCGTAGATGAGCAGCATGTACTGCATGGCTTCCTCCTGTTTGTCGATTACACCACTACGACGAACGGGACCGCTCGATTTCGACAGAGCGGAAGTAGATGACCGCGAGCGCGTTTGCGGCGAACGGCGCCGTGATCACGCTCACGCAGAAGTGGCCCAGCCAGCTCGCGAAGAACTCCGGGAGCCGATACAGCAGGTTGTCGAAGCCCGTCTCCAGGACCGCCGTGACGACGAGGACGATCAGCAGCGCCCAGAGGACGGTCCAGCTGTGCCCGCGCACGAGCGCGTTCGAGCGCCGGAACGAGGCACGCATCCCGCGCTCCTCGATGATGATCACCGGCACGATCACGCTCCAGCGCACGAGAACGACGAGCCCGGGGACGATCAGCAGCAAGAGCCCCACCGTCACGCAGAGCGAGTAGACCAGTGTTGCGCCGAGAAGCGTGAAGAGGTGCGGCCGTATCCGTCGGAGTAACCCACGCAGCCCGGGAGCCCCGGCCTCTTGGTGGTCCTCGTGGTCCGCCGTGAGCGCGCCCTCGACGAGGAAATCGCCATACGAGGTGAAGAGCGTGACGAGGACCGAGGCGAAGAGGATCGTCCAGGTCGTGTCGTGCTGGACGTCCACGATCGCCGCCGGAACAGTGAGAACGACGAAGACGGACGCGGAGATGAGCAACGAGCGCCAGAAGAACCTGACGTAGAGCCGGGCTGCCTCCGCGAGGATCCCGGCGACCGTCACGTCGAGCGCGCGCGCAACTCGAGCTCGCGCAGCCGCTCGAAGACGAGCGGAAGCGATCCCGCCGTCGCCTTCCAGGCGCCCGGGGAGCTGTAGAAGTCTGCGTCGTGGAGGACGATGATCTCGCCGCCTCGCAGCCCACGCGTAACGCGGCCGGCGATGCGCTCGGAGGTCGCCGAGGCACGCCAGTCGTAGCCGATCCGCTTCCAGAGGACGATCTCCCAGCCGCGCGTCTGGGCGAACGCGAGGGCGGCTGCGGTGAGGAAGCCGAGCGGCGGGCGGAACTGCGTCACGGCGACGCCGGTCGCGTCCTCGATCGCGGCGGCACCGCGCGCCAGGTCGTCCCGCGCCGCGCGCGGCCCCAGCCGCATGAAGTTACGGTGCTCGAAGCAGTGGAGGGCGACACGGTGCCCCGCGGCGACGATTTCGGCGGCGAGCGCGGGCCGCCGGACGACTTGCTCCCCGGCGAGGAAGAACGTCGCGGAGGCGCCGCCGGCGGCGAGCGCCTCCATGACCGCCGGCGTCCCCTCCGGATGCGGCCCGTCGTCGAAGGTCAATCCCACGGCGCCGCGGTCGTCCACCCGGTCGCGGATCCGCAGGGCCCGGCGGTACCACGGAAGCCCGACCGCAGGTACCGGCAGCAGGTGCCCGGCGACGGCGAGGCTATCGTGAAGCCTGGTCATGGTCGTCGTCGCCGGTCTCGCGCTTGCCTTCACGACCGCGATCCTCTATGCCGCGGCGGTCGGCCTGCAAGCGCTGGAGGCGCGCGAGGCCCCGCAGGAGCAGCATCTCCGCCTCTCCCTGCTCCGGCGGCTGATCACGAAGCCGCGCTGGCTGATCGGCACCGGTCTCGCGCTGCTCGGCTGGGTGGCGCAGGTGGGTGCGCTCCTGCTCATCCCGCTGACGCTGGTCGAGCCCGCTCTCGCGATGAGCCTCGTCGTCCTGCTCGTGATCGGCTCGCGTGTGCTGGGGGAGCGGGTCGGGCGGCGGGAGATCCTCAGCGTGAGCGCCATGGTCGCGGGGATCGCTCTGCTCGCCTGGGCGGCCCCGCCGCGCGAGACCGATCATGCGTCCGGCGCGGGCGTGATCGTCGTCATCGCCGTCCTGGGCGTGATCGCCCTCGTCCCGTACGGCCTGGCGGTGCTCGGCCGCTCCGCCGGCCTCCTGATCGCGGTGGGAGCCGGAGCCGCCTACGCGATCGACGGGTTGGGGACGAAGTTCTTCTCGGACGACTTTTCGAACGAGGCCTGGATCGGGCTGATCGGATGGGGAATCGTGATGGGGCTGGCGGCGGGGCTGGGGACGCTGAGTGAGATGTCCGCCCTGCAGCAGCGTCCGGCGACTCAGGTCGCGCCGATCGTCCTCGGCCTGACGACCCTGATCCCGGTTGCTCTCGCGCCTGTGTTCGCGGGCGAGACATGGAGCGGAGACCCGTGGCTGCGCGTGGCGCTGGGCGCCTCCATCCTGTTCATCGTCGGCGGCGCGTCCGTATTGGCGACGTCGCCGGCGGTAGGGGCGGTTCTGGACGAGTCGGGGAACGGGACCGCGGAGAGCGACGCGCGGGACAGCACGCCGAGCGCACGGTCGACGACCTCGAGCGAGCTCTCGAGCGACGAGCCCCCGAGCGTGACGACCACGACGTCGCGCGCATGAGGCGCCTTCTCCGGTAGAGGCTCTCCGCTCTCGAAGCGGATGGCAGGCGAGACGGGACGCCCGCCCACGGTCCGCGCGACGACGTACTCGCCGAGCGAGAACCCCTTCTGCGGCACGAGGTAGTAGAACGACTTCCCCAGCCCAAGGTCGCGCGCGTTGTGGCGCAGGCCGCGGCCGACGCTGATCCAGTGGGGGAGCGCCTTGCCGGGGAGGGCCGGGATCATTCCGTCCCCGAAGGACGAAAGCTGGCGGAGGAGGCGTGCGGTGGGGTCGCCGGAGAGCGCGAAGCTCGCACGCGCGTCTTTGGCGCGGAGCTCGGCGACAACCGCTGGAACGAGGCGCGCCGGAGCCTCGACGACGAACGCGACCTGCCTTGCCCCGACCGGAGCCGTCGAGAGCGGGCGCAGGTGCAGCATCCGTGCGACGAGTGGGTACGGCGCGGCGCTCGCGAACGTCCAGCCCGCGAGGACGAGCGTGGTCACCGCCAGCCCGAGAGCGATGCGGCGTGCTTCGCGGCGGCGCCGGAAGACCGGACGGCCGTTCCGTTTCCTCGCCGCGAGGATCAGCGGTCCTGCCGGACGCTGCGCTCTGAGCCGGCGGATCGCGACCGATTGCCGCGACACGGCGATCCGGAGCGCCTCGGTGAGCTGCCGCGACGTCCGGCAGTCGTCGCCCATCCCCAGCCGTGCGATCGCCTTCGCGTTCCAGCGTGCGTGGCCGGCGGGAGAGCCGAACGCGATGATCGGCTTGCCGCGCACGAGTGCCTCGAGGCACGTGACACCGGCGGTCGAATGGACGACGGCGTCGGTCGCGGCCATGAGCTCGTTCATGTCGTTCGTGAAGCCGAGGATGCGCGCGCGCGGCTCGCCGGCGAAGTCTCTTTCGAGCCGTTCGCGGATCTGCTCGTTCAGGCCGCAGATGCAGACGACGTTCGCAC
This sequence comes from uncultured Actinomycetes bacterium, assembly GCA_963717765.1. Lineage (GTDB taxonomy): Bacteria > Actinomycetota > Thermoleophilia > Gaiellales > Gaiellaceae > JACDER01. The sequence goes on along the minus strand of CAVQWX010000005.1, from coordinate 197,185 downwards.
CCTCCAGCTCGAGCGCCGCGCGCACTGCGCACTCGAGCTTGCCGACGCCCCAGCCGCCGCCGGAGACGACGATCAGCGGCCCCTCCTCGGGGAGGCCGAGACGGCGGCGCGCGTCCACCTGCTCCATGGGCTCGAGGAACTTCTCCTGCACGAAGGGGCGCACGACGCGCGCGCTTCCCGTCCCGGCGACGCGCTCCACCCCGCGGACACAGGACTCGTGCACGACGAGGTTGAGATCCATCCACGGGTGCGACCAGAGCGGGTGGATGCCGAAGTCGCTCACCGTCGCCAGGGCGGGGATGTCCAGCGTTCCGCGTCGGCGGAAGTACCCGAGGATGCTTGTGGCGGCGGGGTGCGTCGACACGATCACGTCCGGCTTGACCCTGTGAATCAGGCGGAGCAGCGGCTTCGAGCCGAAGAGCGCCAGTCCGGTACGGGCGATCGCGCGGCCGGGCGGGAAGCGGGCGAAGAAGAAGCACTCGAGCCCGTACGTCCAGGTGAGACAACGGAGCTGGACGCGGTAGACGTCCCGGCTCATGAACGGGATCACCCGGCCGACGTGCTGGAGCGCGTCCTCGACCACGACCTCCGCCGACTCGGCCTGCAGCTCGGCTTCGAGCGCGCGGGCGACTGCCCGGTGTCCCTCGCCCTCTTCCGCGGAGAGGATGAGGACGCGACGACGCGGTTGGGGCGCCGCGTGGGGCGCCGGTTCGAGCACGACGGCATCGCTCACGGGCCCGATCTTCCCCCAAAAGCCGGACGTCGGCAACCCCAGGGACGATCCAACAGAAGGATCTACATGAACGACTGTTTCTTGTGGCCTGCGGCTAATGCGGATCCGAGTAGTGCAGCATCGTGGCGACGCGGTGGAAGCCCGCGCGGGCATAGACGCGCAGCGCCGTCTCGTCGCCCGGTGAAAGCACACACGTAGACGCGCCTGCCTCGAACGCCGCCCTGGCAGCGGCCGCCGTCACGAGGCCGGCGAGCCCTCTTCGCCGCCACTTCTCCGCGGTCGCGACTCCGACGATCTCGGAGTGGCCGTCCAGGACCGGTGTCCACGCGGCAACCGAGACCGGCTCGCCGCCGATCCGGGCAAGGACCGCGCCGCCCCTCGGGGCCTGAGGCTCGGCGTCCGCCGGGAGGGGATCGCCGCCGAAGGCGACACGCTGGATGTCCGAGAGCACACGCAGGTCGTCGGGCCCCACCGCCTGCACGGTCGCGTCGCCGGCATCCGGCTCGGTGAGCTCCTCGGGGTGGAGAGCCATCAGCGGCGTGCGGAGCTCCTCGGCCATCCCGGCGCGCTCGAGCGCGGCCGCGACTCCCGGGGCCGCCTCCTCGATCCACTCCAGCCGGGGAAGCCGCTCGCGCTCGCGGAAGGCCCCGCGCAAGCGCTCGACCTCGTCCCCCTCCGGCTCGGCCGCGTCGGCCGGGATGGCGTAGTTCAGGTACTTGAGCGGGTCCGTGGGGTGGAAGTACGCCGTGAACGGGCCGAGCTGGAGCAAGTCGCGATTCGGCGCGGCGGTCGCGCGCAGGAAGGCCTGGAGGCGCATAATTGGAGGCGAGATGCTCTGGGCCAAACTGATGCGCATCCTGCGGATCAAGCGCTACAACCGCAAGCGGCGTTAAGGCTCTACAGCGGCGTTAGCCGCGTCCAGGTCGCGCCGCCGTCCGCGGTCGCGAAGAGCTTGAGCCCGGCGCCGGCGACCCGGGCCCAGCCGGCCGTCGCAGAGGCGAACTGCAGTCCGGTGACCGTACCCGGCAGCGTGCCGACCGTCTTCCGTGCGGCTCCGCCGTCGGTCACCGCCACGAGCCTCGTCCCCGCCGCGGCGAGCCAGTAGCTCTCGTCCACGACCGCGGCCGGGACGGCCGAGCCGAACGCGAGCGACTTTCCGATCTTGACCGTGGCGGCGGGCGTCCACGAGCGGCCTCCGTCCGAGGTCGTCTCGAACGCGAGCACGGAGCGCGTCCCCGCCGCGAGGCTGACGGGCAGCACTCCGTCGGCCGGGGAGAAGAAGACCGGGAGCGCGTAGACGCTCGACGCGGCGCCCGTGATTGCCGCGGGAGGCCTGACCGACCGCCACGTCTTACCCGCGTTGTGCGTCGCGAACAGCTGCTCGTTTGCCAGGCCGCCGACGAGCCAGCCGTCCTTGGCCGTGGGGAAGGCGAGGCGACCGCCGGCGGGAAGCGGGAGACGCTTCCACGTCAGGCCGTCGTCACTCTCGAGGAGCGCGCCGCGGCTGAGCCCGAAGCGGTTCGGCTGCAGACGGATCCCGACGAAGAGCCGCGTCCCCACGGCATCGATGTCGGCCGCTGCAGCAACGTCCACGTCCGCCGGCACGGGAAGGGACGACGACGTCCAAGTGCGGCCGCGGTCGGCGGTCGAGTAGAGCGCCAGCGGGCTCTTGCGGCCGCCGGTCGCGACGACGAGCCATCCCTGCGTCCCGGAGATGCGGACCCCGCGGATCTGGGCAGGGGCGATGCCCGGAGGCGAGACGGGCTCCCAGGAGACGCCGCCGTCGGCGGTGGACGAGAGCCCGCGTGCGGTCGCCGCCCAGCCCGCTTCCTGCGCTTCCAGGCCACTCGCGGGGCGTGGAGAGAGGAGCTCGATCTTGACCGCGTCCGCCGCGATCGAGCCGGGCGTCGTCGTGCGCGGCGAGATGGTGACCGCCGTGCTCTTCCCGCCGGTGAGCGGAAACGACCCGAGGTACCGCCAACCGCTCCCGCTCCGCTGGTCGACGCGGACCGACCGGCGCCCCGCGGACGTGTCGATGCCGATGGGCACGGAGCTGTTCCGGCCCGGCACCGCCGGCCACCACGCGTAGAGCGCGTAGCTCCCCGTCTTGGGGACGGCGAGGGTGTAGCGAACCGGCGCGCCCGTCGGATTCGGGCGCGTGACCGAGAAGCTGCGACCGTAGGCCGCCGGCGAGGCAGCGCGGGTCCAGCCGGACGGGCGGGCGAATGTCCGGCCAGAGTCGTCCCCGAGCCGCTGTACGGAGGTGCCGACGCTGGCCACGGCGAAGTCCTTGATCAGGCTCATGTACTTGGGCCAGTCCCAGCAGCGGCCTGGATCGGTGTGGTGCGCGAACCCTCCGAATTGCCCGGGATGGTTGGGGTCCGGGACTTCGTTGTGGCCGATGAAGTGCTTGCGGTCGATCGGAATCAGGTACTTGATCGCCAGGTAGGCGGAGAGTTGGGCGGAGGAGCGGTACATCGCGTCCGTCATCCAGGAGCACGTGTTCGTGAACCCCTCGTGCTCGATCCCGACGCTGCGGTCGTTGACGTCCCCGTTGCCGGCGTGCCATGCCTCGTCCTTCTCCCGCACCATCTGCGTCACGTCGCCGTCGCTCGAGCGGATGACGTAGTGCGCGGTGGCATGGGCGCGCGGATTGCGGAACCACTGCAGCGTCCCCGCGTACGAGCCGTCGGTGACGTGGATGACGACCATGTTTATGGGCCCGGACAGCGGGCGGTTCGCGGTCGTGTAGTTGGAGGAGCTGGCCGCCAGCCAGTGCGCCTGGGGGTAGTCGGCGAGCGGCGGTCCGGCCGGAGCGGCGCCCGCGGAAAGGGCGAACAATGCAGCGGCGACGGTAGAGACCCCCCGGCGCATTCCTACTTGGTACGCCAAATGGCGCGCTTTTGCAAGGGAAAAGATGTCACGCTTTTGCAAGGGACACGTGTCACCGCGGCGTCTAGCGTCGAGTCATGCCACGCACGTGGACCGAGCTCGCGTTCCTCGCCGCGGCCGGTGTGCTCGCCGTATCGCTGCTCGGCGGATTCGGAAAGGGCACAGGCGAGCCGGCGCTCTCACCTGACCGTGCGAGCTGGATCCTCACGCCCGGCGTCGCCAACCCGGACGTGACGCAGGACACAATCGGGGAGACGATCTGCACCCGCGGATGGACGACGACCATCCGCCCGCCGACCGAGTACACGAACGCGCTCAAAGCCGAGCAGATGGAGGACTACCACCGATCCGGGACGCTCTCCGACTACCAGGAGGATCACCTGATCAGTCTCGAGGTCGGCGGCGATCCCACCGATCCCCGCAACCTGTGGCCCGAGCCGATCGAGCGCGCCGTGGAGGTGGACGACTTCGAGGACGAGCTCAACGGCAAGATCTGCACGGGTGAGCTGACGCTGCGGGAGGCGCAGCAACGCGAATCGGAGTTGAAGCACACGGCTGGATAGGCTGCCGCCGTGCGGAGAGTCGTCGTCGCCACGGACCGGTCGCAGACGGCCGAGCGCGCGGTCGCCTGGGCCGGGGAGCTAGCCGGCCGCTATGGCGCCGAGCTCGTCATCGTCCAGGTGATCCCCGCCGAAAACGGTGAGGTCGACATCGCGGAGGCGGAGGAGAGCCTCCTCGAGCTCGCGCGAGAGCTCGCGGGGGAGCGCGGGCGCGCCCGCGTGCGCATCCACCCGGATCCGCCGCGGGCGATCGTGGACGCCGCCATCGACGAAGGGGCGGACGTTCTCGTAGTCGGGAACGCGGGCATGAGCGGCCGCAAGGAGTTCCTGCTCGGCAACGTCCCGAACCGGATCTCGCACAACGCGCGCTGCACCGTCGTCATCGTGAACACGACCGAGGGAATGCAGACCGTCCTCGAGCCCGAGCTCGAGGAAGCGGAGGACGCGGGCGGGGAGCTCATCGACCGGGCACTCAAGATCGGCCGGATCGTCGGAAAGTATGGCCTCGCCGAGCGCGCCGAGGGCCACTTGCTCTCGACGGCGGAACGCGCCAGGCGGTTGCGCGAGGCGCTCGAGGAGCTGGGGCCGACCTTCTCCAAGCTCGGCCAGATCCTGTCCACGCGTCCAGGCCTGCTTCCGCACGAGTTCGTCGAGGAGCTGGCCCACCTGCAGGACAAGGTGCCGCCGCTCACCCAGGCCGAGGTCGTGGCGGTGATGGAACAGGAGCTTCAGGTTCCGTGGGAGGACGTCTTCGACAGCATCGACCCCGAGCCGCTCGCGGCGGGGACCATCGGCCAGGTTCACCGTGCGCGGCTGGAGGACGGCGACCGCGTCGTCATAAAGGTGCAACGCCCGACGGCGCGCGACGAGATCTTCCGCGACCTGGGCCTGCTAGAGCTCTTCGCCGAGAAGGCGGCCGACCGCCCTGCGCTGCGCGAGCTGATCGACATCCCTGTCCTCGCCTCGAATCTCGCAGACTCTTTGCGCCGAGAGCTCGACTTCCGCCAGGAGGCGCAGAACATCGAGCGCATGCGCGAGGTGCTCGAGTCCTACGACCGGCTCGACGTCCCGCGGCTCTACTCCGAGCTGACGACGAGGCGGCTGCTCGTGATGGAGGAGATCCAGGGCGTCCCCATCAAGGCTGCGCCGGACTCGGACGAGCGGCGCGACTCCGCGCGTCAGCTGCTCGAGGCGTACTACCGCCAGGTGCTCCAGAACGGCTTCTTCCACGCCGACCCACATCCGGGAAACCTGCTCTGGTGGAACGGGAAGGTGTATTTCCTCGACCTCGGGATGGTCGGCGAGGTCGAGCCGCGCCTGCGTGAGCTCATCCTGCTCTTGCTGCTCGCGTTCCTCCGCGAGGACGCGCATTTCCTCGCCGAGGTCATGCTGATGCTCTCCGACGAGCAGGCGCCGGACCTCGACATGGACGCGCTCGAGGCCGACTTCGCCGATTTCATCGCCCGCTTCCGCAGCGAGAGCGGGCTCGGCGACATCGACATCGGCGGGATGCTCGAGGAGATGGCCGACATCGGTGCGCGCCATCGGATCCAGCTGCCGGCGGCGCTGGCCCTGAGCGGCAAGGCGTTCGGGCAGATGCAGCTGGCGGTCGCCGCGCTCGATCCGGGGCTCGACGCCTTCTCGGTGATCGGGAAGTTCTTGCTGCGCGGCGTCGGGGAGCAGCTGAGGGAGGTCTCCGATCCGCAGAAGCTCTTCTACGAGGCGCAGAAGTTGAAGGTGCGGGTCAACCGGCTGATCGAGTCGGTCGAGCGGATGACCGGCGCGCGCCCCGGGGGACGGATGCAGGTGGAGTTCATCGGCTCGGAGCAGATCGAGGCGGCGATCATGCGCACTGGGCGCCGCCTCGTCATGGCCGGTGCCCTCACTGCGGGCGCTGTCGCCTGGCTCGCATCATCCTCCGCTCGATCAAGAAGGCAACGACGCTCATGAAGGCGCCCAGCAAGATGCGCTCGTAGCGTGCTTTAGCCGACCGACCAGATTTCGAAGCGCTCATCTTCGAATCCTTTCAGGGTCGCCTCGATCGGCGCCGCGCTCAGCTCCGTTCCCAGGAGGTCTGCCACTTCCGGGTCGGATGTGATGGCCGAGGAGACGATCATGTCGGCGCCCGACGAGAGGTCGACGAGCCGCGCCGCCAGGTTGACCGTCGAGCCGAAGTAGTCGAGCCGCTCGTTTTGAGTCACAGCAATGCATGGGCCAGCGTGTATGCCCACCTTGAGCCGGAAGGGCCGGCTCCCGTTCCGTGACGCCGCCAGGTCGCGCTGTGCACGTCTGGCCGCCTGCACCGCAGCGAGCGGACGCGGAAAGACGGCCATGATCGCGTCGCCCATCGCCTTGACGACCGCGCCGTCTTCGCCGGTCACCGCCGCGCGCAGGACGTCGAGATGGTCCATCACCGAGCCGAAGGCCGGCGCGTCGCCGATCTCGAGGTAGAAGCGGGTCGAGTCGCGCAGGTCGGTGAAGAGGACGGTCAGCGTGCCGACGGAGATCGGTTCGTCGGGGCGGAGCGCCTCGTTCGCGAACAGGTCGCGGAACACCTGCAGTGCCGTGACCTCCGCCGCGCAGAGCGCCTGGTCGCTCCAGGCGGTCCGCTCGAGCACGAAGAGCTGCTCGTCCTCGCTGTCGTTGACGATGGGGACGGTGGGGCGCTCCCCCGTCGCGACGGCGAGCTGCCGGACCTCGCCGCCGTCGCGGGTGCGCAGACGGTACGTCCCCGGGGAGAGCTCCGGATCGAGCGTCCGTTCCTCTCCGGGTGCGAGGAGCTGCTGGGCGACGATGTGCGGGGTCACCTGCGGGCCGCCGACGCAGAACTCCCGCACCTCGACCTCCCTGATGGCGCGTGCGGGCCGGAACGTGAGCTCGACGGAATGCTCGAACTCGACGCGGAAATCGATCGCGCAGCTCTCGCAGTGGACGTGCGGATCGACGTCGCGCAAGGTCTCCGCGCTCTTCTGCGGGCCGCGGCACAGCGGACAGATCAGGTCCCAGCGGAACTCGAGCAGCCCGGCGCGCGTGGCGTGGAGGAAGAGCTCCAGCACGTCACGGCGGGTGGCTCCCCAGATGTCCGCGAGCGCGTACGGGCGCAGGCGCGTCACGGTGAGGTCGTCCGCATGCTCGAGGACGATCGACAGACGTCCGACGAGCTCGTCGGGCTGTCCCTGCTCTCGGAGAACCTCCCGCGCGGCGCTCAGCCGGCGCCCGCCGCCGGAGGCCAGCCGCGCCTTCTCCCGCGGCAGCGGCTCTTCTTGCACCTGCCGGTCGTAGAGGCGGAAGGCGCGCTCGAAGCGCGCGCGGCTCGAGCGGCCGATCTCGAGGGGGATGGCGACGCGACCGAGTGCGTTGCGCGGGTTCGCCCACACCTCGTACCGGAGGAACGTGCCCGCGCTTTCCCCGATCAGCTCGACCGCGACGCGCATCTCCGCCACCGGCCCTTTCGAGTAGCGGCGGACGACACTGAAGCGGTGCGGCTCGATCCACTCGAACGGCTCCTCCTCCCACTCGATCGGAATCCCCAGCTTGCGCAGACGGAGAAGGCGGCGCCCACCGCGGCGGACTTCACCCAGCTCGAGCTCGGGGACGCCGGCGTCGCGGTTGAAGCGGTTCGTGTCCGCGACGAGCGGCCAGAGCCGCTCAGGGCTCGAGCGAAACCTCCATTCCCAGCAGTAGTGGAACCCCGTCATGTCCCTGTTATTCGTAACCGAGCTCGTTCAGGAGCGGTCCGGCCTCGCGCTCGAAGTCGGCGAGCTGCTCGGGAGTGAGGTCCTCTCGGAATCGGCCGATGGATTCCGTGTGCGCGCCGGACAGCGCCTCCCGCGCCGCCTCCGCAGGGATACCGAGGTGCTCGGCGACCGATTCGTGCGCGTCTGCAAGCGTCTCGTAGCGGACTTCGAGCGTCCGCTCACCTGCGGTGCGCGCGGCGGACACGTACCGGCGCCAGGCCCAGGCCGCGCGCGTCGCGTCGCTCGCCCGCTCGAATTCCTCGGCACGCCCTGGCTCGACCCAGAAGCGGGCGCGCGCTCCGTACGGGAGGCGCGCGTTGTCTGCGTCCTCCCGCCCCGCGTCGAGCCAGCCGCGCTCGAGCAGCGAGCAGACTACGTCGCGCCCGTCGCGGATGATGTGCACCGCGCGCGCGTCGGGATACGCGGCCAGGGCGCTGCTCAGGACGAAGGAGATCTCGGGCGTCTGCTCGACGGCGCGCAGGCCGGTCACGAGCCCGAGTCGGCGAACGCGATCGAGGATCCTGCGGATCTCCGCGGCGGAGTCCTTTCCATGCAGCTCCGGAACGGCCGCCTTGAGCGGGGCGACCTCGCCCAGGTCGACGAAGCCTGGAAGCGACCCGAGCGCCGATCCAAGGAAGGTCGTGCCCGAGCGTGGAGAGCCGGCGACGAACACGAGCCGCCGCTCGCTGCCGAGCTTCGAGGAGCGCCGGAGCACACGCCGGGTGGTTGCCGCGTAGAGCCTGGTCGAGTCGAGCACGGCTTCCTATGCTGCCAGCGACCGGCGTGCGAGCCGCCCGCCCGGGAGGACGGCCCGATGCCCCAGGTTCTTCGTCGTGTCGTTCTGGAAACGCTCCTAGGCGCTTCTCACCACCTGAACCTCCAGATCCTCACCGGACCGATATCCGGTATCGAGCTTGCGTAACCGCCCGTGTCCTGCAGGCCCGCCGCCTCGGCCATGAGCGTCGAGACGGGCACGCCCCCCTCGCTGCTCTCCGTGTACTCCTTGACGTCGGTGTCGTCGGCGGCCGCGGCGCGCGTCAGCACCCAGCCCATGACGAGCTGCTCCTGCTCGGGCAGCGTCGGCATCCACTCCTTCAGCTTCTCCGTCACCGCTTCGACGTCTTCCTGCTTGATCGAGGTCAGCTCCTTGGCTTCGTCCGGCACTTCATCCTCCTTGTTCGCTGGTAGGGCAACACAGCAGCGGTCGTGTTCCGGCATCCTCCTCTCTGCTCACGCCTGCAGCAGGATCGTCGGTTCCATTCCGTCACGGTGAAATGTCGCGGCAATGTCGTCGAGGAGCGGCGCGAGGCCGCAGCAGCGCCCGTCATACCGCGGGAGCCTCCGCTCGCTCGTATAGTGGTCGTGCGGGCACCCTCCGTGGCAGACGCCGAACCAGCGGCAGTCGCGCATCCGCTCGACCGCGCGCGCGTTCTCCCGCCGGACGGCGGCGAGCCGCTCCGCCGACTGAACGCCCGTGAGCCCGGACTCGAGGACGTGCCCGAAGCGGTACTCGTCGTCGTCGATGTACTTGTCGCAGGCCGACACCTCCCCTGTGGGCTCGATCGTGAGGTAGAGGCCGAAACAACCGCCGGCGAAGATGCACAACTGTGCCGGGGCGCCGCCGACCTGGCCTGAGAGGTCGGCGAGATCGCTGACAACGATCCGCTCGCGATATTCGCCCCACCACAGCTCGAACAGCCCGCGCAAGAAGTCCACGTAACGGGGGAAGGAGAGGTAGTCGCCCTTGAGCGGCGCTCCCGTGGGCGTGTTCTCGGGGAGGACGTTGAGCAGGGAGACCCGCTTCACGCCGATCTCAGTCAGGTACTCGAGCAGGCGACGCGGCCCGAGCGCGCACACGTCGCCGTCCACGACCATCAGCACGCCCCAGCGCGTGATGCAGGCCGCCCGAATGCGCTCGATTCCCTCTCGTACGCGTGCCGAGGTCGGACGCCCTGCGGCATCGACCCGCCGGGCGTCGTGGATCTCGGGCGGCCCGTCGAGGCTGACGCCGACCCCGATGTCGTGGTCGTGGAGAAACGCGAGCCACTCGTCGCTCAGGCGTGTCGCGTTCGTCTGCACCGTGTTCAGGACGGTCTGTCCGGGGCGGCGGAAGCGTTCCTGGAGCCAGAGCGCCTTGCGGTAGAACTCGACCGGCAGCACGGTCACCTCGCCGCCGTGCCAGACGAAGTCGACGTAACCGACGCTCGGGTCGCGCAGCGCACCACGGATCGAATGCGCGAGCACCTCGAACGTCATCTTCTGGTTGGGCCCGCTGCGCCAGCTGTGGCAATAGGTGCAGCGGAGGTTGCACAGACGGGTCGCCTTCATGATCACGGTGAGTACGGCCTGGCCGCCGGCGTCCGGGTCGGGCTCGGCGCGGAGCCGCTCGTACACCTCGACCTCCTCAGGGGCGAGGATCTCCTCCGCAGGCCTTGGCGCGGCCCGCCGGAGCAGCGAGCGGAGTGCGGCCTGCTCGCCCGGAGGCAGCGTGGCCGCGAATTCGTCGAGGCGCTCTCCGATCCGGCTCACCAATTCGCGTTCACCGGCAGGGCGAGGCTGAGGTACCTGCCGTCCTCCTCGATCATCAGGCCGCTGTCGCAGAACCTGCGCAGCGCGCTCTCCACTTCGGCGGGAGCCGCGTCGAGCTCCGACGCCACCCGCGCCGGCGTTCCGATGTCGCCGCACAGCTCGTAGGCGGCCGCGTCAGTCCCCTGGAAGGAATGCACTGCGGTTTCCTCGGCGTCGCGCTGGTCGACGATCTGGATCCAGTCCGGAGCCCGCTGATATACGAGAAGCGGTCGCTTGGGCAACGCCGCCCAGCGCTTTTGCCACCGCTCGATCCCGAGGTTCACGTCCGTCAAAGACTCCTCGGGCACGACATCTCCCATCGCGTAGGTGAAGAAATACGCGATCTTGCGCACGTCCAGCTCGGGCGGATAGACGTAGCTGTACGCCGCCCAGGGCTCGACGTCGGTGACCGGGAACGAGTCTTCGGTGAAGTACGGGCTGAAGCGCTCCATCCAGATCTCGCCGCCGCCGGTCGGCGGGGGAAGGTGGACGAGCAGGGGCATGAGCCGCGCCTGCCGTTCGTAGTCCTCGAGCGTCTCGCCGGGGAAGCCGGTGAGCAGGTTCCAGGCGACCTTGATCCCGTAGTAGTGCGCCCACTTCATCAGGCGCACGTTCTGCAGCATCGTCGTGCCCTTGCGCATGAGCTTGAGTACATGCGTGCTCAGGCTCTCGATGCCGGGCTGGAGGATGCGGATGCCTGCGCGCGAGAGCGTGTGCAGCTGCTCCCGCTTCAGGTTCGCCTTGACCTCGTAGAAGATCGAGTAGTCGACGCGGTCCTCGATCAGCGGCTCGCAGAGCGCGTCGAGGTAGCGCATGTCGAGGATGTTGTCGACGGCCTCGAAGTTCGCGATCTGGTAGCGCGCAGACTGGCGGCGGAGCTCGGCGTGCACGCGCTCCGGCGATTTCGAGCGATAGGCCATTCCGAGCGCGTTCAGCCCGCAGAAGGTGCAGTGGTGCTTCGCTCCCCACCAGCAGCCGCGGGCGCTCTCGAAGAGGAGGAGCGGGAGCGACTCGCCCAGGACCTCTTGGCGCCCGAGTCGCATCAGCGCGGCGAAGAACTCGTCGTAGTCAGGGTCGGGAAGTGCGTCCAGGTCGTGGATGTTGGGAGCGGAGCCGTTCTCGACCGCCCCGTCCTCCCGGCGTCCGGCGACACCGGGCACGTCCAGCGCGCTCTCGTTGCGCGCGACCCGCGCGACCAGCGCCGGCAATGCCTGGTCGCCTTCTCCAACGACTGCGTAGTCGATCCACGGGAATGCCCGCACGTACTCAGGACCCATTTCCCCGTCGTAGTTGGCTCCGCCGAAGACGATCACGACCTCGGGCCACTTCTCCTTGATCCGCCGGGCGAGGGCGAGCGAGGACACGTTCTGCTCGAAGGTGGAGGTGAAGCCGACGATCCGGTAAGCGCCCCAGTCGATCCCGTCGGCCCAACGCGCGATCAGCTCCGGGAACAGCTCGTTCCGCATCCGGCGGAGCTCGTCGAAGTCCTTCTCGAGCTGCTTGAAGGTCTCCTGCAGGCTTGGGTGCGCCTCGCGGTACGCCTCCTCGTCGTCCCGCGGCCCGAAAGCGGCTGCGGAGAAGAGCCACTCGCCCAGGAGGTGATCCCAGCGGAGGTCCGCGAGCTTGCGATAAGTCACCTCGCCGATCTCGGCCGCGAGCTCGAGGTTGAGGTAGTGCACGTCAACCTCGTGGCCCTCGCGGACGAGACCTGCCTTGAGCAGGCCGCACTGGATCGAGGGCCTGTTCGCCCCGGCGAACGGCATGTTGACTAGCGCGACCCGCTGTGGCGGGCCCGCGTCGAGGCCACGCATGATCCTCCCTTTCAGCCCGGTATTCTCGACCTTGCCAAACGGGGGGAATAAATGCAAAGCGTGACCGGCCGGCCTCCGCGCGCGGACGTGTACACCAAGCCGGATGAAGTGAGCTCGTGCCCGCGCTGATCGTCAAGAACGGCCCGCTTGCGGGCCAGCGCCTCCGGGTCATCGCGCCCCTCACGTTCGGGCGCGAGGACGTCGACGTGCTCATGGACGCGCCAATGGTGTCGCGCCGGCACGCGGTCGTCCGGCCGCTCGACGGCGGGCTCGAGATCGACGACCTCGGTTCGACGAACGGGACCTGGGTGAACGGCGAGAGGATCGAGGGAGCGACGCGCCTGGCCGCCGGCGACGTGATCGGGGTCGGCTCCGTCCTCGCGGTCGTCGAATGGGACGGGGCGCCGACGGCGACGCGGGATGCCTCTGTGGTGCGAGAGGCGACGCTCGTCTCCGGGGCGCTTCCCGAGTGGCAGACCTTCGCCGGCAAGGGCGTGACCATCCATGCCCCGCGGGGCTCGTACCCCGCGGGGAGGGCGGCTGCCGAGCTGCGCGACGCCGAAAGGGCGATCGCCGCGCTCGAGGCGCTGCTCTCGCCTCCGCAGGACCGGCTCGGCGAGCCCGTCCAGGTCTATCTGACGGATGCGGTCGTGGAGGAGGGGTCGCCGGTCACGCGGGCGAGCGCGGAGGAGGGGCTCCTCCGCGTCGTGCAACCCGAGAATCCCGGCCCTCCGGTCGTGTACGACCTCGCCCGCCTGCTCGTCGGCCGCTGGTTCGGCCCGGAGGCAGCGAAGGCGTCGCTGTTCGTGGACGGGATCGCGGGGATCGCCGGCAGCAGGCTTGGCAGCGCGCCCTCGATCGAGGAGGCGGACGAGGCGGTTCGCGCGGAACTCGCGGGGGAAGCGGAGGTCTCGGTCTTCTCGCCCGACCCGGGCCTCGTCGTGCCGATCTCGTTCGTCGGTTTCCTCCTGAAGACGCACGGGCCGGAGCCGCTTCGCCGCTTCCTCGAGACGTACGACCCCGAGCGGCGCGACCAGGCCGCCGCGGCCGTATACCAGCGGCCGCTCGGCTCGCTGGAGGAGCTCTGGCTCGCGAGCCTGCGCGAGCTGACCGGGTTCCGCGCAACGTTCCGCGTGCTCCTCGGGCACCTGGCTCCGCTCATGCGGCCGTACAAGTGGCGCTGGATCGAGATCTTCGTCTACATGGTGCTCGCGGTCGCTCTGACGATCGCCATCCCGCTCGGCTTCAAGTACCTGTTCGACACGATCATCCCGGACGGCAGCATCAGCAAGCTCGGGGTCTTCGTCGGGGTCCTGTTCGCGATCTTCGTCGCGAACGCGCTTCTGACCATGCGGCGCTCGTACGTGACCGCGGTCGTAAACCAGCGCGTGCTCTTCGGCCTCCAGGAGCGGATGTTCGAGCGGCTCCAGTTCCTCTCGCACAACTTCTACGGCCGCGCGAAGGTCGGCGACCTGATGGCGCGGCTCTCGCAGGACCTGAACACGGTGCAGGAGGCGACGACGGCGGTGCTGTCCGAAGGGCTGCTGCTCGTCCTCACCGCGCTCGCGGCCGCGGTCACCGCGATCGTGCTGAGCCCCATCCTGGGCGCGCTCGTCTTCCTCGTCGTCCCGCTCTTCTGCGTGAGCTACGTCCTTCTCCTCTCGCGGCTGCGCGGGGCGAGCTTCGAGGTGCAGACGATCTACGGGCAGGTCGCCTCGAACATCCAGGAGAACCTCTCGGCGCAGTCGGTGGTGAAGGCCTTCGGGCTGGAACGGCGCGCGATCGGCGCCTACCGGGGGGCGATCGGAGGGCTGCTGCGCGCGATCGTGCGGGTTGTCGTCCTCAGCACGCTGTTCGAGGCGAGCATCGGCATCGCGGTCACCTTCGGGCAGCTCGTGATCATCGGGGTCGGAGGCTACCTCGTGATCAAGGGGCACATGAGCCTGGGGACGCTGGTCGCGTTCGTCGGTCTCCTGCCGTCGTTCCTCCAGCCGATCACGACGCTCGCGAACGTCGGCCAGCAGGTGCAGCGCGCGGCCGGCGCGTTCGACCGCATGCTGGAGGTGCTGGACGAGCCGATCGCGATCGAGGAGCCGCCGGACGCCCAGGCGCTCCCGCGCGCGCCGCACGAGATTCGCCTCGAGAGGGTCGGGTTCGGCTACGAGGCCAGCCGGCCGATCCTGCACGACCTCAGCCTGACCATCCCCGCCGGGAAGCACGTCGCCATCGTCGGCCCCTCCGGATCGGGGAAGAGCACCGTCGTCAACCTCCTGCTGCGCTTCTGGGACCCGCAGGAGGGGCGCGTCCTGTACGACGGCCGTGACGTGCGCGAGCTGGAGATCGCCTCGTTCCGCGCCCAGATCGGGCTGGTCTTCCAGGACACCTTCCTGTTCGACACGACGCTGCGCGAGAACATCGCGCTGGCCTGCGAAGGGGCGACGGACGCCGAGGTCCTCGAGGCCGCCCGGGCAGCCCGGCTGGAGAGCTGGATCGACTCGCTCCCGGCCGGTCCGGACACCGTGCTCGGCGAGCGCGGCGTGCGTATGAGCGGCGGCCAGCGCCAGCGCCTCGCGATCGCGCGCGCGCTGCTGCGTGATCCGACCGTGCTCATCCTGGATGAGGCGACGAGCGCGCTCGACGCCCGGACGGAGGCCGAGATCCTCGAGACGCTCGACGAGCTGGCCAAGGGTAGGACGACGATCAGCATCACGCACCGTCTGTCCCTGTCGGCGCGCAGCGATCACATCTTCGTGCTCGACCAGGGAGAGCTCGTCGAGGAGGGAGCGCACGCGGAGCTGGTGCGCGCAGGCGGCCCGTACCAGCGCCTGTACGACGAGCAGATGGCATACGTGGGGGCGGGGCTCGCCCCCGTGGGCATCGAGGTCGGGCGGCTGCGCACCGTCCCGCTCCTCGCCGAGCTCGGTCCGCAGGAGCTGTCCGAGCTGGCCGAGCGGCTGACCGCGGAGCAGTTTCAGTCCGGGGAGGACATCGTGCGGCAGGGGGAGACCGGGAAGAAGCTCTACGTCGTGGCCAGCGGGCAGGTCGAAGTCGTCGTCCACGACGGGACACGCGACCGCCGCGTGAACACGCTGAACGAGGGCGACTACTTCGGGGAGATGGCCCTGCTGGCCGACGAGCCGCGGGTGGCGACCGTGCGCACGACGATGCCGACGCAGCTGTACAGCCTCGCGCGCGCGGACTTCCTCTCGCTGCTCGACCACGACGAGGACGCGCGGCAGGCGATCGCCGAGCGGATTGCGGCCCGGCAGCGCGCGCTCGCGCAGGCGCGCGCGGCGACGCGGATCGCGCCCCTCGCCTCGAGCTGACCGTATGCTGGCGAGCCGATGAGCGAGGCCAACGAGCGGGACCGGGACACGCTTCACCTGGCCGCGACCGCCGGGATCATCGGCTCCCCGGTCTCCCACGCGCGGCTCCTGGAGATGATCGTCGAGACGGGCGCGCACGTGATCGGCGCCCGGGCCGGCGCGCTCTTCCTGCTCGACGAGGAGAACGACGACCTCACGTTCGAGGTCGCGATCGGCTCGCGGGCGGCGGAGGTGAAGCGGTTCCGCGTGCCCCTCGGACACGGGATCGCCGGGATCGTCGCCGCCAGCGGCCAGGCGATGGCCATCCGGGACGCCGCTGGAGACCCGCGCCTCGCCTCCGACATCGCGGACAGCGTCGGCTACGTGCCCGAGACGGTGCTGTGCGTTCCGCTCTTCTACGGCCACAACGTGATCGGGGCGCTGGAACTGCTCGACAAGGAGGGTGGTTTCAGCGCTGGGGACCTGGAGGCGCTCGGGCTCTTCGCCAACCAGGCGGCAGTCGCGCTCCAGCTTTCCCGCACGTACGAGAACGTCGCGGGCCTCATGGCCGATGCCGACGCCGAGGGGGCTGACGACATCTCCCGCGACGCGGTCGAGCTCGCGCGCCTCGTGCAGGAGATCACGCGATACGGCGAGACCGAGCGCAAGGCCTGCCGCGATGTCCTGGTCGCGTTCGCCGAATACCTGCGCGCCCGCTCCTCGCCGATGGAATGAGCGCAGATCCCCGCCCAGCGTGGTCGTCCGCGTTCGAGGCGGACGCGGTGCGGCCGATCGACCCGATCCCGCTTCTGGACGAGATCACGCCCGAGTGGGCGTGGGGGGGCAGCACCGGGAAGGGCGTCAAGGTCGCCGTCATCGACAGTGGCGTCGACGCCGGACATCCCGCCGTCGGCCACGTGGAGGGCTACGTCTCCGTCGAAGGGCCGGCGGGCGGGACGGTCAACACCGAGCCGCACGAGGACACGTTCGGTCACGGAACGGCCTGCGCGGGGATCATCCGGTCGCTGGCTCCCGACTGCGAGCTCTACAGCGTCCGCGTCCTCGGGCCGCGGCTTCGCGGGCGCGGGCCGGTCTTTGCCCGCGGCCTGCAGTGGGCGATCGAGAACGGGATGGACGTCTGCAACATGAGCCTCGGATCGACCAGGCGCGATCTGTTCGAGCTGCTGCACGAGCTCACGGACGAGGCCTACTTCCGCAACATCGTCCTCGTCACCGCGGCGAACAACGTGCCGATCGCGAGCGCGCCCTCCCTGTACGCGGCCGTTGTCTCAGTCGCGGCCCACGAGGTCCAGGACCCCACGCTCGTCTACTGCAACCCGAATCCCCCGGTCGAGTTCGGCGCGACGGGGATCGACGTGCGTGTCGCGTGGCGGGACGGCGGCTGGCTGACGGCGACCGGGAACAGCTTCGCCGCCCCACACATAAGCGGGCTCGTGGCCAGGATCCTGGCGAAGCACCCAGGCCTCGCCGTCTTCCACGTCAAGGCGATTCTGCGGGCTGTGGCGGCGAACCTGGCGCGGGCGTGACGCTGTCCGGCTCGGCCACGCCGCTCGAACTTCGCCGAACCGTCCACCGCGGCGCTTGCTAAAGCGCGTGCGCAGCTGGCGAGACGTCACGAGCAAGAGGAAGCGTGAACGCGATGCGCGCCCCACCGGCGGTCCTATTCTCGGCCCAGATCTCGCCCCCGTGTGCCTCGACGAGACCCTGGGCAATCGCGAGTCCGAGTCCCGCGCCGCCCGTCCCCGGCGTTCGCGAGTCGTCGCCGCGCCAGAAGCGCTCGAACATGCGGCGCGCTGCCGTCGCCGTCAGTCCTTGACCGCTGTCGTCGACGGCAACCAGCACACACCCGTTTTGTGACTCGACAACCACCGCTATGGACGCGTCGCTTGGCGTGTGACGAAGGGCGTTCGTCAGCAGGTTGAGCAGCACACGCTCCACCTTCTCCGGCGCCATCCATACCTCGGAGACGGCCGGGTCGACTCGTGTCTCGAGTCGCACGTTACGTGCCCGCGCCTCGGCTTCGAGGGCGCGGACGGAGGACTCGACCACGGCGCGCAGCGAGGCTTGCCGAAGCTCGAGCGTCAGAACGCCTGCGTCGATGCGTGCGAGCTCGAAGAGGTCGTCCACCAGCGTCGCGAGCGTTTGAACCTGCTCTCCGATCGCGGGCAGGTACTCGTCAGGCTCGGCGAGACCGTCTTCGAGCGCCTCGAGCATCGCGCGCAGCGATGCGAGCGGAGTCCTCAAATCGTGGCTCGCCCAGGCAACGAGCTGTCGGCGAGCGTCGAACAGCTCCTCGATGCTCGCCGCCATTTCATTGAAGGAGCGACCGACGTCTGCGACTTCACGCGGCCCGTCGATTCGGCGCTCTCACCTCGAGCGAGCCGCCGGCGAGTTGTGCCGAGATACCGCGCAGGCGCTCCAGCGGCCGCAGGATCCAGCCGGCCAGGAGAAGCGCGCCTATCACGGCGGAGAGAGCTGCCGCCGCCGAGACGGCGAGGATCTTCACGTCGGCGTGCATATGGAACATCACCCAGCCGGAGGCGAGCACGGCCACGAGCGGCAGGATGACGGCAAGCACCGCCAGCCCGACGATCTGGAGGCGCACCGAAGGGAGAAAACGCAAGGCGGCTGCAAGCGCGACTCCCGCCACGAGCGTCCCTAGCCCGAGGATGAGCGCGGCCTCGATCATGCGCGCACCCGGTAGCCGACGCCCCAAACGGTTTCGAGCAACTCCGGCTGCGAGGGGTCCTGCTCGATCTTCTCCCGGAGCCGGCGCACATGGACGGTGACGGTGCCCGAGTCGGAAGCCGGTTCGTACCCCCAGACTCGATCCATGAGTTGATCGCGAGAGAAGACATGGTTCCGGTTCGAGGCCAGGAACCACAGCAGATCGAACTCCTTGGCGGTCAGCTTCAGGAGGCCGCCGTTTCGATGGACTTCTCGCGTGGCCGCGTCGAGCGCAAGCTCTCCGATCTCCAGCCGCTCGGTCGGCGGGGGCGCCGAGGTCGTGCGCCGAAGCACCGTGCGCACGCGCGTCGCCAGCTCTCGTGGCG
This sequence comes from uncultured Actinomycetes bacterium, assembly GCA_963717765.1. GTDB lineage: Bacteria > Actinomycetota > Thermoleophilia > Gaiellales > Gaiellaceae > JACDER01. The sequence goes on along the minus strand of CAVQWX010000005.1, from coordinate 178,505 downwards.
AGAAGGGCTTCGTCACGTAATCGTCGGCGCCGAGCTCGAGCCCGACGATGCGGTCGGCTTCCTCGCCCCGAGCGGTCAGCAGGATCACGGGCAGATCGGATCTCGCCCGGATCCAGCGGCAAAGCGACAGGCCGTCGATTCCCGGCAGCATCACGTCGAGAACGACGAGGCTCGGGCGCTCCCGCTCGAGGAGCGCCCGCGCATCCTCTCCGTCCCTCGCGGTCAGCGCGTGGAAGCCGTCCCGCTCGAGGTAGCGCACGACCACGTTCAGGACGATCGGGTCGTCATCGACCACGAGCACGGTGGTCACAGCGGGATTGTGCATCACCGCCGCGTCATTCGGCTCGGCTCTAACCAAAAGTGAAGGCATAGGCGTTCACGCCGGGCGAGAAGCGGAGCTCGAGGATCGCGTCGCGGAGCCGGGTGTCTTCGACGAGGGTGTACAGGCGGTCCGCATCCACGCGGACGGAGCCGGTTCGCCTCCCGTCCAACGAGGTCTGGACGCGGCCGTGGCCGCCGAGCACGAGGTAGACGTTGTGGGCATGGAAATGCAAGCGCAGCCGCGCGTTGCGGAGGGCGAGCGCGCGCTGGTCGCCGATCTTCCAGACCCCCGCGTAGGAAAGGGCGTTTTCGGGTAGCGCGTGAGGAAACGCATACGCGCGCGCGACCTTTGGACGAAGGCGAGTGCCGCGGTAGCGGCCTGGATCGAGCCGCACATAGCCGAGATACGACTCGGGCGTAACACCTTCGGTCGGTGTCGCATCGGTGACCTTGGTCGCTTGCACCGGAAGCGGTACGTTGCCTTGAGCCAGCAGCCGCCGGATCGTCTGCTCGGACCGACCGTATTCGCCTTCCCCGAAATGGGTCTCGCGGACGCGGCCCCGTCGATCGATGAAGTACTCGGACGGCCAGTATTCGTTGGAATAGGCGTTCCACGTCTTGTAGTCGTTGTCGAGCGCGACCGGCCATGTGACGTGCAAGTCGTCTGTTGCGTGGCGGACGTTGGAGAGCTCGTGCTCGAACGCGAATTCGGGCGTGTGAACGCCGACGATCTCGAACCCTTGCTTGTGGTAGGCGGCGTACCAAGCCCGGAGGTGCGGCAGCGTACGAATGCAGTTGATGCAGGAGTAGGTCCAGAAGTCGACGAGCACGACTTTGCCTCGTAACCCGGCGAGCGTCAGCGGTCGCTCGCGTGGCGTATTGAGCCAGTGAGAATTGCCGCGGAACTCAGGCGCCGGGCCCAGGTCCGGCAGCTTGCCCGCGGTCGGAGTAGTCCGTGCGAAGGCATTACCGCCCCCGCGCACCGCGGCCAGGTGTTTCTGGGCGGTCTTGGTCAGCTCGATGTGCTTCTGCAGCGCGTTGGTGTAACCGCCCAGGTGTGTCTGCAGGCTCCGGTCGAGGTTGAAGACGATCGCTACGGCGGCTGCCGCGAGCACGACTCCCATTGCGCGGCGAAACGCCGGGCTCTGGGCGCGTATGCGTCGCGTTATTCGCTGGCCGCCGAGCGCGATAAGGAGCATCGGAATCGCTGCACCGATGGCGTAGGCGAGGGTGAGCAGAACAGTGTCGAGGCCGATCCGGTGCTGGGCGGCGAGTACCGTGACCGTCGCCAGCACGGGGCCCGCGCAAGGAACGAAGACGAGGCCGAGGCTCGCCCCGAGCAGGAAGCCGCCGCCGAGGTCACCGCCACGTCGCCGCGTGAGAAACGCGAACGGACGCTCGAGCAGGAGCCCCAGCTGCGGGAACACGAGGGTGGCGGCAAGGACGAACAGCAGCCCGATTGCAACGTTGCGGAGGAGGTCTTGCGGTAGCCCGAGCGCAGACAGGAGCGACGTGGCGGCGAGCGTGAAGGTCGTGAAGCTTGCGACGAGGCCGGCGACGATCGCCAGTGGCCGGCGACGGGTGTTGCTGCTCGCACCACCGACGAGCAGAATCGGAAGCACCGGCAGGATGCACGGTGACACCGAAGTGATCACCCCGGCCGCAAGGCCGATCCCCAGGAGGACGAGCATCGTTCGGCCACCGTACTCGCGCCGCCGTTACGGGGATCTTGCGCAATTCTTATTTGTTCCTTACGAAGTGGGGCGGCCCGGCCGGCACCTGTGACACTGAACCCGTTCCCTACCAGGAGGACTGCATGAAGTTCCGCACTGTCTGTCTCGTCACCGCGGCCGCCTTTCTGGTGCCGGCCGCGGCATCTGCCGGAGGGGCGGCGATGCATCCTGAGCTCGGCGCCAAGCTCAAAGGAAAGTACGAAGTGCCGAAGGGCTCACCCTCCGGCCACGGCATCGTCAATCTCAACCTCAAGGCGAAAAGCGGGAAGGTTTGCTGGACGTTCGAGATCGTCGGCCTGCCCAAGCCGAGCGCCGCGCACATCCATCGTGCTCGCGCCGGCAAGGCCGGGCCGATTGTTGTCCCGCTCGGCGGCGCCTACAAGGCCAAGGGTTGCACCAAAGCCTCGAAGAAGACGATTGAGGCGATCGAATCGAACCCGAATGCCTACTACGTCAACGTCCACACGGCCAAGTACCCCAACGGCGCCATCCGCGGACAGCTCGTCGCCGGAATGGTGCACATGTAGGAGCTACCGGAGAGCTCGCGGCGCCGCGGGCTCTCCGGCGTCTCGATTTCTTGGGTGTGGTCAGGAGCAGAGATCGGAGGCGAGCAGTGTTCTTCGGGTCCGTGAGCCGGGGCCGGCGCTTCCTTCCGTGGTCTCGGGCTCTCTGTCTCTTCGCGGTCGGCTGAACGGTAGACCGCGCCCGTCCGGCCGAGCCGCTTCTGGAGTGTGGTTCACGCCTTCATGCGAATCGGCACCCAGGTCTTCGCGGTCGATAGCCCTAGTCTCTCGAGACGCTTGAGCCGTAGGCGCGGTTCGGCTTCGTCGGCGCGACAGCGACGTTCGTCCTGATCGGTGATCGCCGTGCGGGAGGGTAGGGCAAGCCGGCGAGTGCGTGTCGAGCGGGCGGTCGACGCCGTAAGCCGAGCGCGAAGTGGGCGCTCCAATGAAGAGAAAGCCACGACCGGGCGAGGCGGCGCCAACGCCGCCTCGCCCGGAGATCGCGGCTACTGCGCTGCGAGGCCGACGGCGCTGGCGGGCAGCCCACCTACGCCTGCGATCGGTGCGAGCGATCCGTTCTTTTGGACGGCGAACGCGCTGATCGTGTGAGCCCCGGAGTCGAGCGTGTACAGGTAGCGGCTCTTCCGGTCAAGAGCGGCGTCGGTGGGGCCTGCTCCCGTCGTGCCGGCGACACCGCTGAGCAGCGAGATGCTGCCGTCGTGGTGGGTCGCGTAGCTCGACACGTTGGCGCTCCCAGTGTTCGTCGTGTAGGCGTAGCGCCCGTTCTTGGTCGTAACGACCCAGCAGGCGGCCGTCTGGCCGTCCGGCGCAAGCGGCGTGATCGTGCCGAGGGCGCCGGCCGCACTGAGCGAGTACGACGAGAGCGCACTGGCTCCGGCGGCACCGCCGAACGCGTCTGAGACGATCAGGTGCCCGCGTTTATCGAAGTCGAAGCCGAAGGGAGTCGCTCCGGCCGATGCCTGCACGTTGGGACCGCTCACGCGGCCGTTCTTCGCGACCCTGTAAGTGTCGATCGAGTTCGTCCCCTTCTCCGTCACGACCAGTAGGCGGCCGCCGGGGCTGAACTGGATCTGTGCCGGCCCGACGGACGCCGCACTCAACGGACGTTTCGAGCCGGCGAGCGCCGATAGCTGGCCGTGCGGGCCGACGTTGAAGCCGGCGATGTTGCCCGCGTTCGTCCCGTCCCCCGAATTGAGGACGTAGAGGAGGCGGTGTACGACCGTCACGCTGATCGGCTGCGCCCCGCCGGAACCGACCTTCGAGACGAGCGACAACCCGTCCTTCCTCACGGCGAAGGTGGAGATCTCGTTGCTCCCGGCGTTCACGGCAAAGAGCCACTTGCCGTTGTCGGCCAGGACGAGCGCACCCTGCGAACCGAGACCGCCGCCGGTACCGAGACCGCCCGTCGCGAAACTGCCGGCGGGGCTGATCGTGCCATCCGCGTGGCGGTCGAAGACGAGTACGGCGTTCCCGCCTGCGTCATTCGTCAGTGTGTACAGCGCGCCCCGAGTCCCTGTCCCCGACGCCGCGGAACCCGCGACGATCGCAGACGCTGCCAGTAAAGCCACCACAACAGCAACACCTGATCGTGCCAAAAATCCTTTCATGCGCTCCTCCCGTCTCAGTTGGTTGCCCGAACTGCGGCTCGCCTGACACTAGAGTCGAGAACTTGCGCACGGCTTACGGCGCGCTTAACTTTTCCTCAACCGTCTCGGGGCGCAAAACCTACGGGCTCGAGATCGGCGGAAGCATGGCAGGGACTGAGTTGCCGGAGATCCGGCGGACGCACTTCGTCGCGGGGCGCCGGATCGAGCGTGCCCGGGATCCAGACCGTGAACGACGCCCGTCGCTGTGCTTCCTCGATGGCGACGTCGCGCAGCGAGAATTGCTCGCCGGATAGGCGGATGTGCTCACCGGGCGGAGGCCGAAAGACGAAAAGGTCCTCGTCGAACGTCTCGTCGAAGCCGATATCGAGGATCTCCAAGACGTAGAAGTCCTCCGCGAAAGCGCGATGCAAGCCGGAACAGGACGCCGCGTTCCCGGTCGACGACGAGCTCGTGCTCCTCTGCGCCGAACGGCAGATGAAGATCGTGGTGCGGATGGTCGGTGGATGCCTCCCAGGCGCCCATGCTGCGCTCGTGGTGCCGCCAGGCACGGATGGTGACGCGCACGGCCGTCCAGCGGTCGCGTGCGCCGTGCAGCAGCTCGAGGACGTCGCCGAGCTCGCTCACCGGCGCGTCCACGGTAAACCGAACTCGCGGCCGCCGGTGAGCCCGGACGGCCGCAGGATGAGGACGAGCGCCATGATGGCGGCGAGGAAGACCAGGTGTGACCCGGTTGGCAGGTCGAGCTTGAAGCCGATGTGGACTCCCTGCTCGGCCTGGCTCAGGAACGAGTCCAGGCCGCTGATCGCGAGGGCGCCGACGACCGCGCCCCACAGGCTGCCGATCCCGCCGAAGACGAGCATCGCAAGGGTGATGAAGGTCAGCTCCAGGTAGACCTGTTCCGTCGTGATGGAGCCGAGCAGGTGGACGAACAGCGCGCCCGCGAAGCCCGCCAGCGCGCCCGAGAGCGTGAAGGCCCACAGCCGCTGGCGGTGGACGTTTATCCCGATCCCGCGGGCGGCCGCCGGATCCTCGCGTGTCGCCCGCAGCTGCCGCCCGAGCCGGCTGCGCTGGTAGAGGAAGGCGACGGCGATGGCGACGATGGCGCCGATCGTCGCCTGCAGTGCCCCCGTGCTCTCCGGGACGAGCGAGAGCGTCGTCGCGCCGGGGCCGATCTTCGTCCACTGCTGAAGGATGTTGTGCGTGATCTCGAGCAGCGCGAAGGTGGCAATCCCGGCGGAGAGGCCGGACAGGCGCATGAGCGGCAGTCCGGCCACGAACGCGAAGATCCCGCCGATCGCGGCCGCGAGCAGGAGCGAAGGAATGTTCGCGATCGAGTGGTCGCGCAGGAACGGGAACAGTCCCGTGAGGACTCCCTTCTTCGAGTCCAGCGGGACGGTCATCACGCCCGCGGCGAACGCGCCGACGGCGACGAAGCTCGTCTGCCCGAACGAGATGACGCCCGAGTTGCCTACGAAGACGTAGATGGCGACGACCATCGCGACGCTCACGAGCGCGCTCAGGAAGTAGATCTTGTTCGCGGGAGAGACCGTCGTCGCGACGGCGCCGACCGCGATCACGACCATGACCGGACCGAGAAGCTGCGGCAGCGGCTCGAGGTAGCGCCTCACACCCGCTCCACCCGCGCATGGCGCCCCCAGGCGAACAGGCCGGCTGGCCGCAGGAGGAGGACGAGGATCACGAGCCCGAACAGCACCGAGGGCAGGTAGACCGTGCTGTCGGTCGGAAGCAACGCGTTGATCACCCCCGAGGCGAAGCCGATAGCGAAGCCGCCGAGCGTCGCCGTCCACAGGCGGTCGATCCCTCCGACGACGACCCCGATCAGCACCACGATGGTCTCGTGCAGCGCGTAGTCGGGGGTGACGAGCGGATTCCCGACCACCAACAGCATCGCGACCGCCGCCGCCAGCACGCCCGAGATCACGACCGCGAACGTGATCACCCGGTTCGCGCGGACGCCGAGGAGACGGGCGGTGCGGAAATCGCTTGCGGCGGCGCGGGTGTGCAGCCCGATCGTCGTCTTGTTGAGCAGGAGCGCGATGATCACGAGGGCGACCAGGGACACGCCGACCGCGAGGATCGTCACCTTCCTGACGTCCACGCCCCCGATCGAGATCGACTCGTTCAGCGACGTGATCGACGAGAAGACGACCTGCCCGAGGAAGTTGTCGCGGAGGTCCACGATCAGGGCGATTGCCTGGAGCAGGAAGGCGATCGCGAACGTGGTCACGAGCATGACCGCCGGGGACTGGTTCCGCAGGGGCCGGAACACCACGAGGTCCATCAGCAGCGAGAACGCGACGACGATCCCGACGCAGGTGAGCAGGCTCGCCGGCAACGGCCACGACGACGTGAACGCGAGCGTGTACGCGCCGACCATGATCAGCTGGCCATAGGCGAAGTTGACCAGCCGCAGGACGCCGAAGACGAGTCCGATGCCCACCGCCATCAACGCGTAGATCGCTCCCAGCGCGAGCGCGTCGGTGAAGGTCTGGATCCCGATGGATGCGACCATCACGCGCTCAGGTAGGCAGCCACGATCTTGGACTTGTCCGCCGCATCCTTCGGCTCGAGTGTCATCTTCAGCTCGCCTCCGACCAGGACGTGCGTCCGGTCGCAGAGGGCGACCGTGTGGATCGCGCGCTGCTCGACCAGCAGGATGGTGACGCCGCGCTCGCGGATCGAGGCCAGCGTCTCGAAGACGGCGTCGACGGCGAGCGGCGCCAGCCCGAGCGAAGGCTCGTCGAGGAGGAGCAGCTCCGGGTCGGCCACGAGGGCGCGGGCGATGGCGAGCTGCTGCTGCTGGCCACCGCTGAGGACGCCGGCTGCGCGCCGGCGGAAGTCGCGCAGCACGGGAAAGAGCTCGTACGCCTCCGTGAGGCGGCTGGAGCCGTTCCTCTTCCGGCCGGCGAGGCCGAGGCGCAGGTTCTCCTCGACCGTGAAGTCCCCGAAGATCCGCCGTCCCTCCGGGACGAGCGCAACTCCGGCGCGCGAGATGGACTCCGGCGCCTTTCCGCGGATCGACCGTCCGGCGAGGCGGACGTCCCCGGCGTGCGCCGGGATGACGCCCATGATCGCGTGGAGCGTCGTCGACTTTCCGGCGCCGTTCGGGCCGATCAGGCCGACGATCTCACCGCGCTGGACGTCCAGAGTGATGTCGCGGACGGCCGGGACGGCTCCGTACCTGACTTCGAGGCCGTCGACCTCAAGCAACTGCCGACTCCCCGAGGTACGCGGCGGCCACGTCGATGTTCGCGCGGATCTCCCGCGGCGTTCCCGCGGCGAGCGTCCGCCCCTGGTCGAGCACGTGGATGCGGTCGCAGACGGCCATCACGAGCGCCATGTTGTGGTCGATCAGGAGGACGCCGCCGCCGTGGTCGTCTCGGACCGAGCGGATCACGTCGCCGAACTGCGGCGCCTCGGCTTCCGGCAGGCCGGCCGCCGGCTCGTCCATCAGCACGAATGAAGGTTGGGTGGCGAGCACACGGGCGACGCCGAGCCGGCGCTCGTCCCCGTGCGAGAGCGAGTCGGCCGGCGCTTGCGCGAGCTCGGTCAGGCCGAGTAGCTCGAGCAGCTCGTCCGTCCGCCGGCGCGCCTCGCCCGGCCGCGCCCCTACCCCGAGCGCCGACACCTCGACGTTCTCCCGCACCGACAGGCTCTTGAAGGAGCGGCTGTGCTGGAACGAGCGCGCCACTCCTGCCCGCGCACGCCGGTGCGAAGACCAGCGGGTGATGTCCCGGCCGCCGAGGTCCACCGTCCCCGAGCTGGGGAAGTCGAAGCCGGTCAGGAGGTTCACCAGCGTCGACTTGCCGGCGCCGTTCGGGCCGATCAGCCCCACGACTTCCTTGCGGTGGAGCTCGAGCGAGACGTCCTGCAGCGCCTGCACGCCCTCGTACGAGCGTGAGACGGAGGAGGCCCGAAGAATGTCCTCGGGCCTCCCGTCGGTCTGTGTCACCGCAGCGAAGGGATGACCTTGGCCTTCACGAGGCCGACACGCTTCGCCACGTTGTTCTGGATCCTGATCACGCGGTACTTGCGTCCGTGGACCGTGTGCAGCTTCTTCGAGAAGCTGATCGTCCCGCCCAGCACCTTGACGTCGTGGAACTTGACCAGCTGTTTGGACAGCGCCGCTCCCTTGAGCGAGCCGTGTGCCCGCTTGATCGCGGTGTAGAGGCCGTCGATCGTCTGGGCGCCGCCCAGGAAGCCGCCGGTTCCCGGTGCCGAGCCTCCCGCCTTCATCGACGAGATCAGTCGCCTGATCGCCTTGCTCGGATCGTCGCCGAACACGGAGGCGTAGGTGACCAAGTAGTAATTCGTCACCTTCGGGTTGTTGGTCACCCAGTACGTGCCGTCGCCGGCCCACGAGTTGAGGATGGGCGTGTTGTTGTGCAGCGCCCTGATCCCCGAGACGAACGCGGGGAGCTCGTTGAACGCCGTGGAGGTCACGTACACCGCCGCCTTGTGCGAGGCCAGGCGCGTGACCGCGATGCCGACGTTGTTCTGGCCGGTTGCGTAGGTCTCCTTGTCGACGATTCTCCCGCCGAGCTGCTTGAAGCGCTTCTCGAACGCCGTGACGACGTTCTTGAAGTACACGAGGAGCGAGTTCGTCGCGAGCCCGGCGGTCTTCCAGCCGCGGCTCCATGCGTATTGGGCCATTGCGGAGCCCTCGTCCTGCGCGACGTTGCCGAAGCTGAACGCGAGCTTGCCCTGTGTCCCGAACCGCTTCGGGCCCATCTGGTCGGTTCCGATGCAGGTCGAGACGGCGAGCTTGCCGCGCTTGATCGCTTCCAGAACGACCGGCGTCGCGAAGTCGACGTCGCAGGTCGTGAAGATGATGTTCGCGCCGGCGCCGAGCAAGTCGAGCGCGCACGACTTGGCCTTGGTCGGGTTGTTGTTCTGCGTGTCGCAGGTCTTGATCGAGAAGGTGACTGTCCCCTTCTTCAGCCCGTTGATGTGCGCCGCTTCGAGCTTCGCCGCGGCCAGGGCCGGATTGTCGAAGGGAGCCATCTGGCCGGACGAGTCATAGGCCCAGCCGATGACGACCTTCGTCTTCTTGGTCGGAGCAGCTTTCCCCCCAGTGGTGCCAACGAGCGCGGCCACAACCGCCGCTCCGGCGATCAGCGCCGCAAAGACGGCCCACCTGGTGTATCGCACTACGCCCTCCTCTCGGTTGCAAGGCGAATGACTCTAGATCTACGGGTCGGCTCGGTCAATCGGTTTCGGTCGTAAGTAACCGGTTCATCGGCTGCGCGCGCCGCTCGGTCAGGTTCTCCGCCTGCTCGCCGCCGGTCACCGGCAGCCCTTCCGGGTCGATCAGCCCGACCTGCGCGAGGGCGGACGCCTGGTCCCAGTAGATGTGCTCGTGCTTCACCTTCCCGTCCTCGAAGCCGACGACGACGCAGAAGGGGAGCGTCACCTTGCGGCCCGTCGGCGCGACGCCGGGGAGGATCGCGTCCATCTCCATATCGTGCGTGAACGAGAGGATCAGCTCGTCCACGACCTGGGTCTCGCCGACCGTGCGCGAGACGGGCGTGATCGCGGTGTCCTCCGGCCACTTGCCGATGAAGTGCGCGCCGTAGAACGCGCGGACGTTCTCGAAGCCGTCCCCGCCGGCCATCGACGGGACATGGAACACGTACGGGTCGGGTGACATCGTCGCCATCGCGGCGTCGAGGTCGCGTGTGACGAACTCGGCGGCCACGTGGTCGTCGAAGACGGTCGCAAGGTCGTGGCTCTGCTCCATGTCCGGTTCCTCCTCCATCCTCGGCAGTCGTGAGTCAGGCGATCCAGATCGCCGGTGCGATCGCAATCCTCGCAGCGTTCGCCGGTGCGCAGTGGAGCGAGCAGCCGGCCTGAGCTACTCGCCGGGGAAGACGCGTGAGTAGAAGTCCTTCAGCCGCCGCTGGTGCCAGCCGTAGCTCCGCGGGCCGCGGTATCCCGTCCAGGGCCCGTAGGGGGCTGTCTGGAGAAAGAGCTCCATCACCTGGAGGCGATTCCCCGAGAGGAGCCAGTCGATGAAGTCCGGCTCCTTTCCCGCCTCGGCCTGCGCGTTCGACAGGTTGTCGTTCTTCTGCTGCGGCGTCAGCTCCGGATGCGCCTTGTTGTAAGCCTTGGCCGCCTTCAGCTTGTCCCACGCGACCCTGATCACCGGCTTCATCTTCGGCTCGGAGTCCACCGCCTGGCGAAGCGCCGACGACGAGCGTCCCGACGTAACCGACTGGACGGCGCTGATCATCACGGCCAGGGCCCAGTCCGGATTGGTCTGGAGGTTGTAGCGCATGGCAGCGAGGTTCTCCCCCACGGTCGGAGCGGGCCTGCCCACGATGTCGTCGATCTTGACGAGCGACTTCTTGAAGGCCACGCCGTCGGGGAGCACGCCGGCCAGCAGCTCTACCGGGTCGACTGGGTCCACGCGCAAGAGCGGGCGGGTCGCCGGTGCTCGGCCCGGGTAGCTCCGTGGTGGAGAGGTTCTCCTTCAGCGTGTCCCAGCGGTCGCGGGCCTCGGCCTGCACATCGGCCACCAACTCATCTGCCATCCCGCTCGCGACGCGGTTCTGCGCTGACCACACGGCGTAGAAGTCGACGAGCGCCGACTCGTCCACCGGATTCCACTTGCCGCCGATCACGTCGCTGCCGATCGTCTGCGTGAAGAAGACTGTCGCCAGCGCCAAACCCTCGATCGAGGAAGCACCCGCGGCATGTTCGGCCTCGGCCTTGCCCGCGAGGTAGACCAGGTGCTGGATGTTCGGGCGAAAGATGAGCTTGATGAACGTCCGCTCCGGCCTTCCGCCGTGGTCGAGCGGAGCCGCCGACGGGATGCCGGCGTCGATGCTGGACTTGGAGGGAAAGACGCAGAGGTTTCCCTCCTCGCGGTAGATGGTGAGGACGTCCGCGATGTGTCCGGTCGTCGCGGCGGCCTTGCGAGCCGCGAGCAGCCGGATGAGAGCGTCGTCGAACTGGCGCAGCGCAATCACCGCCTGTGTCGCGTGCTCGGGCGTGTCCGTGACGCGGTCGAGCAGGGCGTCGAGCTGGGAGTCTCCGGCGGCGACCATGTCTCGGGCCCTGACGGATCCTCCCCGTGCCGGGGTCGTGCCGTCGAGCTCGAGGCGGAATGGGAGTGGCTCGTACTTGACCCGAAAGCCCTTGATCGGGATCACCGGCCCGTTGCGCGACGCGGTCGCCTGGGTCTCGATGGTGTCGAGATTCGCCAAGCCGCCGGTGCTCACCCCGTCCCAGTGGTCGCTGACCTCGTTCAGGAACGTGTGGATGAGCGCCTTCGGGTCGAGCCCCCCGGCGATGTCGTCCCGCAGCTTGTTCGGTGTCGGCAGGTAGGCCCCGGCGTCCGGGTTCGAGGGCGCGAGGTTGCCGGGCAGCTCCGCCTCGCCGAGGCCGAGCCTCTTCATCAGCGCTTTGACGTCAGCGATTTCCACGGGATCCCCTTGGCGTCGGAGGAACGAGGAACGTGGCCCGCACGAATCCGGCCGGGTCGAGCAGGACGACGGTGTCACCGGCGCGGTTGTTCCAGACGGCTCTCTTCCGGCCCCAGTGGAGATCGCTGCCCCTGTCGGAGCGGGGCGACCCGCCCGTGTGGATGAGGACGACGTCCCCCGGCGCGAGCGCCTTGCGCCCGAAGACGTAGGTGTGCTTCCCGCCGCGGTCGCGGATGCGCCAGCCCTCCAGCGGCAGGTCGCGCCGGCCGGTCCAGCGGATGGCGACCAGCTCCTGGCGCGTCCGCTGGTGGTCGTTCCCGATCGTGTCGAAGACGGACAGCTCGGGCTCGACGCGGATCGTGCCGCGCAGTGACGGCGCCTCGGGATCCATGACGAAGGGAACTGTCTCGCGCTGGATCGTCCCTGCGCCGTCGACGATCGAGACCTCGAGAACGTTGAGGCCCGGCTTGAGTCCGTTGGCGGGGGCGATCAGCGGCTGTGTGTACTCGAATCCGCCGACGCGGCCGACCCAGTCCGTGGCGCGGTAGGGGATCTCTGCGCCGTTGAGCGCGAGCCGGACGTGCCTGCCTCGTCCGGGCTGGAAGAAGGCTTCGGTCGCGCCGGTAACGCGCACGAGCACGTCGATCTCCGGGCCGTACACGAACGCCTGGCTCAGGTCGCGCGGCGGCGGCAGCGGCGAGCCGATCGCGATGCGGACGGTGCCGGTGGGGTGCAGCGCCGCCTCTTCGGCCCGGCGCCGGTCGTGTGCGTCCTGGGCAGCGGCCTTCCGCCGCTCGGCGTCAGCCTTCGCGGCGAGCGCGTCGTCGTTCGCCCGGCTCGCCGCGATCGCTCCGTCGAGCAGTGAAAGCAGCAGATCGGTCGGAAGGGCGTCCGCGATCGCGTCTGCCACGTCCTGGGGCGAGAGCTCCGAAGGAAGCGAGATTCCGAGCGCGGACGCCGCGGAGGTAACCCCGCCGAGCGCCGCGTCGACCACGCCCTGCACGATGCGCTCCAGCGCATCGGCGGCGTCGACGGCGCCGTCGATCAGGTCGGCGAGGTCGTCCGCGACCCTTTCGGCGGCGTCGAAGGCCAGGTCGAGTAGCGGCTCGGCGGCGTTGAACGCGAGGTTGAACCCGCCGACCGCGGCGACGACGGCGAGATCTTCGCCGGGCGCGACCGTGTTCGGGTCGCCGTCGAGCGCCCGCACCTCCTGCTCGGTGCGGTCCGCACCGAGGGCGCGCAGGGCGTTCTTGATCTGTCGGCGGCGATCGTTCGAGCGAAGGATCTGCTTGACGTCGCGCAGCGAATCGGCGAGGTCGCGGGCCGTTTGCTCGACCGCGTCGATCGCGTCGGCGAGCTCACGCCCGAGACGCTCGAGCTCCCTGAGCGCCGCCTCGATGAGATCGGCCGCGGCCTGGAGGAGGTCGCGGACGAACTGGTCCATCTGCTCGACGCTCGGGCGCGTGATCCGGAGCAGGAAGGTCGACCAGGCGCTGAGCCCGCGGAGGAAGACGATCCCCGCGACGTCGACGAGGATCTCGCCCGCCAGCGACGTCAGCTGGTCCATCGCCGTCTGGTTCGGGACGTACTCGCAGAGGACGAGATCCCGGAGGAGCGCTTCGGCCGCGCTCTCGTCCTGGAACCCGTTCTGCTCACCCATCCCGAGCAGGACGTCGCGTTTGAGCTCACGCAGCCGCCGCCTTCGGCGGTTGCTCCAGACGGCCGGGCCGAAGGCGTCGACGCCGACCTCGGCCATGGTCGCGACCAGCTCCGACACCGCCTCCGTATCCGCGTTCACGACCGCCGGGTTGCCCGGGTAGATGGTCATGAGCGACGAGCGAATCGTCTGCGTCAGGACGTGGCCCGGGTCGCCGCGGACCGCGCGCGCAAGCGCCTGGAACGCGGCCCCGAGGTTGTCGAGCACGTGCTCGAAGAGCACGGTCTCGAGGAAGAGGCCGTTGGGTACGACGATCCCGTACACGAGGCTGCTGCAGCCGGCGCTCAGCTTGTCGGTGAATGCCGCGCCCGCCGAGCCGCTTCCCACGACCTCGTCGAGCTTCGCGAGGACGAAGCTCTCGAGCGCCTGCAGGCTGGGCGCCGCGACCTCGCTCACGTACTCGTCGCTCGCGCCCGCACGCTGGAGCGCCGGGATGATCTCCGCTCCGAGCACGCCGTCGAGCCAGTCCCCCAAGAGCGTGCGCAGCTTCTGGTAGGCCGGAAACACGGTCAGGTCGCCGCCGAAGGTCAACGTCGCCGCAGCTGCGACGAACTCGCCCACGGTCAGCCCGAAGCGCTCCGCGAGGTCGTCCAGGACGGAGCCAACTTCGGGAAGCAGCTCGGCGAGACCATCCGCGACCGCGTCCGTGAGGAACTCGACCGCGTCTGCGAACTCGACGCTGCTCAGGTTGCGGCCGAGCCGGTCGTGATACGCCTCGAGGACGAACGTGGGGGCCGGCCCCATGTCGAATGCCACCGCCGGCGCGGTCGCTCCGCCGAGGCCGACGGCCGAGGCCGACGCGGACGCCTCGGCGACCGGCCGCTCCAGCGCCGCCGCAGCCGAGGTGGCGGTCCAGAGGACGGCCATCGCGTCCCGCCAGCCCGCGGTCTCCTCCGGGAGGACGGTGTCGACCACGTCGAACATGAACCCCGCGAGGACGGGCAGGTCTTCGAGCTCGACCTCGCGGTCGATGTTCGCGTCCAGGTAGTCGTCGAGCGGCCCGAGGCGGGCGTTGAGCTCGTCGCGGTCGAAGTCGAGCTCGTTGTCGTTGATTGCGTCGACGAGCCGGTCGACCAGCAGTTCGAGCAGCTCCGGCACGGCGTCGACCGCCTTGTCCACGACGTATGTCCTCCCGGTCTGGCTGAACGCTGCCAGCAGCGGTTCGATCAGGCGCTCGGGAGTGAGGGATGCGAGCGATGAGGTCTGACCTAGGTCGTAGACGGTCTGAAGCGCCGTCGGAAGCGCGAGCTCGACGATCTCGGCCGCCCACTTGAGATCCCTGGGCAGGACCTCGCGCAGGCGCCTGGACGCCTCTTTCGTGATCAGTCGCACCGACCGGCCGTAGAAGCGCCGGACGTCGTTGAAGCGGGCGGCGGCGAAGAAGTCGAAGCCGGCGCCCGCCGCGAGCCCGGCCGCGGCGCCGGCCTCGATGAGGAGGCCCGCATCGGCGTCATCCTTGAGGCTGACGGTGATGTCGGCATGCGCGGCAACCATTGCCGCGGCAGCGATCCGTGCCCAGAGTCCCGCTTCGAGAACGATCTCCTCGAGAAATGCGAGGAAGAGTTGAAGCGCGAGCCCGTCCAGGTGATCCTCCGCGAAGCGGGAGATCTCCGCGAAGTCGAGGCCGACCGACAGCCGCCCTCCGGCGGAAGCCTCCGCTGCTGCTGCTGCCTCCAGGATGAGGCCGAAGCGGTCGAAGATGTCGGGGTTGAGCTGAGCTTTCGCCGCGAGGCCCGCGGACGCTCGTCCAAAGCCCGTTCCGCGCGCGGCGAGGAGGAACCCGAAGGAGGCGTTCGCCTGCGCCATGGCACTTGCGCTCGCCTCCAGGCTCAGCCCGTGGCAGGCCTCGGCCTCGGCGGTGACGCCGAGCTGCGCGCCGGCTCCCGCGCGCGCGGTGACCAGCCCCTCGTACGCAGCGTCCGCGTTGAGGGAGAAGACCTCGCCGGAGACATCGGCGGCCGGCATGCCAGCCTCGATTTAGTCACACGAGCGAAATCGAAGCAACCCTCGCTGGAGCCGGGCTCATGGGCCCGGCTCCAGCGGCTCAGTCTTAACGGCGCAGCGCGCCGCGCGCTCGACCGCCGCCTGACGGCCGCGTCCGCCTAGCCCGAAACCCGGCTGTCGCTCTGGCGGCCGACGACGAACCAGATCGCCGTGACGGGCTCGTCGCCGATGGCCCACAGCCGGTGCGGGGAGGACGAGTCGAACGAGACCGAGTCACCCGGGCCGAGCTCGTGCTCGTCGAAGCCGATGCGGATGCCGAGCCGGCCGCTCAGCACGTAGCCGTACTCGCGCCCGCCGTGCGTCACGAGCGAGTCCTCCGGGCACGACTCGCTCCCGACGTCGTAGACGACGTACAGGAACTCCGTGCCCGTGTCGCTGGTCGGGGTCAGCCGCTCCCAGGTCACGCCGGATGCGAGATTGATCAGCTGCCGGTCGTCCGGGCGCACGACTGGGCCGGCCTGGTCGGCGGGGGCTCGCGGAGCGGCGCCGTCGTCGGCCGCAAAGAGGTCGCCCATCGAAAGGCCGAGTTCGCGGACGAGTGCGTAGAGCGTGCTCACGCTCGGGTTCACCTTGTCGCGCTCGATCTGGGAGATGAGGCTCGCCGAGACCCCGATCCGGCGTGCGACCTCGCGCAGGGTCAGCCCGATCTTCTCGCGCTGCGCTCGCAGCCTCGCGCCGATGTGCGCGGGCTCGTGCTGGGTCGTGGTCATCCGATACGTCGCTCGATCTCGGAGGCGATGCGGTCCGCGCCGGGGATGTGCGCGTCCTCGAGAGGTGGACTGTAGGGGATCGGATGGTCGGGCGTGGCGATCCGCCAGGCATCGTCGAGGTGCTCGAGCCCGCGCTCGACCGCGACCGCCAGCACCTCGCCCGCCCAGCCGCCCGTCAGCGGGCCCTCCTCGACGACGACCAGGCGGTTCGTCTTGGCCGTCGAGCCGAGGATGGTGTCCGCATCGAGCGGGCGGATCGTACGGAGGTCGATGACCTCGGCGTCGATCCCCTGCGCGGCGAGCTGCTCCGCGGCGGCGAGGCTCTCGTGCACGCCGCGCATCGCCGAGACGACCGACACGTCGCCGCCTGCGCGAACGACGGCGGCCTCGCCGAGCGACGCCGGCGCGCCGTTCACCTCGCCCTCGACCGTGTACAGCCGCTTGTGCTCGAGGAAGATGACCGGGTTGTCGTCGTCGATCGCCGCGCGCAGGAGCGCCTTCGCGTCGCCAGGCGTCGAGGGCGCGACGATCTTGATCCCGGGGATTCCCGTCAGCCACGCGACGGGCATCTGCGAATGGATGGCGCCGAAGCGGCCGCCGGCACCGACCACGGAGCGGATGACGACCGGGACGCTGATCTCCTCCTGCGTCAGGAACCAGTACTTGGACATCTGGTTGACGAGCCCGTCCATGACCAGTGTGAGGAAGTCGCCGAACATGATCTCGACCACCGGCCGCAGGCCGTTGACGGCCGAGCCGAACGCGGCGCCCGCGAGCGCGAGCTCCGAGATGGGCGTGTCGAAGACGCGCTCCGCGCCGTACTTCTCGTACAGGCCGGGCGTGACGGCGAAGACTCCGCCCGCGAGCGCCACGTCCTCTCCGAAGAACACGACTCGCTCGTCGGCTGCGAGCGCTTCGTCGAGCGCCTCCCTGACGGCCGAGCGGAAGTCCATCGTCGCCATCAGAGGGCGAGGGCCGCCGGTTGCTCGAGCAGAGACTTGAGGTGCTGCAGGAACGCCGCGCCGTCGGCGCCGTAGACGACGCGGTGGTCGGCGCTCAGCGTCGCAAGCATCGCCCCTTCCGCATCGATCCCGCCCACCGCGAGGATCGCGGCCTGCGGCGGGTCGACGATGGCCGTGAAGGAGTGGACGCCGTACATGCCGAGGTTCGAGACGGTGAACGTGCTGCCGGTCAGCTCCTCGGGAGTCAGCTTCCGCGCGCGTGCCCGCTCGGCGAGGTCGCGCGACTCGTCGGCGATCTGCGCGAGCGGCTTCTGGTCGGCGTCGAACAGCGTGGGGACGAGCAGCGCGCCCTCGACTGCCACGGCGATCCCGACGTTGAAGCGGGAGTAGCGCTCGACGCCGCCGTCGATCCAGGAGCTGTTGAACTGGGGCAGCTCGCGCAGCGTCAGAGCGGCCGCTCGAACGAGGAAGTCGTTCACCGACGGCGCGCCCTCGCGGTCACGCCGCAGAGCCACGACGGTGGACATGTCGATCTCCATCGTCACGACGAACGTCGGGGTGGACGCCGCCTGCTCCATTCGCCGGGCGATCGTCTTCTGCGTCGACGTGAGCTCGACTGTCTCGACCTCGCCCTTCGCACCGGCCGCTGGCTGCGGCGCGGGCGCCGGCTGGTCGCCGGCGGCGGCCTCGACGTCGTCGACGGTGATCCGGCCTCCCGGGCCGCTTCCCTCGAGCTCGTGCAACGAGACGCCGAGCTCCACCGCGCGGCGGCGAGCGACCGGAGTGGCGCGGGCGCGCTCGGGCGCGGCCTGTGGGCTGTCTCCGTCCAGCTTCGCGATCGGCTCGCCCATGCGAGCGGAGCCGCCCTCGGGCACGAGGATGCCGGCGAGCACGCCGTCGGTCTCCGCCTCGTACACGACGGTCGCCTTGTCGGTCTCGATCTCGGCCAGCGGCTCGCCGCGCGCGAACGACTCGCCAGGCTTTTTCAGCCAGTGGAGGATGGTCGCCTCTTCCATCGAGTCCGACAGCTTCGGCATGGTGAGGTCGCGCGCCATCAGTCCTTGAACTCGCTGAACGCGCGCGGCTCGGGGAACGGGGCGTCGAGCCCGCGCCGCTCGTGCTCGCTCAGCTGTGCCGCCACCTCGGCGTCGACCTCGTCGAGCCTCGTGCTCTCGACTCCCTCGACCTCGAGCTGCGCGCGGAGGACGACCAGCGGATCGCGCCGGCGCCAGCTGTCGAGCTCTCCGTCCGGCCGGTACGCGCCCGGATCGCTGCGCGAGTGCCCGACGAAGCGATACGTGACCGCCTCTACGAAGAACGGGCCGCCGCCGGAGCGTGCGTGGTCGACCGCTCGGCGCGCGAGATCGCGCACGGTCCACACGCTCATCCCGTCGATTGTCTCCGCGGGGACTTCCATGACCTCGGCGCGGGCGCGGATCTCGCCTGCGGTGACGGCCTCGAAGGGCGTGTACTCGCCGTAGCCGTTGTTCTCGCAGACGAGGACGAGCGGAAGATTGAGCACCTTGCAGAAGTTGAGGCACTCGGGGAAGTAGCCCTGGTTCACCGTCCCGTCGCCGAAGTAGGCGACCGCGACGCCGCCCGTCTGCTTCAGCGCGAGGGCGGCGCCGGTGGCAGCGGCGATGCTCCCGCCGACGATCCCGAAGCAGCCGATCAGCCGGTCCCCGGGCGAGTTCACGTTCATAGAGCCCGCGAGACCGCCGTTGATCCCGGTCGCGCGGCCGAGCATCTCGTCCAGCAGGGCCTGCGGGTCGACGCCGAGGGCGAGCGCGTGGCCGTGGCCGCGATAGGTCGCGGCGACGCGGTCACGGTCCTCGAGGACGCTCGCGAAGCCGACCGCGACCGCCTCCTGACCCGAGTACAGATGCGTGGTCCCGTACACCTCGCCGCGCAAGAAGAGGGACTGGACGAGGTCCTCGAACCCGCGGATCAGGCGCATGCGCCGGTACAGGTCGAGATAGAGGTCCACGTCCTGGAGGCTCGCTTCCGTCTGCGTCATCCAAGCTTCTCCGCCAGGTACTCCCAGTCGCGCTCGAAGCGGTACGAGTGGCGGTCGGGCGGCCCGGGCGCCGATGTCTCGAGCCACTTCACCGTGCCGCCCTTCGTCTCGTAGAACGCGTGGATACAGCCGACGGCCGTCCAGAAGACGTCACCGGGACGGAGCGTATGGCGGTCGCCGTCGGCGACGACGTCCACCTCCCCCTCGAGCATCACGTAGGACTCCTCGAAGGGATGGTCGTGCGGGTGCGCGACCGCGCCGGGCTTGTACGCGACCATGAACATCGTGTGCAACTGCGCGTCGAGCCGCTTGTCCACGAGCATCTTCACGGTGATCCCGCTGTACAGAAGCGCCGCCGTCGCCATGCTCGCCGAGACCGTCGGCGCGATCACGCGCGAGCCGGCGCCGAGGCAATCCACGTCCATGTCCTCTGCCGAGAGATGGAAGAGGTTGCGGTTCCGCGGGTCGCGCAGGTCGAGCTCCTCCGGCTCTTCGTCGGGGGCAGCGCCGAGAAAGAATGTGTCCGCCGGCTGTTCGGGGCCGCGGGGCGCGGCGACGCCATCTCGATCCAGCGTGCGCGCTCGTCCGAGCGCCAGGCGTGTGGCACGCCGACCGGGATGACGCCGCATGCATCCGGCTCGAGCTTGATCCCGCGCTCGTCCAGGTACAGCACGGGGTTGCCGGAGAAGACGTAGAAGCTGTTTTCGAACGAGTGGAGGTGCGTGTCCACGTCGCCGTTCTCGAGCTCGACCAGCGTGAGGCCCGTGTGGGTCGCGCCCGTGTCGCCGCCGATCAGGATCCTCCGCGTCAGTCCGCGGCTGTGCTCCTGGAGCGCCGGCTCGAGCTCGACCTCCTCGCGGCGGATGAGGCGGTAGCGGCTCATACCTCCGAGTGGAGGGCCTGTCGCTCGAGCACGTCGGCCCCGCGCACGTACGTCTTGCCGGCCACGAGCAGCTCCTCCGCGGGGAAGCGGGTCAGGATCCGGTTTCCGTCGTCGGTGACGACGACCTCCTCCTCGATGCGCGCGGCCGAGCGGCCGTCGGTCGCGGGGCAGTACGTCTCCAGCGCGAAGACCATTCCCTCCTCCAGCTCGACCGGGCACTGGAAGGAATGGACGCGCGAGATCATCGGCGGCTCGTACAGCCCGACGCCGATCCCGTGCCCGAACTGCAGGCCGAAGCAGCTCTCCTCGTCGTCGAAGCCCAGCTCCTGGGCGGTGGGCCAGACGGACGCGATCTCGTCCGTGGTCGTCCCCGGCCGGACGAGCTCGATCGCGGCGTCCAGCCACTCGCGGCACTGCTTGTACGCGTCGAGCTGCGACTGCGAGACGGTGCCGACGTTGAACGTGCGGTAGTAGCACGTCCGGTAGCCCATGAACGAGTGGATGATGTCGAAGAACGCCTGGTCGCCCGGGCGCAGCAGCCGGTCGGAAAAGACGTGCGGATGCGGGTTGCAGCGGTCGCCGGAGACGGCGTTGATCGCCTCGACCTGCTCGGAGCCCAGCTCGAAGAGGATCTGCTGCGCGCGCGCGACGATCTCGTGTTCGTGCACGCCCGGGCGGAGCATCCGGTAGATCTCCTCGTAGACCGCGTCGACCATTCCGCAGGCATGGTCGAGGAGAGCGATCTCCTCATCGGTCTTGATCTTCCGCGCCTCGAGCAGCACGCGCGAGCCGTCCGTGACGGAGACGCCGGCCCGCTGCAGGGCTTCGATCGTGACCAGGTCGGACATGTCGATCCCGAGCGGCTCGCCCTCCAGGCCGCGCTCGCGCAGCTCGAGCTGGATCTTCAGCGCGAGCGTGTCGGGGATGCCGGTCTCATCCGGCATCGCGCCGCGCATCGGGGCGACGCCGGCGCGGAAGCTCTCCTCCGGCAGCCACGGTGCGAACAACCGGTGGTGCCGAGCGGCCGAGCCGAAGTCCCACAGGATGGGATCGTGGCCGCGCGGGAGGAGCACCCAGCGTGCGTTCTTGTCCCGCGCCCACTCGCCGATGTGGGTGCTCGTGACGTAACGGATGTTGTTCGGGTCGAACAGGAGCAGCGCACCGAGGTCGGACTCCGCGAGCGCGCTCTTGGCCCGGGCGAGCCGGTCCGAGCGCAGCTTGGCGAAGTCGATCCGCTGTTCCCAGTCGACCGCCATCGTGGCCCCGCGCGATGCGATGTTCGTCACTGGCTCACCTGTCCCCCGTCGCTGGTGGCCCCATGACGCGCGCTTCCTGCAGCCGGCGGAAGAGCGCGATGAAATCCTGGTCCCCGTGCCCGCGCGCGACGGCGTCCTCGAGAAGGTCGCTGAGACGCTCGGCGAAGGGCAGGTCGACGCCTTGCTCGGAGGCGAGGCCGAGCACGAGCGCGATGTCCTTCAGCATCAAGTTCGTCGTGAACGTGGCGGAGTAGTCCTCCTCGAGCAGCGGCTTCGTCTTGTACTCCACGAAGCGCGAGCCGACCACCGACGCGCCGATCGTCTCGAGCAGCTTCTCCCGGTCGACTCCGCCCAGCTCGCCCAGCACGAGCGCCTCGCCGAGAAGCTCGGCCGTTCCGCCGATCAGGATCTGGAGGACGAGCTTGGCGACGCGCGCGGCCTCTTCGTGACCGACATAGAGGATCGTGGGCCCGATCGCCTCGAGGAGCGGACGAAGGTCGGCCGCGAGGTCCTTGGAGCCGGACACCATGATCGTCAGCGTGCCGCCCCGGACGATCACCGGGCTGCCGCTCACGGGCGCGCGCAGGTAGCCGACGCCGGCTTGAGCCGCCCGGCCCGCGACGTGCTCCGACGCGTCCACCGAGATGGTGCTCATGTCGACCAGCGACGTCCCGGGGCGCGCGCCCGCCAGGACGCCGTGCTCGCCCAGGATCACGTCTTCGAAGGCGGCGTCGTCCGCGAGGGCGGTGACGCAGACGTCCGCCTTTTGCAGCGCCTCCCTCGGCGAGCCCAGCTGCCCGGCGCCACGTTCGACGAGCGGCGCGGCCTTCTCCGGCGTGCGGTTCCAGACCGAGAGCGGAAAGCCCGCAGCGAGGATCCGCTCCGCGATCGGCTCGCCCATGTTCCCGAGACCGAGGACGGCTACTGCAGCATCCATCCGCCGTCCACCTCCAGAGTCACTCCGTTGACGCCGCCGTTCTCGAGCAGGAACGTCGACGCTCCGACGATCTCGTCGGTGGTCACGGTCCGGCCGAGCGGCGTGCGCGCGGCGACGGCCTCCAGCACCTCCGGCTTGCCCGCCCACTCGGGCGTGTCGCCGACGATGCCCGGGTGGATCGCGTTGACGCGGACGGGTGCCAGCTGAAGCGCAAGCGTCCGCACGAGCCCCTCGACCCCGCCGTTCACGGTTGTGACCGTCGTCGAGCCCGGGTAAGGCCGCCGAAGCGCGAGGCCTCCGAAGAGGAGGATCGAGCCCTCACGGTCGAGCTCCGGCGCGACGACGTGGACGACCTCCGTGTACCCGACGAGCTTGAGCGTCACGAGGCGTATCGCGCGGTCGACGTCGTAGTCGCCGATCGTGTTCTGGTCGCGCTCGATCGCGGCCAGCACGAGGTGGTCGACCAGTTCGAGATGCGCGAGCGCTTCGGCGATCGAATGCGGCTCTGCGAGGTCGAGAGCGCGCCAGCTCACCTTTCCGGGACCGCCGATTCCGCCGGCGACATCGGCGCAGCGCTCGCCGGTCCGGCCGGTGATGACGACGTCGCGGCCGCGCGCGGCATAGGCGCGGGCGATGCCGAGACCGATCCCGGAAGTGCCTCCGACGACGATGACGGATCCGTCAGCCATGTCGCTCACACGATAAAGGTGCGTACAGTCACAGTCAACGCAAAGGCGCAGAACCTGGTAAGAATGGTGGTTGCGTTCAGCGAGCCTGGACGCAAGTTCAGTGATTCTGCCGTAGGAAAGGAGTTTTTGTGCCGAATCGCCTTCTGCTCCGGGGCGGCCACGTCCTCAGCATGGATCCGGAGGTCGGAGACGTCTTCGGCGGAGACGTCCTGATCGAGGACGACGCGATCGCGGCGGTCGGCACCGAGCTCGACGTGGGTGACGCCGAGATCGTCGACGCGCAGGACTGCATCGTCATCCCCGGGTTCATCGACTCGCACCGCCACACGTGGGAGACGGTCATCCGCGGGATCGCTCCCGACGTCAGCCTCGCGGGCTACTTCGATCTCGTGATCGACCAGCTGGCGCCCGCCTACCGGCCCGAGGACGTCTACGCCGGCAACTACCTCGGCTCGCTCGAGGCGATCGACGCCGGCGTGACGACCCTCCTCGACTGGTCGCACATCAACAACACGCCGGAGCATTCGGACGAGGCCATCCGCGGCCTGCAGGACGCAAGGTTGCGCGCCGTCTACGCCTACGGAAATCCCAACACGTCGCTGGCCGACTGGTGGTCCGGCAGCACGCTCGAATCGCCCGAGGACATTCGCCGAGTCCGCGAGCAGTACTTCTCCAGCGACGACCAGCTGGCCACGCTCGCGATGGCCGTCCGCGGGCCGGGCTTCTGCACGCCGGAGGTGGTGAAGCACGACTGGGAGCTCGCGCGCGACGTCGGCGCGCCCATCAGCGTCCACGTCGGCATGGGTCCGTACGCCGGGCGCTTCGCGATGGTCTCGCAGCTGAACGAGATGGGTCTACTCGGGCCCGACACGACCTACATCCACTGCAACTACCTCTCCGGCGAGGAGTTCCAGCTGATCGCGGACTCGGGCGGGAAGGTCTCGATCGCTCCGTCGGTCGAGATGATCATGGGGCACGGGACGCCGCCGACCGGGAAGGCGCTCGCGCACGGGCTGCGGCCGAGCCTGAGCATCGACGTCGTGACGACCGTTCCCGGAGACATGTTCACCCAGATGCGGTTCCTGTTCGCCGCCGAGCGGTTGCTCTGCCACGAGGCCGCGTTCGCGGCGGGGAACGAGGATGAGCCGGCGCTGCTCTCGTCGCGCGAGGTGCTCGAGTTCGCGACCATCGAGGGCGCGCGCGTGTGCGGGCTCGAGGACCGAACGGGATCGCTGACGCCTGGCAAGAAGGCGGACCTGGTGCTGATCCGCTGCGACCACTCCAACACGTATCCGGTCATCGACCCTGTCTCGACGGTGGTGCACCAGGCCGACACGCGCAACATCGACACGGTCATAGTCGACGGCCGGATCCTCAAGCGTGACGGCCGGCTGGTGGACGCCGACCTCGGACGGGCACGCGACCTCGCCGAGACGGCTCTCGACTATCTACTTCGGCATACGGACGTCCAACCTCAGTGGGTGCAGAGTGCAAGGGGGTCTCCTGCACACTCTCACTAAACGGGGTCTGACCCCTTTCGGGTCCAAAAGGGCCATTTGTTAACTCTCACTTGACCGTGCTGTTTAGCAGTCATATACTCGCGCGGCCCGTCGAGGCGGGTGCGGAGTACCCCACAAGGAGGCCACGGAAGTGAACAGGATCTCTCTCTCGACGAGGCGCCGCGCGACCGCCGCGGTCGTCGCGATCGCGGCTGTCACAGCATTTGCGATCGGCGCGACCGGCGCAGCGTCGCATACCGCTGCGAAGCCGAAGGTTGCGTACCTCTCGTTCGCGGTCGCCAACAGCTACGACGCGCCGATGCTCGCCGCGGCCAAGAAGGTCGCCAGGGCTCAGGGCGCCGGTGGCATCGCAGTCTTCGACGCCAACAACGACCCGAACAAGCAGCTCCAGCAGCTGCAGACGCTCGTGCAGTCGAAGCAGTACAACGCAATCATCCTGCAGCCCATCTTCGGGCCGCAGCTCCTGTCGACCGTGCAGGCGGCGTTCAAGGCCGGGATCAGAGTCGTCAACATCGACCAGATCCTCGGCACGAACCCAGGCACGGCGCGCCCGCCGCTCGCCGGGCTGTCGGGGAACGTCGTGTTCGTCCAGACCCAGATCGGGCGGAAGCAGGGCCGTCTCGTCGTGAAGGCGTGCAAGAAAAAGAACCCCTGCAAGGTCGGCTACATGTACTCGGTCAAGGTTTCCTCGCTCGACACCGCGATCAGGAAGGGCTTCGACGCGGTCACCAAGGGCCATAACATCCAGGTCGTCGCCGAGGGGCAGACGTTCTACACCCCGTCGGTCGCACTCCAGGCGGCGCAGACGATGCTCCAGGGGCATCCGGACATCAACCTGATCGTCGGGGCCGACCAGGCCGCGACCGGCGCCGAGCAGGCGCTCAACGGCAAGAAGGTCACCCTCGTCGGGTACGGCGGGGGAGCCGTCGGCCTCAATCGCGTCAAGGCAGGCAAGTGGTACGGCACCGTGATGCAGCGGCCCGCAACCGAGGGCAAGCGCGGGATGAAGTGCCTGATCAAGGCGGTCAAGACCGGCAAGGCGAGCAAGGCCTGCAAGAAGGGCATCGACGTGCTCGCCAACCTGCCCAACGGCGGCGTCGTCGTGAAGGCGAACGCCAAGAAGTTCCACGCCGAGTGGCCCGGTTAGCATCCGGCCTCTATGGCTGTAGGCGAGCCTGAAGCTCCCTACCTCGAGCTCCTGGACGTCTCCAAGCAGTTCGGAGGCGTCCAGGCGCTCGACTCCGTCTCGCTCGGGGTTCGCCGCGGTTCGATTCACGCGCTCGTAGGCGAGAACGGGGCGGGCAAGTCCACGCTCGGCAAGATCGTCGCCGGCGCGCTGAGCCCGGACGGCGGCCGTGTTCTGCTCGAAGGGGAGCCGGTCGCGTTCGGGTCGCCGCGCGAGGCGCTCGAGCGCCAGGTGGCGGCAATCGCCCAGGAGCCGAACGTCGTCCCCCAGCTGACCGTCGCCGAAAACGTCCTGCTCGGTGCCGAGCCCCGCCGGGCCGGCTTCGTCCGGACGCGGGCGCTCAAGCGGCGCTATGCCCAGCTCGTCGACGGGGCAGGCTTCGATCTGCGTGGAGACGTGGCGGCCGAGGAGCTGGGGACCGCGGAGCAGCAGAAGGTCGAGATCCTCCGTGCGCTCTCTCGTGACGCTCAGCTGATCGTCATGGACGAGCCGACCGCGTCGCTCGACGCGCGCGAGACGGGTCATCTCCACGACATCGTGCGCGCGCTCGTGGCTTCGGGTACGACGATCATCCTCATCTCGCACTTCCTCAAGGAGGTGCTCCAGCTCGCTGACACCGTTACGGTGCTTCGCGACGGCCGGCTGGTGAAGACGGCGGAGGCGGCGTCCGAGACCGAGGCCTCGCTGATCGAGGCGATGCTCGGGCGGCCGCTGACGGCGACCTTTCCACCGAAGGTCGCGCCGCCGGCGGACGCTCCGGTCGCACTCTCCGTGCGCGACCTCCACGGGCCCGGCGTCGAGGGAGTGAGCCTCGAACTGCGCGCGGGCGAGATACTCGGGCTGGCCGGCCTCGTGGGCGCCGGGCGCACCGAGCTCGCGCGAACGATCTTCGGCGCGGCGCCGTCGGAAAAGGGGGAGGCCGTCCTGGCGACCGGCGAGCAGCTCGCCCGAAATCCGAGCCGGAGCCTCGACGCGGGCGTGGCGATGATCCCCGAGTCGCGCAAGGACGAGGGCCTCATCTTCGGCCGCTCGTCGATCGAGAACACGACACTCCCACAACTCCACTCGCTCAGCTTCCTCGGCGTCGTCCGCCGAAGGGCGGAGCGGAAGGCGGCGCGCAGCGTGCTCGAGCGGTCCGGAGTGCACGGCGCGAGCTACGGAGCCCCGGTCGAGACGCTGTCCGGAGGTAACCAGCAGAAGGTGCTTCTCGCGCGGATGCTCCTCTGCGAACCGCGCGTCGTCATCGCCGACGAACCCACGCGCGGCGTCGACATCGGCGCGAAGCGCGCGATCTACGACTTTCTCGTCGAGCTCGCCGGGGCGGGCATGGGGATCCTCCTCATCTCCTCCGAGGTCGAGGAGATCATCGGCCTCGCCCACCGCGTGCTCGTCATGCGCCGGGGCCGCATGGTGGCGGAGCTCGAAGGCGACCGGATCACCGAGAACCGCATCCTCGCCGCGGCGTTCGCCGACCAGTCTGCGGAAGCCGCTGCATGACGTCCGACGCCTCGCCGATGCGGCGTTGGATGACGCGCGAGCAGATGCGCTCGACGGGCGTGCGCTTCCTCCGCCGCGGCGGCATCATCATTCCGTTCCTCGCGCTCTTCCTCACGCTCTCGCTGGCCAGCGAGCCGTTTGCGACGAGGGGCAACCTTCTCCAGATCCTCGACCAGCAGTCGGCGACCCTGATCATCGCCGCGGCCGGAACGCTCGTGCTCGTCGCCGGCGGGATAGACCTCTCGGTCGGCGCGGTCTACGGGTTCGCCGCGGTCACCGCCGGGAACTTCGCACCCCACCACAGCGCCGGCTTCGCGATCGTGGCCGGGATCGGCGCCGGCCTGCTCGTTGGGCTCCTCAACGGAGTCGTCGTCACCGTCCTCCGGATCAACTCGCTGATCGCGACGCTGGCGATGGCCTTCATCATCAACGGCTGCTCGTCGATCGTCGCGGGTGGGAACCTGCTCGTGTTCTTTGGCAAAACCGCGTTCCAGGACTTCGCGCAGACGGAGTTCCTCGGCGTCAGGACCTCGATCTGGACGATGCTCGCCGCCGTGGTCGCCCTCGGGCTGCTGCTCGCGACGACGAAGTGGGGGAGATACATGTACGCGGCCGGAGGGAACCCCGAGGCGGCCCGCCTGGCCGGCGTACGCGTCGACCGGATCCGCATCCTCACGTTCGCGATCAGCGGTATGGCCGCGGGCCTCGCCGGCGTGATCGACACCGCGAAGGTGCTGACGGCCCAGGCCACCACCAACGACACGCTGACCTTCACTGTCCTGGCCGCGATCGTCGTCGGAGGGACGAGCATCCTCGGGGGCGAGGGTGCGGTGTGGCGGTCTGTCGTCGGCGTGCTCTTCATCGCGCTGATCGGCAACGGCTACGTGCTGCTGGCGCTCGACCCGCTGTACCAGCAGATCACCCTCGGCGTGCTGCTGCTCGCAGCGGTCGCCCTGGACGCGTTCGCGCGGGGCCTGCTGCGGCCGGGAGCGGCGATCAAGCAGTTCTGGCGACGCCGTTCACGCGCACCGTAGATCGACTAGCGTTCACTCACACTGAACTGAAAGAGAGGAGCCTCGATGCTGACTGCAACGAAAGACCGGATCCTTCCGACGACGGTGACCGGCTCGTGGCCGCGTCCCACGTGGTACACGGCCGAGCTGCAGGGTCGCCCGTTCTCGGACGCGATGACCGACCTCCAGTTCCGCGAGCAGTTCACCGACGCTGTCGCGGCGGTGGTCAACGACCAGGAGCGCGCCGGTCTCGACATCGTCACGAACGGCGACTACCACCTGGACGCGGATCACGCAGGCCGCTCGTGGTTCATCTATCCGACCGAGCGCCTCGACGGGATGTCGGAGCACTCGCTCTCGTACACCAACCCGATGTGGTCGTACCCGGTCGGCACGTGGCTCAACGAGATCGTCGGCGGCTGGAAGTTCCCGCTCGTGGTCGGCAAGGTCGGCCCGAGGATCCCGCTCGAGTTCGCCAAGATCTGGCGCGTCGCGCAGGCACGGGCGAACAGGCCGGTCAAGTTCGGGACGATCTCCGCGGACCTCGCTTCCGCCGTCCTCGAAGTCGGCACCGACGTCTACGACGACGACAAGAAGCAGCTGATGTGGGACATTGCCGAGATCATCAACGCTGAGCTGCGCGAGCTCGCGGCGGCCGGCGCGACCGTGATCCAGGTCGAGGAGCCGGCGATCCACAGCTCCGCCGCGTACGGCGCCGACTCGGACACCCTCGACTTTCTCGTCGACCTCTTCAACAAGCACGTCGAGGGCCTCGACGACGTCGAGGTCTGGGTGCACACGTGCTGGGGCAACCCGGGCGCGCAGCACTGCTTCGACCCGAACATCTCGTACGAGAACTCGATCGACATCTTCCTCAACCGGCTGAACGCGGACGTGTGGACGATCGAGTCGAAGGACGCCGACCATCGCCCCCTTGCCCTCTTCGAGCCGTACAAGGGCAAGCTGGAGAAGAAGGTCGCCGTCGGCTTCATCAGCCACCGGACGCTTTCGATCGAGTCGCCCGAGGAGATCGCCGCCGACGTCCGCCGCGCGCTCGAGTACATCGGCCCGGAGCATCTCGTGCTGTCCTCGGACTGCGGGTTCGGCCGTCAGGGCGTGCCGCGGCCCGTCGCGTACTACAAGGCGGCCGCGCTGGCGCTCGGGGCGAACATCGTCCGCGGCGAGCTCGGGGCCGAGCAGACCGAGGTCATGGCAGCGGATCCGTCGTTGCAGGTCGACATCCCGGAAGAGGCGCCCGCGCTCGTCAGCTAGCTCGGCGCCGGCAGCGCCGGTCGCATAATCGGGTCATGCGGTCGCTTTACGTCACCCTGCTCGTCCTGCTCGTGGGAGTGGTTGTCGCCGGGATCGCGTCCGCCGGCTGGATTCAGCGGCAGGTCGGCGAGTGGCGCGTGACGGCGGGGGCCGCGTTGTCGTGACGCGGCGGGTCCCGTAGGTCGAGCCCACGGAATGTTTTACGCGGCGGCTGAAAACGGGATCCTGAGTCCGGCGTGCGACCCGCACGCATCCACGATGCGCGGGTCGTTCCGGGTCACTTAGCGACCAGTCGGCCGCCGCGTCCGTTTCGTGCGCGCACGGCGCGCCGGCCCGTGGGTGGGGAAGAGCCGTTTTTCTGTTCGGAGATGCGGCGCCCACTCCAGGCTGCCGGCGGCCGCGAAGCGCAGGTACGCGCCGAGCGCGTCGCGCATCCCGTCGACGAATCCCTCCGCGCGGCCCGGTGCGAAGCCCTTCTCCCACCAGACGTTCAGCACCTCCACGCGAGCGCTCTCGCGGTCGATCCGTGGCTCGAATCGGCCGACAAGCCGGTCCTGGAACGTGATCGGCAGCACGTACCAGCCCCACCGGCGCTTCGCGGGCGGGATGAACAGCTCCCACACGTAGTCGAAGTCGAACAGGCTCCCGAGGAGGCGGCGGTCCCAGACCAACGCGTCGAACGGGGAAAGGAACGCGACGGAGGGCGGCGGCTCGGGGGGCGCTTCAAGCAGTGCGACGTCCTCGCGAATGACGAAGCGCTTGCCCGGAACGCCCTCGACCTCCACGGGCACGATCTCGCCGAGCTCGACCAGTTCCTCGCGTAGTGCGTTTCGGCCCGGGTGCCCCGGGCTTGGCTTCGCAGGGCCGATGCCGGAGAAGATGTCTCCGGCGCCGCTGATACCGAGCAGACCGTGGGCGCGGTACCGGGACACCAGCTTGTACAGGAGCTTTTGTCTCGGCGGCACGTCCCGCGCGAGCAGGTCGGCCGGCAGCAGCCGCTCGAGGAGGTCGTAGTACCGGCGGTTGCCGTCGCGCCGCGCGAGGCCGAGCACGCCGGTGCCCGCGTATGCCTCGAGCACGGCGCGCACCGCGTTGGTCTGCATCCCGAACCAGTCGGTCGTGGGTCCGCGCTCGCGCTCGAAATCGAGTGCCGACAACGGGCCTTCCGAGCGGATCCTGTCGAGCACGCGCTCGGCCACGTCGGCGTTTTCGGCAAGGATCTCCGGTGCGTTCCGGACCATCGTGCGGAACCAGGGGTACTTGCTCGACGGGACGAGGGAGAGGCCCTTGTTGTACGCCTCAAAGATCCCGCGGCGCTCGTAGAGCAGGTCGCACCAGCCGGGCTCGTAATCGGCGACCCGCGCGTGCAGCACGAGGTCGTGGCTCCGGCCGGCGATCGCGAGCGGGTCGAACTGGATCGAGCCGAGCTTGCTGAAGACTCCCAACACTGCGTCGAGTCCCCCCTCGAGAGATCGCGCCGGCGCGAGGAACTGCCGGGTGACCAGAAAGCGCCGCGCGGCCTCGGCGGTGACCTTCATCGCCGGCGCCGTCCCGGGGGCGTCAGCCGTGCGAGCCGCCGCCCGGCCGCGGAGTCGGCGATCAACTGCTCGAGGCGGCGCGCACGCGTCTCCTCGCGTTTCGCGCTGACCACCCAGAAGATCGCCGTCTGCCGGTAGGACGGCGGCTGCTCGTGGAAGAAGTCCCAGGCCGCCGGGTCTGCGCGAAACCGCTCCTCCTGCTCGCGCTCGAGTCGCACCGAGTGGCGCTGCTCGAACGCATAGATCCCGGTGCGCTCCGGCGAGCGCGCCTCGTACGCGGCGAGGCCGGCCGGCCGCATCCGGCCCTCGGCGATCAGCTCCTCGACGTGCTGGACGTTGCGCGCGCTCCAGATGCTGCGCGTGCGGCGCGGCGTGAAGCGGATGGTGTAGCCCTCCTCGCCCAGGCTGCGGCGGATCCCGTCGATCCAGCCGAAGCAGAGCGCCTCGCGCACGGACTCCGTCCACGTCATCGTCGGTCGCCCGGTGCTCCTCTTGTGGAAGCCGACCACGAGCTCTTCGGCTGTCGCATGGTTCTCCTCCAGCCACGCACGGAACTCAGCGGGTGAAGCGAAGAAGCGGGGATCGCTCACGGGGCAGCTAGCGTAAAAGAGTGCCGGCCGACCCCGCCGTCGAGACTTCCCGGCTGCACAAGCGCTACGGCGACGTCCACGCGCTGCGCGGCATCGACCTCCGCGTCGAGACCGGCAGCGTCTTCGGTCTCCTCGGCCCCAACGGCGCGGGGAAGACCACAGCCGTCCGTATCCTCACCACGCTGCTGGCTCCGGACGAGGGCTCGGTGCGCGTCGCCGGATTCGACGTCGTCCGCCAGGCCGCGAAGGTTCGCGAGCACATCGGGCTCGCGGGCCAGTACGCGGCTGTGGACGAGAACCTAACCGGCTTCGAGAACCTCGAGATGGTGGGCCGCCTCTACCACCTCGGCCGCAAGCCGTCGCGGGACCGCGCGCGCGAGCTTCTCTCCGACTTCGACCTCGCCGATGCGGGTGACCGCCTCGTACGCACGTACTCCGGCGGGATGCGCCGGCGGCTGGACCTCGCCGCCGCGCTGGTCGCCCGTCCGCCGGTCCTGTTCCTGGACGAGCCCACGACCGGGCTTGACATCCGCAGCCGCATCGGGCTCTGGAACGCAATCGAGGCGCTCGTATCGGCCGGAACGACGGTGATGCTCACCACGCAGTACCTCGACGAAGCCGACCGGCTCGCCGATCGCATCGCGGTCATCGACGAAGGCCTCGTCATCGCCGAAGGGACGTCGAGCGAGCTGAAGAACCAGGTCGGCGGAGAGCGACTCGAGATCCACCTCTGTGACGACCGACATGGGGAAGAGGCCCTCGCCGCGCTCGCCGCCATCGCCAGCGACCGTCCGTTTCTCGAGGATGGATCGGTTCGAGTCCCCGTCGCCCAGCGGCGCGGGACGATCGCCGCGGCCGTCCGCACGCTCGACGACGCCGGGATCGCGATCGACGACATCTCCGTCACGACGCCCACGCTGGACGACGTCTTCCTGAACCTGACCGGTCACGCCGCGGAGCGGGAGGACGAGGAGGCCGAGGTCGCTCCGGGATGACGGCGCTCCGCTACGGGATCTCCGACACGCTCGTCCTGGCGAAGCGGAGCCTGCTGCGCATTCCGCGCCAGCCTGACCTGCTCGTCGGCTTCACGGTGCAGCCGATCCTGTTCGTGCTGCTGTTCGTGTACGTCTTCGGCGGCGCGATCCAGACGCCGGGATTCGACTACGTCGATTTCCTCATGCCGGGGATCATCGTCCAGTCGATCGTGTTCGGGGGCTTCGTGACCGCGCTCGGGCTCTCCGACGACTTGAAGAAGGGGCTGATGGATCGCTTCCGCTCGCTGCCGATGACCCGCTCGGCGCTGCTGACGGGCCGGACGCTGGGGGATGTCGCCACGAACGTCTTCCAGCTGATCGTCATGTTCGCCGTGGGGTTCGCCGTCGGCTTCAACTTCTTCACCGGCCCCGCGGAGGTCATCGCCGGGATCGCGCTGATCCTTTTCATCGGCTACGCGTTCTCGTGGGTCTTCGCGTTCATCGGGCTCGCGGCCTCGTCGCCGGAGGCTGCGAACGCCTACGGGTTCACGGTCCTCTTTCCGGTCACATTCGTGTCCTCGGCATTTGTCCCCGTCGACACGATGCCGGGCTGGCTGCAGCCGATCGCCGAGCACAACCCGTTTACGAGCATGGTGGACGCCGTTCGTGCGCTCTTCCTGGGGACGCCGGCCGGGAACGACATCTGGCTCGCGGTCGTGTGGACGATCACGATCATCGCCGTGTTCGCCCCCCTCGCGGCGTGGCGCTACCGCCGCGTCGTCACGCGCTAGCCGGCAGCTCGAGCTAGCCGAACGTGAGGCAGTAGACCTCGGCTCCGGGCTCGAGGAACTCGATCTCGAACGTGCGGTCCTCGATCGACCCGGGCTCGCGGACAAGCTGATGGAGCCGCTGCTGCGTGAGCATGCCGCTTCCCTCTCTGTCGATATCGAACCCGTGGGCGTCTCCGGGCGGCTCGCCGTCGACGCGGACATGGAAGGGGACGGACCTGCCCCGCTCGCGCGGGCCCATGACGAGGTTGACGTCGCGGGCATGGAAGCGGTAGGCGACGCGTCCGCCGGCGGTGTTCGACACGCTCAGCCCGCTCTCGATCGTCCAGTCCCCGGCGAGCGCCCACTGATTGCGCTCCAGGCGCTCGGGTGTGGCGTACGTCCGCTCCTCGTCGGGCTCGGCTCCCTCCGTGGACGCGAAGTTCCGGCCCTGCTGGTAGCCGAGGTACGTCTCCGGGGACTCCAGGTTCTCCCAGTTGGCCTGGACTTCGAAGC
The DNA here is from genome assembly GCA_963717765.1 of uncultured Actinomycetes bacterium. Lineage (GTDB taxonomy): Bacteria > Actinomycetota > Thermoleophilia > Gaiellales > Gaiellaceae > JACDER01. Next base: position 144,824 of record CAVQWX010000005.1, on the reverse strand, counting down.
CGGTTGGAGAGACGGAGACCAAGTCGTCCCCGACGTCGCGCCCGCTCTCGCGCAGCAGCTTCTGGATGACGCGCTCGCACTCGTCGTAGCGGCCTTCGCCGAACTGCTGGTGCTGGATCTCGCCCTGCGCGTCCGCGACGTAGACCGCGGGCCAGTAGTGGTTGGAGAATGCCTCCCAGACCGCGTAGTCGCTGTCGATCGCGACCGGATACGTGACGTTCATCTCCTGCACGGCCGCGCGGATGTTGTCCACGTCTCGCTCGAACGGAAACTCGGGCGTGTGGACGCCGACGACAACGAGCCCCTGATCCTTGTACGTGTCGGCCCACGCGCGCACCCAGGCGAGCGTCCGCAGCCAGTTGATGCAGGTGTACGTCCAGAAATCGGTGAGGACGACCTTCCCCTGCAGGTCGGCAGCTGTGAGCGGCGGCGAGTTCAGCCACCCGGTCGCCCCCTCGTAGCCGGGCAGCTTCATTTCACGCGCCGCTCAGTGCGCCTCAATTGCTCCTGCCGAAGAGGGAGAGGAAGAGGAGGAACACGTTGAGAATGTCCAGGAAGATCGACGCCGCGAGCAGGGGCGCGGCTCTGATGTCCTTCGCGCGGCGCAGGCGCTGGAAATCGTAGGCCGTCAGGCCCGCGAAGATCACCAGCCCGACGATCGCGTAGATCAGCTGCCCGTTCGGGATCTGGACGAAGATCGCGACGATCCCGAAGATGATCAGCCCGATCAGCGCCCAGAAGAGCAGTCGAGCGAGCGGCGCGAGATCGCGGCGAGTCGCGTATCCGGCCGCCCCGAAGCCTGCGATGAAGAGCGCCGTCGCCCCGCCGGCCTGCCAGACGACCTTCGGGTTGGTGCTCGCGTAGTAGGCGATCGTCGGCGCAGTGGCGAAGCCCATGAGCGCGCCGAACGCGAACAGCAACGTGATCGCCAGCCCCTCGGATCGCTGAGCCGCGAAGTTGAGGGCGATCAGGCACGCCAGCGCCGGAAGGAACAAGACCCAGCCCCAGCCGTACGAGAGCTCGCGGCCGAGATATGCGCCGAGCGCGAAGAGCCCGCCCGTGGCGGCCACCAGCCCGAACGTCTGCCCGACCAGGGTCCCGGTCTCGTCCCGCGTAAGCGGAGGTTGAACGGTTCCGGTGCCCGACTCTGTCATCGCAGCGAGCTGAAGGCCGCCCGTACCTCCTCGGAGAAGATCTGCGGCTCCTCCCACGCTGCGAAGTGTCCGCCTTTCTCGGCCTCGTTGAAGTAGACGACGTTGGGGTACGACTCGTCGACCCAGCTACGCGGGCTCCGCCAGATTTCGTCGGGGAACGTCGTGAAGCCGGCCGGCAGGTTGACCGGCGGGGGCGGGTTGGTGGCCGCCTGAGCTCCGAATCGCCCGTTCTCCCAATACGAGCGCGCCGCCGAGGCCCCGGTGCCCGTCATCCAGTAGAGCGTGATGTTGTCGAGGATGTGATCGCGTGTAAGGCCGCCGGTCGGCTCTCCGTCGACGAAGGCACGGGCGATCTTCACGTAGGAGTCCGTGTCGTGGTCGAGCAGCCAGGCCGCCAGGGCCACGGGAGAATCGAGCTGCGCGTAGCCGATCGTCTGCGGCCGCGTGGCCATCTCGAGGAAGTAGGCGAACCCGTCGGCCCTGAAGACATCGAGCTGGGCGGTCGCCGCCTTCTCCTCCTCGGTCTCTGCCGGCAGTCGGGCGGCCAGGACAGTCACGAGCAGGTTCGTGTGGATCCCGAGCAGACCCTCGGGCGCCTGGCGTCCCATCTGGTCTGTGACGGAGGCGCCCACGTCGCCGCCCTGAGCTACGTAGCGGGTGTAGCCAAGGCGGCGCATCAGCTCCGCCCATGCGCCTGCGATGCGGCCCACGTTCCAGCCGAGCTCTCTCGGCTCGTTGGAGAAACCGTAGCCGGGCAGCGAGGGGATCACGAGGTCGAACGCGTCCTCGGCGCTACCGCCATGCGCGGTCGGATCGGTCAGCGGCCCGACGACGTCGAGGAGCTCGATGACCGACCCGGGCCACCCGTGCGTGACGATCATCGGCAGCGCGTTCTGGTGTGAAGACTTGACGTGGATGAAGTGGACGTCGACCCCGTCGATCCCGGTCGTGAACTGCGGGTGGACGTTCAGCCTCGCTGCGACCCGGCCGAGGTCGTACTCGGTGTCCCAATAGCGGGCGAGCTCCTGAATCGTCGCGAGCTGCACGCCCTGCGAGCGGTCTTCCACGAGCTCCTTGGTGGGCAGGCGGACCGTGGACAGGCGGTTGCGGAGCTCGGCGAGCTCCTCTTCGGGAAAGTCGACCTGGAAAGGATGGATCTCGGTCCCGGTATCGGCAGTGCTGCTCATGCTGAACTCCCTTCATCGCGCGCGGGCTTGAAGGCGGCGCGCATCTCAGTCGCGAAGATCTCGGGCTCCTCCCATGCTGCGAAATGCCGGCCCTTCTCGGCCTCGACGTCCCCGACGAGCGTGATGTTGTCGAGGACGTGGTCCCGGGTGAGGTTGCCCGAGGGCCGCCCGTCGAGGAAGGCGTGGTCCGTGGCTTTCAGGATTGCCTCCTTGTTAACGCGCCGTGGTCGAGGTCGACTTGGAAGGAACGGATCTCGGTTGCCATCTCGAGCCTCCTCAGTCGTCCAGAGGACGCAGCGAAGATCCGAGGATGACTCTCTCATAGGGGTGGCCATCGGTCAACGCCGTTCAGGAGCTGCTTGTGCCACGGTGTACCGTCTACATGAGTTTCTTGACCGACGACTCGGACAGTCGTCTCGTGCGCGATTGGGGTCAGCATCGACGTCCGCCCCGCCGCTGGCCGCCGAGATGGGCTTCGTTGGTGCTCGCCGTCTCGACGGTGGCTGCGCTCGGCCTCGCGGTCTGGCTCTTGCACGGCTCCCGGCCGTGGCGGCCGCCGAGCGGCATGCCGCACTTCGTCTCCTGCACCTACGGCGGCTATGTCGACGGAGAGTGCGCACGCCTGCGCGTTGCGGCGGACCCGCGCAAGCCGCACGGCGCGACGATTTCCCTCCGTATCGCGGTGCTGCCTGCGACAAAACGGCCGGCCGATGGAGCGCTCTTCTATCTCGAGGGCGGCCCCGGCGGTGCCGCGACCGCGTCGGCGATACGCGTGAACGCCTTCTTTGCCGAAGTCGGGCGAGACCGCGATCTCGTCCTGGTCGACCAGCGCGGCACAGGTGGCTCGAGCCGTCTTGCCTGCCCCGAGACGTATGTGCGCGGGGCGGATGCGAAGGCCGTAACCGACTACCTGCGCCGGTGTTTAGCCGGGCTCGAAACAGATCCGCGGCTCTTCACGACGAGCGTCGCCGCACACGACCTGGAGACGGTGCGGCGCGCGCTCGGCTACGGGAAGATCGACGTGTACGGAGGTTCGTACGGCGCGACGCTTGCACAGGCGTACGTGCGCCGATACCCGAAGTCGGTGCGCAGTGTCGTGCTCGACAGCGGGTCGCTCCCGGACGTACGGATCTTCGACGTCTCGGCCCGTAACACAGAACGGGCTCTCGAGGCGCAGCTCGCCCGGTGCGCGGCCGCGCCGTCCTGCAAGCATGCCTACCCGCGCTCGAGGCGACAGCTCGCTGAATTGCTCGCCCGCCCGCCGCGCCTCGCCGACGCCGCCACGCGCCGGGTGTTGCTCGGCCCGGACGGAATCGCCTGGACGGTGGAGTGGCTATCCGAGACTGCCGACAACGCCGCGATCATCCCCTTCGCGGTGAACGCCGCGGCGAAGGGCGACTACACGACGCTCGCCACGACGTACGCCGACCAACTCGGCGGGTCGAACCTCGATCCGCTCGCCCGGCTCGTGCCCTACTGGGTGATCCTCTGCTCAGAACCGTGGGCCGGGTTCGATCCGGGGGCGACAGCGCGCGCCGGGAGGGGGAGCTACTTCGCCCGGGCGGCGATCGCCCGTGCTCGGCTCTTCCGACGCGCCTGCCGGGTGGTCCCGACGGGACGCGTTCCACCTGACGCCGACAGCCTCCGAGTCGTGCGCGCGCCGACTCTGCTGCTGGCCGGCAGCGCAGATCCCCTCGACCCGACCGCGAACCTTCGGGGCTGGCGCCGGCTCTTCCCGAACGGCCGCCTGATCGTCGTTGCCGGCGCCGGCCACGGCACGATCGAATATCCCTGCGTCCAGAAGCTCGTCGCGCGCTTCGTCGATCGCGGCACCGCGAGAGCGCTCGATGCGGCGTGTGCCAGACACGTGTTGCAGCCTGCGTTCGTGACAGGTTGATCGCCGCCCCCAACCAGAGGCCGGACGCGACGTCCCAGAGTGTTAGCGCAATGAAGCGAATCCTGATCGTCGGGCTCACCTGTTTCCTCGCAAGCGGAGTCGCCTCGGCGGAGCTCGTCGCGATGCGTATCGCCACCCAGCCGGCCGCGCCCCGGATCCTGGGGCCGCGGCGCACGACCGATCGCACGCCGAAGTTTCGTTTCGTCTCGCACGAGGTCGGGGTGCCTGCGCGCAAGCTCCGGTTCCGTTGCGCGATCGATCGCGCGAAGCTCCACGGCTGTCCGAAGCGGTACACGCCGACTCTCCAACTCGGACACCACACGCTCCGCGTGCGGGCCGTCGATCCGAAAGGCCGAACGAGCCGGACGAGCGTCGCTCGCCTGTCCGTGGTTCTGCCGACTCCCCGCGCCGAGCAGACGATCCGGGTCGGAAAGGCGCCGTTCAACGTGGCGGCCGGCTTCGGCTCCGTTTGGGTGACCGTCTCCGGTGGGCTCGTCCGGCTGGATCCCGCAACCGGCGCAGTGGTGGCGCGTATCGGCGTCGGCAGTCGACCATGGGGGGTAGCCGTCGGCGAAGGTGCGGTTTGGGTCGGCAACTGGACCGACGGCACGGTCACCCGAGTCGACCCGGCAACGAACGGGATCACCTGGCAAGTGACGCTCAACCTCTCTCTCGGCGAAGCGAGCCCGGTCGGCGTGGCGGCAGGTGGCGGTTCTGTCTGGGTTGCCGACAACTCGAGCGACGAGGTCTGGCGGCTCGACCCGGCTACCGGTGCGATTCTCGGGACGGCGCATGTCGGCGACACGCACGAGTTCATCGGCTTTGGCGAAGGCGGCGTCTGGGTCTCGAGCGAGGACGGCGTCGTGGGCGAGCTCGACCCGGCTACCGGCACGCTCACACGGTCGATCGCCGCCGGCGCCGACGCCGACTTTCTCGGCTTCTCCCCGGGGTCTGTCTGGGTGACGAACTATGGCTCGGAGTTTCTCTGGCGAATCGACCCGGCTACGGGTGCGGTCGCGGCGAAGCTGAAGATCGGCGGCGGGGGAGCGCAGGGCGTGGCCTTCGATGGCTCATCGCTTTGGGTTGCGATGTACAACCTCGGGGAGGCGCTGCGCATCGATCCGGCGAGCGGCCGGACGCTGCGCCGCGTCGTCGTCGGGGAGAAACCTCGAGGTCTCGTAGTCGCCGCCGGGAGCGTCTGGGTCGCGAACTCTACGTCCGGGACCGTGTCACGGATCCGCATTCCATAACGGCTTGCCGATAGCACGTGGCCCGAAGGCGTACGTGTGCGCCATGTCCGTCATCATGAATCGGGCATGAACAAGCCGCGCATCTTCCTCGGGTCGTCGGGCAAGCAGGCGAAGCTGCTCCAGGCGATCACGCGCGGGCTCGGGGACATCGCCGACGTCGAGCCCTGGACGACCACGTTCAACCCTGGGCGGTCGACCCTCGACCGGCTCGTCGAGCTCTCCCAGGAGGTCGATTTCGCCGCCTTCGTCTTTGCCCAGGACGACTGGACGGCGACGGATGCCTCCCCGTCGGGCGAGGCGTCGCCGCGGGACAACGTGGTGTTCGAGGCCGGGCTGTTCGGCGGAGCACTCGGCATCCGGCGCACGTTCATCCTCCACGCGAACGGGTCGAAGCTGCCGACTGACCTGCTCGGACTGACCTCCGTCCGCTACGAGCCGGCCACCAGCGCCGCGGAGGTTCGCGCGATCAACCAGAAGCTCCGCAAGGCGATCGAAACCGAGGGTCGCCGCGGCCCGGTCGAGGGGCTGTGGTGGCAGCTCTCGCTCACCGTGCGGACCGAGGAAGAACCGTCGGCGGTGAGCCTGCTGAGCATCTCGCGCGACCGCGACGGTGACCTGAACGTCAACGGCCGCGGCTGGCAGGAGGACGGCATGCTGTCGGTCCGCTACTGGAGCGTGGCTGCGAAGGAGCGGAGGGATCCCGCCGGCGTCTTCTACTACTGGAACGGCGAGCGCCCTCGCCACCCGAACGCCCCGCAGCTCGAGGGCACGAGCGAGATCAGAGTCGAGAGCGCCGACCGCGCCACGGGGTTCTGGACGACGCGGTCGGATCGCGACCCCGGGCTGAATGCCCGAACCTCCGGCGTCTACCTTCGAGCCGACCCGTCAGACCTCCAGCTGCTGGACAGCGGGAGCGCGGAGGAGCGGGCCGGCCTCATCGCGCAGCGGCTCGACGAGTGGAAGTCGGCCGCGAACGACATGTTCTGAAGTCTGGGTGACGCTACCGGCGTTCTCCCGCTGAGGGCTCGGAAATTGCTTCGACGAGCTGAGCGGTCTTGTCGTTGTCCTTGAGGGCGATGTCGGCCTGGGCCACGATGCCGACGAGCCTGCCGTTCTCGACCACGGGCAGCCGCCGAACCTGGTGGCGGGCCATGAGTTGGAGCGCCTCATCGAGGTCCTCGTCGGGCTCGACGCTGATGAGGTCCCGGGAGTAGACGTCCTCGACCGACATCGACGTCGGATCTGCGGCTTCGGCGACCACTCTCGTCGTGATGTCTCGGTCGGTGATCATCCCGACGAGCTTCTCGTCGTCGGTTATCGGGAGCGAGCCGATGTCTTGCTCTCGCATCAGCCGCGCGGCCTCGACCACCGAGGTCGACGCGCCGATCGAACGGGGATTCCCGGTCATGGCGTCGCGCACGCTCTTACCCATCGTGCCTCCTTTCCTTTTGAATGCGATCGGAAAGCCTAGTTGGGCTTGTCACCGTCCAGCAGATGTCACGGAGCGGGATTGGCACCCTGGATGATGATGTTGTTCCCGGGGCCACCGTCCAGCGTGTCGTTACCCGGCCCGCCGATCAGCACGTCGTCGCCGTTGCCGCCGAGGAGCAAGTCGTCGCCGTCGCCGCCGAGGAGCACGTCGTCGCCGTCGCCGCCGTCGAGCGTGAGCAGCATGGCAGCGGCGACCACGCTGGTCCCGTCGACGACGTCGTCCCCCGCCTGCCCGTTCACTCGCAGCCGGTCGCTGCCGGCGATGCCGCCGGACACCGAGACGAGCGCGGCGAGTCCGGCGACTTGCGTGGTGGCCGGTATGCCCGCGATGTTCGCTACGTCGTCGCCGGCCGTCCCGTTGACGATCACGGTGTCGGCCGCTGCGTCATCGCCGCCCACGGCCGAGGCGAGGTTGGCGTTCACGCTGGTCACGTCCGTTCCCGAGAGATCGCCAACGTTGACGATGTCAGCGCCGCCGAGCAATCTCGCGCTGACGCGCTCGACAGCGTTGATGTCCATGAGCGTGTTGTTGACGTTGCGCGTCACGCGAGCGCGCTGACCGTTGGCCGAGACGGCGACGGTCTCGTTCACGTTGCTGGCGTTGAAGATCAGAGTGTCGAAGCCGTCCTGCCCCTCGACGATGTCGCTGCCGTCGCCCGGATCCCACTGGAAACTGTCGTTGTCCGCGCCCAGGAACGCGGTGTCGTTGCCCTTTTGACCGTCGACGAAGTCGTCTCCGCCGCCACCAAGCAGCGTGTCGGCGCCGTTGCTGCCGGAGATCGTGTCGTTCCCGATTCCGCCGTCGACCGTGATCTGAATCAACGCCGCCAGGTTTCCGCTGGCCGAGAAGAAGTCGTCGCCGCCGTTCATGTTGAGGACGAGTTTCTCGCTCGTACCGATATCGATGCTGAAGGGCGCCGGGGTGACGCTGTTGAAACGGACGCGAGTGCCCTTCTCGGTGGTGGTGAAGACTTCCGTCCCGTTGCCTCCGTTCACCTGGACCGTGTCGACGACGGCGCCGCCTTCGTTGAGGTCCGTGTCGTCGCCGGGGTTCCAGATCATCCGGTCGCTGCCGCCCTGGCCGAAGACCTGGTCGTCACCATCACCGCCTACGAGCGTGTCGTGCTCGCTGCCGCCGAAAAGCATGTCGAGGCCGCCCTTGCCGAGGAGTGTGTCATTCCCGCCCTCGCCGTAGAGCAGGTCGTTCCCCGAGCCGCCGGTAAGCGTGTCGTTGTTGGCGCCGCCGAACAGGCGCGCCTGCGGCAGCGCCCCGTTGACCTCGCTCAGCGTGATCACGTCGTCGCCGGCGAGCCCGGAAACTTGGACCCTGATGGTGTTGGCCACGGTCGGCGTCCCCCCGGTCACCGGGACCGCCCCACCGTTCACCAGGATGTTCCCCGCCGCATCGCGGCTGACAACGATCGAGTTTCCGGCGCTGTCGCCGGTCACGGTCAGGATTCCGGAGCTGAATGTGGCTGTCGTAGCCGCGCTCGCGGAAGCGGCCGACCCGAGAAACACGGCGGCGCCGAGCGCGATGCCGACGAGCAAACGCCGTCCCGCCCGTCGCGGGACGCTGTTCCGTCCGTTCTTCATCGTCCGTCCTCCTAGCGGTGAGCCGGGGTCAGTGAGCCAAAGTCTGGCCCTCCCGACCACTTCCCGTCAAGACCGGCGAAGCGGTCGTGCGCCTGAAGAAGCCCCACGCGACGAGCGCGCCACAGGCGTAGCCGGTCGCTGACGCCGCGGCGGCACCCGCGGCGCCGAACGCGATGACGAGTGGGACGGCCGCGGCGAGCGTGACGAGCATCGCAACTCCGCCGGCCGCGAGCGACAAGCCGGCGCGCCCACGCCGCACGGAGAGGTAGACGACGAAGACCTGGACCGGCGCATAGGCGACGGCGCCCGGCAGGAGCAAAAGGAGTGGGGTCGCCGCGTTCCTGAAGTCGCCTCCAAGCGTCGCGGGGATCACGAACGGGGCCGCGACCGCGACCGCACCTGCCGCGAGGCCCGTGTAGAGCAGGCTCCTCAGGAGCGACCGTTTTACGAGCGCGACCGCCTCGCGCTCGCCGGCCCGCACGACCGGAGCCGTGATCGCCGTCGCCATCGCGGCACCAATCAGCCACATCGACTCGGCCGTCTGGTTCGCGATCGAGTACACGCCGACCGCCGCGACGCCCTTGATCGCCTCGAGCACGAAGAGCTCGATCCGGTACCCGATGAGCGCGATCACCTGGAGCGCTCCCATTGTCAGCGCAAGGCGGATCAGTCCCTGTGACACCGAGTCGAGGAGTCGCGCGAACCGGAACGGCTGCCATATGTCACGCGTCAAGGCGAGTGCGAGTAGAGCCGTCACGACGTGCGCGCACGTCCAAGCGGCCAGGGCTGCGCGCACGCCCCCGCCCAGCCCGACGACGAGGACAAGCGTGCCGATGACGGTCAGCAGCGGCGATGCGAGCTGGACGTAATTCCACGCGCGAATTCGGCCGAGCCCGAGCAGGACTCCGGAGGCCGTCTGCCACGTCACGTTGGGAACGAGACCGACCGCCGCCACTGCCGCGGTCGCCGCACCTACGGACGGTGTGAGAGCGCCGATGCCGACGATCAGCACGCCGCCGGCGACTCCGAGGACGACGGCGAGCCCGAATGCGCGCTGTGTGAGCGAGTGCAACTCGCGCGGCTCGTCCCACTCCTTGTGGCCCATGCGGTTCGCGACCGCGACTCCGAGCTGGCTGAGGAGCCTCGAAAAGATCGACACCGTGAGGACGGCGAGCACGAAGGTGCCGCGCCCCTCGGCCTCGAGGAAGCGACTCTGGAGGACCACGAGGAACAGCGCGAGGGGCGTCGAGAGTCCGCGGAAAAGCAGGATCTCCACGACGTTCGCGCCGGTCTTGCGGGCTTGAGGGACCTGCTTCGCCCGCACCAACTCGGGATTGACAGGCGGCGTCGCAGACGCGGCGGCCTCGTTCGAGGTCGCATCCGTCGCGAGCGGGACGGTCGCAGGCCCGAGCGGTCTCACGCGCGCAAACTATGGCCCGCCCAGGCGCTGACGGATCGACTCCGGCGAGCCTATAGGCTTCGCGCGGCGCCCCACTCGGAGGGAGATGCGGTATGGCGACGTCGGATATGGAGGGTCAAGTCGCCCTCGTCACGGGTGGAATTCGGGGGATCGGCCTTTCAATCTGCGCGCGGCTGATCGGGCGAGGCGTGCGTGTCGCCGCGGGTTACTCGCGCAATGAGGAATCGGCGAGGATGTTCCTCGACACCCACGGCAGTACGGGCGCGACAGTCCACCAGGGCAATATCGGCGTCAACGAGGACTGCGAGCGTGTGGTCCGCGAGGTGATCGAGCAGCACGGACGGCTCGACATCCTGGTCAACAACGCCGGGATCACGATGGACAAGACCGTCCGCAAGATGGCACCCGAGGAGTGGAGTCACGTGATCGAGGTCAACCTCAACGGCGCCTTCTACATGTCCCGGTCCGTGCTTTCGCAGATGATCGACCAGGGCTACGGTCGCATCATCCACATCAGCTCGGTGATCGGTGAGACCGGGAGCATCGGGCAGGCGAACTACGCGGCGGCAAAGTCAGGTCTGTTCGGCTTCACGATGAGCCTCGCACTCGAATGCGCGAACAAGGGCATCACCGTCAACTGCGTGGCACCCGGCTTCATCAAGACTGCGATGGTCGCCGCCGTACCCGAGGACCTGCTCGACCGAGTCATCGCGCAGATTCCGACCGGTCGGCTCGGGGAGCCGGACGAGGTGGCGCGCGTGGTCGAGTTTCTCGCCGACCCGGAGTCGAGCTACATCACCGGCCAGGCATACTCGGTCAACGGTGGACTGAACATGTGACACTTCGCCTCGCCTCACACCGGCGATCGCGAACCTGCGCGCGACGTCAAGGAGGCGAGAGCCACGACACGAGAGCCGATCGAGAAAAGCACCCTGGCGGGCACCGTCGTCGACATCGACGACCTGGCGAGCCTCGCCGGCCGCCACCTGGGGACGAGCAGCTGGCACGTGATCACCCAGGAACAGGTCGACCGCTTCGCGGAGGCGACCGGTGACCGCCAGTGGATCCACGTCGACCGCCAGCGTGCGATGACGGGACCGTTCGAGGGCACGATCGCCCACGGCTACCTGACGCTCTCGCTGGGGCCCGCCCTGCTCGACGAGGTGATCAACGTCGTCGGGGCTACGCGGATCATCAACTACGGTCTCGACAAGGTGCGTTTCCCGGCGCCGGTCAGGACCGGTTCGCGCGTCCGGCTCGGAGCGAGCCTGCGTGAGGTCGACGCGGTCCCCGGCGGACTGCAGGCGGCGTTCGAGCTCACGTTCGCTAGCGAGGGGCGGGAGAAGCCGGCCTGCTACGCCGAAGCCCTCTTCCGCTACTACAGATGAGCGACCGCAGCGAGACTACGACGAACGGCGCGGCGCAGGCGGCTGCGGCCGAGGCCGCGGAGGCGCTGGAGCCGGAGGCGGATCTCTTCGATCTCCTCGACCCGATGGCCTTCGGCCAGGCGCTTGCGCAGGTCGGCGTCGGCCTCGCCCTCCACCCGCTCGAAGCCTTTCGCGCCGGTGCGCGCTTTGCGAGCGGCCTGGTCGAGGCGGGGGCGGCCGTTGCGGTTCGGGCGCTCGGCGGCGACGCCGCGGGGCCCGTCGCTCCGGCCGCCAAGGATCGCCGTTTCACCGATCCCACCTGGCAGGAGAATCCCGCCTACTTCGGGCTGATGCAGGCCTACCTTCTGTCCGCGCGACTCTCACGTGAGCTCGTCGAAGCCGCCGACCTCGAAGAGCCGGCGGCGCGAAAGGCGCAGTTCGCAGCCGAGCTCTACGTCGACGCCCTCGCTCCCGGCAACTACCTCTGGGGCAATCCCGCCGCGATCAAGCGAGCGTTCGAGACCGGCGGGCTGAGTCTGGCGAGCGGCTTTCGCAACTTCCTCGAAGATCTGTCCGAGAACGGGGGAATGCCGAGCCAGGTCGATCTTTCGGCGTTTGCGGTGGGAGAGAACCTGGCGGCGACACCGGGGAAAGTCGTCTTCCGCAACGAGCTGATGGAGTTGATCCAGTACGCGCCGCAGACGGAGTCGGTCTTCGAGATCCCGCTGCTCTGCAGCCCGCCGTGGATCAACAAGTACTACATCATGGATCTCGCCCCCGGGCGGAGCTTCATCGAGTGGGCGGTCAAGCACGGGCACACGGTCTTCGCGATCAGCTACCGCAACCCCGATGAGTCGCTCGGGGACGTTTCTCTGGATGACTACCTGCTGCGCGGGCCCGACACGGCGCTCTCTGTCGTCGAGGAGATCACGGGTGCGCCCCAGGTGAACATCGCGGGGCTCTGCATCGGCGGGACGCTCACGGCAATGCTCCTGGCCCAGTTCGCCGGCGCGGGCTCCAGGCGCGTGCGCTCCGCGACGCTCCTGAACACCCTGGTCGACTTCAGCGAGCCAGGCCCGCTCGGCGCGTTCGCGGACAAGAAGGCGGTGTCAGGCCTGGCGCGGAAGATGGAGCGGAGAGGTTTCCTCGACGGAGCGGAGATCGCCCGGACTTTCAACGTCCTCCGCGCGAACGATCTGATCTGGAGCTATGTGGGGAGCAACTGGCTGATGGGCGAGCAGCCTCCCGCGTTCGACATCCTCGCGTGGAACGCCGACAGCACCAGGCTTCCCGCGGCCCTCCACTCCTTCTACCTCCGCTCGTGCTACGTCGACAACGAGTTCGCACGCGGACAGCTCGAGCTGGACGGAACGCGGCTCGACCCGGGCGCGATCACGCCCGACCTGTACGTGTTGGCGGCGAAGGAGGACCACATCGCGCCGTGGCGTTCGAGCTTCGAGGCGGTTCGTCTCTTCTCGGGCAGCGACGTCCGCTTCGTCCTGACCTCGTCCGGCCACATCGCCGGAATCGTGAACCCGCCGAGCCCCAAGAGCTCGCACTGGACGGACGGGAAGCCGGCGGCGGATCCGGAGAGCTGGCTCGCGAGCGCGACTCGACATGAAGGATCGTGGTGGGAGGACTGGACCACGTGGGCCGAAGCCCATGCCGGAGACCGGCGCGATCCGCCGCCGATGGGCAGCAAGGCGCATCCCGTGCTCGGCGAGGCGCCCGGCACGTACGTCCACGAGAAGTAAGTCGCTTTGCGATAGTACGCGCTTGGGTACTATACTGAGCAGCGTAAGCCAAACTCAGGAGGAATCATGACCACCACCACCACATCGAACGATTTCATGCGGACCGCGCAGGACGCGACCCTGGACGCCGTTCAGAAGAGCCAGGAGACCGTCGTCGAGGCAGTCCGGGTCTGGGCCAAGGCCGTCGAGAAGGCTGTTCCGACCATGCCCGTCTCCGCCAGCAAGGAGCTGCCGACCGCCGGCGAGCTCGTCGAGTCCTCGTTCAACTTCGCCGAGCGTCTGCTGACCGCTCAGCACGAGTTCGCCCGCCAGGTTCTCAAGGCGGCCGCACCGGTGATCGAGAAGACCACCCCGAAGGGGACTAAGGCGACCTCCGCCTGAGCTGGTGCTTTAGCCGGGAGGGTCACGCCCCTCCCGGCAGCTGGCCGTGGGTGACTCGAAGATGGAGGACGCTTGGAAGGGGCAGATGGAGGCGCTCGGCGACTTCATCCGCACGCAGCGGAGTCTCGCCCGGCTGTCGCTCCGCGAGCTGGCCGGCATGACCGATCTCTCGAACGCATACCTGAGTCAGGTAGAGCGCGGTCTTCACGAGCCGTCGGTCCGCGTCCTGAAAGCGATCGCCGAGGCTCTCGATCTCTCCTCGGCGACCCTGCTCGCCCAGGCAGGTCTTCTCCGCGACGACGAGGCGCGGCCGGAGGGCGCGTCCGTCGAGCGGACGGAGGCAACGATTCGGGCGGATCCGACGCTGAGCGAGGATCAGAAAGAGGCGCTCCTCGCCGTCTATCGGAGCTACTCGACCGGCAGCGGCTCCGAGTAACAGACCGCCGCGGTAGGGTCGGCACGTGATCCGCGCGCACCTCGCGGCAGAGCTCCTCGTCGAGGGCGAGCGCTGGCCTGTGTTCGTCTGGACGATCGACCACCCGGCCGGGATCGTGCTCGTCGACACTGGGATGATCGACTCGAGGCCCGAGATCGAGGACTTGAGCCCGACGCCGCACCCGGAGAACATCCCGCGCGAGGTCGCCTGCGTCATCAACACCCACCTGCACTTCGACCACTGCGGCGGCAACCGCCTCTTCCGGGGCGTGCCGATCCACGTCCAGGCGCGCGAGCTCGCCGACGCGCGGTCGCTCGACGACTACACGATCCGTGAATGGGTCGACTTCGATGGCGCGACGTACGTCGAGCACGAGGGCGAGGTGGAGCTGCTACCGGGAATCCGCCTGTTGCCGGCGCCCGGGCACACGGACGGGCACCAGGTGGTCGTCGTAGAGACCGACGCCGGCACAAACGTTCTCGGAGGCGACGTCGGCACGTCGTTCCGCGAGCTCGGCAGCGGCACGACCGAGGGACAGCGTCGCGTGCTCGCGCTGGAAGCGCTTACGTGGCTCTCCCACGCGCCGGAGACGCAGATCCCGGAACATCGCTAGCGACTACGATCGGATCGGACGCCCAACGCCACGGGCCGAAGGATGGAGCCTTTATGGAGCCCAGCGGTGGCCACCGCTGCAAACGGTCGAACCCTCGACGCGGCCCAAATCGCGTCAGACACGGCGAACGCGACCGGGTGCTCGTGCTCGCCTACGCTGTGGCACCCGGACTTGGTGCGCTGATCGCGACCTCCGCCGCTCGGTCGGCAGCTCGCTTTCGGCGCTCCTGGAGGTCGAAGAACAACAACGTCGCGGCGATCGCGACGAAGGGCAGCAAGAGAACATAGATAGCCGAGCCGATCAGGTCGATCACCTGTGGATCGAGCGAGGTCGTAAAGAGGAGAACGAAGCCGATGATCGGGCCGGTGGCAATGGCGATGACGTACAGAGTCACGAGCAGGATTGCCGAGCGCCACCAATTGCCCTTCACGAGGCTCGTCGACTTGCGGAGGACGTCGAGGGCCGAGTAGCCATCGACGCATACCTCCTGTGAGGTGAACGCCCAGCCCAGCAACGCGCGCGCGAGCCACCACACCGCGATGATTAACGAGGACGACGAGGACGGCGAGCCCGAGCTCTTCTACGAGCCGGCCAAGCAGTAGCGGGATCCCGATGACGGTGGCCACGATGAGCACGACCACGATCGCTTCGAGCGTGATCGCACCGAGCAGGGGCAACGCTCTCCTCAGCGTGCGCCCGCTGGCTCTGAGCACCGTGACCTGCCGGTCTCTGTCGAGGCGATCGAGGGCGATCGCGACGGCGCCGTTGACGACGAGCGCTGCGAGTGCCGTCGCTCCGAATCTGATCGTGATGTCGCCGAGTGGCGAGAAGGCCAGCTGGAGAAGGTCCTCGAAGCCCCTGACCGCGACAAAGACAACGATTGCGAGGAGGCCGAGGCTGAGGAACAGCCATCTTCGTTTCCAGTAGATCTTTCCTGAGGCGAACAGCATCTGGCCGATCGTGCGATCGGCCCGGATCGGATCCGCGGCCGCCCGCGTCCAGGTCGAGCGTCGCACGAGCCAGATCACGAGCGCGAGGATGGTGACGAGGACGAGGACGAGGACCAGGATCGTCCAGCGCGGCGAGTTGTAGAAATAGGTGAGAACAGAGGAAAGTGCGGCGACCGTGCCGCAGAACGCTCCGCTGATGCTTTGCCCGAGCGTCTCACCGGCCGGAAGGTGGATGCTCCTACCGCGAAGCCCTTCCTGCCACTCGAATGGAGCTACCCAGCTTGGCTTCATATTTGGCCCGGTCGGACCGTTGTTCGCCCCGGGGAGCTTCTGACCCCAACGACCCTCGTAGTTCAACCATGCATACCGACTGCTCCTCGACTCCACGCGCGACGGAACCACCACGGCGCCGAGTGGCACCTGGTGACCGGGCCCTCGGGTGTCGTCGCAGCCGAAGCCTTCAGTTGCGCTCAAACCGAGCCAGAGAGACGACGAGTAGTAGCTCGCGTGCGATCCCACCGCCGAGTAGACGACCGGGTGCGTGCCGACCTTCTCGACCTTGTCGCTGTCCCAGTCCGCGTACTCACCGCCCTCATGCTGTGCGTAGCCGGCCGACTCCGGGGGTGTCTGCAGAGCCGCTTCGACCGTGCCGACCGGGAAGAAGAGCTGGATGTTCTCCCAGTCCGCCTCGTGCTTGTCGTTGAAGTCGTTGAAGTAGTAGAAGAACCAGTACTGCAGAGCGAGCTGTCCCTGGTCACCGGGCACGTTCGGGTCGGCGCGTTGGGTGACGATGTGCGCGTAGGCGATGGAGGGTTTGCCGCGGGCAAATCGCTTGCCGTCCCTGTCGTACGTGCACCGCGGGATGTTTGGATTACCCGGGAAGTTCAGGAAGTACCCGGCGCGTTTGTCGAACAAGTCGGCCGCGGTGGGTGCCCGCCTGACGACGGGATGTCCCCGGCCGGGGGCTCGGAGAGTGACCTCCTTGTTCCCGAGGACGATGTCCACAGTGGTCGGTCGCCAGGCCTCCCCCTGCGTACACGGCGCCGCCTGATCGGCGAGCACCATGACCGGCGCGTAGCGGTTCGCGAGCTGTTGTGCAGGGCTCGCCGCCCCCGCCACCGGAGCTCCTGAGAGCGCAACGAGCGCCGGGATACTGGCGAGGAGAGGTCGAAACCTCAAGGTCGGGAGAACCGTACTGACTCCGGGTCGAGCAGGCGAGCACCGATCTCTTGCGGACGATGGTGCAGGACTTCGCCGAGGCGCTGATGGGGCGGAGGCCCCCACGACGCTCGCAAGCGAAATACCGCGACCCAGTCACAGCGCGCCGGAGTGACTTCGTCGCTCGGCGGGGAGGCGAGGGTTCAAGGACTAGGGGCGGACCTTGGCGCGGGCGCTGGGGTGCGCGAGACTAGTCGTGCCATGCGCGAGCCGCCGACCGGCACGGTCACTCTCCTCTTCACGGATATCGAGGGATCGACAAGGCTGCTCGAGGAGCAGGGCGAGCGCTACGCCACGCTGCTCGCCGACCATCGGCGCGTCCTGCGGCAGGCGTTCGCCGAACACCGCGGCTTCGAGGTCGATACGCAGGGCGACGCCTTCTTCTATGCCTTCGTGTCTGCGGGTGACGCGGTCGCTGCCGCTTCGGCCGGGCAGGCGGCGCTCGCGGACGGACCGGTTCACGTGCGCATGGGGTTGCACACAGGGGAGCCGACGCTCACCGACGAGGGGTACGTAGGCGGCGACGTCCACCGCGCCGCCAGGATCTGCGCAGCGGGTCACGGTGGACAGGTCGTGGTCTCCGACGCGACGCGGGCGCTGCTCCAGGAAGCGGAGCTGCGAGACCTGGGCGAGCACCGGCTGAAGGACCTGTCCGAGCCGCAGCGGCTCTACCAGCTCGGCACGGCGACGTTCCCACCGCTGCGCACGCTCCACCAGACCAATCTGCCCGTGCCGGCGACGCCGTTCCTCGGCCGTGAGCGCGAGCTCGCCGAGGTGGTGGGCCTCCTCCGTACGAGCCGGATGCTCACGCTCACGGGCCCCGGCGGAACGGGGAAGACCAGGCTCGCTGCGCAGGCGGCCGCCGAGGTCGCGGAGCGCTTCCCTGGAGGCGTTTGGTGGATCCCGCTCGCCGCGGTTGGTGACCCCGCGCTCGTGATGGACTCGACCGCCCAGGTGCTGGGCGCCAAGGGCGAGCTTGCCGAGCACGTCGCCGACCGGGAGCTCCTCCTTCTGCTCGACAACCTCGAACAGCTCCTCGACGCCGCGCCGGAGCTCGCCGACCTGCTGGCGCGCTGCAAGGGTCTGCGGGTCCTCGTCACCAGCCGCGAGCCGGTTCGCATCGCAGCCGAGCAGGAGTACCACGTCCAACCGTTCGTCTCGGAAGAGGCCGTCGGCTTCTTCGGTGCCCGCGCCCGCGTCGTCGACCCCGACTTCCAGCCGACCGACGTCGTGGCGGCGATCTGCGCCCGGCTCGACAACCTGCCGCTCGCGCTCGAGCTCGCGGCTGCACGGGTCAGGGTGCTCAACCTCGATCAGATCCTCGAGCGACTCGAACGCTCGCTCGAGCTCCTGACCGGTGGGACGCGGGACGCTCCCGATCGCCAACGCACGCTCGCCGGCGCAATCGGCTGGAGCTACGACATGCTGAACGACGAGGAGAAGCGGTTGTTCGCGCGGACGTCCGTGTTCGCGGGCGGCTGCACGCTCGAGGCCGGGCGGGCCGTCACCGGCGGCGACCTGGACACGCTCGAGTCGCTGGTCGACAAGAGCCTCATCCGGCGCAGCGACGATCGCTTCTGGATGCTGGTGACGATTCGCGAGTTCGCGCAGGAGCGGCTCGCGGAGAGCGGGGAGCGCCTCGACCTCCAGCGTCGGCACGCGGAGTACTTCGCCGACCTCGCCGGGCACGCTGAAGAGGAGCTCCGTGGGCCGGAGGCGGCGCGCTGGCTGTCGGAATTGGACCAGGAGCTCGACAATGTTCGCGGGGCGCTCACGACGTCGCTCGAGGACGGCCAGTTCGAGCTCGCGCTTGCCTTGAGCGCCGGCCTGTACCGCTTCTGGCTGGCCCACGGGCGTGCGAGCGAGGGCCGCCGGTGGCTCGACGAGCTGATCTCGCGGGCTCAATCGGCTTCTCCGGAGGTCCGGGCCACCGCGCTCTACCGCGCAGGTGACATGGCGCTCTGGCAGGGAGACCACGAGCGGGCGGCCGAGCTGAGCTCCCAGGCCGTTCCGCTTCTGCGGGACGCCGGGCGGCACGCGCGGCTCTGCGAGGCCCTGAGCACGCAGGGCTGGGCTGTCGGCGCGCTCGGGGACCGCGAGCGCGCGCTCATCTTGCTCGAGGAAGCGCTGCAACTCGCGCGCGAGCACGGACTCGAGCCGGAGGCGGCCTCGGCCCTCAACAGCCTGGCCGCGCTACACAAGGCCGTGGGGGACTACGAGCGTGCGCTCGAGTTCAACGAGGAGTGCCTCGAGATCATCGAGCGTGCCGGCGACCCGCTGAACGTTGCGATCGTCCTCGGCAACGTCGGCGAGTCAGCGCTCGGAGTCGGCACATACGACCGGGCGAACGACGTCCTGCAACGGAGCCTCGCGCTGGCGCGAGAGCTCGGCGACTCACGCCAGGCGGAATGGTCGCTCGCGCACCTCGCGCTCGCAGCGCTGCTGCAGGGCGACACGCAGCGCAGCCGCGACCTCTTCGCCGAAAGCCTGCCGCACGCCTTCGAGGCCCGGGACAAGCGAGCGCTCGAAGTCTGCTTCCACGGCCTCGCCGGCCTCGCCGCCGCGGCCGGCGACGCGGAGCGCGCTGCCCGTCTCTGGGGAGTGGCCGAGAGCCTGCGCGAGTCCCTCGGCGACGATCCGGGCCCGTCTCAGCGCTCTGTCCAGGAGCGGTACCTCGCCGCCGCGCAGGCCGCGCTCGGCGCCCGGTTCTCCTCGCTCGAGGCCGAGGGGCGCGCGCTCACGCTCGAGGACGCGGTCGCGCTGGCCGGCCCGGACGGACGGACACCGGCTCAGCTCCAGTAGAGCCCGGCCCGACGGTGTCAGGGAAGCACCCCGCAGCTCGAATAGACCGGTGCCCATGAACTTGATCCCGGCGGGGTACCAGAGAACTCGTCGGTCAGTCGAGCTGCTCGAGCGCGTCCTCGGCGTCGTAGCCAAGCGCGAGCCCGATCTTCGGTGCGCATCGGACGACCCGCGCCGCGCCGGTCACCGGTGTCACAGCCTCGAGGCTGGCGACGATCTCTTCACACGTCGCCCCGGCCGCGAGGGCGAGGTCAACGGCGTGCTGGAACGTGGAAGGCGCCGCATCGGCGGCGATCGTCGCAGCCACGCGCAGGAGTGCCTCGGTCTTCCCGTCTAGCACCGACGCTGCAAATGAGCCGCCCTGCACCGCGACCGCGTCGAGGAGCCCGTCGTCGTGCAGCACGAGCCGGCGGAGGTGCTCTTTGTAGTCGTACGTTCGCGTGCACGCATCTGACCTCGTGCACGCTCCCGGCGCGTCATACCTCCTGGATGAGATTTCGGCGCGGCGGGTAGAGCGGGCTTTCCAGGAGACCGACTTCGGCGGCGCGCTCGATGGCATCGCTGCGCGAGGCCACACCGAGCTTGCGGTAGATCGAGACCGCTTCGGTTTTGACCGTGTTGCGCGAGATGAACAGCCTGCTCGCGATCTCTGGAAACGTGAGATGGGTGGAGAGGTAGGGAAGCAGCCGGAGCTCCGCACCGGTCAGGCTCATCGCCCAGGCCCCCGACGGCCCGGCGGCGGCAGCCACGCGCTCGCGCAGGTCCCTCGCGTCCTCCGCGAGGAAGCCGATTTCCGGGCGAAGCTCGAGTACCCTCTCGGTCTCGCCGAGAACCACGCGGGCGGCGTCAGCTTCGCCGAGAGCGAGATGGGCGCGAGCGAGCTCGAGCCCCACCTGCACCGTGATCCATGGAAGCCCATGGTCGAGCAGCGGCCGCAGGCGGTGGGCGCACGCGAGGGCCGTGCGTGCATCCTCGTGTCTCCCCTCGTGAACCGCGATGCGAGCTGTCGCGACGTGCGCAAGCGCACTCGACGAGTAGTCGCCGAGGCCCGTCTCATCAACCACCGCTTGCGCAGCGTACGCGCGTTGCGCTGCCTCGCCCCAGGCTCCCTGCCTGGCCGCGAGGAGCGCGAGCTGTGCTTGCGCCAGGTAGACCTCCTCCACCGCGCCGAGCGCCTGCGCCCGCTCTACAACTGCCGTCAGGTCGTCCGTCGCACCATCGGTTCCGCCCAGCAGCGCGTGCGCGACGCCTCGGGCGAGGAGCGCGGTGGCGATCCAGAAACTCTCCGCTGAGAGCTGATCGAGCGCCAGATCGGCGTCGGCGAGCGCCTGAGCGACGCCGCGCCGCATCATGTGGGCGCGCAGAGTGGCGACCCAGGGCTCGATCGTGCCGCTTCCGTCCGAGAGCGGGATCCTCGAGATCGCTCCGTCGGCGACGGTCAACCACCGCTCAGCATCCTCCGGGTTCCCGTTCAGCACGCGAAGCCAGGCTCTGTAGACGGCGAGGGCGGGATAGTGCGCCAGTTCGTCTTCGCCGAACCACGAGAGCCACTCCTCTACCGTGTCCATCCGCCCGTCGTAATACGCCGGCAGAGCAAGCTCGTCGACCAGGCCGGCAACGGTTTCCGTCTCGCCGGCGATGTGCCCGTACACGACTGCCTCCTCCTTCAGGCCGTTGGCCAGGCACCAGGCCATCGCCCGAGCGTTGAGTGCGACCACGAGATCCGGCTGGGTGCGCTCGAGGTCGTTGCGCAGCAGCCGGGCGAACAGGTGGTGGTAGCGATACCACTCGCCGCGCCGGTCGAGGGGCACCACGAAGCCGTTCGTACGCTCGAGCGTGTCGAGCCGCTCTGCAGACCCAGTCGTTTGGAGCACAGCGTCGCAGAGCCCGCCGGACATGCGATGCAGTATCGAGGTGTGCTTGAGGAACGTCGCTTCGGCCGCCGGGAGTCGATCGAGGAGCTCGAAACGGAAATAATCCGCCACGAACCTGTCATCGCCGCTGAAGCGTCTTGCCCCGGCCGAGCTCGTCGCCCCGGCCCGCATCGACAGGGCCGCGAGGTACAAGCCGGCGGGCCAGCCTTCGGTCCGCTTGGTCAAGTCGGCCACTGCGCTCGCGTCGAGCGCGACTCCGGCCGCCTCCAGCAACAGCGCGGCCTCCCGCTCATCCAGCCGGAGGTCGGCCACGCCGACCTCGTGCACCCACCCATGCGCCCGCCAGCGGGCGAGCGGTAGAGCCGGATCTTCCCTGCTCGCGACCGCGATCAGCGAGCCGGCCGGAACGTACTGGACGAGCTCCGCGAGCACGTCCACGCAGGACGGATTGGCGACGGCATGTAGATCGTCGAGCACCAGTACAAACGGTTGCTCCAGGCCATGCAGGGCGCTCCCCAGACGGGGGACGCGTTTCGACCAGGTGGAACGTCCCGGGCCGGACAACGCGTCGAAAACCTCGCTCGGGACCGGCTCGACTCGGTGAATTGCGGCCGCGACGTAGCGCAAGAGCACGACAGCGTCGTCGTCACTCCCGTCGATTGCGACCCACGCGAACGGACGCGGGTCAGCCTCGTCCCAGCGCGCAAGAAGGCTGGTCTTACCGTACCCGGCGGGCGCTACCACGGTCGCCAAGGGGCCGTTCGTCGTGCGCAGCCCTGCGATCACTTCCGTCTTGTCCACGGTACCGACACGAGTCAGCGGAGCAGCGAGCTTCGCCTCGACGAGATCGAAAGGGACTTCGACGACAGTCATCGATTTGGACATCCTAGGCAGGTCGATGGTCGCCGCGACACGGCTTCTGCTGCGGATTCCGCTCTCGGGAGGCCGATTTCACTCCATCCGGATGAGGAAACGGGCTAGGCGCACGCCGATGCTCCCAATGAAGGTTCGAGATCCCGCCCGTCCGGAACAGGGAGTATTGGATGACGACCGAGCTCGAGCAGAATGCCCGCCGCCTGCGCAATGCGGTGGAACCGGTGGCGGCCGGGGTGTATTTCGCGCCCGAGGCGCTCGCAGCGTACGAAGCGCTTGGTTTCGACGGCAGCTCCGCCAGTGACGAAAGCGGCGTTGCCCGGCCAGAGCTGAAGTCGTACTTCACGAGTCGCTCCGCGTGCATGGGTCAGGTGCCGGGGGAGGTGGTCGCCGCCGCCTTCGGCGTCTTCAACCCGAAGGTCGTCGTGCCGGCTGTCGAGGCCGGGTGGCAGATCGCGGACAGGGAGTCAGTCCTCGAGGCCAGGGAGCGCGGCGCGACCGAGATGCTGCGGCGGGTCCTGGGCGATCAGCCCGAAGGCCTCGGGCGTGTCACCGAGCTGCTCCGCCGTGGGGCCGACGCAGCGCCGTGGGCCGGCCGTCCGATCTTCGGGGGCCTCCGCTCGCTTGGCTTCCCAGGCACCTCGATCGGTGATCTGTGGCGAGCCGCCGACTTGCTGCGTGAGCACCGCGGCGACAGCCACGTCATCTCCTGGGCGGTGGGAGGTGCCGACGCGGTGGAGATCCTGCTCCTCACCGAGCAATGGTGGGGACTGCCTGCCCGCTCGTACGCGCCCACCCGCGGCTGGGCCGATGCCGACATGGACGCCGGCTTCGAGCGACTTCAGCGTCGTGGCCTGATGACCGACGACGAGCAGCTCACCGACGCCGGCCGGGCGTTCCGGGAGGAAGTCGAGGTCCGCACCGACATGCTCGAGCGGACCGTGCTGGACGCGCTCGGGGACGACCTCGACGAGCTCCTCGACCACCTCGACCCGTGGTCCGAGGCGATAATCGAGGCCCGCTCCTATCCGCAGCGAGTCGCAGGTGTCTACAACGTCGGGGGCGGGCCGCATTTCGGCTCCGAGTTGTCCCTCGACACGGCGTCCGACTTCTACGAGAAGAAGGCCTGACCCCGCGCGACCCGCGCCCCGGATCTTTCATGCCATCGGTATGACGAGACCTGACGGGCGCACACCTACGCTCAACCCGTCTCCAAACGTCGAAACCTAAGGAGTGACAGATGACCGTTTCCACCGAAACACTCAGCGCGATCTCGATGCCCGATCGGCTCGAAACCCGGCTCGGGACGCTCGCGGTCGTCGATGGCGTGCCGACCGATGATACCGCCGAGAAGGTGTACGACAATCTCGACTTCGTCCACGGCCTCAACGTCTACCTCAACGGGTTTGCGGGAGCGTCGACGGTCGCGATGCGCAAGGGTTTCCACGAGGTAGGAGTAGACGACAACCAGATCCTCATCTTCTCTGAGCTGATGGGATCGGAGTCGCTGTTTCTGACCGCGAACGCCGACACGGTCTACTTCCTCGGCATCGTCGATCTAACGTCAGGGCCGATGGTCGTCGAGACGCCGCCACAAGCACTCGCGCTGTTCGACGACATGTGGTTTCAGTGGATCATCGACTTCGGCCTGCCTGGCCCTGATCGCGGCGAGGGCGGCCGCTTCCTGCTCGTCCCGCCTGGCTACGACGGCACGCTGCCGGACAGCGGCTACCACGTCGGGCACTCGCGCACGACGAGGTCGTTGCTGCTCGGCCGTTCGTTCATGGTGGACAGCGACCCGGCGCCGACCGTCGAGACGATCAAAAGCACTCTCAAGATCTACCCCTACACTCCCGACGGCTTCGGTACCAGCGTCGCGACGCTGCTCCAGGGCGGCCATGAGCTACCCCGTCCGCCGGCCTCGGTTCCCGAGACGGTGTTCGTGGAGGGAAGTGGCAAGGCGTTCAACACGATCCCTCCGAGCGACTTCGGCTTCTACGAGTTGCTGAACGAGCTGGTCCAGGAGCAGCCGGCGGGCAGCACCGACATCGAGCTGATGGGGCAGCTGGCCGCGATCGGGATCGTCAAGGGCAAGCCCTTTGAGCCGGACGAGCGGATGCGGCGCATCCTCGACGATGCAGCTGCCGTCGGCGCCGCGACCTCGCGGGCCTTGGTCTTCAATGCGCGAGCATCGGAAGAATTCGCGTACTTCGAGGACGGCTCGGCGTGGTTCACGAATCTCTTCGTCGGCGGTTACAACTTCGAGACGCCGCCGCCGCTCGTCACCAAAGAGGGGATCGAGCCCTTGCCCCCGACTGGTGTGCGGAAGCTGCACTCCCGGACCGCGTTCTTCTATGGCTACACGGGGATCACGCCGGCGATGTGCATGCGGCTCACTGGACTAGGGTCGCAGTACCTGATCGCGACCAAGGACGCCGACGGGAACGTCTTCGACGGCGCGAAGACCTACCGGGTGACGCTGCCACCGGACATTCCGGCTGCGCGGTTCTGGTCGTTCACGCTGTACGACACAGGGACACGCTCGATGCTCCAGACACCGCAGCGCTTCCCGCGGGCCGGCAGCCAGTCCTACCCGACTCCCGCGGCTATCGCGAACGCCGACGGCTCGACCAGCGTCACGTTCAGTCCCCAGCGACCCACGGAAACTCCCGAAGGCAACTGGATCCAGACAACAGAAGGCAAGGGTTGGTTCGTAGCCCTACGCCTCTACAGCCCGCTGCAGGCGTTCTTCGACAGGACCTGGCGACCGAGCGAGATCGAGGTCGTCGGCTAGCCGAGACGAGCGGCGGGGGAACCAGAGGAGAATCGACGTGAGCGCTCAGTCGCACCCAAAGAGACTCGCCGACGCCATGCGCACTGCTGCGCTCACGCCGATCGCCGCGGCCAGGAGGGAACGACTCTAGATGGGAGCGGCCTTCGGCTGGGGAACCCTCGCGGCTTCGTCGCTCGTGATCGGCGCCGTTGTCGCGATCCTCTTCCACATCAGCCTGCGCGTGATCGGGCTGATCATGGCCTTCGGCGGGGGCGTGCTGATCAGCGCAGTCGCGTTCGACCTGGTCGAGGAAGCGGTCGACAAATCGTCGGGTCACGGTTGGGTCGTCGGGGGCTTGTTCGCCGGTTGTTTCGTCTTCTTCGGCGGTGACTGGCTGATCGACCGGCTTGGAGGAAGCCACCGCAAGGACGCAGTCGGCGGCCAGAAGGACGGCTCCGCGCTCGGGATCGTGCTCGGGAGCGTGCTCGACGGGATCCCGGAGTCGATGGTGATCGGACTGACGATCTTCGAAGGCGGCGCGGTGGGCGCCGCCTATCTGGCTGCGGTGTTCATCTCCAACCTGCCCGAGTCGATCTCCTCGACGGCCGGCCTCCTCACGGGCGGCTGGAAGAAGTCGCGAATCCTTTGGATGTGGATCGCCATCGCCGTGATCTCGGGAGTCGCTTCGCTTGCCGGCTACGGCCTCTTCCAGAATTCCTCGCCGGACGTCGTCGCCTTTGTTCTCGCATTCGCGGCCGGTGCGATCCTGACCATGCTCGCGGAGACGATGATGCCCGAGGCGTACCAGCACGCAGGCAAGCTGGTCGGGGTCGCTACAACCCTTGGATTCGCGGTCGCTTTCACGATCCACACGCTCGATTGAGTCGGCTTTAAATCCCTGTCGAGCTGCAATCTTCACACCGTCGGTATGAGGAATTGCTGCGCTCCGCCACAGATAATCGCAATTGGCTCTTTAGAACCTATCCTCTGGCCGAAAGGAGCGACTGGTATGGCATCAAATGACTCGTGGGGCGGGTGGATTGTCTTCGCCGGCTTCATCCTCTTAATCGTCGGTGCGATTGACGCACTCCAAGGCTTGGTCGCGATCGTCAAGGACGATTACGTCGTGGCTACGGCCAAAGGAGTCGCGATCTTTGATGTGACTGCGTGGGGTTGGACGACTCTTCTCTGGGGCGCCCTCCTCTTCTTCACCGGACTCGCCTTGCTCGGTGGGGCGGGCTGGGCACGCTGGGTCGCCATCGTAGGCGTGGGCATCAATGCGATCGGCCAGATGGCGTTCATGGCGAATTACCCGCAGGCGTATCCCCTCTGGAACATCCTGATCGTCGCGCTCAACATCCTGGTGCTGTATGCACTGACGGCGCACTGGCGGGGCTTCAAGGAATCTGTGAACTGACCGAGGTTCGGACCGGATCGAGGGGCACGTATGGACGGGTTCCTCGATCCGCGTTCGCCCCGGACCGACGACACGCACTGCGTCGCCTGACGCCTCAGGACGCGGGCTCCTGCGTTTCTAACGAGCTCCGGTCCGACAGGCTTGCGGCGCCCAACGGACAGGTTCGAGTTCCAGGGTTTACAGCCTGAATTCCACGGTGAGATCGTCGTCGAGCTGACCCAGCCTTGTCTTTCACGTTCGCTCCGGGACGCTGGCCGGCCGGGGCACTGGTGCCTGTTTCATGGCGCTCTTGGCGCGGCGCCCTGATGGTCGCGATCGGATTTCAGGTGCTCCACGAGGCGGTAGGCAGATTGCTGGTGCCCAAGCTCGAGAAGTCGGTGTCGCTGTACGGCAGTCTCGGCGCCACGACGACGATCATCTTCTTCATCTATCTCTGCGCGGTGCTGGTGGTCAACGCGCCCATCCTCAACAGCTCGCTCTACGAAGAGCTCCGCCGGAAGCGCGGGGACGACGAGAGCCCTTCACACGGCTGACCACCCGCGAACGACGAGGCGCGGGCGGGTTCTTCCCAGCCGGATCTCAGGCCGGCGCGCGACTGCGGGCCAGGCGTCGCTCCCGCCAGACGACCCCGACCACAGGCCCGAGGATCAGCACCACGCCGAGAGCCAGGAGCCAGGTCATCAGGATGAACACGACCCCGATCGGCCCGTACTGCTTGTCGTTGGCCACGACCGCATCGGAGAGGAAGTAGGCCGAGAAAGCTCCGAGCCCCAGGTAGAAGGCTGTAGTAAAAAGCGCAGAAGGCACGAGGTCGCGCAAGGGCACGCGTCCCGCCAGCAAGAGATGCATGCCCAACCAGAAGAAGAGGAAGAGCAGGATGAAGTTGACGACGGTGGCAAGCGCCGGAGAATCCTTGTTCAACTCGTGGGTGATAAAGCTGACGGCGGTCGCCCCTGCGAGCGCTGCCGCTCCCCAGACCACCTGTCGCCAGAACTCACTCCAGCCACCGGGGCCCTTGACGCCGAAGATGTTCTGCCAGAGGTTCTGCACCACTGCCACGGTTGCGATGATCGCCCCGAGCAGGAACACGACCGAACCCACCGTCGCGGGCGTCGAGCTCGAGGAGTCGAGGAACAGCTCTCTCACACTCTGAGTGGCGGCGGAGTCGAGGCCCATGTGTCTGGTGATGTTGTCGGTGAACGAACGTCCCGCAGCCGCGTTGAGAAAGATCAGGTTGGGAAACAGCCAGAGCACCATGACGGCTGCGAGCAGCAGCGCCTGGTTCATGAAATCGAGGCTCGAAAGTCGCTGGAAGACGTCATGGCCAAAACTGTTTTCGACGCGCCGCCGGACGGACTTGGCCCGTCCCCGAGTCTTGGCCAGCCTGGCGTTTGGCTTTGGCTCGCTCACCGGGCCTATCCCGAACCCGAGCGCAGCATCTTTTCGACCCCGTCAAGGCGTTGCTCGATGCGCTGCAACTGGGCCGTGAGTCGCGCCTCATGCTTCTCGTCGTCCGCCGCCTCGGCGATGTCGCGCTCCTTGGATGCCCGCGCGACGAAAATCGAGGTAACCGCCGCGACGATGATCGTCACGAAGGCGATGCCCTCGAACATGACGAACGCGGCAATGATCCGTCCGGACGGCTTCGCCGGCGTGACGTCGCCATAACCGACGGTCGTCACGGTCTGGAGCGCCCACCAGATGCCGTCCCAGATGCTCGAGTACTCGCCGTGGTCGAGCACCCGCATCAGCACGCCGCCGCCGACCACGACTGCCGCAGTTGCCGTGACGATGACGGCCGCGGCCGTGCGCACCGAGGGCGGCTCGCTCAGGAAGCGCGTCATCTTGCGCTCGATGAAATTCGCGCGACCTACGCTCGGCATGGGAGTTTCCCCGCGAACGGGTCCACAGCGATGGCGCTTTGCTGCGTCAAGCCCTCAAGCTGCCTGTGGACTAGCGGGTCGCATGAACGCGCCGAAGATCCACAGGATCGGGAAGAAGATCCCGAAGAAGAACATCCATCCGTGGCCGTTTCTGAGCGTCCTGATTCCGACGAAGAACACCAGCAACAGGTACAGAAAGAATCCGCCGAAGCCAATTCCCCACCACATAAATCCTCCGTTCTCGCTGATTTGATTGCTTGCTGTCGAGTCAAGTCTGGATCGTCTGGAGCCGTGGGTCATCGTCCAGTAAGGGTGATATGGCCTGGTGGGAGGCGTGGGCTTCGTACGATCGGGGTGATGCGAGGGGATGGTCGGTCGCTTACGTTTCGTCGCGATGCGCCGCGATGGCGCAGTACGTGCGAACAAAGGAGATAGAGCAATGAGCGCGACCGCAGACATGTTGGCTTCGATCACGACGCCGGACACGGTTGAGACCAAACTCGGGAGGCTCGAGTTCGACGACGGCGCCCCGACCCCGGAGACGGCGGAGCTCCTTTACGACCATCTGGATTACCTGCGGGGCGTCGAGGCGTACCTGAACAGCATCCCGGCTGCGTCGCTCAACGCGATCCGCCGAGGCTTTCTGAGCGTCGGGGTCAAGGACAACGACGTGCTCATCTACCCCGAGCTGATGGATGCGACATCGCTCTTCCTGACGCCGAACTCGGACACCATCTACTTCTGGACCTTCATCGACCTCGCACAAGGTCCGATGGCGATCGACGTCCCGGCGATGCCCGCGCCGAGCGCGATTCTCGGGACGGTCGACGACATGTGGTTCCGCTGGGTGACGGATGTCGGCCTTCCCGGCCCGGATCGCGGCGAGGGCGGCAGGTACCTGTTGGTGGGGCCGGGCTACGACGGGCCGCTGCCTGACAGCGGCTTCCACGTGTCTCACGTCCGCACGACTCGTGCGACCCTGATCGGCCGGGCGTTCATGATCGACAACGATCCGGCCCCGGCGGTCGCAGCCGTCAAGCAGGGGCTCCGGATCTATCCCTGGACGCCGGGCGGCTCGGGCACTGCCGTGGGGAGCTTCCTGGACGGACGGCAGCCGCTGGCAGGCGTAGCCGAAGCCGGTGAGACGAAGTTCGTCGACGCCGTGCACCTGGAGATCAACACGATCACGCCGAACGACTTCTCGTACTGGGAGACCATCGACGAAGTGGTCCAGCGGGAGCCGGCCGGCGCCGGAGATCCCGAGATCCTGGGTCAGCTCGCCGCCGTCGGCATCCGCAAAGGCGAGCCGTTCGCACCGGACGAGCGCATGCGCGAGATCCTCGAGGAGGCGATCGCCGTAGGCAACGCCACGGCGCGCACCCTGAGCTTCGCGCCGCGCGAGTCCGAGGGCATGGCCTACTACCCGGGGTCGGCGTGGTTCAACATGCTCTGGGCCGGCGGCTACGAGTTCCTGACTCCGCCGCCCGAGATCACGAAAGACGGCGTCAAGCAGAGCCCCAGCGACGGCGCGCGCAAGCTGAACGCGCGCATCGTCTTCTTCTATCCGGCGACCGGGATCACTCCCGCGATGTGCATGCGCCTCACCGGGATGGGGTCGCAGTACCTGATGGCCTCAAAGGACGCCGAGGGCGAGTACCTCGACGGCGCCCAGAGCTACCGGCTCAGTCTGCCGTCCGACGTTCCCGAGAGCCGCTTCTGGTCGGTGATGGTGTACGACCGCCAGACGCGGTCGATGCTGCAGAACGACCAGCCGTTCCCCAGCCTGGGCAGCCAGTCCCGCACCGTCGAGCAGAACGCCGACGGCTCGACCGACATCCACTTCGGCCCGGAGGCGCCGGCCGGCAAGGAGCACAACTGGATCCAGACCGTCCCAGACAAGGGCTGGTTCGTGATCCTGCGCCTATACAGCCCACTCCAGCCGTTCTTCGACAAGAGCTGGCGGCCGAGTGAGATCGAGCCCGTGAGCTAGCGCTTATGTCCGCGGAACAAGCAGTACACCTACGGCGCGATCTACTTGTCGCCCGCCATCGGAGTGATGAAAGGGCTATGACGAGTTCAAGATGAACGACGACGGCTCACTCGACCTGTACTTCGGGCCCAACCTGACGGGGAGCGAGGCGAGCAACTGGATCGAGACCGTCCCCGGCAGGGGCTATTACCCGATGTTCCGCTTCTATAGCCCCACCGCGCCGCTGTTCGACGGTACGTGGGCGCTGCCGGACGTCGAGGCCGTACCCTAGTCAATCACCCTGGAACCAACCATCGACCGAAAGGAGCACCATGTCCGAATCCACCAACGAGACTCCGGTCCTCGACCTCCTCGCCAGCATGACCGCGGACTCGCTCGAAGCGTCGGATCTCGACGCGGAAACACTCATGCTCGTACGCATTGCGGCGCTCGCCGCGGTCGATGCCCCACCGGTTTCGTACATGCTGAACCTCGAAGCCGCGACCGATGTCGGGATCGACGGAGAGCAGGTCCGCGGTGTGCTTGCCGCGATTGCGCCAATCGTCGGCACGGCGCGAGTCGCATCCGCGACCGGCAACATCGTCAAGGCGCTCGCGATCGAGATCGAGACCGCAGAGCTCGACGAGCAAGATGAGGAGCTCGACGAGCAAGCAAGCTGAGAAACTACTAGCCGGCCGTGACGGCGAAGAGGGGCCGCTGCCGCACCCCTCTTCGCCGTAGACCTACGAGCGTGCTACAGGTCGCAGTCCGGGGCCGACGTCTTGAGTGTCTCCCAAGATGCGCTCACAGCTGCGATTGAGTCGGTGCGCGACTGCTTCGACCCGTAAGTGATCGTGCCGGCCGCCCGCACGGCATCGACGTCCGCAGACAGCGCGTTGAGCGAGTTCTCGAGACCTGTGATCGGTTCCGAAAGCTCCGCTCCGGCGTCTGCCTTCACCGCTGCGAGGTCGGTTCGGATCGAGTCGAAGCTCGCCGCGACGTCAGATCACCCGTCTCGCCGTCTTCAGTCCTTCGTGTCGAGCATCGTCTGTACGGTCGGCGCGGCCTTATCGGCCACGAGCGTGAAGAAGCCCTTCGCCCGGAGGAGGCTGATCGCGTGGCCGCCGATGACGGTGAAGGGCACGGCCAGGAGCAGGCCGACGATGCCGAAGAGGAAGCCGCCCAGCGCAGTGACGACGATCACGGTCAGCGGGTGAATGTCGAGACTGCGGCCCATCACCTTGGGCTCCACGAAGTTCTCGAGCACCAGGTTCGCCGCGAGAACGATCAGGAGCATGCCCACGGCCAGTCCGAGCCCGCCTTCGCCGTAGGCGACGATGACCGCAAGCCCGCCGCCGAGGAAGGCGCCGATGTAGGGGATGTAGCCGCCGATGAAGTTCACCATGACGATGGTGAACACGAGCGGGAGGCCGAACAGGAAGCTCGCGATGCCGATGACCACTGCGACTATCGCGGACATCGCGGTGCGGCCCCGCGCGTAGCTGCGGAGTGTCTGACATGCGTCCGTGATGAAGCTGTCGACTTCGTCCCTGATCGAGGGGGCAATCTGTTTGACGACAGAGCTCCGGAGACGAGTGCCGTCCTTGAGCAGGTAGTACATGATCAGCGAGCCGAGGATCAGGCCGCTGGCCAGGCCGATCAGCGCGTTTACGCCCGAGACGATCTTGGTGACGAAACCTTCCGCGACCGCCGGAGAAGTCTCCTCGACCGCCGCGCGAACATCTTCCAGGGTCTGTTTGTCGACGCCGAGCTCATCCACCGCCTTTGCGATCGCCTCGTCGACCGACCCGCCGATCTTGTCTGTCTGCTGGACGACGCCCCGCACAGTTGCGATGATGACGAGGGCCATCAAGGCGATCAAACCCAGCACAATCAGCCCGGCGCTGAGGGAGGGCTTGAGCCCGCGGCGTTCGAGGTTCCCGACCAGGGGCTTGAAGATGATGGCCAGAACGACAGCGAACAGCAGCGGGAGCACTATCTCGCTGACCGCGCCGAAGGCGGTGACGACGATGGCCGTCGCCACGACGAACCCGACGAAACTCCACGCCCAGATTCCGAGCTTGGGGGCGGAGCTCATGTCTCCCACTTCATGCTTCGCTCGACGCTTTCCGGCCGGTAGTTTGTGCGCGCCACCGAATGAGCGTCGCCTATCCGCTTACGGCGAGCGTCATACCTACGGGATGATCTGCGCCCCGGCTGCTGACGTGGTCGAGCGAGATCGAGGGCCTCTCAGAGGCCGGTTTGCGCCTTGACGCGTCCTTTCTCCGCCGCGTCTCGCAACGCCTGATAATCGCGTTCGTTCTGGTCCGCGTACGCCTCCGCGAAGGTGGCGATCGCCTTGTCGAACGCGTCTGATTTGCCGAGGTAGGCGGCGATCGCAACGCGGTCACCGGAGCGGGCATGCGCACGAGCAAGCGTCCAACCACACGCTCTCCCGTATGCGGCTGCACCAGCCGGCACGGCGGCTTCGAAGGGGAACGAGCCCTTCCAATCCTTGAGTTGCCGGATGTAGTAGTCGCGCTCCATGCCGTCGATCCCCGAGGCGATGTGCTGCCAGCCCAGGAAGATGTCGCTCGTCGCCTGCATCAGGCGTTGACCGGCAACGACGCGCTGGCCGCAATTGCTGAACTCGCCCTTGCCCACGAACCGCTCCAGCACCGATTGCTCCGCCTCCTTGACCTGCAAGAAAAGCGGGTCTTCGTCATTCGTTCCGAGGAAGAGCGCGATCCAGGCGCGCGTACCCACGCTCCCGACGCCTACGACCTTGCGGGCAAGGTCGACGAACCGAAACTCTTCGAGCAAGTGCCGCCGGTCGGTCTCGAGCGTCCGCCGGTAGCTGCGGATGAGACTGCGCACCTCGCCCAGGATCGCGTCCCGCTCCACTTCTTCTGGAACCAGTTCCTCGACCGGCACGATCAGCGGCGGGTCGCTGATGATCCGAGGCTCACCGTCGACCGAGTGCGTCAGCTTCTCGAAGGCGTGCATGCTGTCTTTCGTGCGCGACTTCTCGATATTTGCCTCAGCCTTCTTCAGCCGCTTCGGATCGACGCCGGCAGAGAACTCTGCAAATGCGACCTCCACCGGCAGATGTGCGTACCAGACGTCGAGGTTGGGCATCCTCGCGAAGCCGGCCATCGCTTCCCGGTAGGCGCGGACGGTGTCGAGCACAGTCCCTCGCCTCTCCTTTCGAGCGAACCCGTTCTCGCGGCCCCCGATCGCGAAGCTCGCCGCCAGCCGTTTGACGTCCCACTCCCACGGACCCGGCGCCGTCTCGTCGAAGTCGTTGATGTCGAAGACGAGGTTCCGCTCCGGCGAGCCGAACACCCCGAAGTTCGACAGGTGCGCGTCACCGCACAACTGCACGCGAATGCCCGACGTCGGCGTCCGAACGAGATCCGACGCCATGATCAAGGCACCACCGCGGTAGAACGCAAACGGGGACGTGAGCATCCGTCCGTAGCGGATGGGCACCAGCTCAGGCACCCGTGAGACCGCTTGTTCCTCCAACAACGCGACGGTGTCACGCGGCCGGGGGAAGTCGACCTCTGCATGTGCCCCGCGCGGGGTGTCGGCCCGCGCTGCCTTCCCTCGCGCGACCCGCTCGTCACGTGTGAGATGCACTACCGTCTTCGCGGTAGACGCCTTCCCGGTAGGAATGTCCGTGAGTTCTGTGTCTCTACTTCCCAAGGTTCGCTCTCCTTCTCCCATACTGCATGTCGACGTCGACTGCTGTTCGCCGCCGCCCCCGCCGAAGCACCCGGCGAGGGCGGCTCGCATCGGATCTAGCGGCGGCGCGAGACGCGCCGCGCGGTCCGCCTGCCGGAGCGGCGGGCCATTCTCCGAACTCCGAACATCTCTACCTCCGGTATGTCGTGACGGTCACTGCGCGCTGCCGGCCGTGGCCGTCTGCATTGCGTGGAGCTCCTCTGCCTCCTCGGCCGACGCCAGGCCGACCTCGACCAGGTCGAGCGGGCTGATGAAGCCGTCGCTGATGCGGAAGCCTCCCGCACGCGCGATCGCATCGCGCAGCGGCACTGCCCACTGGTGCTCGAGGAGGAGCAGCGCGGCTGCCGAGTCGTTCGGGATCTCCTCCAGCACGTCCCAGGCCTCCTCGTCCGAGAACGGGTGGATGCCCTCCTCGGCCGCCGCCTTCGCACCGGCGGCTGCGCCTGCCTCCAGGCCCTCTTCGCCCTCGATGCCGAGGCCGATCAGGGCGCCGATCTTGCTGCCGAGCTCGATTGCCTCATCTTCGGTGATGTTGCTGAGGTGCTCGACCTCGAGCTCGCCCTCGGCGTCTTTGTAGACGGCAACCGCGTCGATCACGCGCACCGTGTCACTTTCCCGGAGCTTCTCCAGCTCGGCGATGATCTCTCCTTGGAACTCGGGGTGGTTGAACCCCAGGACGACGAGCTGAACAGGTCCAATCGCCATCGCATCTCCTTCCGCTAGTCACAGTCCTGTCCACCAAAGCCTCTCGCATCCGACGGAGCGACGCATCGTCCGCATTGGATGATCCTGTGGCTCATTTTGCTCCTTTCCGCCGGGCTCGAGCCCGCTACAGGGGAACGGCCCGGATCGCCTAACAGGCGGAACCCCGGGCGCCGCGCGCCTGACGATCGAGGTGGCTCCGGTCTCGACCAGCTGGAGTCGGGGATCGTCGCAGCTCACGTGGGCGATTCCGACGGCTCGTCGCGAGCGAATCTTGTCGCGCGAGCAGTTGTGGCCGGCGGCGCTCTCGCGGCGGCGCTCGAAGTCTGCTTCTACGGCCTTGCCGCCCTCGCCGCTGCGGGCGGCGACGCGGGGCGCGCTGCCGCCCTCGAGGACGCGGTTCGCGCTGGCCGGCGTGGAAGAGCGGGCACCGGTTCAGCGCTCGTAGACCGGCCAGGCCGACCGCGAGCTTCGCTTTGGCTACCGCGTCAGCTTCGTCACCCTTTCGAGCCTCGCCACGCGCGCGTTGAGCTCCCGGTTCTGCCGCTCCAATGCCTTGTTCTGCCGATACAGGCCTTGGATCGCGGCCAGCCCGACCCCGCCCTCGTCGATCGTGGTGATGTGCTTGTTGTCGAGTCCGCGCCCGAAGGTCTTGTAGAAGTCCTGTGCCATTGGGCCGATGTGGCGGACTGACGGATTCTCCGCCTTGTAGCTCCAGCTCGTCATCGGCATCCGCGCCACCACGTCGAGGACGTCCTTAGTTTTCAGCGGCCGGAGGTCGTGCTTGAGCGCCCGATCTGAGCTGTTCGTCCAGGCGCCCGTGCCGGTCAGGTAGGCGCCGGTCGAGGTGTCGATGAAATGCCCGGCCGTGATCGAGGGAGTCGAGGTCGTCCCCAGCCAGATCCCGCCCGAGGCGCGCACGGTGAGGTGTTGGCGGCCGGGGAGGTGACATTCGCGAACGTGTTGTCGCCCCAAACGAACGAGCCGTTTTGCGTCGCCAGCGCCTGCGTCCCGGCGGCGAAGCTGAGGTCGCCGCTGGCCGTGTTGCCGGCGCCTCCGGCGATGGTGGATTCGACTCCGCTGGCCGTGTTGAGTTCGCCACCAGCTACGGCGGATCCGAAGCCGCTGGCGGTGCTGTTGAGGCCGCCGGCCACGGTGGAGTCGCCGCCGCCGGCTGTGTTGCCGAAGCCTCCGGGGACTGCGGAGTCGAAACCGCTGGCGATATTGCCGACGCCGCCAGCGACCACGGACGACCGGCCGCTCGCGATGTTGGACTGGCCCGCACCGATTGCCGAGTAGTCCGCGGTGGCGAGGTTGTTCGTGCCGGCACCGATCAAGGCGTAGCCGCCGTTGGCGGCGTTGCCCGTTCCTGCGACGACGGCGGCCGCTTCGCCCCCGCTCGCGCTTCCCGCGTGGTTGTCGGCTCCGGCGCCGACGAAGTCGTAGTCGGCGGTTGCGCGATTGCTGTCTCCCGCGCCGATGAAGCTCCACCCTGCCGGGGCGTTGTTGTTAGTGCCGGCGCCGATCGCGGTTGCCATGTTCCCGGCCGCCGAGCCGGCGCTGTTGCCAAACCCGGCGCCGATGAAGTCGTAGTTGTTCTGGATGCGGTTGGCCCGAAGAAGTGTGCTGCCGCCGGCAATGACGGAGCCACCAAGACCCGTGTCGACGCTGTTGGCGGAGAAGCCGCCAACCAGGTTGGGGCTGCCCGGGGTACCGAGCCC
Source organism: uncultured Actinomycetes bacterium (assembly GCA_963717765.1). Taxonomy (GTDB): domain Bacteria; phylum Actinomycetota; class Thermoleophilia; order Gaiellales; family Gaiellaceae; genus JACDER01. The sequence continues at coordinate 108,352 of CAVQWX010000005.1, read as the reverse complement.
GCCTGCGGTGGGCTCGAGGCGCAGCCGCTCACGGGTGGCGAGGTACTCGTCCCAGCTGACATAGCCGGGATGGTGCTCGGGCAGGCAGACAGACCACTGCTCGAGCGGCAGCTCGACCGTGCGCCGGCGCACACGTCCCTCGCCGTCGAGCGTCTTCTTCTGGCTCGTGCGCCCGAAGACGAACGCGCCGGCGTAGGCGGGGTTGGTGAGGAAGTCGTGCACGGCGCCGTAGCTCGCCTGCGTCCAGCGCAACCGCCGCGAGCCGACGCTGCGACGCGGGAGCCGCTGCCCCTCCTCGCGCAGGCAGGCGACCACTTGCCGCGCCGACCCGACCCGTCGCCACAGTTCGAACACGCGCCCGATCGCATGCCGCACCTGCTCGTCCGAAGAGAGCGCGACCCGGCCTTCCTCGTCACGGTCGAGACCTACAGGCAGGTTCTGCTCGAGCTCGCCGCGCTTGGCCTTGTTGCGCAGGCCGCCCTCGAGCCGGGCGCGGATCAGGTGCAGCTCCGCCTCCGACATCGTCCCCTTCAGCCCGAGCAGCAGCCGGTCGTTGAAGTCGGCCGGTGAGTAGATCCCGTCCTGGTCGGCGATCAGCGTCGACGTCAGCGCGCACAGGTCGAGCAGGCGGTGCCAGTCGGCCGAGGAGCGGGCCAGGCGGGAGGTCTCCAGCGCGAGGACGAGCCCGACCCGTCCGAGTCCGACCTCGGCGACCAGCTCCTTGAACCCGAGCCGGCCATCGGCCGAGGCGCCCGAGCGGCCGAGATCGTCGTCGACCACCGACACCGAGCCGGACGGCCAGCCAAGCTCGATCGCCCGCTCCCGCAGCGCGTACTGCCGCGCGCGCGACTCGTGGTTTCGCTCCAGCTGGGTCGGCGTCGACTGACGCACGTACACGACCGCTCGGCGGCGCCGGTGCTCCTCCGTGATCTTCGAGCGGTCACTCATCGCGCGCCGCCTCCAGCAACCGCGCGAGCAGGCGCGCGAGCCTCACCGCCACCTGCAGCTGACGCTCCGGCGGCAGCGTCTCCCACACCGCCGCCGGCGCCACCTCCTGCTCGCCCAAGGCGAGCGCGAGCTGTCCCGACATGGTCACCTCCGTTTTCGGCGGAGGCTCGCCGCCGCTGCGGACGGCACACCCGCACCCGCTCAGCCCGCGCCAGCAGCAGCCGCCACCCCGCCGGCGAGCCCAGCCCGCCGACCGGGGGCTCCGGCTCGACCCGCCAGGGCAGGTCCGTCCAGCGCGCCGGGATCTCACCCGAACTCCCATCCACCAGCCGACAGATCAACGCCGTTTCGCCCGACCCACCCTCCGTCGTCCAACCGCGCACCTCGAGCTCGATGTCCCGCAGCTCTCCCGGCGCCGCCACCAACCGCACCCGCGCCGGCAACGGATCGACAACATGAGTAGTGCGACGCCTACTCGCCCGGTACGGGCAAGATCCACTTCGCGAAGGCGCTGGGGCACCTGGCGATACGACCGGGCGAGGAGGTCGCCTGGCACACGCTCGAGTCGCTGGCCGGGCTCGTCCGCCGCCACCGCGCCGACGACAGCGTGGCTTCGGCCTACGGCCTTCGCTTCGCTGATCCGACGGAACGCTCCAAGCGGGGAGAAACCATGGCCACGGGTGGGGAGAAAACGCGGCCGCCGGTGGGGACGGTCGATTGCCTGGGGAGAAACCGTGGCGCTTGACAGCACGTTCAAGTCGCCTTGTAAGGGTCGTGTAAAGCGACGTTGAGCGCATTCCACCGCACGGGCATCATCAGTGGATCTAGAACCGAGGGAGGTCTCGGAATGAAGAGGATTCGTTTCAGCAGTGTTCTTGCGCTACTGGCCGGGGCAGCGCTGATCGCTGCTCTCGGCGTCGGCGGCGCCACTGCGGCAAAGAAGATGAGCGGCACGGCGATCAAGAACCACTCGATCGCCTTCGTCAAGCTCACGTACGGGACGCAGAGGTTGATTCGGAGGAGCAGGGGGCCTGCAGGGCCGCAGGGGCCTGCAGGGCCGCAGGGGCCCGCAGGGCCGAAGGGGCCCGCAGGGTCGAAGGGCGCGCCGGGTCTCACCGGCCCGAAGGGCGCAGCGGGCCCCGCAGGGCCGAAGGGGGCGCCGGGTCTCACCGGGCCGAAGGGCGCGCCGGGTCTCACCGGGCCGGCTGGTCCACAAGGGCCCGCAGGCCACTCTGCGGTGCTTGCGTACGCGCATGTCGCCGCCGATGGAACCGTTCTCAGCAACTCGAAGGACGTGAAGCAGGCGAACTTGAAGAAGACGGGTGCAGGCGTTTACTGCCTGCGCAATCTCCCGTCGTCCATCCGCAGCGCCGTGGCGTCACCCGCCTACGGAGGTGCGGCCGTGAGTGCGCTCGTTCGGTCGTCGACGGTGAACTGTGATTTCCTCATCTACACCGTCAAGGGTGGCGGCGGCGGCGTCAACAACGCGTTCTTCGTTCAGCTCGCGTAAGGCGTACCCGGCAGGACCGACCGGATCGGTAGAGCGGACGACGTGCATCCCGGTGTCCTCGAAGCGCCGGGCGGCGTCGTCCGCCTCCTCCGTGTAGTCAGCACACCCGGCACCACGACCGGAGAGGCGCTGCCCTCGAGCAGCTACATCCGCCGTGCCAGCTCCTGTTCCCCGGCGTCGGGGTGGCGCAGCACGTACTACGACTCCGCTGGTACGCGTTGTAACCCCTACTTACAAGGGCTTTTCTGAGGAAGTACACGCGAAGAAGGCAAGTCGGCCGATTTGCCGGGGCTTTCGCCCGTTCTGGCTCGCCCAGCGGGAACGGGAGCGACGGGACTCGAACCCGCGACCTCCGGCGTGACAGGCCGGCGTTCTAACCAACTGAACTACGCCCCCGAGCGGACGAAGTCTAGCGACGGGTCCGCCCAGTAGCCTGGCTTCGTGAACCTGTTCGACTGGATCGCGCTCGCGCTCGTGGCGCTGCTCGCGGTCGCAGGCTACTTCCGAGGTCTCCTCACCGCCGCGCTCTCCCTCGCCGGGATCGTCGGAGGGGCGCTACTCGGCGCGCGACTCGCCCCGTATCTCCTTTCCGGCGGGAACACCTCGCGCTACACGACGCTGTTCGCGCTCGGCGGGGCGATCTTCTGCGCGATCGTCCTGGAGGCCATGGGCAGCTACGTCGGCGGCAGGATGCGCTCGTCGATGCGGCTCAAGCCGCTGCGCGCGGTGGATTCGGCCGGCGGGCTCCTCATCGGCGCCGCGACCGGGCTGGCGGTCGTCTGGGTGCTCGGCACGGTCGTCCTCCTCATCCCCGGGCAGACGAACCTCCGCCAGAACGCCCAGCGCTCGTTCATCGTCCGGCAGCTGAACGAGCTGCTGCCGCCCTCGACTGTCCTGCACGCGCTGGCGCGGATCGACCCGCTGCTGGCCATCGAGGGCCCTCTGGCGATCGGCCCGCCGCCGAACCCGGCCGTCCTCAACCGGCCGGGTGTGCGCGAGGCTGCGCCGAGCGTCGTCAAGGTGCTCGGGAACGCGTGCGGGCTCGGGATCGCCGGAAGCGGGTGGGTCGCGCGCCCGGGCCTCGTCGTCACAGCCGCGCACGTCGTCGCCGGCGAGGACTCGACCACCGTCCAGGCACCGGGTGATCTCCCGCTCGACGCGCAGGCATACGCATTCGACTCGCGGAACGACGTCGCGGTCCTGCGCGTCCCGGGCCTGCAGGCGCGACCGCTCCGCTCCGTCACCCCGAAGCCGGGGACGCCGGTCGCGCTCATGGGCTACCCCGGCAACGGTGCGCTCGACGTCGAAGCCGGCCGGATCGGCGAGACCGCGCGGATCAGCACGGACGACGCCTACGGTCACGGGCCGGTCTCGCGGCTCATCACGAGCCTGCGCGGGAAGATCCAGCACGGCGATTCCGGTGGCCCGGCCGTCGACGCGCGGGGCGCCGTCCAGTCCACGATGTTCGCCGCTCGTGTGGGAGAGACCGGCGGCTACGGCATCCCGGTGGAGGTCGTCCGCCGGGCGCTCGCGCATACGCGGCACAAGGTCTCCACCGGCCCGTGCGTGCGCTGACCCGGGATCCGGGCTTTCGCGGATGACCTTCGCCGCCCGCCGTGGTGTGCTTGCAGCAGGACAAAGGAGGTAGAGATGAGAGCGAAAGTGATCTGCGAGTCGTCGTTCGGAAACACGCGCCGGATCGCGGAGGCGATCGCGATGGAGCTCGACACCGAGGTCCTCCGGGCCGGAGACCCCGTCGACCTGGACGAGGTCGATCTGCTCGTGGTGGGCGCGCCGACGCACATACACGGGCTTCCGAGCGAGCGAAGCCGCAAGGCGGCGGTCGAGCAGGGAGGGACCGACGGACACGGCGTGCGCGACTGGCTGGACGAGCTGCCGAACGGCGCCGGCCGGGCGGCCGCGTTCGACACGCGCTTCGAGAAGCCGGCGTTCCTGACGGGATCGGCGGCGAAGGGCATCGCGAAGCGTCTGCGCCGACACGGGTTCGAGCTGGTGGCGGAGCCTGAGAGCTTCTTCGTCCACGGAACGGAAGGACCGCTGAAGGACGGCGAGCTCGAGCGTGCGGCCGCGTGGGCCCGAGCGCTAGGAGATCAGGTGGAGGATGTTGAGCGGTTGGCGGTAGGGAGCCACTAGATAGACGCCGGCGGAGCGCTCCTTCGCGGCCTCGTACAGCTCCTTCGCATACTCCATTCCGATCTCCGGCGCCTTCGAGCCGGCGTCGCGCAAGCGCTCCTGGAGCTTCTCCGGGACGAAGATTCCCGGCAGTTCGTTGTGCAGGCGCAGTGCGAAGCGGTAGCTCCAGATCGGACAGATCCCGACGATGACCGGGATCGGCGAGGGCCCGCCGAACCGGTCGAAGAAGGCGTCCAGCAGGTCGAGGTCGAAGACGAGCTGCGTCATCGCGTAGTGCGCGCCTGCCTCGATCTTCTGGTGGTAGCGGTCGAGCTCGAGGTCGAGGTCGTCCGCCGTCGGATTCACGGCGACGCCGATGTAGAAGGAGGTTGGCGCGTCGATCGGCCGGCCGTTGAAATCCTCGCCGCGGTTCAGCTGCGTCATCAGGCGCGTGAGCCCGATCGCGTCGATCTCGAAGATCCCGCTCGAGCCCGGGTAGTCGCCGACCTCGGGCGGGTCCCCGGTCACGGCGAGGACGTTCCGGACCCCCTCTGCGTGCGCCCCGAAGAGCACCGCCTCGAGCCCCATGATCGTGTAGTCACGCGTCGTGAGGTGCGGGATGGTCTCGATCCCCGTCGCGCGCTCGATCGCGGCGGAGAACATGATCGCGTTCATGCCGGCGCGCGCGCCGGCGTTGTCGTTCACGTCGACGAAGCCGACCTTGCCCGAGTCCTTCAACGCCTGCGACAGCTCGACGAGCCCGCCGATGTTGCCGCCGAGCGGAGGATCGAGCTGGATGGAGACGACCCACTCGCCCTCGCGGAGCGCGCGTGCCAGCCCCGTCTCGGCTTGCTCCTCGCCGAGTGCGACCACGAGCTCCCGCTCCTCGAAGTCGAGCCTGGCGCGGGGTTTGCGCTCCGCCTCCACCGCTGCCCGGATCGCGGAGATCTCGGCCGGCGTCGTGCCGCAGCAGCCGCCCACGATCTTGGCGCCAAGCTCGCGCGCATGGGCGGCGAACTCGGCGAAGTACTCCGGCGTGGCGTGGGGATAGATGACTCGGCCCCCGGCGAGACTGGCAAGGCCGATGTTCGGAAGTGCGGCGAGCGGCTTCCCGTCGCTCGACATCTCGTCGAGCGCCGCGAGCGCAGCCATTAGGCCCGCGCCGTGGTTCGCGCCCATCGCGACGACGTCCATCTCCGCCAGCCGCTTGCCCGCCTCCTTCGCCCGCACGCCGGCAAGTGTCTCGGCACCGTCATCAAACGTCATGAGCGCGACGATCGGGAGGGACGAGACGCCCCGAACCGCCTCGACCGCATCGCACAGTTCGTCCAGGTCGTAGAACGTCTCCACCATGAAGAGGTCGGCGCCGCGGCCTTCGAGGATCTGCGCCTGCTCGGCGAACTCCTCACGGCGCACCCGGGAGGTCGCGACCTCGCCCAGCGGCCCGATCGAGCCGGCGATGAAGACGTCGCGGCCCGTCGTCTCGCGTGCGTTCCGCGCCAGCTTGACGGCGGTGGAGTTGATCTGCTCGAAGTCGTTCTCGAGGAAGTGCTGCGCGAGCTTGCGCCGGTTCGCGCCGAACGTGTTGGTCTCGATGAGCTCGGCGCCCGCGTTGATAAAGGAGACGTGCAGTGACACGACGGCCTCCGGCGCGCGCAGGTTGGCCTCCTCCGGGCACCGCAGGCGGGGAACGGCGGCGGAGATGAGTGCGCCCATCCCGCCGTCGGCGACGACGGTGGGCCCGTTCTCGATCCGTTCCAGAAATCTGCTTGCCAACGAACTCCCTCCCTGACCCGCGCTCGGCTCGCTAGCCGTTGCCCCGTGGGGCCACATCGTCTTTGCCACCTTGCGACTAGGCAGGTTGGCGGGCGAGCTCGGGCGCGGGCCCTCTCGACCTCTCTTGATGCCGTACGGATCCTAGCGGGTCAGGGTCGGCGCCCTTGCGCGATCGCTCTCTCGAGCGAGGACGGTGAGCGCCAAGTCGTGCTGTGTGCCAACGGCGGCCACGTCTCCGAGGAGGCCGAGGAGGCGTTCTTCGACGCCGCCGGCCGGCTCATGTGGCGTCTGTACTGCGGCCGACGCTCGATCCGGTTACAGCACCGTGTGACGTTCGTCGCATCGGTGGCGTATACAGGTCTGAGTGAACGCAACTACCTGGGCCGACCGCAGCACGGCGGGGGCGGAGCGCGAGAGCTTCGCCGCCGCGGCCGAAGCCCACCTCGACGACGTTTATGCCTACCTCCTCTACCTGACCGGAGACCCGACCGTGGCCGAAGACCTGACCGGAGAGACATTCGAGAAGGCGCTGCGCCGCTGGCGCCGGTACGACCCGCGCCGCGGGTCGGCCAAGACATGGCTGTGCCAGGTGGCGCGCTCGACCGCGCTCGATCACCTTCGGTCGGAGCGGCGGAGGCGGCGGCGCGAGGAGGTCTACGCGCCGCCGGAGCGCCAGGACCAGGTGTTCGTCTCGGGGCTATCCCCCGACCTGGAACGGGGTCTCCTGGCGCTCTCCGTCGCCGAGCGCGAGGTGATCGCCCTGCGCGTGATCCTCGACCTCGACGGCGAGAGCGCCGCTGGTTTGCTGGGGATCAGCCCCACCGCGTGTTCCACCCGACTGAGCCGTGCCCTGAAGAAGCTGGAGGAGATGGTGACCGATGTCGAGCGTTGACCTGACGAACGAGCTGCGCCTGGCCAAGCCGCGCGCGCCGGAGCAGCTCCGCGAGCGCGTCCTCGCGCTCAGCGAGCGGCCGGTGCGCGAGCCGCGCTTCAGCCTTTCGCTGCCGCCGCGGTACACCGTGCGGCACGTTGCCTTCATCGCCGTGCCGGCGGTCGTCGCACTCGGGGTCGGCGGAGCCGTCATCCATGGGATCGCCAATTCCGGCGCGCCGCAACAGCACGTCGCGCGCGGCGAGGCCGACCAGCCGACGCGCACGACCGTCTCAGAGGGTGCCTTCAAAATCCACGTGCGTGGGGGGAGCGACCGCGGTGCGTTGGCAATTCCGAAGCTGCCACCGAGCGTGACGCAGTTCACGGAGCAGGTGCCGAGCGCATCGGGAGCGAAGGCAACCGGTCGCGCGTTGACGCCGAGCACGACTCGCCTGCAGAGCTACCAGGCCGCGCTGACCGTCCGCGTCGACGGTCTCGACGCGCTCTCGCCCTCGACACAGAAGGCGATGCGGATCGCACGCGGCCTCGGCGGTTACGTCGTGTCCGCGCAGTTCAACGCGGCGAAGCAGGGCAACTCGGCGCTCGTCTTCAAGATCCCGATCGGACACATCCAGCAGGCGATCGCGAAGTTCTCGGCCCTGGGGACGATCGCAGCGCAGAACATCCGGATCGCCGACCTCCAGGCGCAGTTCAACCGCCTGGTCAAGCAGATCGGCGCGCTGCGCGTCGCGATCGCGAAGGTGGACGACCAACTCGCGAGCACCTCGCTCTCGAACGAGGACCGTGTAAAGCTCGAGCAGCGTCGCGCCCGGCTCGCGGCACGGCTGGAGGCACTCCGGACGAGCAAGGCGCGGACGGCACACACCGCATCGCTCGCGACAGTCTCGCTTGGCCTCACCACCCGCGAGCCGGCCGCGGTCGTCAAGCCCGAGCATCGCGGGCCGCTCGGCCGCGCCCTGCACGACGCCGGCCACATTCTGGCGAAGGAGGCCGGCTGGGGCCTCTACGCGCTGATCGTCCTCGCGCCGATCGCGCTAATTGCGCTCGCCGCGTTCCTCTTGATCCGCGGTGCGCGTCGACTCTCGGATCGCCGCCTGCTTGAATCCTCATGAATGCGCCTGACAGTCCTCGGATCGAGCGGGGGATACCCCGTCCCCGGCTCGGCCTGCTCGGGCTACCTCCTCGAGGATGCTGACACCCGTATCTGGATCGACGCCGGCTCCGGGACCTTCGCCCGCTTGCTGGAGCACTGCACGCCGGACCGGCTGAGCGCCGTTCTCATCAGTCACCTGCACGCCGACCACTGGACCGACCTGATCGTCGGGCTCCATACGCTGCGGTTCGCCTTCGAGCGGGACGAGCCGCTGCCCGTTTACGGCCCGGTGGGCTGGACGGAGACGATGGGCGTCGTCGCCGAGTGGGCGGGAGAGGAAGAGCCGGCGTTCGTCGCCCACGAGCTCCGGGACCGCGAGACGATCGAGGCCGGGTCGCTGTCCATCGAGGCGATCGAAGTCGAGCACATCGACGACATCGACACGTTCGGGTTCCGCATCTCTAACGAAGGCTCGACCCTTGCCTACTCGGCCGACTCCGGCCCGAACGGCGCGCTGGGTGCCGTGGCCAGGGACGCCGATCTGTTCGTCTGCGAGGCGGGCTCGCCGGGCGAGGTGGAGATGCACATGCACCTGAACGGCCGCCAGGCCGGTGAGATCGCGTCAGCGGCGGGTGCCCGGCGGCTGCTGGTGACACACCTCTCCCCCGGATCTGATCGGGCCGAGACGCTCGCGTACGTTCGCTCGACCTTCGACGGGCCGGTCGAGGTGGCGAGCGACGGACTGAAGCTCGATCTCTAGCCGCCGTAGGGCCGTGTCGAGCCGGATTTAGGTCCGGGACATGTCCCGGGGTCTGACCCCGGTTTTCGGCCTGCATCGCGAACGTCCCGCTCTCTCCGCCCGATGTCGCACCCGAGCCGGCCGGCTCGAGCGCCTGGATCCAGACGCCTTCCGGCTTGAGCGCGCGAGCGACGCCGACCACCGAGCTCGCCGTCCCGATCCCGGTGGGATTCATGTACTCGAGCTTGATCCACAGCTCCGCTCCGTTCGCCGGGACGCAGGCGGACGAGCGGCGTATTCCCGATCTGGTCGAGGATCGAGCTCAGAGCTCGCCGTCCAGGTAATCGAGTTGCTCGATCCGCGTGATCACGCCCAGTCCGCGGAAGAAGAGCTTGTTCGAATCCGGGTAGAAGCAGATGTCGTTCGGCTCGCGGGTGCCGTAGAGCAGCAGCTCCATGCCGTCGTCACCCCCGCGGAAGGCATGACCGATCCGGCCGCCTGCGGGACGGGAGATTACGTGTCCCTTCCGGATCGGGTGCTCGTCCTCGCCGTAGAGAAACCAGCCGTCGCCCTCCAGCACGACGAAGAGCTCTTCCTCCGCCGAATGGATGTGGCGGGGCCCATTGCGCTTGCCCGGATGGAGGCGGTCGATGTTCAGTCCCGTCTTGGTCGCCCCGGCTGGACGCGCAAGGTAGGCGGACGTGATCCGGAAGTCCCCGCCCGGCACCCAGTCGTCCCACTCGACGTCGTCTCGGTTCACGATGTTCGCCGGCCGCGGCTCGGGCTCGCCGACCTCGGGCTCGCCGGCCGCGACCTCGCGCGCCCAGGGGTGGTCGCCGGTTCCCGCGTCCGTCCACGTGGGGAAGATCCAGGCCACGTCCCCGCGGGGCAGGTCGGCGATCTGCAGCGGGACGCGCATCCCGTAGATGAGGACGTCGAGGCCGTCGTTGCCGGCGCGGAGCGTGTGCGCCCAGCTGCTCGGCGGATGGACGATGCAGTCGCCGGGCCCGATCGCGTAGACCTTTCCATCCTGCCAGGACAAGCCGGAGCCGCCGAGGACGTAGACGATCTCCTCCTCCGCGCCCTCGACGTGCGCCGGGGTCGACCACTTACCGGGGTCGATCTCCAGCCGCTTGAGACCGACGGTCACGGTGCCTGCCGCGCGGCCGAGGTCGCGCCAGACCGCGCCGAGATGGCCGAGCTCGTTGCGGCGTCCTTCGACGTCGTCCCAGTGAGCGATGAAATCAGTCATGCAGGACTCTCCCTTCCATTCCGCCGGCGACCGTGACGACCTGGCCGGTGACGTGCCCGGAGATCTCGTCCGAGGCGAGGACGACGACTTGCGCTGCGACATCCTCGGCCAGCGCGACCTTGCGCAGAGGCATCGTCCGCGTGATTCGCCGGACGAGCTCGTCGTCGATCGCGCCGCGTGTCACCGGCGAATACGTCCAGCCGGGAGCGACGACGTTGACGCGCGCGCGCGGCGCGACCCGTACCACCTCGTTCTTGAGGCTCAGCAGCAACCCGTACGCGATGCCCGATTTGGCAGCCGCGTAATCGGCGTGTCCCGCCTCGCCGAATAGCCCCGCGGTGGACGCGACCATGACAAGGCAGCCGTGCCCGTTTTCGGCGACTCCGCGCAGGAATCCACGCGCTGTCAGGAACGTTGAAGTCAGGTTCGCGCGCAGCGTCTCCTCCCACCGCTCGAGCGGCAGCTCCCAGACCGGCTCGTCGGGACGCGGCCAGACGCCGGCGACGGCTGCGCATACGTCCAGCGGCCCCGCCTCGACGAAGAGGTGGTCCCCATCCTCCTCGCTCGTCAGATCGGCCTGGAGGACGACCCCGCCGATCTCGGCCTGGAGCGCATCCGCGCGCTCCTTCCCCTGGTGGTAGTGCAGGACGAGCTCGCATCCCTCCGCCGCGAACGCCCGGGCGCACGCCGACCCGATTCCGCCCGACGCGCCGGTGACCAGAACGCGCTTTCCTTGCAGACCGGTCTCCACGCTGAGAGGCTACAAGCATGCGCATCCACATCATCAGCGACATGGAGGGCGTCTCCGGGATCGTCAAGTGGGAGCAGACAACCGGCGGCGAGAAGATGTACGACGAGGGCCGGCGGCTCTACACGGAGGAGATCAACGCCGCCGTGCGCGGGGCGAAGGCGGCCGGCGCGAACGAGATCGTAGTCATGGACTGCCACGGCGCCGGCGGCGCCTGGAGCTTCAACTCGCTCATCCCGGACTTGCTCGACCCCGCCTGCGAGTTCGTCGTCCAGGACATGTGGACGGAGTACACGGGCTTCCTCGAGGAGGGCTGCGACGCGGCGCTCTTCGTCGGCATGCACGCGATGGCGGGGACGCCCGACGGGGTGATGAACCACACCGTGTCGGGCCAGCAGTGGCAGAACCTGTGGTTCAACGGGACGCTGGTCGGGGAGACAGGGATCAACGCGGCGCTCTGCGGACAGTGGGGATGTCCCGTCCTGCTCGTGACCGGCGACGACGCCGTATGCCGCGAGGGGAAGGAGCTGCTCGGAGAGGGACTGACGACGGTCGCCGTCAAGAAGGGCCTCAGCAGCTTCAGCGCCCGGCAGCTTCCCGCTCAGCGTGCCCGTGAGCTCATCGAGGAGGGAGCGGCGCATGCTCTGAACGACCTGAAGGCGGTCGAGCCGTACGTCCCCGCGCATCCCGTCGAGATCAGGGTGGAGTTCAAGGTCACCGAGGCCGCCGACCGCTTCGGACGCAAGCCGGGCGTCGAGCGGCTCGACGCGCGCAACGTCGTCTCCCGCGCCGACGACTGGTGGTCAGCGTGGCGCCAGTTCTTCTTCTGAGACGATCTCGAGCCCCTCGATGAGCGTGAAGAACGCCGTCGCAAACGGCGACTCGCTCGTTCGCTCGCGCACGCTCGGCCAGTCCACCTGCTCCCGCAGCGCCCGGGCGATCTCCAGGATCGGCTTGTAGTCGAGCGTCATCTCGTCCAGCGCGAGGAGCTTCGAGACGAGCAGGTCCTCGGGTGCGAGCACGAGCATGGGGACGGCATAGACCTCCATGTCGATCGCCCGCTCGAACAGATCTTCGGTGACGTCGCCCTCGGCCGTCTGGAAGATCAGGTCGACGAATACGTCTCCATCCCACGCCTTGTACAGCCAGCCCTCGGGAGGTCTCTCCGGCCGGAACCCGGCCTCGTCGAGGACGGCAAGCGCGCGGTCGGCGTCCTGGCGCCGAAGGAGCAGGTCGACGTCGTGGTCCGACTCGGGACCGCCTTGCGCGGCGGAGGCGATCCCGCCGCCCAGCGCGAACGCGATTCCACCGTCGCGCAGCGCGCCCGCGGCTCTCTTCAGAGTCTCGATCAGCTCGTCGAACGTCGGCCGATGGGTCATCGGCTGAGTGGATACCCCGGGTCGCCGTTTGCGAATCGGCTCCTGCGTGGAACACCTCCAGGGTGAGCTCCATCCGCATCGCCGCGGCGGGCGACATCCACTGCTCGGAGGAGAACCGGGACGCGGTCGGCGCGGCCTTCCAGGAGGCCGAGCGTGACGCCGACCTCATCCTGCTCGCGGGCGACCTGACCACGTACGGCGAGCCTGAGCAGGCGGCCATTCTCGCGGACATCTGCCGCGGGATAGCGACGCCGGTGGTCGCCGTGCTCGGGAACCACGACTGGCACGCCGACCGCTGCCGGGAGGTGACCGCGCTCCTCGAGGAGGCCGGGGTGGAGGTCCTGCAGCGCAGCCACACGGTGAGAGAGGTCCGGGGAACGCGCATCGGGATCGTCGGCACCAAGGGTTTCATCGGCGGGTTCCCCGATTCGGAGCTGCCCGACTTCGGCGAGCCGCTGCTGCGCAAGGTCTACGCCGCGACAACTGCCGAGGTGCTCGCGCTCGACGAGGGCCTCGCCGCGGTTGCCGCGTGCCCGCTGCGCATCGTCCTCCTCCACTATGCGCCGGCGACGTCCACGCTCGAGGGCGAGCCGAGGGTGATCTGGGCCTTCCTGGGGAGCAGCCGCTTGGCAGCGCCGATCATCCGCCACCGGCCGGACCTCGTGCTGCACGGTCACGCGCACGCGGGAGCGTTCGAGGGAGCGATCGGGGACGTCCCCGTATACAACGTCGCCGTGCCCGTGCTCGGGCGGGACTTCTGGATCGTCGAGCTCGAAGGCGCCGAAGTGAAGGTCCAGGCAGAGCCGGCCGAGCCCGTAGCCGGACCGCACTAGCCTTTCCCATCGCCTCCTTCTTAAGGCACTTGTGTCGAGTAGCGAAGGGGCCAGCGCCGCCGCGGGCGATGCGGTCCCAAGATCCCAACCGCGAGAGGGTGCATCGCAAACTAGCCGGTTCTTGCAACAAAAGCCTGTTGCAACTGCGTGAAATTGCAGCGACAATGGAGGAGTGCGCGCCCACGTGGTCCACGAGAACGACGTCCGCGGTCACCGAGCCGGGACGGACACGGCGGAGGTCCGGATAACGCTCGACTCGTCGGTCGGCAGTGACCGGCTGGAGCAGCGCGTCATCCGCTTCGCCCCCGGCAAGTCCCAGCCCCAGAAACTGGAAGGGCTGCAAGGGATTCTGTACGTGGTCGCCGGCCGCGCCAGGCTCCAAGCCAACGGGCAGATCGACGACCTCGAACCGGAGTCGGGCGCATATCTGCGGCCGGGCGACCACTTCGTGATCGACAACCCGGGGCCCGACGAGCTCGTCACCGTGCTCGTGACCACCTGGCCCCCGGAGGGGATGCTCGCTGCTCCCGACCCGCGCGTCGTCCGCTACGGCCAGCGGCCGTCGCTGCCGGCCGGCAAGGACCGGGAGTTCCGCTACCTCGTCCATCGCGACACGGGCTCGCCGGACGTGACCCAGTTCATCGGGACGATCCCGCCTGGTCGCTCGCCGAACCACAGCCATGTCTACGACGAAGTCATCTACGTGCTGGACGGGCGGGGGAGCGTGCACGTGGAGGGGCGGTCGTTCCCGATCGAGGCGGGAACGTGCCTGCATCTTCCGCCGCTCCTGGAGCACGCGCTCGAGAACGAAGGAGACACGCCGATGCGGGTCCTCGGGATCTTTCATCCCTCCGGAGACCCCGCGTCGCGCGCGTACGAGGCAAACGAATAGCCGGAATCGGAGTCTCAGGGTTCAAATGCGGCAAAATCTGAGGCATCCCCAGTGAGGAGGAGAGGATGAAAAAAGTGTCAGGGGTCGCAGCGCTTGCCGTCTTGGCGGCACTCGTGATTGCGACGACTGGTGCGGGCCAGGCGCAGTTCAAGCCCGCCTCGGTCAAGAGCGCCGCGAACACGCTCGTCAAGTGCGGAAAGACGCAGACGATCGGCGTCGCGTACCCGGCAACGGGCCCCGCGGCCTCGATCGGCGTCTTCCAGATCCATTGGGCGCAGTTCTTCGTGTCCCAGTGGAACAAGACCCACAAGAAGAACAAGATCCGAATCGTCCAGGGCGACACGAAGCTGCCCGACACCGCATCTGCGCTCGCGGTGGCGCATCAGTTCTCGTCGAATTCCAAGATCCTCGGTCTTGTCGGCCCTGCCGGCAGCCAGGAAGTGCAGGACACGGCCGCCGTGTTCAAGGGCGGCGGCCTGGCGAGCGTGTCGGGTTCCGCGTCGCGCGTTGCTCTCACGCGGCCCATCGGGGGCGACCCACGCGAGACGACGAAGAACTTCTTCTACCGGACGGTCCCGAACGACGGCCAGCAGGGCGAGCGGGTTGCCTTCTGGATCAACAAGAAGCTGAAGAAGAAGCGCATCTACATCATCGACGACGAGGAGTCGTACAGCCAGGGGCTCGCCGACCAGGTGCAGCAGGACCTGCAGGCAGCCGGTGGCTTCACGCTCAACCGCGATCACGTGAGCCAGAACATCTCCGACTTCTCGTCGGTGATCACCCGGATCCCGTCGAGCACCCAGGTCGTGTACATCCCCTGGCAGCTCGCTGGGAAGGCTCAGCTCTTCTACACGCAGCTGCGTGCGGCGGGGAAGAGTGCGATCGTGTTCGGCTCCGACGGCACCTTCGCCCCCGGCACGTTCACCGGCGCGGGATCGTACGTGTCGTCCTTCCCGGTTGACTACAGCAGCGCCCTGCTCAAGAAGTTCAAGGCCCAGCATGGCGGCCAGGAAGAGGCGTTCGGCCTCCCGACCTACACCGCCGCGCTCGTCAACGCGACGGCAATCATGAAGGCGTGCAAGAACGGCACCGCGTCGCGGGCCGAGGTGCGCAAGAACGTCAACAAGGTCAAGCTCTCGAAGAAGAAGTCCCTTCTGGGATTCCCGGTCGTGTTTCTGAGAAAGAACAAGAGCAAGTTCCAGGGCCCCGGGGACATGGGAGGCGCCGCGAACTTCGGCGTCTACAAGATCGTCGCGGGCGGAAAGTACAATCGCATCGGCTAGGTAACGGAATGGTGTATCGACTCGAGCGGCCCACCCCGGTGGGCCGCTCGCGTTTCTGACAACCTTTCGCGCCTTGCAGCCTCCACTTCTCACCATCTGGGACACGATCACGCAGCTCGGCTGGGGTGGTGCCTTCGAGCTGCTGCGGAACGGTCTGGTGCTGGGAAGCCTCTACGCGCTGATCGCGCTGGGCTACACGATGGTGTACGGGATTCTCAAGCTCCTGAACTTCGCCCACGGCGAGGTCTACATGGTCGGGGCATTTCTCGGATACGGGATCCTCACCGTCCTGGGCGGCCCTCTCGCACCGGCGCTCGCGCTCGTGCCGCTGATCCTGTTGATGTTCGCCGGCGGGATGCTCGGCGCCGGCGCACTCGGCATCGTGGTCGAGCGCTTCGCCTACCGTCCGTTACGGAACGCGCCGAGGATCGCGCCGCTGATCAGTGCCCTCGGCGTGTCGTTTTTCCTCGCCAACAGCGTGCTCCTGCTCACGCACGGCCAGCGCTACAGCTACTCCGCTTATGAGCTAAACGGCAATCCGAACACCGGCGAGCCCGGCCCCCTGTTCCAACCGGCCTTCAGTGTGATGGGCCGGCCGATCACCGTCGTCCAGCTGCTCGTGGTCACGACCAGCATCGCGCTGATGATCATCCTCACGCTGGTCGTGTCCCGCACGAAGCTGGGAAAGGCGATGCGCGCCGTTGCGTTCGATCGCGAGGCCGCATCGATGATGGGCATCGACACCGACCGCGTGATCATGTTCACTTTCTTCATCGCTTCGGTGTTGGCCGGGGCGGCCGGCGTCATGTTCGGCCTCTACATCGGCGAGACGTACTACCTGATGGGCTTCCTCGCCGGGCTCAAGGCATTCACGGCCGCGGTCGTCGGTGGGATCGGCAGCATCCCCGGCGCGATGGTGGGCGGGCTTTTGATCGGCGTGACCGAGTCGTTCGCCGCGGGCTACGTCGGCGGGCAGTGGTCCGACATCGTCGTCTTCGGGATCCTGATCCTGTTCATGCTGCTGCGTCCGACAGGGTTGTTCGGGACGAAAGCGATCCAGAAGGTCTAGTGGGATGACGGACGAGACCCCGCTAGCTCCAGTCCCGCCCGATGAGGTCGATCGCCCGGCGATCGGCGTCGACGAATGGGTGGCGAGCGCCGAGGAGCGTCACGAGCGACGGGGCGGCCTCGGAGGGCTGATCTCCCGCGGCTGGGACGTGTCGCCGCCACCGGCCAAGCTGATTGCCTTCATCGCGCTTGCCTCGACGCTGCCGTTCTGGATGAACGAGGGCGAGCTCTTCTCGTACGGGCTGTACACGCTCCTCTTCGCCTTGCTCGCCCTCGGCCTGAACGTCGTCGTCGGGTTCGCGGGCCTCCTCGACCTCGGATACGTGGCCTTCTACGGGATCGGGGCCTACGGCTACGCGCTGCTCTCCTCGGGCCACTACGGGATCCACTGGCAGGCTGAATTCTCGATCCCGGTCGTAGTCGCCGGGACGGCGCTGGTCGGGCTCTTGCTCGGCTTGACCTCGCGCCGGCTCCTGGGGGACTACCTCGCGATCGTGACGCTCTTCTTCGGCCAGGCATTCGTCGCGTTCGTCAACAACGCGAACCCGAAGGTGGCCGGCGAGGGCCTGACGGGCGGTCCGAATGGGATCCCCGGTGTCGACCCGCTGAACTTCTTCGGCTACAAGCTCCACTCGACCAAGCAGTACTACTTCCTCCTGCTCATCGTGTTCTCGCTCGCGATGGCCGGGCTCTTCTTCCTGAGCCACTCGCGCACGGGCCGCGCCTGGAAGGCGCTGCGAGAGGACCCGCTCGCCGCCGAGACGATGAGCATCCCGGTCAACCGCCTGAAGATCATGGCCTTCATGTTCGGCGCGGGGACTGCCGGGCTCGCGGGTTGCATCTTCGCGGCCATTCAGACCGGGGTCGTTGCCGGCAACTTCGACATCGCGCTGTTGATCACGCTCTACGCGATCGTCATTCTCGGCGGGCTCGGGAGCATCGCCGGCGTGCTCGTCGGCGCGATCGTCATCAACGTCTCCCTGCAATTCCTCGCGCCGTCGAACGACCACCCTGAGCTCAAGCGGTGGCTCTTCTACGGCGTGATCGTCCTCGTCGTCGCGCGGATCAGGCCCTGGAGCCGTCTGGCCTTCGTCGCGGTGGGCACGGTCGCCTTCGGCTTCGTGTTCCATGCGGTCGCAGGCGCCATCGACTCCTCGTGGACGGCCGGGACCGCGATGGACGCGGGATCGGCCGGAACCGCCATCGAGCATTGGGTGGTCATCCCCCAGGGACATCCGGGGTTCGATACGTGGGCCTACATCATCATGGTCGCGCTGATCATCGCGACCGCCCAGGTACGCGGCTGGTGGCGGTACGGGCTATTGATCCCGACGCTGTACTGGGTCGCCGTCGTCTGGGAGAACGTCCTCGTCGAGCAGCCGGCCGTGACGGCGCTCATCCTCTTCGGCGCGCTGCTGATCGCCCTCATGCAGGCCAGGCCGCAGGGCCTGCTCGGCACGGCGCGGGTGGAGATCGTTTGACCCCCCTGCTCGAGCTCGAGGGCCTGACCAAGTCCTTCGGCGGGCTACGGGTGATCGACGATCTCGACCTCCTGGTGAACAAAGGCGAGGTGGTCAGCGTCATCGGACCGAACGGCGCGGGAAAGACCACGCTCTTCAACCTGGTCACGGGCATCTACCGCCCGGACGAGGGCGAGATCCGCCTGGACGGCCGCAACCTCGTCGGCCTCGCGCCCAACAAGATCACGAAGCTCGGAGTGGCGCGGACGTTCCAGACCCTTCGCCTCTTCCTGAACATGTCCGTCAAGGAGAACGTGATGGCCGCGCAGTACGGGCGCACCAAAGCGGGCCCGCTGCGCTCGATCCTGCGCACCCCTGGGATGCGCAGGGAGGAGAAGCAGATCGCCGCGCAGGCAGAGGAGAAGCTCGCGTTCTTCGGCAAGCGGCTCATGGGCTACCGGTGGGAGCAGCCCGCGTACTCCCTCTCGTACGCGAACCGGCGCCGGCTCGAGATCGCGCGTGCCATGGCGACCGAGCCGCGGATCCTCCTCCTGGACGAGCCGGCTGCGGGCATGAATCCCGTCGAGACGCACGAGATCACCGAGCTGATCGCCCAGCTGCGCGACGAGGGCGGCTACACGATCCTCGTGATCGAGCACGACATGCACGTGGTCGAGGGCATCTCGAACCGCGTTGCCGCCCTCGACCACGGCGTGAAGATCGCGGAGGGATCGTTCGAGCAGGTAGCCACCGACCCCCGCGTGGTCGAGGCCTATCTGGGGATCAAGGGCGCGGAGGAGGTGACCGATGCTCCTCCGGCTTAGCGGCATCAATACCTACTACGGGCAGATCCACATCCTCACGGACGTCGACCTGGAGGTGGGGGAGGGCGAGCTCGTGTGCCTGCTCGGCGGCAACGCGTCCGGGAAGTCGACCACGCTGAAGACCATTCTCGGCATCGTCCAGCCGCGCGTGGGGACGGTCGAGTTCGCGGGCGAGGACGTCACGGGGCGCAACACGAGCTACCGCATCAGGCAGGGGATGGCGATCGTCCCGGAGAACCGGCGGCTGTTCGCGCCCATGTCGGTGCGCGAGAACCTGGAGATGGGCGCGTACCTGCTCGGGCGGGCCGCGCAAGAGGATTTCGACCGCGTGTACCAGCTCTTCCCGCTGCTGCACGAGCGGCGCAACCAGCTGGCGGGGACGCTCTCAGGCGGCGAGCAGCAGATGGTCGCGATGGGACGCGCGCTCATGTCTCGTCCCAAGCTCCTGCTGATGGACGAGCCGTCGATGGGGCTGGCGCCGATCCTCGTGGAGCGGAACTTCGAGATCATCAAGCAGGTGCACGAGTCAGGTGTGTCCGTCCTCGTCGTCGAGCAGAACGCGAACATCTCGCTCTCGATCGCCGACCGCGGCTATGTCCTCTCGACGGGCCGCGTCGTCCTCAGCGGGCCGGCGAAGGAGCTGCTCGCGCACGAAGAGCTGCGAAAGGCCTACCTAGGCCGGTAGGGCAAAACCGGGGTCAGACCCCTCGTAGGAAACGGACACGGCCTCTTCGGGCAGAACCGTTCAGCTGGTGGAGCGCGCCGTTCGACGAATGCCGCTCAGCTGTCGGAAACGGAGCTGCGCGAAGTTGGCACAGATCCGTTGCAGTAGCGATACACCGGGGTCAGACCCCGGTTCGAGGCGGGGGCCTGCGGCGCGCGCGACTTCGGCCGCTACACGAGCGGCGTGATCGAAGCTTCACCAGTACGTCGTACTGAACGAGAAGAGGAACGGGTCCGGCTGGGATGAACTCACAGGGTCCTTGTACCGTTCACGGCCACGAATGTTACGAGCTAGGCGTGCCATCTCCGGACTGCAGCTGAACGGCGAGCATGCCGCCGGCGAGCACGCCCGCGAGCGGCCGCTTCAGGTCGGTCCGCTTCCCGACCGGATCCGCCACCGGTTCCCCATCCTCCGGAACCGCATCTACATCAACTCCTGCTCGCAGGGCGCGCTCTCGGATTCCGTGCGCGAGGCCTACGAGCGCTACCTGGAGGACTGGGACGAGCGCGGCGCGCCGTGGGACTACTGGGTGGAGAAATCCGAGGACGCGCGGCGGGCTTTCGCGGGCCTCGTGAATGCGGAGCCGGACGAGGTCGCGGTCACGACGTCGGTGTCCGCCGGCCTGAGCGCGATCGCCACCGGCCTGCGTTACGCGCGCCGCTCCAAGATCGTCACCACCGACTGGGAGTTTCCGACCGTCGGCCAGATCTGGCACGCGCAAGAACTGCGCGGCGCGCGCGTCGTCCACGTCGAGGCCGACCCGGACGGGACGATCCCGCTCGAGCGCTTCGAGCGCGAGATCGACGACGACACCGCGATCGTGTCGGTGACGCACGTCTGCTACCGGAACGGCGCGCGCGTCGACGTGAAGGAGGTCGCCCGAATCGCGCACGAGCGCGGTGCGCTCGTCGTGTTGGACGCGTACCAGAGCGCGGGGTCACTCCCGCTCGACGTGCGCGAGCTGGACGTGGACTTCCTCGCCGCCGGCGTCCTCAAGTACCTGCTCGGCTCGGCCGGGCTCGCGTTTCTGTACGCGCGGCGGGAGGTCGTGGAGCGCGTCTGGCCGACCGCTACCGGCTGGTTCGCGGACAAGAACATCTTCGAGATGGACCACCGCGACTATTCGCCCGCGCCGACCGCGAGCCGGTTCCAGTCGGGGACGCCGCCGATCCCTGCGATCTATGCGGGCGTCGCCGGGATCGAGCTGATGCAGGAAATCGGCGTCGCCGACACGCGCAAGCACGTCAACGCGCTCAACGCGCGCCTCCTCGAAGGGCTGGACGAGCTCGGGGCGAGGGTCGCCACTCCCCGTCGTCCGAAGCGTCGCGGGGCGCTCATCTGCGTCGGCTCGACGGACGCGCCCGAGCTCGTGCGGGCGCTTGGACGGGAGGGGATCGTCACCTCCGACCGCGACTCGAACCTGCGCATCTCCGCCCACGCGTACAACTCGGTCGACGACGTGGACGAGCTGCTCGCCGCCCTGCAGCGGCACAAGAAGCTCCTCGCCTGAATAGGAGGGCTCGGCGAAATATGGACTGTGCCGCCGGAACGCGCCGCGCGGCCCGTGGCGCGTGTCCTCAGTCGCGGCCGTAGCACAAGGCTACGCCCGCTCCTCCCTGCGTCCGCGGCCACGAACCACGCGGCGCGCCCCGGCGACGAGCAACATTCCGCCGAGCCCTCCTACGCGCCGGCGAACTGCGGGCCGGCCGCCTGTTCGAGCGCGTCCGTGACCTTCGACGACGTCCCGAGGTAGACCGCGATGTTGTTGCCCTCGCGGTACCAGTGCGGAGGCGCCGACCAGTCGACCGCCTGGTTGATTCCCGCCGTGTTCTGGATCGTGTAACCGTCCGGCTGGACGCGGGCGGACGCAGTCTTCGCCGCCTGCTCGTCCGGGAACGTGAAGACGTGGAGCTCACCGCCCGGCACTTCGTACTCGGTGGACCGCACTTCGAGGACGCCGGGAGGCTCGGGTTGCGGCGCGGTCGGCTTGACACCCTGGGCCTCGAGCCTGGGGACGAGCCCCCCGGCTTCCAGCCCAGCCTGTCCGCAGCCTGCGAGGAGCAGCGCCGCCGCGATCACGAGCGCGCGTCTCATGCCAGGTGCACGTCCGTCGCCTCGTCGTCGTCCACGGCGCGCGCGCAGGTCGGGCAGTACCAGCGGGCCTCCAGGGGCGTCCCGCAGGCGCCGTGGCGGAGCGGCTCCGCCCCCTCTGCGTGCCGCGCGCCCCAGTCGGCGAGGAGCCGCAGCGCTCCCGCAAGCTCGCGCCCCGAGGCGGTCAGCTCGTACTCGTACCGCGGCGGCCGCTCGGAGTACGGCTGGGCCAGGACCACCGCGTCCTGCTCGAGCCGCTTCAGCCGCTGCGAGAGGATGTTGGAGGCGATGCCGATGCGCGCGGCGATGTCGCCGAAGCGGAGCGGGCCGTCGAGCAGCGACTCGATGATCAAGAGCGTCCACCGGTCCCCCACGCGGGCCGCGGCCTCGGCGAGCGGCGATTCCGGTTCCGTGGCCATCTCGCTCATCCTAGGGCTCTATGGTAACTTGCAACTCGCAAGTTACTTGAGAGGAGAGAAGAAATGAGCGTCATCCAGGAGATCGAGGGGCTCGTCGCAGGTGTCGCAGCCGGCGCCTCGCCAAAGGTGGTCGGGATAGGAAGGTTCGGATCGGGAGTCGTCATCGGCGACGGCCAGATCCTGACCAACGCGCACGTCGTGCGCGGGGAGCAGGTGCGGGTCACGTTTGTGGACGGCCGTGCCGAGAGTGGCACGGTCGCCGGACTGGACGCCGAGGGTGACCTCGCCGTCATCTCGGCCGACACGGGAGGCGTCGAGCCGGTCGAGTGGGCCGGGGACGACCCGGGGATCGGCGCCGCCGTCGTCGCGGTGGCGAATCCAGGTGGACGGGGTGTGCGCGCGACGCTCGGCTTCGTCTCGTCCGCGGGGCGCAGCTTCCGCGGCCACCGCGGACGGCGCCGCCCGGGCATCGAGCACACGGCGCCGCTTCCACGCGGCTCGTCCGGAAGCCCGGTGCTCGACAAGCAGGGGCGGCTGCTCGGGATCAATACGATCCGCCTCGAGGGTGGGCTCATCGTCGCCGTGGCCACGGACGCCGACCTGCGCGAGCACGTGCAGGCGCTCGCGCGCGGCGAGTCTCCGTCTCGCGCGACCCTCGGACTGGCTCTGGCCCCCGCGCGGGTCGCGAGGCGCATGCGCCACGCTGTGGGCCTGCCCGACCGCGACGGCCTGCTCGTTCGTGGCGTCGCCGAGGACGGCCCGGCCGCGCGCGCCGGCATCGAGCAGGGCGACCTCGTCGTCGGCGCCGGCGGCGTCGGAATCGGCGGGATCGACGACCTCTACGACCAGCTCGACAGCCGCGCTCCGGGAGCTGCGCTCGAGCTCGAGCTCGTCCGCGGAACCGAGGAGCGCAAGGTCGAGGTGACGCTGGGATGACCGAGATCGCCGAGCGGGAGACACAGGCGCTGGACGCATACTCGCGGCTCGTCGTCGACGTCGCCGAGCGCGTCTCGGCCTCCGTGGCCAGCCTCCGGGTCATGCGCCGCACGCGGGGCGGCTTCGTTCCCGTCGGGCTCGGAAGCGCGGTCGTCCTCACCCCGGACGGGTTCATGCTCAGCTCGGCGCACGTGGTGGCCGGGCGGACGAGCGGAGGCCGCGCCGGGTTTACCGACGGCCGGGAGCTGCAGTTCGAGGTCGTCGGCCGCGACGACCTGTCCGAGCTCGCCGTCCTCAGGGCGGAAGGGGACGGGCTCGTCCCCGCGCAGCTCGGGGACGCCGAGGCCCTGCGTGTGGGTCAGCTCGTGGTCGCGATCGGCAACCCGCACGGGTTCTCGGGCTCCGTGACCGCGGGGGTCGTGTCGGCGCTCGGCCGCTCTTTGCCGGCCGGCGGAAGCGGACGTGTGATCGACAACGTGATCCAGACCGACGCGGCGCTCAACCCGGGCAACTCGGGCGGCGCGCTAGCCGACGGGCACGGCCATGTCGTCGGTGTGAACACGGCCGTTGCCGGGATCGGCCTCGGCCTCGCCGTGCCCATCAACGAGAGCACTCGCCGGGTGATCGGGACGCTGATGACGGAGGGACGCGTCCGCCGTGCCTATCTTGGCATCGCCGGCGGCACGCGTCCGCTGCCTCCGCGCTTCGCGCGCGAGCTCGGCCGCTCCGCGTGCATCGAGGTGGTGGACGTGGCCGAAGGGAGCCCGGCCGAGCGCGCGGGTCTCCGTCCGGAGGACCTCATCGTGGGCGTCGGGGCCGAGACCGTCGAGAGCGCGACAGACCTGCAGCGGCTCATGGTCGCCGAGCTGATCGGCGCGGCGCTCCCGCTCACCGTCATTCGAAGCGGGCGGCTGACCGAGGTCGAGCTCGTTCCGGACGAGCTGGCGTAGGACCGCCGAACCGCTGGGCAAGCCCGCGCGTATGTCAAAGTGGTAGTGCACATGTCGCGAAGACGCCTGATCGTGACGGCGTTCGTCGTCGTCGCACTCGCCGGGCTCGCCGGAGGCCTGCTCGCCGCGCGCGGGAGCAGCGCCGCCGTTCGCTCCGGCGTGATCGCGCACGGCGCCTTCCATTCGGTCTCTTGGTCGACGCGGGGGACGGCTGCAATCGTCGGCAAGAACGGGCACGCGGTCCTCGAGCTGCGCAACTTCCAGACGCAGAGGGCGCCCGAGCTCTGGATCGTCCTCGAGGGCAAAGGGGGCGTCACGACTCGCCACCAGCTCACCCACCTGAACCGCTCCTGGGGCAACCAGGATTATGTGGTTTCGGCCGACGTCGCCGCACATCCGCCCGCACGGGTCCTCATCTACTGCTCGAAGTGCGGGAAGGTGTGGGGGTACGCTCCGCTGCGGCCCTCGCGCACGTCGTCGCTCTAGCTCGAAGTCCCAGACCCTAGTTTTCGCCGCGATTTCGGCATAGGCTTGGCATCGGATGAACGAGAGCAACGTTCCACCGACGCCGTCCGAGAACGACCCAGCGCCACCGCAGCCTCCGGCGGCGCCAGCGCAGGAGCCAGAGCCTCCGCCCCCGCCGGCCCAGGCCCCGACCCAGGCGGTGTCTTCGGACTGGGGCGCCGGCCGCATCATCGCCATCGTTGCCGGCGCGATCCTGATCCTGATCTCCGTGGGCCTGCTCGGCGCCGGGGGCGTGGCCGTGTGGGCCGGGTTCCAGCGCGACGGCGGCTACGTCACCACCGACGTGCAGGAGTTCTCGGCGTCGGGGTACGCGCTGGCGACCGATCCGGTGGATCTCGGATCGGAGGGGGTCAACTGGGTGTACTCATCGGACTTCCTCGACAGCGTCCGGATCCGGGTCACGCCGACGACCTCCGACCAGCAGCTGTTCGTCGGCATCGGCCGCTCCGCCGCCGTCTCGGGATACCTCACGGGGGTGAGCCGCACAGTCATCTCCGACTTCTGGGGCAACGACGTCAAGGACTTCCCCGGTCGCACGCCCGAATCGCCGCCGGGAGAGCAGAATTTCTGGGTCGCCTCGACGCACGGCTCCGGGACGCAAACCCTGGTCTGGGATCCGTCCGGCGGAACCTGGACGGCAGTGGTCATGAATGCCGATGGCCGACCCGGGCTCGACGTCAAGGCAGATCTCGGCGGCCGGATACCCCACTTGGGGTGGTTCGCCCTCGGCTTGCTGCTGGTCGGGGGGATTCTCCTGGCAGGAGGCGTGCTCCTGATCGTGCTTGCGATTCGCCGCCGGCGCCCTGTTCAGGCCCAGGCGGTCTGAGCTTGACGGGACGGGCGTGTGTCCGTCTAAAGTGTCGGCGTGGACATCCCCTCGAAGCCGTCCGACGAACAGACCGACGAGGATCAGGTCGCGTTTGCAGAAGCCCTACTGAGGAGTCAGGACGGGGACACGACGCCGGTCGAGTGCGGTTACTGCAATCAGTCGTTTCCGTTTCGCACAACCCGTCTCTTGCTGGCCGAGGACTACGGAGGCGTGCCCGATTCGGGAGAGCGCCACATATTCGTGTGCGAGAACTGTTGGTGGGACTTGATCGGGAACCCCCGGCGCGAAGCGCTTCGCGAGGTGATAACGCCGGACGAACTGCAGCAGCCCGGCGCCGCAGACCCGAGCGGCGCAATTGACGAGCTCGAGCTTGTCGCCGACCTCAAGCGACGTGAGGACGAGGCAGGAGAGTCGGGGTAAGCCCGGCCCGTAGCGCAGCTTCTTCCTGAGCGTACGTCTCCCTCTTCCTAAGGCTCTCGCACTCGTAAAGGTGCTGTAAGGCCCCGTTACGACCGGGCGCCGAGCTTCTGGGGCTGGCCCTTCTCGTCTACATCGTTACGCTGGCCGGACGAGAGCCAAGGAGAACCCATGACGGATTACGTGGTCAAGCCGCTCGATGCGAATACGTGGGACGCATTCGCGCGGCTCGTCGAGCGGCACAACGGTGTGTTCGGTGGCTGTTGGTGCACCTGGTTCCACACCTTCCATGCCGAGAAGACGTTCACAGCCGAGGGCAACCACGCCCTCAAGAAACGGTTGGTGAAGGAGGGCCGCGCACATGCCGCGCTTGTGTTCGACGGCGAAGAGGCAGTCGCGTGGTGCCAGTACGGCAGTCCGGAGGAGCTCCCGAACATCCACCACCGCAAGGAGTACGAGGCCGCTCTCGACAAGGCGCCCGACTACCGGATCACCTGCATCTTCGTGGACAAGAAGTACCGCCGCAAAGGAGTGACGGCGGAGGCTCTTCGCGGTGCCGTGGATCTGATTGCGCAGGCCGGCGGCGGGGTTGTGGAGGGATACCCGCACGACACCGGCGGCAAGAAGGTCTCCGTCCTCTACAACGGCACACGGTTGCTGTACGAGCGGGCCGGCTTCGACTACATCCGCGCCAAGGGCAAGCGGAATTGCGTGATGCGCCGGGTTGTGCAGTGAGGCCTGGGGAGTAGTATCGCCGGGTGCAACGAGTCCTCATCCTCGGTGCGGGCTTCGGAGGTCTCGAGCTGGCAACGATGCTGTCGGAAGCAGTCGCCGCAGAGGTCGACGTTGCCCTGATCGACAAGAACGACGCGTTTGTCTTCGGGTACTCGAAGCTCGATGTGATGTTCGGACGGCGGTCGGCGGACGACGTCCGTCTCCCGTACCGCGAGATTGCGAAGCCAGGCATGCGCTTTCTGCAGGAGACCGTCGTCGCGATCGATCCGGAAGCGCGCCGGGTCACGACCGATGCCGGCATCCACGACGCCGACGTGCTCGTCGTGGCGCTCGGCGCTGACTACGACATCGAAGGGACGCCGGGGCTCGCGCGGGCGGGAAACGAGTTCTACTCCCTCGCGGGGGCCGAGCGGTTGGCGGAGCTGCTACCCGGCTTCTCGCAGGGTAGAGCGGTCATCGGCGTGTGCGACGCGCCGTTCAAGTGCCCGCCCGCGCCGAGCGAGGCAGCCCTCATGTTGCACGACTACCTCTCGGCGCGCGGTGTGCGCGACGCCTGTGAGATCTCGCTGGTCATGCCCTTCGGGACTCCGGTGCCACCGTCGCCCGACACATCCGCAGCGCTGCTGGCGGCGTTCGACGAGCGCGGTATCGAGTTCGTCCCCGGTCGGCGTGTGGCCTCGCTCGACGGGACCCGCAGCGCCGCGATACTCGACGACGGCAGCGAGGTGCCCTTCGACCTGTTCCTCGGTGTTCCGAAGCATCGCGCGCCGGACGTTCTGGTCGCGAGCGGCATGACGGAAGATGGCTACGTCCCGGTCAGCTCGGCCACGCTCGAGTCGCGGTTTCCGGGTGTGTATGCGGTCGGAGACGTCGCGACGATCGGTGTCCCGAAGGCGGGCGTCTTCGCGGAAGGGGCGGCGCGCGTCGTCGCCTCCTCTCTCATCGCGAGGCTGCAGGGCAGCGAACTGCCCGGGCCTTTCGACGGCCGCGGCTCGTGCTACATCGAGTTCGGTGCCGACCGGGTCGCCCGCGTCGATATCGATTTCCTCTCGGGGCCTGCGCGGACGGGCGTCTTCCACGAACCGTCGGCCGCGCTCGTTGCCGAGAAGCACCAATTCGGCGCGAGCCGAACCGCCCGCTGGTTTGGACGGTCACCAGCTCGCGACCGACTGAAGAGTCTGCCCGCGTAGGAGCTACTTCTTGTCCTTCTTCGCCTGACGCTTCTCCTTCAGCGTCTTTTGGGCCGGCTTCTTCGCATTGGCCTTCTTCGAATTCTTGTCCTTTGTCGCCATCGTCACCTCCTCGTCGATGAGCACCGCAGTTGGTAGCTCGACGCCTTTTCGCGTGATCAGAACCGACGCGGCTCGGCTTCGCGCATGGTAACGCCGCCGTCCTCGTCGACCTCCACCACGAAACGACCGGGGTCGTCGCCGCTCCTGAACCGCCGCAGCCCTTTCGGGCGACGGAAGATGATCGCGTGCGTGTCGCTCCGCGTCTCGACCGTGAAGCCTTGGGCGGTCTTCTCGTCCAGGAACGCGTCGAGTCCGTCTTTGCGAGCGCCTATCGGGTCGATCTCCCCCGCCATCTCGTCTCCTTAGTATGGACGCGCCAGGTGGCTGTGACCACTTTCGGACTTCAAGTGCCGGACATCCGCCAGCAGACGGCCCACCTGGCTGCGCCCGTGAACCACGATGACCGTCTTGCCGTCTCCGTGCTCGCGGAGCTCGGCGAGCAGCAGCGGGCGCGTCGCTGCCGGATAGCGCCAGAGATAGCGCAAGAAAGCGCGGTCGATCCGTTGCCCTGCCGGAGCGTCCGGACGTGGATTTCTTCCGTTCAGAAACCGCCTCCGGAGCAGGCCCAAGAAGCAGCTCAGGCGGCCGACTTCGAGGACGATCACCGCATCGGCGGCCGGAACGCGGAGGTCGAGCGTGCTCTCGTAGGTGCCGTCCATGATCCACTCCGGTGCCCCCGTCAGCTCGGCGACCACCGACCGCCAGTCGGGGTCGGGGAGCGCGACCCATCCCGGTTGCCAGCGATGAGCGTCGAGATGGACCAGCGGGAGACCGAGGAGCTCGCCGAGTCGAAGCGCAAGCTCCGTCTTGCCTGCTCCGCTCGGGCCCACGACCAGGATTCGGTCGGCGCGGCAGAGTCGTTCGACCTCGCCTCCGGCTGCCATTACGCGAACACGACGGGTGGAGCCTCGAAGATGAACGCCGGGCTCAACGTCGAGTTGTAGGCGCCCGCCGCATAGAAGACGAGGTAGTCGCCCTTTGCTACATGAGGCAACAATCCACGGTAGAGGACGTCGTTCTCGCGGCAGGATGCTCCGAAGACGATCGAGGGCTCGCCGGCGCCGTCGCGAGGCTCGAGGTCTCGGGAGAACACGCGGACGACCTGCGGACAGTAGTGCGTCAGCGGAACCATCGAGACGGCTCCGTCGCAGGTGACGAGCTGGAGCCCCTCCTCGCGCTCCACACGCACGGTCTCCGACACGAAGACGATCGCATCCGCGACGAGGTAGCGCCCGGGCTCGAGGATCAGCGTCGGGCGCTCGTTTCCCGGAAAAGCTCCCGCGAGCTCTTCGGTGATGGCCTGCACGTACTCCTCGATCGGCCGGGGGGCCCAGCGGGCGCGGCTGCGGGGTTTCGGGCCATGAGCGGGGAAACCTCCGCCGAGGTCGAGCGAGGCGACCCGGTTCCCTCCCGGACGTGAACCTGCTTCGGCGATGAATCGAGCGAGCGCCCGCGCCGCCTCGCGGTAGGAGTCGGGATCGTCGGTGTCGCCTTTCAGATGGAGGTGAAACCCGGCGAGCTCGAGACCGTCGACCGACGCAATTCGCGCAACGGCGGCCTCGGCGTCACCCCGCGCGAGCGAGAGCCCGAACCGGCTCGGCCCGACGCCGGGTGGGTCGGCGCTGACGCGCAGGCCGATCCTCACACCCGACGGCCGGGGAGGAAGGAGTGCCAGCAGGCGTTCCAGTTCGGGCCGGTCGTTCACGTGGATCAGCGCACCGTCGCGCAGAGCGTTGCGAAGCTCGTCGTCGCGCTTGTACGGGCCGTTGAAGACGATCTCCTCGCCCGCGTAGCCGAGCCTCCTCGCCAGTCGGTACTCGCGCCCCGACACCACCTCCGCCCACGCGCCCTTCTCCTGGAGGGCGCGCGACTCCGCGACCGCATAGTTGGTCTTGAACGAGTAGGCGATCGCGGAGGGCCCCCAGAGCCGCTCGAGCGTCCGGTGCAGGGCGAGGTAGCGGTCGACCAGGATGCCGGTGTCGGCGAGGAAGAGCGGGGTCTCGATGCGGCCCAGCACTGGTCCGAACCGGGCGCGGTCATGCGCGAGATCCGGAAAGAAGCCGAAGAAGCCCGGAGGGAGGAACTCCTCTCCGTCCCTCGCCTCGTCTGCAGCGGTGAATCCCGGCA
The DNA here is from genome assembly GCA_963717765.1 of uncultured Actinomycetes bacterium. Taxonomy (GTDB): domain Bacteria; phylum Actinomycetota; class Thermoleophilia; order Gaiellales; family Gaiellaceae; genus JACDER01. The sequence goes on along the minus strand of CAVQWX010000005.1, from coordinate 78,478 downwards.
CGGCGGCCACGGCGTGTCAGTTCCCGGCGGCCGTCGCTACGGCCGGTTCGTAGAGCGTCGTGCGCTCGAGCTCCCGCAGGCGTCGAAGGTCGTCACGGACGACGCGAGCGCTGGGATCGACCAGAGTGACGACGCCGATGACGGGATGCCTGGGGTTCTGCTGAGCGATCGACAGCCGGTGGAACGACGCGAGCCCGCGGATCTCGTCCAGAGGGGCTTGCGCCCGCACCCGGTGACCCCGAGGTGGGATGAGGAAGCAATTCATCGCGCTACCCATCAGGCTCGGCGCTGGTGCTGCCAGGAATCCTTCCGGATCGAGGCACGCCTGGACGACGAGGTCGAGCGCGCACGGAGCCCCGCAAAGCCGGCTGATGGTGGCGTTGTTGCCGGCACTCAGGCGTGCGCCGGTCTCGACGAGAACCGGGCCTTCACCGTTGGCCCAGATGAGCTCGGTGTGCGCGGGCCCGTACCGGATCTCGAGCGCCTCGAGTACCTCGAAGGCGTAGGCGAGCAGAGCTTGCTGACGCTCTCCCTCGTAGGGCAGGAGCTCGATGGCGTCGTAGAAGACGCTCGCGCCCAGGCCGGCGGGTGCGCGGTGGTAGCACCAGAAGGCCGCGACGCGATGGTCCCCCGCGTAGCTGACCGTGTCCACGACGTATTCCGGGCCCTCGACGAACTCCTGGACGAGGACGGACTCGTTCACGCCGCCGAGGACGTTCGTCCGCCCCGCGATCGCCTCGTGCGCGCAGCCAATTTCCGCTTCGGTCCTGCAGACTGCGACCGCGTCCGAGGCGACGCTTCGGAGCGGCTTGGCAACGACCGGCCAGCGCCCGTGGTCGCGCGCCCATTCCAGCAGCTCGTCGAGCCGGGGAGAGTGAAACTGGGTGGGCGCCCGCAGCCCGCGCGAACGGACGGCTTCGCCCATCAGGTACTTGTCGCGGCGCGCGGCGCGGTGCTCAATCCCGTTCGCGGCGAGCCCCAACCGCTCGCTCAGCTCGTCCGCGAGCTCGACGCCGGGCTCCGAGCCGGCAAGCACGTGGCGCACGTCCAGCCGCGCGAGCTCTGCAGCCGTCGCCTCCGCGCCCTGCTCGGCGTCCATGACGGTCGCAAAGTCGTCGGGAACGAACGACGAGCGGAAGAGCTCGGGGATCTCCCGTCGGCTGTGGACGGCGACGCACTCATGCCCTTGTTTCGCGAAAGCCGGCGCGAGCAGCGCGCCGGAGGAATAGGCGTCGACGATCGCCACGCGCGCAGTCGTCATCAGCGCCCGTCCATCGCCTCGAGGAAAGACTCGAAGCATTCGGCCCTGGCCGTCGCAACGAACTCATGGGCAGCCTTGTGCGCGTCGGCCGCGCGGCGACCGTATTCCTCGGGGTCTGCGAGGAGCCGTTGCAGAGCGGTCTTCCACGGCCCGATGTCTTGCGGATGAGCGGCGTAGTGCCCGTTCCGGCGCTCGAGCAGCGCTACCGGCAGCAGGGTCGCGGCTCCCAGTGCGGCCTCCCGCAGGCCGCCGGCGTCGCTCGCGAGGACGGGGATGCCGCGGAGCATTGCCTCCGGGACGATGTAGCCGAACGTCTCGGGCCACAGCGAGGGCGCGAGGAGCACCCGTGTCGAGGCGAGGACCTCGGCCAGGTCGTCGGCGGGCTCGAAGACGCGGACGTTCGGCTGCTCCTCGAGCTCGCCGAGCAGCGCCGGATCCGTTCCCCAGCCTCGGACTGCGGCGAACGCGACCGCCGGCAACTCTCGGGCCAGCGGGAGGAAGACGTCGGCGCCCTTCTCGAGGCACGGATTCACCATCGTCACGTAGCCGTGGTCGCGCCGGGCTGCGGCGGGGAATGGCCCGTCGCCGTAGACGGGAAGCCGCAGGACGGTGGATTGCAGGCCGCCGTGCTCGGCGACGTAGCGCTGCAGGAAGGCGCTGATCGTGACGATCGCCCGCACCTCGTGCATGCGCCGGGCGTGCTCGCGGCTCGGCGCGACGGCGAGCGGCCCGAACGGGGCGTTGGTGATCGTCTGCAACACGAGCACGACGCGCTCCCGGCCGGCAGCCGACAGCGCCGCGGCCACCAGAACCCTGCCCTTGTCGTCGTTGACGAGCACCCAGTCCGGGTCCAGCTCCCGCGTGCGTCGCTCGACGTGCTCGCGCATCTGCGCCGGGGACGGAGCGTGCAAGGCATCAACGTCGACTCCTCGGAAGCGATACGAGGAGACATTCGCCACGCGCTCGCGGACCGCGAGCCCACGTCTTTCCATCTCCTCGCGAAACTCGTGGTCGTTCGCCGGGCCGGCACTCGGAGCGAACGCGGGGGTGATCGCGGCACACTCGTGGCCGCGCTGGGCAAGGCCCTCGAGCAGCATGCGGTTCGCCTTCACTCCGCCGCCGTACGAGGGCAGGTAGATGTGATCCTGCAGGAGCAGGATCTTCACTGCGGCGGATTCTTCTGCACGACCGCGGTCCCGTACGCGACCGGGAACTGGACGACCGCATAGGTGCCGTCCCGGCGGAGCTCGTCGACGAGCTGGGGGACGCCGCACGGCTCGCGGTAGTTGCCGCTGTCGTGCAACGTGATCACCCCGTTATCGCGTACGAGGGGGGCGAAGAGATCGAAATCGAGTCGCACGCCCTCGTAGTGATGGTCGCCGTCGATGTGCAGGTAGTCGATCTCGATGCCGTTTGCGACGAAGACTTCCGCGTGCGCGGTCTTCGTCAGGCTGAGGACGACCTCGACGTCCGGAAAGCGGGTCCGAAACCAGGAATCCGCGGGCGTCCAGGTCGGCGAGCCCCAGATCTCCCGCTTCTCGGGCGCCACGGCGTCGGCCCCGTCGACCAGGATCGTCCGGCTCGGCACGAGCGCCAGGTCGCGCTGCGCCTGGCGCATCATGCGCGGGACGAAGCCGCCGCCCGAGCCGAGGCAGACACATACCGCCGCGCGCAGGGAGTAGGTCAGCGCGTAATAGAGCATCCCGGCGCCGAGCTCCCCGGCGCCGGGCTTCGCGCCGTGGCTCGTGCACCACTCATCAGGCCCGGTCAGCTCCGAGGCCGCGAACGCTCGATCGAGAAGACCGGTGGGCTGCGTTCGTTCCATCCGGATCAGCTGCCCTCGAGATCCGCGGCGAGCGCGGTCCCCGCGAGGGCGTCCTCCAGTTCGGCGAAGTTCGTGACCAGCTCGCGGAGGGGAGTCGGATTCTGCCTGACGCTGCTCATGTGGAGCGTCGCGGCCGCGCGAGCAGCGTCCGGGAGGCCGAGGAACTCGAGCAGGCGGGTTCGCTCGCCGCCGGCGACGAGTCGTTCGTACGAGACGCGCAAGTACGGCTCTTCCTCCGCTTCGAGGACGTGCTCTAGCTCGTCGTAGTAACCCTCGTTCTCGGCGATGCTCGCGCGGAGAGCGGCGACGTCGACGTGGACCCGCGGCCGGTCGGAGACGAGGTCTTCGTGGTTGTACACCTCCCATTGGCCGGTCTCCTCCGACACTCGCTGCGAGACGAACGTCCGGACACGGTTCTGGCGACGGAGCACGATCTTGCCCACTTCGGCGTCGCGCAGGACCTCGTCGAGGACCGTCTCGTTCTGCCGGTGCGTCATCTTGAACCCGACACACGAGTGTCCGAGGTCGGCCGCCCAGACGCGCTCGAGGAACGCAAGCGGGTCGCGATCCCGCTCCCCGATCCCGCCCAGGTCGAAGGAGCCGTCGCGAAGCTCGAGCGCGTAGTACGCGCCGTCGGGGTTGAACAGCTCGTGGTGGCAGAGGACGTCCGGGTGCGAGCCGAGCAGCGTGCAGAGCATGTTGCTCCCTGTCCGGGGCGCTGCGAGGATCACGAACCGGATCGGGCTCAAGATCAGACCGGGCGACCGTGCTCGTCGACGCGCTGACGCATCGCCGTGAGCTCGTTGGCAATCTCCAGGTCGGTCGGGCGAACGAGGTAGACGCTCCCGTCGTACGAAGTGACCACGGCATGGTCGCCGCTCCGAGCCGCCGAGCTGATGCCGTTGGTTGCGATTTGCCGGCGGAGCACCTGTTCGTCGGGAAGCGTGATCCGTATCAGCTCGCCCCAGTAGTTCGTGACGAGCACGGTGTCGTCGTCGAAGAAACAGACTCCCTTTGGAGAGCGGCGTCCGAGCGAGACCGTGTGGATGAGGCGGCCACCGTCGAGCTCGTGGACCTTGAGGACGAAGTCGCGGCCGACGCTCGCTATCCGGGCTCCGCCGGGATCGATGTCGACGTCGTCGATGATGGCCATATGTCCGAGAAAGCGTTCGAGCAGCGTTCCGTCGAGGTCCCAGGACACGAGGATTCCGTCGGCGCTGCAGCTCACGCCGAGTGGCAGGGTCGGATGGAGACGGAGCGCCTTGACGGCGTTCTCGTGCACACGGAACGAGCCGGCCACCTGCGCGTCGGGATCCACCTGCACGATTGCGCCGCTGTAGCAGCCGACGAAGGCCGCGCCCTCGAGGCCGTCATGACCCGAGACGCGGATCGTGTTGATCGGCCCCTGGCCGAGGAAGAGCTCGCGCTCGTTCTGGAGCTCGTCACCGACGCGGTCGAAGATGTGCAGCCGGTGGTCGTGCGCGCCGCAGAGCACGCGGTCGGGGGCGCTCGAGCATGCGACCGCATTCATGAGGATCGCGCCCGAATCGGGTTTCGTCCTCGAGACCCACTCGGCCCGCTCCGGTGTGAGGCGAGCGAGCCGCACCCAGCCGTCGTCGCTCACGAGCGCGATGTCGCCGTTTTCGGCCGTCGCGACCTCGTTGAAGCACGCGTTCCCGCGTACGCCTGCGTCGGCTCCGATCTCGGCCTCGCACTCGCCGGTTTCGGCGTCCCACGTCAGGACGGTGCCGTCGAACGTGCCGGCGAGGATCTGCGTTCCGTCCGGCGACCAGTTGAACGAGCGCTCCCACAGGGTCGGACGCGCCTCGAGCTCCACGCGTTGCGCCAGGCTCGCCGCTTCCCAGACGATGACCCTTTGGTCGTACGCGGCCGAGAGGATGTCGCCGGTCCGCGGCGAGACCGCCACCTTCTTGATCCCGGATGCATGGGCGTCGATCTCTCCGACCGTTACGCCCGTATCGATGTCGAAGATGCGGACGACACCGTCGTCGCAGCCGAGCACAGCACGTCTGTGCAGAGGATCGATCGCACATGTGTCCGTCTCGGACTCGAAAGGTCCCCAGACCTGCTGCTGCTGGCCGGTCTCGAGATCCCACACGCGCAGCGTCATGTCGTCGCCGGAGGTGAACAACTTGCCGTCGTGGTGGCTGATCGACAGGACGTCCTTCTCGTGGCCATCGAGGACATTCGTGATCGCGCCCGTCCGGAGGTCCCAGACGAACACACACCAGTCGCGCGACACCGATGCGCCGAAGTTCTCGTCGATGAAGACGAAATCCTCCACGTCGTCCGCATGACCGCGCAGGACGAGCTCGGGGCGGCGGTTCTCGAGATCCCAGACGACAGTTGTGTAGTCGGACGACGGCGACGCGGCGCGGCGTCCCCCTGCATCGACGACGACGCGGTTCACGAGGTGCCGGTGGAACCCGAGCAGCTCGACGCTCCCGCTCGTGAGGTTGTAGAGCGCGACTGCCCCGTCGTAGCCCGACGTCACGACCTCGTCGGTGCCCGGGATCCCCGCGGCGCAGGTCACCGGCCCGCGATGCCGGACAAATCTCTCGACGCTTGTTTGAACGCTCATGGTCACCAGTCTTTCTACTAGAAGCGGATTTCGTGCGTGTTGACTGAGAGCGGGACGAGCTCGTCGCAGTCGGCGTCTCGGAGCATGAGCCGGTACTCGCCGGCCCGGACGTCGTTCACGCTGCTGTTCGAGAAGTCGGACCCGTACAGGAAGAGCTCCGGATTCCGCTCCGCGAGCTCCTCGACCCACCGCTCGTAGGCGGCTCTTCGTTCGGTCGCTTCGAGCAGCCAGTTGCCCCAGACGGAGAAGAAGGCGTTGCTCCACCAGATCACCGCGTGCTCTTCGGGCTCCACGCGCGCGAGCAGCCGCGCGGCGCTGCCCAGGACGTCGCAGCGGACGAACTCGTGGCGCAACTGCCGGTAGCGCGACCAGTGCTCGGCGAACACACGCTCGCCGCCCCAGCGTTCGAGCTCGCGCTCCCAGGCGCGCTCGACTGCCTTCGGGTCGAGCGTCTCCGGCGTGGCGCCGTCCCACAGGTGGTAGTGCGCATCGCCGGACGGCACCTCGCGAAAGAGATGGGGGACGAATGCGGGGAAGTCGCGCCCGTCCCATCCCTCCAGCAGCAGACGCTTCACCTCGAGCGCCCTCGTGCTGCAGTCGAAGAACACGACGCGGGTTCTTGCGTCGAAGCCGAGCGACTCCAGGATCATGTTCGGCTTGAAGCCCGAGGCGACGCTGTACAGCGTCGAGATCGGAGGGTCGAAACCCGTCGGCGGCGTGCGGACGTCGTCGTACGGCTCCAGGTTCCAGAGGAAGACGCCCCGCGGCGCACTCAGCACCTGCCGGCGCACCTCCTTCAGGAACTCATCGATTCGCGGGTCGAGCCAGGTTTCTCCGTCCGGATAGCTCCGAATACCGCTGCCGAGGTAGCCGGCCAGGCGCCGGCCCTCGGCCGGGGTGAGGCGGCCCAGTGAGACGCGTCGTCCCTCGAGCGTCGACCCGACGTCCAGTATGGGAAGCCCGGTGCGAACGCTCAGGGCCGGGCGCCCGAGATCGCGGTAGCGACGGACGTCGACGAGGAGGCACTGGTCGTCGAGCCCGTCATCGCCCACGACGGCGCCGAGGGCGAGAAAGTCGTGCTCGCTGACCCAGTGCGACACGCATTGGTCGAGGCGCTTTCGACCCTCGTCCGCGTGCCAGCTCTCGAGGATGACGTGGCCCGCTTCCTGAACCAGGCACCACCTGTAGCCGAGCTCCAGCGCCTGGTCGAGGACGCCGTCGATCGTCTCGCCCACCAGGATCCGGCCCCGATAGTCGTACCGCGACCATGAAATCGTGAGTTCGCGGAGCTTGGACGCGAGCGCTGCATCGCCCTGCGGCGAGGGGCGATCGACGATGCCGAATACGAGCGCCTCGGGATACATCCGCAAGCGATCGTATTACGCGGCCGGACGGAGCTCGTAGACGAAGTTGTTCGACTCCTCGTAGTACGCGTGCAGGAGGGTTCTGGTGGCGTAGCCGAGCTCGCGCGCGACCACCGCGGGGTCGTTCTCGGCAGCCGCCCGGTCGGAGAACGCCATCACGGCGCTGCCTCGCGGAGCGAGGCGGGATCGCGCCTCGACGAGGAAGCGCCTGGTGATCTCGTAGCCCCCGTCGGAGCCGCAACCGCACACTCCATCTCCGGCAGCCGGCGCGAAGGGTTGGTTGAAGACGACCAGATCGAACTCGGTCGACGGCGGGACGGCGTCGAACAGGTCGCTCACCGCGGCAGTGACCTGGCCCACGTGCGCGTTTTGCTCGAGATTCTTCCTCGTACATGCCACCGCAGGCTCGTGCGCGTCGAGCGCCCACACTTCCGGAACTCCCTGCTGCTTGAGAGCGAGCGCCAGATAGCCCGAGCCGCATCCCATGTCGAGGGCGTGCCGGGGCCGGTACTCCGCGCAGACCTTGGCCAGGTTCCGGGCACAACGCCCGAGATCCGGAGGAAAGACGTCTTCGTCGACCGTGATCACGAGGTCGTCGATGACCACCGTGTAGGGCTGCAGCTCGAGGAGCCGGGCGAACTCGGGGTGGATGGTGTCTGCAACCGATGCCATCTGCCTACAAGGGGCCAACGACTCTCTCGATGTGCCGAAGCATTGTCTGCGCCGTTCCCGCCCACGTGTACGACGCTCCGATCCGCCGCGCGGCGAGGCCAAAGCGGCGGCATGCTTCGGGATCGTCGAGCAACACGGTCAGGCGTGAGGTGAGCGCGTCGACGTCGCCGACGTCGACCAGATAGCCGGTCTCGCCCTCGGAGACGAGCTCCGGAAGCGCCCCGACCTTCGTCGCGACCACGGGCAGCCCGTGCGCGAGGGCCTCGAGGAATGCGATCCCGTACGCCTCCCGGCGGGTGGGAAGGCAGAAGACGGATGCCCGGTCGTAGTACGCACCGACCAGCCCGACGGGAACCGGGCCGACCACGTCGCAGTTCGGAAGGTCGAGTGCGGGAGAGCAGCCAACGATCGTCAGCTCGGCTCGGGGATGCGACTCGAGCAGGCGCTCGAAGGCGGCGGCCAGCTCCGGGCCTCCCTTCGGCTCCCATCTCGCGGCGACGAACAGGATCCGCTGGCTCTCGTAGCGATCGGGAGCCGGGACCTCACCGTTGGCGGGCGGCGCATTCGGCCCGGCGCGCACCCAGGCCACCTGTTCCTCCGGACGTCCGTATTCCTCCACGAGGCACCGGCGAGTGGCTTCGCTCATGGTGAAGACCATCTCGGCGCTCTCGTAGATCGACGTCTCGAGAGCGATGAACCGTGGTGGAAAGAGGTCCTTGGGCGAGAAACCGGGAAGGCTGAGGCACTGCAGCTCGGCGTGGTCCGTGTACACGAAGTGCGGGACGCCCCTGACGCTCCCGTCGAACAGCGACTGCGTTTGCAGCGTGAAGACGTAGGTGTGCCCTGACAGGCGTTCCGCCAGCCGGCGGCGCAACCGTTCGAAGTAGAACGTCGTCCGGATCATGCAGCCGCCCGCGCCGCCCATGCTCTCTCGCCTGAGGAAAAGCAGTCGCGTGAACTCCTTCAGCGCGGCGAGGCGCGCCCGAACCTTGAACACCAGGCTCTCGTTCTCCATCAACTCGAGGACGTCCACGACATCGAAGTCGTAGCCGGGCAGGAGATTCGTGAAGGCGGCGAGGAAGGCGTCGTTGATCGACGAGAAGCTTCCGCGCCTGATGATCGCGATTGCGGGTCGGCCGGCCTTCGCCGGAGAAGGGCCGGTCATTGGCGCTGCGACCACCGGCGCGTCGCGTCGGCCACTCGTGCCAAGAGGCCGGGATCGAGGTCCTGGTGGATCGGCAAGGTGACGACGTGGGTCTTCAGGATAGGTGCTCTCGGGGAATTCCTGCGCGGGGAACGCGGGGTGAAAGTCGCTCCAGAAGAGCTCGGCCCCGATTCCGTTGCTCGCGAGGTGGCGGAGCAACGATGAGGGCTCGTCCACGACGAGCGGGAACGCGAGGGGGCACGTCCCATTCGGCAGCGTTGGACGGAGAGGGCTCGCCCCGGGGAGGCCGACGAGCTGCTCGGCCAGAATTGCGTAGTTTCGCCTTCGGCGCCGCGCGATCTCGACGTGCGGGCTTCGGCGCGCGATCCGGCGGGACGCCGAGCTCATCGACCAGTCCGCGGTCGATCGGTCGAAGGTCACGTGCGGATTGAGATTCGGCTCGAGGTCGATGGGCGCCGCCGCGTGCCGCCCCACGTAGCTCCCCGCCCACGCTCCGAGGCGCGCGAGCAGCTCGGCGAGCTTGCTGACCACCTCACCCGCGCGGCCGAAGCGGAGCTCGAGATGCGCTCCGAGAGCGACACGAAGAGGGGTGAAGGACGCATCGAGCGGAGGCGCGGCCGTTCCACCATGCAGAAGGAGGGCGTCGCTTGCGAGCACGGCACCGCCGTCGGGCATCGGAAGTGTCTTCCACAGGCTGAAGACGCTCGCGTCTCCGAAGGTGCCGAGCGAGCGACCGAGGTGCGTCGAATAGAGGGCGTGCGCGCAGTCCTCGATCAAGACCAACCCGTGGTCCCGGCAGAGCTCGCCGATCGCGACCCAGCTCCGGCTGCGGAAACCCGAAGTAGTGCGTCACGATCAGCGCACGCGTTCGTGGCTCGATCGCCTGCCGGAGATCGTCGACGTCGATCCGAGCCGACCGGTCGACGCGGTAGAAGCGGACCGTCGCAGGCGCCCTCAGGACGGCGTCGAGCTCGGCGCCGCAGTTGTAGGAAGGGACGAGAACGACGTCCGACTCCTGGAGGCCGAGCGCCCGGATGAGCTGCCAGATTCCGTTTCGGGCCCGGACGTGGAAGGTCACGCGGGCCGCGTCGAGAGGTGGTGGGAGGACGCCGTCGCTCGAGCTGCCCAGGAGGACCGCCGGCGATAGCGCGGGTCGTGTTCTCAGGTACGGCTTCGACGAGCGGTTCGCCAAGCAAGCTGCTTCCTGCACGGAGGGCTAATACTCGCCGAGCGAGCCGGAGCGTCGCGCGGCGCGAAGTCCGAGTCCGAAGATAGCTGCCCCCAACGGGATGACGACCGCCGCGATCGCAATAAGCGCGACGGCATCGAGCGCCCATCCCTCGCCGCGGAAGAGCGCGTTGCGGACACCGTCGAAGGCGACATGTGGCGGAAGCACCTGAGCGATCGGCTGAAGCCACCCGGGAAGGCTCGAGAGGGGGAAAACGGATCCGCTGAAGACGACGAGCACGCCGATGATGAGCCCGACGAACACGTCTGCTCGTTTGAAGACCAGGACGGCGGCCGCGGCCGCGATGGCGATTCCGGCGAATGCAGCCGCCGTCGCCAACAAGACGAGGACCAGCCCGATCCAGCTCGCCTGTCGCAGGTCAAGACCGATGACCGCGGACACGACCACGAAGTAGACGAGCGCACGCGCTACGGCAAACGAGAACGGAAAGCCAACCAGGCCGAGACAGAGCTCGCCGGTCGAGACCGGATTGCCTGCAAGCGTCTCGAGCGTCCCTCCGAGCTGTTCCTCGCGGAGACGCGTCACGAGCTCGACGCTTCCGCTCGTGATCATTCCCGCCACGAGGATGCCGCAAGTGGCGAACGCGAAGTAGCTCGGCGCATCGTTGAGCTCCGCGAGATTCGGCTGGACGATGAATCGAGAGATGAAGAAATAGATCGCGAGCGTGAGGGCGCCGTTGAAGACGTCCAGCGCGAAGGCAAGTCGGTACGACCGCTTGGTCAAGTAGTCGCGCCAGACGATGGCGCCGAGAATCCGGCGTCGCGGCAACGAAACGGCGGTCACGAGGATTCCTCGGGGTGGCCGACGGTCCGCTCGATGTGGTCCCGGATGCGCGCGCCTGTGCTCTCCCAGTTGTACCGCTCCTGCGTCAGCGCGTATCCGGCAGCCCCGAGCCGGGCGGCGAGCGCAGCGTCGTCGAGCAGGGCGATCAGCCGCTCCGAGAGGGCGGCGACATCCCAGACCGGGACGCAATAGCCGGTCACACCCTCGCGCACGAACTCCGGCAATGCACCGAAGTCGCTCGTGACGACGGGAAGCCCGTAGGACAGCGCTTCGATGAACGCGGAGCCGAAGGCATCGCGGATCGACGGAGCACAGAAGAGCGAGGCTTGCTGGTAGTACGCCCGGAGCTCCTCGGCCGGGACGGCGCCGACGACATGGCAGTTGGGCACGTGGACTGGAGGGCTGCACCCTACGATGGTCAGGCGTGGCGTCTGGATGAACCTCGAGGACCCGGCGGAAGGCCTCCACCAACTGAGGGCCGCCTTTGACCTCCCAGCGGAGCCCGACGAACAGGATCCGCTTGGCCGCGTACCGCGCCTCGTCGAAATCAGGCGGTCCGGGCGGTACGGGCGCGTTGCCGCCCGAGTACACGCAAACCACCTTGTGCGCGGGAATTCCATAACGTTCGACGAGGATCGTGGCGAGGTGCTCAGACCGGGTGAACACGATTGTGGCGTTCCGGTAGATGCTCGTCTCCAGCTCGATCCACGACCTCGGCAACAAGTCGCGCCGATCGAACCCGGGATAGTCGAGGCTCGCGAGGACTCCGTGCGCCGTGTAGACCACGTGCGGAAGTCCGACGACACTGGCGTCGAACAGGGATTCGGTCTGAAACGTGAACGCGTAGCCGTCACCCGAGAAGCGCTCCGCGGCGCCCCGCCGCACGGCGTTGAAGCGGGAGCTCGTCCATCCCGCATAGTCCTTGACCGGTCTCCGCCGGCGAGCCGCCAGCGGGCCGAGCTCGCGGTAGGCGACGAGGCGATTCCGCGCTCTAAACGAGAGAGAGCGTTGCTCGGGCCCGAGTAGGTCTGAGGCCGACAAGGCGTCGACCTCCAACTCGTTGAACTCCCCACGGAGCATCTCCAGTACCGCCGGATCGTGGGGCGCTCGTCCGGATGTGACGAAGCCAATCCTGTTGCGGACACGGGTACGCGGCGTGTCTGTCACGTCCGAACGATAGTTGCGGAGCCTCGAAACGGGGCAACCGCCTACCGCAGCAGCTCCTGTCATTCTTGACGAGCTCGGACCGAGACGGCTAACGTCGCGGCCTCCGGCTCAGGTCAGGAGTGATATGGCATCGGTCGAGATTCGATCCGCGGAGCCTGGCGCCGCTCGCGCACGAGACGAGGCGTCGGGATCCGAGCGCGTCCTCGTGGTCGAGCGGCTCTGCCGCGAGTACGGCACGCGTCGTGTGGTCGACAACTTCGACCTCTCGCTGTCGGCGGGCGAACGCGTGGCACTCCGCGGCCGCAACGGCTCCGGGAAGACGACGATCCTGCGCTGCATTCTGGGCACCCTCTCCCCGACGAGCGGTCGTATCCTGGTCGGTGGGCACGAAGCGGCCTCGCTCGCTGCCCGCAGCCTGGTCGGCGCGCTGCTGCCCCAGGATCGCGCCTTCTACCTTCGTCTCACCGGGCGGAAGAATCTGCTGTTTTTCGCCAAGATCCGCGGCCTCGACCGGCACGAGGCAAGCCGGAGGGTGGACGAGCTCGACGCCGAGCTGGGGCTCGCCGAGATCCTTTCACGCCGGCTCGACCGCTGTTCGACGGGGATGCTCCAGAAGCTCGCGCTCGCGCGCGGGCTGGTCGGGGAGCCACCGCTTCTCTTGCTCGACGAGCCGACGCGCTCGCTCGACGACGCCGCTGTGGAGGTCCTCTGGGCCGCGATCGAGCGACGTCCCGAGGTGGCGGTCCTGATCGCGACCCACAGGCGAGACGATCTCGCCCGCTGCGATCGCGAGATCGAGCTCGGCCGTCCATAGATGGGCTTCGCCCTCGTCGACGAGGTGGGCATCACCTACGGCCCGCCGGGGGCGCCCGGGCGCGCCGTCCGCCTCCCGTCCCCGGCGCTGCGCTACCCGGTGTACGCAGCGCGCGCGGCAGACGGTACGACGGTCATCGTCGACGAGTTGGCGATCGAAAAATCGCTGCACCTGCGGGCCTGGTACCGGACGTTGAGGCTCGACCCGGACGGCGTGCCGCTCGCGGATTCGGCGGAATGGGGGGACGACGACGCGTACGGCTTCGTCGCGGGCGAATCGCTCGCGATCCTGCGTGTGACCCAGTGGGAGATCGTCCTCCTGTCTCCCGCCGGGGAGCGTGTTTCGACGCTCGATCTCTCCCCGCTGTCGAAGCGGATGCCACTGACCGCCTCGCCGACGCCGCAGGGTACGTTTCTCGTCGCGTTCGCCGACCGGCCTTTCGGCGTCGATGTGGTCGAGGTCGACGTGAGCGGGCGACTCCTCTGGTATCTACCCCACCTGGACAGCTTGGGGTACGCCGGCAGCGTCCAGCTCCTCCGTAGCGGAAACCTCCTGATCGCAGACGAGTTCTGCCACGTCGTGGTCGAGCTCACGCGTGACGGCTCGGTCGTCCAGCAGGTAGGAAGCCGGCGCGATCCCGGCAGGCGCGGCAACCGCCTTTCGAGCCCGCGCGCGGCGTGGGAAGCCGCCGACGGCACGCGGCTGGTTGCCGACACCCGCAACAACCGCATCCTGAAGGTCGCAGCCGACGGGACGGTCGAGGTTCTGCCTCAGCCGGCCGAGGGCCTCTCCTCGCCGACTTTTGCCGTGAAGCTGCCGGACGGGAACCTGCTCGTCTGCGATGCCGGCAACCGCCGGGTCGTCGAGTACGGCGCGGACGGCGACGTCGTCGTGCAGTACGGAGAGCCACCGGCTCAGCGCAGGTTCTCGTTTCCGCGGTCCGTCGAGACGCTCGCCGGCGGAGGGCTCCTGGTCTGCGATACCGCTCACGATCGAGTCGTCGTCGCGGAGAACGGCGCGCACAACCCGTGGCCGCTGGAGCGGGCGGCACAACTCTTCTGGCCGCGATGCGCGCGGGTGCTTCCCTCCGGCTCGCTCCTCGTCGCCGACGGCCGGAACGGGCGGGTGCTCGAGGTGGCTCCGTCGGGCGAAGTGCTCCGCGGGCTCGACCGGCTCGACGGCGGACTGTCGCTCGACGACCCGCACGACGTCCGCCTGCTCCCGAACGGCCACCTGCTGATCACCGACGCGCCTCTCGGGCTCGTCGTCGAAGCCGGCTGGAACGGGCAGATCTTCCGGACGATCGGCGGCGACGCCGGGCCGGAAACGCTCGACGATCCACACAGCGCCCAGCTCCTCGAGAACGACCTCGTCCTCGTCTGCGACTCGGGCAACCATCGCGTCTTGTGGGTGGGAGCGGACGGAGCAGCAGTCAGCGAGCTGCGTGCGTTCCGCTCGGACTCCGCCTGGTTTCGATTTAGCGGCCCTCGCTACGCAGAGGTCTCACCGACCGGGGTTCTCGTGGTCGCCGACACCGGCAACAACCGTGTGCTTGCGGGCGCGGAGTCGGGCGAGCTGCTGTGGGAGCTCGCTTCGATCCCCGGGACCCGGCTCCCGTTCCTCAATCAGCCGAGGTGGGCGCAGTTGACCACGGCAGAGGAGGTTGTCGTATGCGACCACTGTCATCATCGCGTTCTGCGACTTCGGTGGGAGCCGCAGGGAACCTCCTCCAGCCGGCCCGATGATCGGCGTTTCTTGCCAATACCGGTCGTAAGCCGCTTGAATCGACCGCGGATGGAGGCCGAGACGCGCGGGGGCGACAAACCGGCCGAGGTGGCACGGACGCTGTTCGCGACCGACAACGGGGAGTTCGAGCTGCGCGCGTTCGAGTATCCCTCGGGATACGTCTACGTCGTTCTCGTCAAGGGTCAGCTCGGTGAAGGCTCATCCGTCCTCACGCGTGTGCACTCGGAGTGCCTGACCGGGGACGCCCTCGGGTCGAGGCGCTGCGATTGCGGGCTCCAATTGCGGACTGCGCTCGGGGCCATCGGGCGGGAGGGGCGCGGCGTGCTGGTATACGCGACCGGGCAAGAAGGGCGTGGCGTCGGGCTCGTCAACAAACTGCGCGCGTACGTCCTGCAGGAGAACGGATACGACACCGTCGATGCGAACCATTTTCTGGGCTTCCCCGCAGACGGGCGCGATTATGCGGAAGCGGCGCAATGCCTGGCGCTCGTCGGGGTCCGCTCGGTGCGGTTGCTCACGAGCAATCCCCGGAAGGTGGAGGGCCTGCGGAGAAATGGCATCGAGGTCGACGAGGTCGTGTCTGCTGCGACCTCGCCCCACACCCGGAACCTCACGTACCTACGGTCGAAACAGGGCCGCCTCGGTCACTCCGCTCGCGTCGGTGGCAGCGCCGGAGACGATCGCGGAAGCCGTTGACGTTCACGCCCTGTTCGGGGACGTGCGCGAATCGTCCTCGCGCCCATATGTCGTGCTGAAGTACGCGCAGACGCTCGACGGGCGCATCGCGTCGCGGACCGGCGACAGCAAATGGATCAGCGGAGAGGAGGAGCGGCGGATCTCCCACGCGCTGCGGGCAACGAGCGACGCCGTGCTCGTCGGGATCCGTACCGTCCTCAACGACGATCCCCGGCTGACCGTGCGCCTGGTCCCCGGGGCCTCACCCGTCCGCGTCATCCTCGACTCGATGCTCCGCGTCCCGAGTGACGCAAGGATCCTCGAGGACGACGCGTGCACGATGGTCATCTCGACGAGCCAGGCGCAGGCCGCGAGGCGGCTCGTCCTTCGAAACCACGGTGTCGCCGTCCACTCCGTCAGCCCGCATCCGGCCGGCGTGGACGCCGCCGAGGCCTTGCGGCTGCTCCGAGGCCTGGGAGTTCGCTCCGTCCTCGTCGAGGGAGGCGCCCGGGTTCTAACGTCGTTTCTGAAGGCGAGACTGGCCGATCGACTGATCGTCGGTATCGCGCCGACCATCCTGGGGGCAGGAACCGAAGCAGTGGGCGATCTCGACATCGTCTCGGTCGCCAACGGGCTCAGCATTACGAACCAGTCCGTCTATCGCGCCGGGAACGACCTGCTGCTCGCAGGCGATCTTCGAGTCGCGGATTGATTCCCTGGACGATCCGACCCTTTCTCGGCGCGCGGTCGAGGCAGCCCACCGGCACCGCAGCGACCTGGCGGCGGTCGAGCTCGTCGCCGCCCTGGAAGCTGTAGGCATCCGCAGCATCCTGCTGAAGGGCCCGGCCATCAAGCGCTGGCTCTACGCGGAAGGTGAGAGCCGCCACTACTGGGACATCGACCTGCTGGTCCCGCAGGCGGAGCTGCCCCGTGCGGAGTCGATCGCCGCCCGGCTCGGCTTCGAGCCGCTCGTCTCCGACCAGACGCGAGTCCAGCGGGAGAGTCACCACGAGAGGTGGTACCGGGCCGTGGACAATGTCTGCGTCGAGCTGCACCGTGGGTTCCTCGGAGTCGAGGCGACGGACCAGGAGCTCTGGGACGAGCTCGTACGGGACTGCGAACCGTTGCCGCTCGGGACCGACGGCGATGTCGTGCAAACTCCCGGCCTGGCGGCTCGAGCACTGCTTGTCGGGCTGCATGCCGCTGCTAGCGGGCCGGGCGGAACGCCGCTCGAGGATCTCGTACGTGCCCTTCGGCAAGTGCCCCTCGAGGTCTGGCAGGAAGCGGCGCTGCTCGCTCGCCGGCTTCGCGCCGAGGCGGCGCTCGCTGTCGGCCTCTCATTGGTTCCAGAAGGAGTCGACCTCTCCGCCCGGCTCGGGCTGGCGGAGAGTGGATCGGCCGAGGTGCTCCTCCGCGGCAGCACGGCTACCCCGACTGCGATGGGATTCGAGCGCCTGGTCCAGGCGCCTGGCCTCGCCGGAAAGCTGGGTTACATCGTGTCGGAGCTCACGCCGCCGCCCGGCCTGCTCCGGCAACTCGATCCTCTTGCCCGTCACGGGACCGCGGGGATCGTGGCCGCCTACTTCGTCCGCCCGTTCCGTCTCGCGGCCCAAGCTCCCCGTGGCTTCCGCGCCTGGCGCGTGGCGCGACGGCGCGCACGCTCAGAGGGTCAGAGTGGCGAGAACCTCTCTGCGTCGCAGTCGGGCGCTTTGCCGACCGACTACGTACCTCCGGCCGACGAGGGCGGCCCAAGGCACTAACAAGGCCCGCGCCTCAGGGCCGCGAGGACGCCCACGAGAATCGCCTCCGGCCGCGCTACCGGCCGGCGGACCGGGCCAAGACGCTCGCGCAGCAACGGGGCAGCGCTCGTCTCCCGTCGTTGTCGTCATCCTTTGCGACTAAGACGCCAAGTGTTGCCATTGTTGCCACGCCTACGCGACGGGCAGCAGCAGATCGATGACATCGCGGCGCCGGTAGAACTCGATGCCAGGACGCGAGCGGTCGCGGTCAGGTCGCTGGGACAGCCTCTCAAATGTTGGCCCGATCAGACGGTAGACGTCCGGCGGTTCGCCGGTGAGTCGGACCCGTGCGTAGCGGCCGCCCGGCAACACACCCAACTCCAACCCGAGCGCCTTCGCATCGTCGCCCTCTCGGACCTGCACACAGACGCGGTACTCGTCGCCATCGGCATCGAAAGCGCCGTAGAACTTCCGGCCGCGCAACCCGACCGCCGCCTCGACCTCTGCCATACCGCGGCTGATCGCGTCCTGTTCGTCGTCGACGCGCTTGAACATCACCGGGACAGCGTCACGGTCCGTGAGCACCGGTTCCTCAGACACGGCCACAAGCATACGTCGCTCAGCTTCGAGACTCATCTCGAACCCCGTACGGCTCGAGCGTGCATCCCCGCAACCTGATCCCCATGAGGCGGCTGCCCGAGTTGTCCACGATCACCGCAGCAACTCCGAACAACAGGATGTCCCGGAAGACCGTCATGCCCTCCGTCGGATCGGCTTTCCTCGAATGGGCGGTGCCGGGCTCGAACCAGCGACCTCCTGCTTGTAAGGCGAGCCGGAGAGTCGCCGTGTATCGTCAGCTAGCCCGGATTCCGCTTGATCTGGACGATTTCGCCCGTGGCGGGAACAGGTGGCGACGGGTCGCGAGCCTCTGACCGTTCCAAGATCGTTCCAAACTCGGACTCCGCCATCGCCTGCCGAATCTCGTCGGCGTGCCGGGCCTCCTGGAACAGGTGCGAGTACGTGTCCTCGGTGATGCTCGGCCGGGCGTGTCCGAGTTGTCGGGACACCTGAACCGGGTCGAGCTTCAGGTCGAGGATCAGGTGCGAGGCGAAGGTGTGCCGGAGCGAGTGCATCGTCACCCTGGCTTTGCCGTCGCCGTCGAGCCCCGCCTTCGTGATTGCGTTGTCCAGCCCGTGCGAGACGTTCCGGTAGTAGAGCGGGTTGCCGGTCGCGGTCGTGAACACCGGGCAGGCGTCGCCGGTCAGCTCAGGCGGAGCCCAGAGCTTGTGCTCCCGGAGGAGCTTCCCGAGCGCGGGCATGAGCACAACGTCCCTCGTCGCCCGCGGCGTCTTGGGCGCGACGAGGCTGCCGGAGCGGTCGAGTTGCCGCCTGACGCGCAGGAGCCCGGCGTCGAAGTCCACGTCGCCCCACGTCAGCCCGAGCAGCTCACCGAGCCGGAGGCCGCTGAAAACGGCCGTCGCGATGACGGGCCGGTAGCGCGGCGTTGCGGCCACGATCAGCTCGCCAATCTCGTCGCTCGTGAGGACGCGGCGATCCTTCTGCTCGACTGAGGGCCGCTCTCCGCGTTCCAACCGCCTGACCGGGTTCCCGGCGAGCCGGTAGTGCCGGACGGCGTAGCCCATGATCCGGCCGAACGGCGTCAGCACGGCCCGGATCGTCCAGGCGGCGAGCCCGGCCTCCCGCATCTCGGCGATCAGCCGGAGCACGTCCTCCTCCCTGATCTTCTCGATGGGGCGGCGGCCGAAGCGCGGGCGTAGGTGCTTGTCGAGCGCCCACCCGTAGATTTCCCGCGTTCGTGGGCGGAGGTGCGACTGAGCCGCGAGCCAGCGGTCGGCAACTTCGGAGAACGTCGCCTTCGGCGCACGGACGCTCTCGCCCGCGTCTCGCCTCCTGCGCATCTCGGCCCGAGCCGTCTGAGCCTCGGAGAGGTTGTCGTAGCCCTCGACGACCTTCCAGCGGCGCGTACCGTTCTCGTCGTAGTAGTCGAACTCGTACCGCCGGCCGTGCGGCGTGTCGCGGTAGTAGATCCCGGCGTGGCGGGCGACCTTCGTGCGGCGGGCGGTCATCGTTCACCCTCGCGGTTCCAGACCTCGCGGACATACTCGGGTGAGCGGCCGTGGCTCTCCGCGACATTCCGGATCGCCGCGTCGAGGATGCGCTCGACGACTTCGGGCGGGGGATTCTCGCCGTACTGCGGGTAAGCATCGAGGAGGGCGTCCGTCATCGCCTGCCCGACAGCGACGCCGATTGACGCATCCGCACTCTCGCGGCCGGTCATTTCCCCAACGACGTGTGTGAGCGCGAAGGCGCGGACAGTGGTGCCATCGCCGCAGGCGCTCGCAACTTCGCGGAGCAGTTCGACGTCGGCGGCCCCCTCGGCGACCCGCCGGTCGACAATCCGGCGGACCGTCACCATCGTCTTGTCGTCCGCCTCGATTCGTGCGACCTCGGCCGCGACGGCCGCCGGTCTAGGATCTTCGTGCATCGAAGGCACTCCCTTCGGTGTCGGGCCTCGGGGCGTTGACGCGCCGCCGGGGCCATCTTGTCTGAGCCCCGATCCTATCACCCTCACCCCCTACTACGGCTGCAAGAGTCGTGTGCGAATCGCGCGTAACCAGGCCGGATACCAAGGTCATGGAACGGTCTTGGAACGATCGGCGGCCAGGCCCGGCGTCCCTCGTTGGGTGACCGTCGGAGGGGAGGGCGGTTTCCTCTTCGGGGGCCATCAACCTCGCGAGCGCGCGGATCATCGCGGCTCGCTCTCCCTGACAGATTTGAAGAAAGAAAAGATTTGCGAAGCGAACATTTTCAAGAGGCGCAGCCCTCGTCCGATCATCGAGGTCCTCTCCGGCACGCCTCCATGTAGGCATCCAGCTCCGACCGGCGGAGCCAGACCTTCGCGCCGTGCCCGTCTTGGTAGTGCGGCACCTTTCTGCGCTCGTAAAGTTTCCGGGTCGCGGCGACGGTCTGCCCGAGATATGCGGCGGCCACCTCGACAGGCATCCACTCCGGCCACCCGCGCGCTCCCTGGTCTGCGTCGAGAGTAGACAAGACGGTCTCTACGGTTCGCTCCACCAGCACGTCGAAGACCTCCGGCGGCACAGCCAGGGACAGCTCAGTCATTGAGCCGGCCCGTGGGAGGACTCGTCCCGCCATGTGGGCCGACTCCAGATTCGTCAGAAGCGACCTTCCAAAGCTTTGCCTTGGCTGAGCGATCAGGAGAGCGTCGAGCCCGCGAGAAGCGGCTGTCGGTCTTCAGGACCTCCCGAACGGTTGCGTCGCGGGCGCGCACAGCCCTTGCAATGTCTGGGACCGTCGAAGGTCCGTGCTCGCGGAGGTACCGCCCGATTTCATCGCCGAGAGTGCGCGTGGGCTTTGCTGAACGGCGAAACTCACGAAGTGCAGACTCAACCGCATCGACCGACGCTGAAGAAAGAATCACGATCGGGCCGTTAGGGAGAGCGACGCGGAGAACAGTCACGCGGTACTTCTCGCTTTCAACTGTTCACCGGGTTGGAAGAAGCGGGTTTTTCCCTCAAAGCCGGTCAAGACCATCGCGCCGATCTCCATGAGCTGGTTGATGGCGCGCCCTGTGGACGGACTGTCGCTCAGGTCGCACCACCTCTCAGCGAACCGATGAGTGAAGGGAACGGGTGCGCCGCCGCCTAGTCGGCACCGCTCCAAGAAACCGTCGTAAATCACGTATGCGCGGCTCGTGAGACCGGGAGGAAGATCAAGCTCAGGAACCTCCACTGGGACCAAAGCACCGAGCCGCTCTAGGAGACGGACGACCCAGAATGCCTGCTTTGCTCCTCGACGCTGGCGGGTATGGCCGGTTTGGATCGACGCGAAGACGGAGGAAAGGGTGAGGAATCCATTCCGCATGTCATCGGAGCGATGATGGAAGCAGTGGTAGACCCACTGTCCTCTCGTCTCGTAAAGCGAGGCGGAAGGGCGGCGCTCTTCATGTCCGGGAAGAACGCACCGGAAGGTTCCTCTTAGGGGTATGGGAACACTGGCGCAGAATTCTCTGACCAGGTCTTGATGTCGATCCCAACAGTTCGTGAGTTCGTCAACATGGACGTCGCAGTAGGTTCCCCGAGTACATGTGTGAAGAGTGGAAGGACCCTCTTTGGTCCAATTATGTATTTGTGAACTTGGGGAACTGGTGTTTGAGGAATAGTCGAGGTATTCACCTTCACCTAGTACGTCACGGAGGAATCTCTCAATCGAGGGGTGATCGAAGTCGATGAGCGGAGTTTCTTGGAGCGATCTCTCCCACCAGTACATCTGGCCCGTATCAGGATGGGTGCCCGGTGGGGCGGTCGAGTACCCCCGTGATAGAACTTCTCCTCGACCGGAAACCGCCGTCCCTTTCACGCTCCTGTTAGCAACGGTGTAGACGTGTACACCACGTTTGGTTCTGACGATCGGTGTACGCGGCAGAAGTTCCTTCGCGATAGGAATATCGACATCGATTACAACGAGACCTCCGGAGGCTTGTCCCATGCGAATACCGAGATTTAGATGGGGGTCCACGCCCAGCCACGCTTCGACGTCAGCAGCCGTTGTAGATTCGGGAAGTTCCCCGAGAACGGCCGTCCCGTAGATCTCCTTGTTGACACGATGGTGAGGTTTTTTGCCTCTGAGAGCCAACAGGGACCAGCCGCGATCGAGGTAACCGCGCCCAAATTCAAGAGTGAGGCTTGCGCTATTCTTCGGCATCGCGACGGGTCTCCTCCGTCGCATCTGCACGGGCCGGCCTACCAGCCGGCTCGCGCGTCTGATGGAGTCGTGTGTTGGCTTCGGCTTCGAGTCGTTCAAGCGCTTCTAGATACCGTCGAAGCACTTCGCCGCTCGGAAGTCGCTGACCGGTTTCGTACCGGGTCAGTGTTGATCGACCGACCCCGATCGCCTGAGCGAGCTGGCCCTGCGTAATTCCAATTCGCTTACGCAAAGCACGACGACGTCGTGGTGTAGGTAGTCTCTTTCTTAGGTGGAACTCGTCCAGAACCGATTCGATTGCTTTCACATGTCAATCAGAGCACAGATCTGTCACCTCAATGGTCCTCGTTTTCGGTACACCTTCGCCATCCGATGAGCGACACACCACACATCGAGAGGTGGACTCGGACAGTCGTCGACGTCGAGGGCGACATCGAAGTGAATCTCTACGGGGGAAGTGATCGCCTTTTGAAGTTCTCGGTCACTGTCTTCACGGCTCGCGCCGAGTGCAGACCGCTCTTCGGGCCTCCGGTCGAAGGAGACGAGGGAGTCGAGCACGTCTTTACGTTCGAGAAGGGCGCTTGGAAGCCCTCCGGTGAGGTCCGCCCGGTCTCGCCGTCGGCGTCAGGCCCTGTCTCTGCGCGGCAGAAGCGACGCGCGAGTGTTGATCGGGTCATGTCCGTCATTGGCGATGCGATTCAAGACGCGATCGATCAAGACGAGCAGAATCGTGCGAATTTTCCGAGAACTCACCACACGCGGAACTTGGTCGGGATCATTGAGCAACATGGGTTGACCAGACCAAGTCGCCGGCGAGGCGCGCCACGCGCCATAGACGGTACGAAGGCGAGCCAGAGACCGAACGGGACGACTTATGTTGATCTAGGGCGAGAACTTCATGTCGAGCCCCGCTCAATCGGTAATCGAGTCTGGCGCGACCGGAGCCGCCAGTTCATTCCTCCGTCTCTCGAACAGAGGCGAGCGGACGAGCCAGTGCCCTCGGGAGCAAAGGACCCTCTCTTCCAGGAGCCTTTCTTCGCCGCGATGAAGCTTCCCGGCCGCTGAAATCCTCTATAGACAAACGGCTGACAAACCTTCCCCGGAGGTTGGTAGCTCGCTCTCTCTCCGTTCTCACAAAAGGGGGAGCTTCGAGAGTTGCCTGAGACCAGCCTTACTGTCCGCCAGTGCACAATAACCCCAAAACGGCTCCACTACGCCGATTTCCGGGTTCTCGCTAGGAAAGGGAGACCCACGACGAACCCTTGAAGAAACCGAGCGAGGGGTGGGTGTCACGCTTCGGGGAGGATGCTAGCCCTGTCTCGCCGCGCCCTCCTGTAAGAGAGCGAACTTTTCTCGAACCCCCAAAGGTGAAATTTTCCGTCGCGTGGCAGGAACACCAGAACAGTATGACGCCGATGTTTTGCTTACGCGCCCGCCCGCGACCGCGACCGTCAGGAGGACGCGCGGCGGAGGTGGGAGACGACCCGACCGAATCGATCGCCGCGACCGCTGGTAGCCTCTCCGGCAATCCGAGGGAAGGAGAGGTAATGAAAGGGAAGCTGCTCGTCGTGGTGCTGCTGATCGTCTGTTTCACGCTGGCCGGGGCGCTGTACGCGACCGCTGCACCGTCAAAGCCGCCGTTGGACTCGGCACTCACTGCTCGGATTTCTGCACTGACGAGCCGAGTGAAGGGGCTAGAGCTTGCGGTGAATGCGCTTGGGAAGACTACCCCCTGCGAAATCACGAATCTCTGGAACTACGCGGAATCCATCAAGTCCGCCGTGAAGCTCCAAAAGCCCTATTTGGTTCCTGACTGGTTCCAGCCAGCCTGCCCCTGATCGTCTTGACAGAGAAGGGGCGGGAGACCGTCCCCTCTCTCGTTTGTGCGGAGGTTCTCCACCTAACGCGACGGACTAACCAACGACCCGAGGGCAGTCATCGAGCAGGCACGGCGTCGGGGCGGGTAGGTTGAAGTGTCTAAGGCATGTAGTGAATCCGACTGCCTGCCGCCGAACACCGTTCACCCCTCCTCATCGCGCCTTTCCCGTCTTGTTACGGCTGCGTGCCGCGGCGCGGATGCACCGAGGAGTTTGCGAGAGGGCCGCGCGCGAGCGATTCTTCAGGCCTCCATCCAATGTTTCCTTTACATCATCGGGCTAGGCTGAGGCAGTGGTTCGGCGCAGGGGAGCACATCGACTACTAGTTGAGCACGTGAAAGGGCGGGCGTTGTTCTCGCTCCTGCTGCTGGTGTCGCTCGTGTCTGTCGGCGGCTCGCAGGCCGCCCAGGGTGATTTGGATCCCGCGTTCGGCACTGCTGGAGTCGTCGAGACGCCCCTCGGCGACACGGCGATAGGGGCAGCGGTGGGAATCCAGCCGGACGGACGGATCGTGGTTGGGGGGACGTTTCAGTTCGAGGTGGGCGGACCGTTCAAGTTCGGCTTGGTGCGGTACAACCCGGATGGATCCCTAGATTCACGCTTTGGAGCTGGCGGCAAGAGTGCAGCGACGGTTTCTGAGTCGTGGGAGAACTACGCAGCGGCGCTCGATTTCCAGACTGACGGCAAGATCGTGGTCGCTGGCTGGAGCCACTATCAGCTTCCCAATCCGAGGCCAGTACCGGTACCCGGCCCGTCCAAGAACGACGCCGCGCTCGTGCGCTTCAACGCGGACGGCTCGGTTGACACCGGCTTCGGAACCGATGGCCGGGTCAACCAGCCACGCGGCTCGTTCGACCCTGATGGCCACTCCTACGAGCTGCACGACGTACTGATCCAGCCCGACGGCAAGATCGTGGCAGCTGGAAGCGCGGACGGATCCTTGCTCCTGGTCAGGTATCGGAGCGATGGCTCGCTGGACGACGCCTTCGGCTCCGGGGGAATCGCGACCCTGCCCGTCGCGGCGGCGGCGAACTCATGGCCGCCGTACGCGAGCGCGTACTCGCTCGCCCGCGAAGACGACGGCAAGCTGGTCGTCGTGGGTTCACCTGCGCCGACCTGGGACGGCAAGGGCTTCGTCGGAGGCGTGGTCGTCGCTCGCTTCAACGCTGACGGCTCGCTGGACGACACGTTCGGCTCCTCGGGATCGATCAGCGCGGCCTTCCCCGCCCCGGACGCGTACGGGACCGTAACCGCGGCAAGTGTGATCATCCAGCCCGACCACAAGATCGTTGTCGGTGGCGGAGCGGGGCCGGGATTTCTGCTCATCCGGTACAGAGCGGATGGATCGCCGGATCGGAGCTTCGGGCACGGGGGCCTCGTCCGAAGGCGGCCGGTGAACCCGGTGTACGAGGATGGGATCAATGCGCTGGCGCTTCAGCGAGACGGGCGAATCGTGGCCGCCGGGACGGCTTGGATATCTGACCCCCTTATCCTCAACGGTGTGCGGATCGGAGCCGAAGTTGTGCGTTACAACCCTGACGGGTCGCTGGACAAGGTCTTCGCCGCGCCGTCGAGCTTCGGCGGCGCAACAGCCCTCGCGATCCAGCCCGACGGAAAGGTCATAGCCGCGAGCCAGGTGAACGCCAACCACTACAACGCGTTTGCACTCGCACGGTTCCTCGCCGCCTCGACTCCCTGCGTAGTTCCGAATGTTCGTGGCCGTCGGCTCGCGGGGGCCCGCGGGAAAATCACCCACGCCCATTGCAGCCTCGGACGAGTCAGAAGAATCTATTCAGCGAAAGTGACGACGGGTCGCGTCCTTTCGCAGCAACCGAGGCCACACGCAAGGCTGCCAGTACAAGCAAAGGTTGCGCTCCTCGTAAGCCGCGGCAAGCGCTAACAAGCATCTGTGTGGTTCCCGGCCAACGTACGTGGTGGCGGACGCGTTCCTCGCATAGTCGACGCTGGCGCGGCTGCCTCCCGTTGTTCCACGCCGGCCCGCGTGGCGGGACGACAGCGTGCGGTTGCGGTGTCTAAGTAGCGATGGACTAGTGTCTGGTCAAACCAACCGAGGGGGCAGTACCGCGAACGGCAGAAGGACAGCTCCTGCGGCCATGAACCCCAGCCAGACGACCAGCCAGAGTTTGTCCGCGTCGTCAGTAACAACCCACGCTAAGGCACCCACGACGGCGACTGCGATTGTGGCGAGGATCAACAAGAGCGACGTCTTGCTCACGAACCGTCCAATGATGCCCGCCGTCGGGCAATCTCGGCCGCGAGGGGTTGCTTCCACCGAGCGCTGCCGCCCAGGTCGCCCGCGCGTGCGGCACGAGGCCATACACATTCAGCCACTCGCGCAGCTCACGACTGGCACGGAGGCGGAGCGCTACGTAGTCCTTCCGCAGCTTCCCGCGCGACTGGGCGATGGTGCGGTCCAAGACTTCAAGCAGAGCCTCCACGCGGGCAATCTCAACCGCGCCGTGCTCGTCCAGGTGCTCGGCCGCCCATGGCGCGGCCATGATCTGAGTCGCGATCTCCTGCGCCCTCGGCTCTCGGAGCCTCGCGCTCCCGAACGGCGCTCCCAGCTGTGCGTCGGATTCCACGCAAATCGCTCTACTCGGTCGGGGTCGCCAATCCGGCTCCGGGCATACCGCCCTAGGGGGCTGCGGAGAACCATTCAAGCCGGGACGCGAGGCGGCGACTACTGCTCACCCTCGTGCCGAAGGCGGTAGTCACGCGGCGCAAGGCGCGGCCCTGTCGAGGGTGAAGTCCGGCTCAGCTAGACGGACCGCCGCTCGCGCATTGTGGTCCGAAGTGCTCGCAGAGGTCCTGCACGGTTTCCTCCACACCGTGCTTTGAGATCGTCAAGATCGTGTATTGGTGCGTCCGACCGTCGTAACGCTCGGCCGCCGTCGAGCCAGTCACTGGGGATGGTTGCTTTCGGTTCCTCAGCGGTGGAGGACTGCAGTCGAGGACGCACGTGAGATGCCCATGGACGATCGCGATCGGATACGAGCCGAGGACATACGAGATCGTCGCCTTCGAATCTCCAAGACGCGCCTTCAGACTCAACGCGTTGTCCTTCAACCACGTGGGCACTTCCACGCTCGCAGAGGATCCGCAAGCCGCTCCGACAAGGGCCAAGACCCCGAGAACCAGAATCAGATGACGTAACGGGGCGCGCATTTTCTTCGTCACAGCTTCGAGGCGCTCAGAGAGTTTGTCAAGGGTGAGTTTTACCCAGTCTGCATGGGACTCACGCGGCCAGTCCAGCGCTCATGCGTGCGGACTACGCTCGACACTTCGGCGCGGTTTAGGACACGGTTCGAAACCCGCCTGAGCGGGTCTTTCCTACAGGGGCGGCAGGACTCGAACCTGCAACCACCGGTTTTCGAGACTCAGCCGATTTGGCTCAACCGTGCGGCCTTCCGGCCCTTTGCGCCAGTTTTTGCGCCAGCTGAGGGAAAACCGAAGCGCGCGCACCCTGTCCCGCGTGGCATCGGCTCCATGTGAACTGGCACGCTCGGCGCGCCGGGCACGCTGCACGTCGGACTGAGCTTGATCCAGCGAACTCGGATGCCAACACTAGGAGTACCAAGCGCGAGCAGGGTTTGGCGTGTCGGCACCGGCCTGCCGAGCTGGCGCTTGCGCACGAGCGAGCTGAGCGGCGGGCCGAACTGGACAGGGGGCGTCGCGGCGTGTTGCGCATGGTTCTCACTGCGCGCACCGAGGTAGATACCGGCCGCCGTCGCGCCCGCGATCAGCACAACCCCCACGCAGACTGCAAGCGTGCGCATCCTCACACAGGCTACACCGCCTGTCACGCGACAGCCCGTAGCGTCACGACCTCGGCGGCTGCGCCGCTGAGTAAGTCCTCTAGCCGCTGCGCGTCTTGGACGAGCTGGCCTTTGAGAGCGTGCCGGTAGCGGCCCGCGGGGGCGGGACGACAGTGTGCGGTTGCGGTGTCTAAAATAGCGATGGAACTAGTATCTCGTCAAACCAGGAAACGAGGGGGTCTCATGCTCGCGAAGGTCGCGATTGCTTCGGCGGTACTCGGCGTCGGCCTGGGTACAGCAGCGCTCTCGTCCGGCGGCGCTGACGCAGCGAGGAACAGTTCCCAGCTGCCAGCGAATGTGCTCGTAACCGAGCACTTCGTCGGCAGTGTGACTCGGATCGAAGGCTCGGTCGGCTATGCGCGGATCCTCAACCGGTCCGGGAATCGCATCGCTGAGAGCGTTTTTGGCGACACAGGGCAGGCCGGATTCACCCTCGGTCCCGGCCGCTATCGGCTCATCAGCTACCAGCGCCCATGCGATGCCAACTGCAGCAATCTAGGAGCGCCGGTAGATAAATGCTCAAAGCGATTCCGTGTTCGAGCGCGCCACGTCGTCTCCGCAATCGTGCGGGTTTCGCCCGGCAGCGGCTGCCGCGTTCGGGTTCGTTACGGCTGATCGCCAGCGGAACACACCAGCATTTCGCCCGAGCGCAGCGTGGTCTCATTCAGGATCACCGGGCAGCAGGGACAGGAGGTCAACCGTCTCCACCGCGCGAAGGCCGTCCTGGTTGCGACAGCGAAGGGCGCGACGGCCTCAGTCGGGCGGAGAGGCCGTCTCAGGGCCGTCGTGGACGATGCGGAAAGCGCGGTCTTGATACATCCGCTCCGCAAGCTCCCGCGCTCGGCGTTCCACTTCCGCGTCCAGGCGCTCGGAGTCGGCCAGCTCGCGCGCTCGTGCCTCGGCCCTGCGCTGCAGCTCGGCGGCCAGCGCGGCGACGGTCAGCGGCAGGCCAGCCGGGAAAAGCTCCGCGGTCAGGTGCGGAGGCTCGATCCCGTCCAGCTCCTGCCGCAGTAGGTCAACGAGGGCGGCGGAGAGGTCGGCGTCCTCAGCCGCGTCCAGCTCGGCGTCCGTCAGGTCCGAGAAGTCCGGGCGGCCCTGGCCGCCATGCTCGGCGCGAAGCAGTTCGAGCGCCCGGAGCCGGTCGGAGGGAGTCACCTTCGGATCGTCCCCGAAGGCGAGCGCTTCGAGTAGGGCGCGGCGGTCGTCGTTCATAGGTGGTTCACCGGGTCGCTGGACTCCGTCACCTTGTGGGCATCCACGTTGTAGAAGCTGACCTCCATCCAGTCCGTCTTGTCCCCGTAGGTGCGGCTGCATCGATAGTCCCAGACGTACTCCGCTGGCTCGCACCGCACGTGGGCGTTCGGTGGGCTATGCCGCTCGATCCACTCGGCCGTCTGACTAGCAGTCAGCTTCTTGGCTCCGGCGCACGCCGCGAGCGCGAGCACCAAGAGCGCGACCATCGCCAAAGCCGCTGCGTTCCTCATGGCTCTGATTGTGCCCGGCGTCTCGCAATCTCGGCCGCGAGGTTGCTTCCGCCGAGCGCCGCCGCCCAGGTCGCCCGCGCGTGCGGACACGCGCCGAGCATCGTTCGGCTTCCGTAACCCCTGCGACCCGTCCACCGAAGCGCGTCAAGCTCCGCGATCAGCGCGGCCACTTCAGGAGAGTCGAGGATGATGGCGACTTCGGCGGCGACCGAGCGCCGTGGTACCTTCGATCCTGCCAAGCGAGTCTACACCTCGTTTGGTCACGGCTCCGGGAGGCAACAACCTCGCCGGAGCCTTCATTCCACGGGATTTCCAGGGAAAACTGTACAAGGCCGGTCGGACGGCATAGGCTGTTCTGCCCGCCTCAGACCGGGGAGGTCACCGTGGCAAACGACACCATCACCCTCGCGCTCAGCGGCGAAGTTTCGCTCGAAGAGTTCGCGGCGGCGTCAGCCGAACTGGCGGCACTGATGAACTCGCTCGCGGCCGAAATCGTCGGCAAGGAACAAACCGAGTGGTTTGTCGAGTACCTCGACGCTGGTAGCGCAACGATGACTTTCGTAGGGCAAGCGGAGGAGGAGGATCTGGTTGAGCGCGTGGTGCGAGGCTACGCCGTCGTCGGCCACAGTCTTGAAACTGGGGAGCCGCTGCCCTACTCAGGCCGAGTAGAAAAAGCGGCTCGGCGGATTACCGACCTACTAAACGGCCGCGTTACGGCCGTGCGCTTCGAAACGCCTCAGACCTCCGCCACCATTGTGAGCCCAACTGTCCGGCAGGAGACGCAGCGACAGTTTCAGGCCTATGGCGCGGTCGAGGGCCGCATACAGACGCTTACGAGCCGGGGAGGCTTGCGCTTCGTCCTGTACGACTCCGTCTTTGGGCGAGCCGTCTACTGCTACCTGGAAACGGGACGCGAAGATTCGATGCGAGGAGCTTGGGACCGGCGCGCAGTCGTGGAGGGATGGGTGAGTCGTGAACCGACGACCGGACGCCCTGTGTCAGTCCGAAAGGTGACGACAGTTCGACTACTTGACGAGATCACCCGTGGGCAATACCGGAAGGCGCGTGGCGCTGTAAAGCGCGCCCACGGTGACCCGTCGCCCGAAGAGACGGTGAGAAAGCTACGCGATGCCTCCTGACGTGCGCCGCATCTATTGGGACGCGTGCGTCTTCATCTCCTACCTCAACGACGACCCGGAGCGTGCCCCGACAATCGAGGCGCTCCTCGCGGAAAGCTCAGACCCTGAACACTCGCGCGAAGTCGTTACCTCGACCTACACCCTTGTCGAGGTGGCCTTTGCCGTACACGAAAAGCAAGACCAAGCGCTTGACCCCCAGACGGAGGAGCAGATCGACGCGCTCTGGACAGACCGTTTCGCGGTCAAGCTGATCGACTTTCACGAAGGTGTAGCCCGCGACGCGCGGACGCTGATTCGTGGCGCTCTCGCGGAGGGGTACAGCCTGAAACCCGGCGACGCAGTTCACCTCGCCACCGCGCGCAGCATCGGTGCCACCGAGTTCCACACGTATTCAAAGGATCTGGTGAAGTACTCAGAGGTCGCGGGGTTCCCGATTACAGAGCCTTACGGCGCGCAGGAAGCGATCTTTTGAGCGCCCTTCCGCCGTTTCGCCAATCCCTCCTAGGAGGGTATTACGAGATAAATGACGAGGGGGCGTTTGCCCGCCCCCGCTCGTCCATCACAGCTAGGCCGCCTTGGCCCGGTCGTAGACCGGAGACACCGCTGCGTAGCGCTGGAGCAGCCAGATGGCGTGTTCCGCGCTTTCCTTCTCGTCGTAGACCTGCGTCCACCACACGAGACGGTGGTTGTCGCCCCAGAAATGGCTCTGATAGCCATCCTTGGCGCGATCGATGGTGAAGTAAGGCATTGCCCTTCCTTCCTGCTCGATTCCCCCGCTCGCCGCTGGAACGGCTCCACAGCGCGGAGGGCTGGCAAGCACGGTAGGGAGGGGGTCGGACGTCCTTGCGAGGGCGTACACTCCCCCGCGCGCCTCTTCCTGCTCGGCGCGGTATCCACCGCCGGCGGCCTGAGCTGGAACTCAGGCCGCCAACCTTCCCTCTGCCGCGTTGGTCCGCAAAAAGGGTCGGGTAAAGACCGCCGGTACTGCTACCTCACCCGCAACAGCCGTCGAGGGAGGGCGGTTGCAGATCTGCCACTCCCCCGCCTCAGTTCTCGGCGGGCTATTAGACGCGCCGGTCCTGGGCTGTTGGATCGTTCCAAAACCGTTCCAACTCGCCCGGACGCGCACCAAAGGCCGGTCCACTGTGAAAGTAAAAGCCCTGCGTTAGCAGGGCTTTTCTCTGTTGGGCGGTGCCGGGCTCGAACCAGCGACCTCCTGCTTGTAAGGCAGGCGCTCTCCCAGCTGAGCTAACCGCCCCTGTCGCCTCAGGATACTTGCGCCCGGCTGCAGGCTCGGCTCTTCCGCCGGCCTGCTCTGGAGCAGGTCGTAGTAGAGAAGCGTCGTTGCTATCCCGACGTAGGGGTAGGTGAACGCGAACACACACGAGTTCGTCCGCGCGACCACACGGGCCGGTACGGCTCTCCGCCGCCGCACTCGTCCGCCTGTTCCTGGAAGACGAGGACCGGGGCGTACCGGTCGGCCAGCTCCTGTTCAGGCGGCGTGGCCCCGAACACGGGCGCAGCGGCGAGGCCGACCGTGACCAGGCCCAGCGCCGCTGCGCCCGCGCGGAGCCGCTACGGCGTCATGCGGATTGCGACGTCGTACTTCTGGACGCCCGTCCGGGTGCCCGGAGTGTCGTCGGTCGGCATCGAGCCGAGGATCTCGTCCCCGCGCCGGTAGTCGTCTTCTGTGTCGAAGAAAACGACCGCCATCGACTTCTCGCTGTCGGCGTCGTGGAGGATGATGACCTCGGTCGCGTTCAGCCCTTCCGGCGGCTGTCCGCTCTCCATCTCGCCCTTCATCTGCTCCACCCGATCCTTGGTCACGCCGTCGAACGTCACTACGCGTGCGAATGCCATCTCAAGACCTCCTCGTCGGTTGGGAGCACTCTAGTCCGGCGGAATCGAGCGTGCAGAGCTCTCCGGCGTGCCCCAACTGGGCTGGCGTTCATAGTGGGGCACGACTAAACGGTCAAGGCTCTCGATGAATCGATGTGGCCGGCGTTCGCCGCGTTGCTGGAGCGCAAACAACGGCGTTTTCGGCGGGCTGGTGCATTGGGGTTCCACCCCGAGGGCTGCGTCGGACTTGCTGAACGACGTTCCAGGTGGCCGCTGGAGGAAATTCTCCTGCTTCACCCGGACGGGATGAATGTGCAAAGTACCCATTCGGAGTAACGTGTCCAAGAGAATGAGTGAGCGAGTGCTGCCGAGGTCCTCTGCGCCGCGAACTGCCGCTCCTCGAATTGCCGTGCAGCGGCCGGTTCGGCGTTCAAGCCGTTCGCGGGGATCGAGCCGCGAGAAGCTCCGCCCCCCGACGGCGAGGACCGCCTGATGGTCGTCGGCGAGCCCGACGAGAACCGGGCGCGCCGCGCCGCGTGCGGATCGCTTCTCTACTCGGTCGTGCGGGAAGGCGCCTACGTCCACCTGGCGCCGCAGAACGAGGAGTACTGACGTGGGGGACCTGTTCCGGTTCATTCCCGGCTACGAGACGCACATCTACAACGACAACAAGGAGGCGCTGCTCTTCGTCTTCCTCGCGTTCCTGATCACGTTCGCGCTCACGCGCCTGTACACGAGACTCGCCCGCAAGCACGGCTGGGGGAGCGCCTCGAGCGGGGGCGTGCACGTCCACCACGTCGTGGTCGGCGTGATCCTCATGGGAATCGGCGGCCTGCTCTCGTTCACGCAGTTCAACTACGAGGAGAGCGTCTACAACGTCTCCGCCATCCTCTTCGGCACGGGGCTCGCGCTGACGCTCGACGAGTTCGCGATGATCTTCCACCTGAAGGACGTCTACTGGTCCGAGGAGGGGCGAACGTCGATCGACGCGATCCTGCTCGGAGCAGCCGGCGCCGGAGCGGTGCTGGTCATGGCCTCTCCGTTCACGAACGCCGGCCAGGCGAAACCGAAGAACAGCAACGCCTCCGACTGGGTCGTCGAGAACAGCCAGTACCGCGTGAACCTGTGGATCATCCTGATGATCAGCCTCGCCGTCGCGATCATCGTGCTCCTGAAGAAGAAACCGTTCCTTGCCGTCATGGGGTTCGTCTTCCTGCCCGTCGGGATCATCTCGGCCTGCCGGCTGGCCAAGCCCGGCTCGCCGTGGGCCCGCTGGTTCTACAGCCCACGCAAGGGGAGCGGGCAAGCGGCGGAGCGCCGCGCGCGCAAGCTCGAGCGAAGCACGTACCGCTTCACGGAGGGTCGGTGGGGCCGCTTCGAGCGCGCCTTCTCGGACCTGATCGGCGGGGCACCCGACCACGCCGAGGAAGCCTCGCCTACGGGTACGTGAACCCCGTCCGCTCGATCATCTCGGGGACCGTCACGAAGTCGTAGTCGTTCCAGCGCTCGAGGATCCGCGCAGTCGCCTCGACGGAACAGTGTCGGTCGTAGCCCATGTGGGTGTTGCTGCCGTCGTGGAGCAGGATCACGTCGCCGCCGCGCAGCTGCCGCTCGGCCTTGCGCATGATCTTGTCCGTCGTCACCCGCTTGCTCCAGTCCCACAGCGTGACCGACCACGTGATTGGGATATACCCCTCCTCGCGCAGCACCCGCAGCGTCCCCGGCCGCCGGCGGCCGTAGGGCGGCCGCATGAGACGCCGGCCGAGCGGGCGCGCCATCTCGACGCCGGCGGCTTCGATCGCGGCCGTCGTCTTACGCAGCTCCTCCCTGATCGTGGCGTCGGTGTGAAGCGCCATGGTCACGTGCGAATAGGTGTGGTTTCCGATCGCGTGGCCGCGCTCCGCCACCTCGCGCAGAAGCTCCGGCTGCTCCTCCGCGTAGCGCCCGATTGTGAAGAACGTGGCCTTGGCGCCGTACCTGTCGAGCAGGTCCAGCAGCGCCGGGGTCCACGCGG
This sequence comes from uncultured Actinomycetes bacterium, assembly GCA_963717765.1. Lineage (GTDB taxonomy): Bacteria > Actinomycetota > Thermoleophilia > Gaiellales > Gaiellaceae > JACDER01. The sequence goes on along the minus strand of CAVQWX010000005.1, from coordinate 44,481 downwards.
TGTTCGGACCGTCGTCGTAGGTCAGCGCGAGGAGGTTGCCGCGGCCGGGAGTGCCGACGAAGGTCTTCCCGAAGCCCTGCGGCTTCGGCGCCTGTCCGTTGTAGTACGCCCAGCCCGCGCCGGCCAGGCCCGCGGCGACGAACGGCCACTTCTTCATCGCTTCGCCTCCGTCTCCGTCTCGAGCGCGTGCAGGTCCGGCGGCCCGCCGTTCCAAACCGCATCGGGCTCGGGCGGCGGATACATCGGCGTCACCGCGCGGTCGTCGGCCCCCGCGCGCCGCATCCGCCGGTACCAGCCGTGGTACAGCGGAGCGACGAGCACCGTGAGCGCGACCAGGACAGCCAGACCCGCGAGGAACCACAGCTGGCGACGGAGCGGCTCTGCGTCGCCGGCCGCCCATGTCGCCAGGGCGGCCAGGACGACCGAGAGGGCGATCCCGAGGTAGTAGTCGATCGGGAACCGCCAGATCCACGGAACCTCGAACCACCAGACTGCCCCGCGGCGAAAACGCCTCACCGTGTACGCGGGATTGAGCACGAACCACAGATAGTCCCAGACGACCGCCAGGGAGAAGTACGTTGCGAGGACGATCAGCTCGCGCGCCAGGGTCCAGTGGACACCCGAGACGAACGGCAGGTGGAGCAGGAGCATGGGGATCGTGAATGCGTAGACGTGGTACCCGGTGAGCGGCCGGTTGCCCATCACGCTCCCGTACAGTCGGCCGACCGGCCCACGCTTGCGAAACCAGGTCGGGAGGTTCTCGGCCCAGCCGCGGCCGCCCTCGATCTCGATCTCGATCGCCGCGAGGCCGAACGCCCAGGCAAACAGGAGGAGCGTCCTTCCGATGTCGACCTCGTTCAAACTCGCCTCCGTCCGGCCATGACGTGTTCGATCACTTGCTCGATCGTTCGGAGCGTCTCGACATTGCCGTCCTGTTCGTACTCCGCGAGCGCGAGCTCGTGAAGCGCCTCGCGCTCGAGGAAGCGCTCGAGCGCAGGCTCGTCGAGCTTTGTCGCCCAGGTGCCGTAGTGCATGCGCTCGAGATAGCGCGCGTTCATCCCCTGCTCGAACTGGCCGGCCAGGGGCAGCGCGAGCATCGGCTTGTGCAGGTACACCGCCTCGCTCATCAGCGAGTGGCCGGCCGCGGCGACGACCCCCCGGGCGCGGCGGAGGTCGTCGATGAACCCTTCGTTCGAGAACGGGCGGTAGACCAGCCTTCCCTCTCGCGCATCCTCGGTCAGGCCATCCCGGGCCCCGTAGATCAGACAGGGGAGGCCGCTCGCATCGAGGGCGGCGATCGCCGCGTCGCCGATCCTCCCGTAGACGAGCAGATGGTCGCCGCGTTCGGGCCGCACCTCGAAGATCTCAGGCCTGAGGAGCGGCGGTGCGAGCGTCGTGCGCCGCAGGCGCACCCGAGGGCGGAAGAGCGTCGCGATGATGTAATGGTCGGCGCGCGGGAGCTTGGTGTTGACGTAAGCGCGGGCGGTGACGTAGTCCGGCCGGAGGCCGCGAAGGATCTCGGCGTCGTGTTTGCAGCGCCCGACCATGTCCATGTTGCCGATGCTTATCACGGGCTTCCGGGACGTCTTGGCGTAGAGGTACGAGAACGCGTCGAAGTCGGTGAGCACGAGGTCCGGCGCGTACGCGCGGGCTATCGCCGTTCCCGTCGACCAGGACTGCGGGACGCGCTTCGCGCCGCCGCGGACATTGCTCGAAAAGGTCTTCCAGCGCTTCACCTCGCCCTGTTCGAGGACGAAGCTCGTGCCCCAGATCTCCTCCACGTCCGGGAGGTACTGCTGAAGGTACGGCAACGCCTGCCCGGACGCGACCATCTTGACCTCGTTTCGCCGCTCGAGCAGGCGCTCGGCAACCACCCGTGAACGCGTCGCATGGCCGAGCCCTTCGCCCACGACCCCGTATAGGACGCGCATCGGGGCAGCCTACTCCGACCGGTCCTGCCCGAGCCGTTTCAGACATCCCTTGGGTTCATCGCGAGCGGCCGGGATCCTCTTCACCAGGTGGTAGCCGGATCACCTGGATGCTCGCTCGGCCGAGGTTGCAAAGGCCGCTCAGAGGTCGTAGCCTCACGTCATCGCACGCACGAGAGGAATCCTGGTCGTCGCCGCGCTCGCGCTTGCAGCCGGAGCGGCGTGGTTCACGTCGAGCGCCCGCGCCGCCGATCCGCTGAGCCAGATAGGGCACATCGTGGTCATCTACGAGGAGAACCACAGCTTCGACAACCTGTACGGCGGCTGGGAAGGGGTGAACGGTCTCAGCAGCGCCGACCCGGCCCACACCATCCAGGTCAACCAGGCCGGCAATCCCTTCGCCTGCCTCTGGCAGAACGACGTCAACCTCAGCTCCCCGCCCCTCCCGTCGATGTGCACCGACAGCACGACCGGCACGGCGTTCACGAGCGCGTTCGGGAATGAGCCGTTCACCATCGACCAGTACATCCCCGCTTCTGCGAACACCTGCCCTCCGCCTGGCGCCAACTATCCGAACGGAGTCCTGAACGGACAGGGGCTCCCCGGCGGCTGTACGCGCGACCTCGCGCACAAGTACTACCAGGCGCTTTATCAGCTCGACGGCGGGAAGTCCGACCGCTACGTCACCGGAAGCGACGCGGCGGGTCTCACGATGGGCGTCTACAACACGAAGGGCCTGCCGATCTACGAGTACCTGCACCAGCCGCTGCACCCCTGGTATGCGATCGCGGACGACTTCTTCCAGGGCAACGTGAGCGGCTCGTTCTCCAACCACTTCTTCCTCGTCTCGGCGACGGCCGCGGTCTTCACGAACGCCCTCAACGACGGCTCCGCAGACGACTTGCACTCCGTGGTCGACGTCAACGGGATGCCGGGAAACACGCCGTTCTACATCTCGCCCTCGAGCCAGGTTCTCGACAAGCCGCTGACCGTGTCGTGCAACCCGCCGGCGAACCGCGGCCCCACGCCGCCGGGCGTCACCTGCGGCGACTTCGCCGTCAACACCGTCCAGCCGTTCTACCAGCCCTACCAGCCCGGGACGCCGGACATCCGCCGGCTGCCGCCGCAGACGAGCGCGAACATCGGCGACGAGCTGAGCGCAGCCGGCGTCGATTGGGCCTGGTACTCGGGAGGCTGGTCGAATGCGAACGGAGACGTCGGCGGGCCGGGATGGACCCAGGGCACGAGCGGAGCGTGCAACTCGGAGACGATGTCCGGAGCCGTCTATCCGAACTGCCCGGACAAGCTCTTCCAGTTCCACCATCAGCCGTTCAACTACTTCGCCACCTACGCGCCCGGGACTGTGGCGCGCACTGCGCACCTGGGCGACGAGGCCGCGTTCATCCAGCAGGCCCAGCTGTCCGGCTCCTCGTGTCAGCTGAAGCCGGTCAGCTTCGTCAAGCCAATCGGCGAGGAGAACGAGCACCCTGGGTACGCGAGCGCCCCGGTCGGCAGCACTCACCTCGTCGACCTCCTGCAGATGATCGTGGGGAGCGCGTGCGCACAGGACACGATGGTCGTGGTCACGTACGACGAGTTCGGCGGGCAGTGGGATCACGTGCCGCCGCCGGGTCAAGGCAGCACGCCCGGACCGCACGACCAGTGGGGGCCTGGAACGCGTATCCCCGCTCTGATCATCGCGCCGTTCCTCAGCGGTAACTACGTCATCGACCACACTCAGCACGATACGAGCTCGATTCTCGCGACGATCGAGCACCGCTACGGACTCGCTCCGCTCACGGCGCGGGACGCCGCCGTCAACGACCTCTCCAGCGTCTTCCGGGCGAAGCCGTTCCTGGCCGACATCTTCTCGCCCGAGCTGACGGCCTGGCTCGCGACGGTCGTCCCGGGGTCGTACCAGTACCTCGCGCTTCCGCCGATGATGCGGGCGTGGGTCGACGCGCAGACGTCGGTCGCCGCCGCGCTCGAGCCCTGACTCTCAGCGCTCGCACCGCGGTCGAGCAGTTGCCTACAAAGGAACCCAGGCAAGCTTTTGCCGGCCTGGGTTTGGATAAGGACTACTTGGTGCACCTCATGAGACAGCTTTCGAACCTGTCTCGGGAGATCAAGAACCTTCCGAGGAAGTGAACGATGCCTTCCGTGTTGAGGGAGTGGCGTCTCTTGACGGCCTCCCTCGGAACCGGGCTACGACGTTCACGGGATAGAGTCACGATTCGGTTATGCGCAGCGGTGGTGGCAGCAAGGGCAGTGCCATGTCCGGCGCGCCGTTGTATGACATCCTCGGAGCGACCTACACCGCGACGCGGCGCACCGAGCCGCGGATCGCCGCGCAAGTCTGGGCCGCGCTCGGCGATGCGCGGACCGTTCTCAATGTCGGGGCTGGCACCGGCTCCTATGAACCGGCCGACCGTGAGGTCACCGCAGTGGAGCCGTCGGCAGTCATGCGGGCGCAGCGGCCCGCGGGCGCAGCGCGGTGTGTGGCTGCCCCCGCGGAGAGCCTTCCATTCGAGGATCAGTCCTTCGACGCCGCCATGGCTTTTGCCACCGTTCATCACTGGCAGGACCCGATTGCCGGCCTCCGCGAGATGCGGCGCGTGGCTCGCCGCGTGGTGGTGTTCACGTGCGAGACGACTGACCGGAGTTGGCGTCGTCGGTTCTGGCTTACTCGTGACTACCTGCCCGAGGTCGCTGCCTCCCGCGTCGGCCTCGCCACCGAACTGGCCAGCGCGATCGGCGCCCGGATGGAGCCGGTGCTCGTTCCGTGGGATTGCGCCGACGGCTTCTTCGAGGCGTACTGGCGCCGCCCCGAGGCCTATCTGGACGAGAACGTCCGTCGCGGAATATCGGTGTGGGCGAGCGTCGGGCCGGCCGCCGAGCAGAGGGCGGTGCGCGGCCTCCGTGATGACCTCTCATCTGGTCGGTGGGCCGAACGCAACCGCGACCTCCTCGATCTCGAGGCAGCAGAGCTTGGTCTTCGCCTGCTCATCGCCTGAACCCGCCACAGCAGGCCACTCCCTGCAGGCCGGCGGCGGCCCCGAGCCCAGGGCTCGCGGTCGGCACAGAGCTCGCCAACCCCGAGCGATTTGCACCTGCTGAGACAGCTTCCAACCGCTCCCAGGAGATCGAGAGTCTTCCGGACCGAGAGACCCTCCCTTCTCACGTGACGACAGGTCGTCCGGTGCGCCAACCGCTCTACGATGGCACTCATGTCGCTGCCGGCCGGGACGATCACATGCGTGTTCACGGATATGGAGGCGTCGACTGCGTTGCTGAAGCAGCTCGGGGATCGGTACCGGGACGTGCTCAGAGCTCACCGCAGCATCGTCCGCGACACCTTTAGCCCGGCGGGCGGAGTCGAGATTGACACTCAGGGCGATTCGTTCTTCTTCGCGTTCCCCCGCGCCCGTGAGGCGGTGGCGGCGGCGATCGAGGTTCAGCGAGCTCACGCACGGACCGCTTGGCCCGGCGAAGCCGTCGTTCGTGTGCGGATCGGCCTGCATACGGGCGAGCCTGCTGTCGGCGACGAGGGATACCTCGGCCTGGACGTCGTCCGGGCAGCCCGTATCTGCGGCGTCGGGCGCGGCGGTGTCGTCCTGCTCTCGGAGACGACACGGGCACTTCTCGGTTCAACCGTTCCGGACGGCGTGTCGATATCGCAGTCGGAGGAGCAGCAACTGAAGGACCTCGACGATCCGGAGTTCCTGTACGAGCTCCGGATCGACGGCGTGGGCGTCACCCCGGCGCCTGCGCCCGAACCTCCAGCTCCGACAGACGAGGCAGGGAAGGGCGCGAGCACGGGGGGCCGGCTGCATGGATTCACGCAGGCGTAGCTGCCCAGCACTGCTTCTCGTCCCGCCTGAGCAGCTTCGTGCAACCACTTCGCCCACTCTTGAGCAAGCGGTTAGGAGCGCCGGCGGTTGTACGTGCGCTCGATCCACACGAGCTGGCATTTGCCTCAGTCACCGAGAAACACCGAAACCGGCGGATAGAAGGTCATGTCCGCGGGTCTTTTGCCGCTTCTCCCCCGAGTCAAGGGAGCGAACGCTACCGGCTCCTAGCACCTCGGCCCGGCCGGACTACCACGTCAATTCGTCGCGGCGTGCCCACCACGCCTCGGCCGCGTCCATCGCTCTCTCCGCCTCAGGCACGCCCTCCATGGCAACGGACGAGAGGCGCCGGTCCATAAACCCGGCCGTTGCGACCCAGTGCAAGGGAATCAGGGTGATCTGCGCCGGGAGCAACCGGCGCTCGTCGGGCGTCACTGGTTCGGGAGCGGAGCTGTCGTAAGCGTCGCAGAGTTCGCGGAGCTCGACGTTGGCGCCACTCTCAGATGCCCAGTACAGGCTGGCGGCCACGTCGTAGAGCCGCTCCCGGATGCGCACGAAATCCAGATCGAGATTCAACCAGGAACCATCCGACAGCTGGACAGCGTTGCCGAGCTTGTAGTCGCCGTGGATCGGAGCGCGCGGGAGGTCGACGCCACGCCGGGCTCTGCCCAGCTCGTCGAGGAGGAGCTTGGCGCGGCGCACCACAGGCTCGGCCCCAGCGCCCAGACGGCGACGCGTGAAACCGAGCCAGTAGTGCAACTGGCGGTGAGTTCGGTGGTCGTCGAGCGGCTCGGGCAGGTCCGGCTCCCAGGCCGCGCGCAGCCCCGCGTGAAAGCGGCCGAGCTCCTCGAACAGCCGCAGGTACGACTCCTGGCTTGGGCTTGGCTGCACATGCGGGACAAACTCTTCGAGTTCCGCCCAGCGGCCACCGGCCCTGGCGAGCTCCCGACCGAGGATCGGCACCGGCCGCGCGACCCGAATCCCTGCGCGCTGGAGTCGCTCGCGCAACCGGCGCAATCCCGCCACGCGGGCGCGCGTCACCCATGGTCGATGCACACGCAGGACGAGCGGTGCAGCCCCGTCGAGCCGGATGTTCAGATTGAAACCGCCGCCGATGTCTTGCCACGTCCTGGCAGGCGCGACCTGATCGAGCAGCGCGGCGACCGCGGGGTCATCGGTGCTGGCCCTCGGCCCGAACCAGCTGGGCAGTGGTGGAGGTGGTGTCAAAGCTTGGGTCCTTCATCGCGGTTGGGTGCTTAGGTCGGACCGGCACGACCCTTACGCCCTGATTGTCGACGACCGTCGAGGTCTTGGCAGACTCGTTGATGTCTTCACAACGATTTGCCCCCAGCGGGATTCGAACCCGCGCTACGGCCTTGAAAGGGCCGCGACCTGGGCCGCTAGTCGATGGGGGCGGCTATCTCGATAGTACGCTGTCCCAGCGGGCTTCCGACGCCCGGGCCGGTAGCTCAGTCGGTAGAGCAGGGGACTTTTAATCCCAAGGTCGCAGGTTCGATCCCTGCCCGGCCCACTCCCGCCAAAAATCGGCTCGCGCTTCGCGCTCGCATCGCGATTTTCGGCGGAACAAGCTCATTTTCGCGGAGGCGAGCAGAGCTTCCCCCCGCAACGAGCTCCCAAGTTCGAGTGCTGTTGGCTGGAGTAGGATCGCCGCAGCCCGAAGAGGAGGGAGGCAGCCGTGGAGGCAGGGGCGGAAAGCACGCCGACCGCTCGCACCGCGAAGAGTGCGGAGGAGCGTGAAGCGCTGCTTACGCAGGCGGTCGCCAACGAAGTGAAACGCGGCTGGAGTCTGGAATCGCAGGAGGATTTCCAGGCCGTGATGGTGAGGATGCGGCGCTCGATGTATCTATTGCACCTGCTTCACACTGCCCTCACGACTCCTCAGGCGCCGAGCACCGGCAGTGAAATCCGCAAGATCATCACGGTCGACGAGTACGGCAACACCGAGATTCTGCGCTAGCCCCGGGCACGTCGCGAGAACGAGGCGCTGGCGGCTGCCCATCACGGGCGGGCCGTACAGCGGCGCGGCCGAACCGGTCAACCCGGGGTCATAGAATCGTGAGCGTGCCCCACACCGCTTCGCCGACGCGTTACGACTCGATGCAGTACCGGCGGAGTGGGCGCAGCGGTGTGAAGCTGCCCGTGATCTCGCTCGGCCTCTGGCAGAACTTCGGGGGCGACCGGCCGCTCGAGGCGTCGCGGGCGATCCTCCTTCGAGCGTTCGACCTCGGGGTCACGCACTTCGACCTCGCGAACAACTATGGGGCGCCCTACGGGTCGGCCGAGGAGACGTTCGGGCGCGTCCTGGCGTCGGACTTGCGTCCCTACCGCGACGAGCTCGTGATCTCGACGAAGGCGGGTTACGACATGTGGGCCGGCCCGTACGGCGAATGGGGCTCGCGCAAGTACCTGCTCGCCTCGCTCGACCAATCGCTCATGCGTATGGGGCTCGACTACGTCGACATCTTCTACTCGCACCGGTTCGACCCTGACACTCCGCTCGAGGAGACGATGGGCGCTCTCGACACAGCCGTGCGCTCGGGCAAGGCCCTATACGCGGGCATCTCGTCCTACTCAGCGCCGAAGACGCGCGAGGCGTACGACAGCCTCGCCGCGCTCGGGACGCCGCTCCTCATTCACCAGCCGTCGTACTCGCTCCTGAACCGCTGGATCGAGCCGGAGCTGCTCGACACGCTCGGCGAGCTCGGCGTCGGGTGCATCTGCTTCTCGCCGCTCGCGCAGGGGATGCTCACGGCGAAGTACCTCGACGGCATCCCGGCCGACTCGCGCGCGGCGCGCGACGGCTCGCTCTCACCCGAGCTGCTGACCGACGAGACGCTCGGGAAGATCCGCGCCCTGAACCAGGTCGCCACCCGGCGCGGGCAGTCGCTGGCGCAGCTCGCGCTCGCCTGGACGTTGCGCGACCCGCGAATGACCTCGACACTGGTCGGGTCCTCGAGCGTCTCTCACCTCGAGGACTCGCTGGGCGCGCTCGACAACCTCGGCTTCTCCGACGACGAGCTGGCGGAGATCGACCATCACGCGACCGAGAGCACCCTCAACCTCTGGTCGCGCTCATCGGCGGAGTAGAGCCAGCGTCACCGGTTCGGCGTTCGCCCGAGCTAGCCGCGCCGGCGAACCTTGAAGACCGCGCGGGCGGGCGTCTGGTCGGCATTCCCGGCCTTGTCCACCGCGCGCACAAGGAACGCGTGGCGGCGGAACGACAGCCGCGGCCGCACCGTCTTCGGTGAAGCGCACAGCTTGAAGGGGCGGGCATCGACGGCGCATTCGAAGTGATCGAGATCCGATGCCGCTACCGCCGCGAAGCGGAGCGTCGGCGTGCGATCGAGCGTCCGCGCTTTCGGACGTTTCGTGATGCGTGTCCCTGGTGCCTTCGTGTCCAGCGTGAAGCTGCGCGCCGCCGGCGTCTCGTCGGTGTTCCCAACGCCGTCGATCGCGCGCACCTCGAACGTGTGTGCTCCGTCGGCGAGGCCGGTCAAGGTGGCGGGCGAAGTGCAGTTCTTCCACTCGACGGCGGGGCTTACATCGCACTGGAAGACGGAGCCGGCCTTGCTGGAGCGGAAGGCGAACGTCGGCGTTCCGTCGTTCGTCAGCCCGTTGGGGCCCTCGCTGATCGACGTCTCGGGCGCGGCCGAGCCATGCGGGGCCGCGTTCCGGAGCGCGTCGAGCCGCTGGCGGAGGTTCGCCTGCTCCTGTGCGTAAGCAGGCTGCCCGGCGACGCTCTGCACCTCGTAGGGATCGCTGTTCAGGTCGTAGAGCTCGACCTCGCCGGAGTCCGGCGTCTCGATGTACTTGTAGCGCAGGGTGCGAATTGCCCAGAACGTTGGCGGCGTGTCCTGCGAGGTGTCGTGCCGGAAGTGGAGCAGCGTCTCGTCGGGCCAGTTGACCGGCGGCTGCCCCGTCAGGAGCGGGACGAAGCTTCTTCCGTCCACCGGCGAGCTGGGGCTCGTCCCGCCGAGCTCTGCGAACGTAGGCGCAATGTCGGCGTTGCTCACGAGCTGGCTGACCTTTCGCCCCGGCTGGCCCGGGTAATAGACGAGGAGCGGCGTGTGCACGCACTCCTCGTAGGCGCAGCCCTTTCCGCGCCAGCGGTGCTCACCGAACGCGTTGCTGTTGTCCGTCATGAAGACGACCACCGTCTTGTCCAGCAGCCCTTTCGACTGGAGTGACTGGAAGATCTCCTTGACCGCGTCGTCGACAGCGAGGAGGCTCGCGTACTGCTTGCGGCGCGCATTGTCGATGTCCGGAGTCTTGCGCGGCGCGAGGTGGCGCCACCAGCTCGGCTTGTCGGACATGTCGGCCTCGTTGAAGGCCGCGGTGTGCGGGACCGGCTCGGTCTTGAACGCATTCGCGTACCGGACCGCGGGCTGGTATCCGTCGTGCGGCGACCGCGTCGCCAGGTACGCGAAGAAGGGGGTTGTGCCGTTCGAAGCGTCGATGAACTTGAGCGTCTTCGCGGCGAGCACGTCCGTCGAGTAGTCCTGCGGGGTCGAGCCGTAGTGAACGAGCGTTCCGTTCTCGTTCAGCGTGTAGTCGTAGTACGCGCCGTCGGGGAACGACGCCCAGTCGTCCCAGCCGGGCGGGATGTAGTTGACCCCCTTCGGGCCGTGCGTCGCGAGGTGGTACTTCCCGAAGAAACCGGTGCGGTAGCCGCTCGCGTGTAGCCAGGTCCCGATGGTGGACTTGTCGTCGAATTTCCCCTTGTCTTGGTTGTTCTCGACATGCGTGTGGTGGGAGTAGAGACCGGTTGCGATCGTTGCTCGCGACGGGCAGCACATCGGATCGTTGATGTAGGCGTGGTCGAACTCGATCCAGTTTCCGTAGTGGCCGACGAACGGCATCTTCGGGATCGAGTCGATGCTCTGGTCGTCGGTCAGGATGAAGACGATGTTCATTCGCTGCGCCGCGCTCGACGCGGCGGTCGTCGCCTGACCCGCCGGGACGAGCACGAGCAGCACGGCGCCGAGGGCCAGCAAGCCCGGAAGCGCGCGCATGTTCGACATCCGAAGTCTCATCCGCCGGAGCCTTTCTACCGACCCAGAAGTTAGAGCGGTGTTAAGCCGCGTCACGGAGGCCCGGTAGGCTGCCGCGGTGTTCGACCGTCCCGTAGGTCTTTGACGCTCGCGGCCGTCGAAAAGCAGCCCGACCGAGCCTGGGGTGGGCTGTTGCGCCGTCCCTGGATCGTGGTGGTGGGCGTCGCTCTCGTCGCGGGGATCTTCCGCAGCTGGGCCGCGTTCGAGATCCCGCTGCCATGGATCATGACCGACGAGCTGATCTTCCGCGAGCTCGCTACGTCGTTCGGACGGACCGGTCACTTCTTCGTGCGCGGCGAGTCGATCGGGCTCGTCAGCCTCTATCCGGTCGTCCTCGCGCCGCTGTGGCGAGCCGGCTCTGTGGCGCTGTCGTTCGACCTGTCGAAGGTGCTGAACGTCGTCGCGATGACGGCGTCGTCGCTGCTGGTGTACGCGTGGGCGCGCCGGCTCGTGTCGACGCCGTACGCGCTGGCGACGTTCGCGCTGACGCTCGTCATGCCGGCGGTCCTCTACACCAGCGAGCTGATGAGCGAGAACCTCGCGATGCCTGCGTTCGTCCTCTCCGCGTTTGCGATCTGGCGGGCCCTCCAGCAGCCGACGTGGACGAACCAAGCCTGGGCTCTCGGCTCGATTGTGCTCGTCTGCGCCATTCGGGCGCAAGGAGTCGTGCTCATTCCGATCTGGGCGACTGCGATCGCACTCTCGGCTGTGCTGTCGACCGACTCGGTGGGACGGTGGCGCGGGGCGCTGCGCGCGTTTCGGCCCTACTGGCCGTCGGCGGCGGCAATTGCGGTGCTCGCGGGCGGTTACCTGCTCGTCACTGTCGGCCGCGGGAAGAACGCGCTCGGCTTCTACGAGGGCGCGACCAACTCGCCGTACTCCGCCGAGCGCCTTGGTCAATGGATCATCTACCACCTGGCGGAGCTCTCGATCGCGGTCGGGTTGATTCCCGCCGCAGCGTTGATCGTGATGCTCGCAAGCGCCGGGCGACACAGAACGGCTGCGCCGATCGCGGCGCTTCTGGCCGTCACGGCGGCGTCGGTCGTCTGGCTCGCGGTCCTCTCGGGCACGTGGGCGTCGTGGCACGCCGACGGCATCCGCGAGCGCTACGCGATCTACGCCGTTCCGCTCGTCCTGATGACGTTCGCGGTCTTCCTGGAACGCAACGTCACGCGGCGTGTCTGGGTGCTCGTCGCCGCGCTTGCCGCTTGCCTGCTGCCCATCGCGCTCCCGTTCTCGACGCTACTGCGGTTCGGGGTCCTCAGCAAGGCACCCTCACTCGACAGCTTGCTCTGGCTCTCCGGGCGCTCGACGGACCTGGTGAGGCCGCTCTTCGCAGTATTCGCCGTCGTCGCTGTTGCCGTTCTCCTCTTCGTCCCACGCCGGCGACTGTGGGCGGCCGCCTGCGTCGCTTTCGTCGGAGCGGTCTTTCTACTCGACACCGCCGCCGGGCTCACGCTCGAGCGGGACCTCGCTGTTCAGATCAGGCGGACATCGAAGGCGTCGAGCTGGGTGGATCAGCAAGTTGGGACGACCGGAAACGTCGGGTTCGTGTGGACAGGCCCCGCGACCGACCCGAACTGGATCTGGCAGACGGAATTCTGGAATCGCAGCGTCCGCAAGGTCTATTACCTGACCGAGCGGGAGCCGGGCATACTCCCGGCGGAGCAGCTCGTCGCTCTTCCCCGGTCGGGCGACCTTCGCGCCGACGGGCAGCCTCTCCCGGTCAGGGGCCTCGTGAGCGATCGCAGCTTCGTCACCCGGGGCCGGGTGCTGGCCACAGTGTCCAACGGTCTGAGCCTCGCGCGCGTTACCCCCGTGACCGGGGTCGAAGGGATCTGGACCGGGCTCTATGCCGACGGGTGGACAGCGCCGGAGGCGACGTACGAGGGGCCGGGGTGTCGCCGGGGGACGCACGTGGACCTGGTCCTCGTCAGTCCGGATCCGGCAGGGCCTCAGAGGCTGGTGATCCTTTCCGGCGGCAAGGCGGTGGTGAGCCGAACCGTCGCACCGGGTGCCACCCTTGTTACGCGAGCGCCGCTCGAACCTGCTCGACGGTGCGCGCTCGAATTGAGGACCTTGCCGGGATGGAGCCCGTCCCAGTTCGGATCGACCGATCCGCGGCGGCTCGGGCTCTTGCTTATCCGGGCCTCGTCGCCGCCGCCGCACGGCTAGTCCACGGTGATCACGATCTTCCCTCGGGCGTGTCCCTCGCCGAGATAGGCGAGTGCTTCCGGAGCACGGCTCAGCTCGTAGCGCTTGTCGATGACAGATCTGACCTTCCCGGTTTCGAGCAGCTCGCCGAGCACGGCGAGGTCCGCCTTCTCGATCTTGGCGGTGAAGAACTTGACGCGCTGGCTCCGCCCCTTCGACTTCAGCATCATCGCCGCGATGTGGGGAAGCGGCCCCAATCCCCGATACGTCATCCGTCCACCGACGACCACGACGGTCGCGTCGGGTGTCAAGACGCGTCTGCACTCGAGGAACGAGCGGCTTCCCGCAATGTCCAGCATGAGCTCGTGCCGCTCGGTAAGCCTCGTGAAGTCCTCTCGCGTGTAGTCGACGACGCGGTCGGCGCCGAGCGACGCGGCGAGCTCCACGTTTCCTGTGCTGCACACAGCGGTGACGTCCGCTCCGAGCCACTTGGCGAGCTGCACGGCGTAGGTGCCGACACCTCCGGACGCGCCGTTGATCAGAACCTTCTGTCCGGGCTCGACCTCTCCCTGGTTGCGCAGGGCCTGGAGCGCGGTCAGTCCCGCGACCGGAACTGCCGCCGCGTCCTCGAACGAGACGTTGGCCGGCTTCGGCGCGAGTCGAGTCGCGCGGGCGGCTGCATACTCCGCCCAGGCGCCGATCCCGGTGCCGAAGACCTCGTCACCCGGCCGGAGCTCCGTGACCCCGCTCCCGACGGCTTCCACGCGGCCGGCGAGATCGCCCCCCACCGACGTAGTCTTGGGTCTCCGCAGTCCGTCCCCCGTGCGCACGAGGAAGAGCCCGGTCACGCCGTACCACTCGACCGGATTGACGGATGACGCGCGCACGCGAACGAGCACCTGCTCGTCTTCGATGACCGGCACCTCGACGTCGCGCAACTGCAGCACGTCGGGTCGCCCGTAGCGTTCGTGGACGATCGCTTTCATCCGCTAAGCCCTCGGGGCCAGCCGGTAGGCCGTCCACTGGAAGGCTGCAGAGCGCGCGTCCGGCCACCCGCCCCTGCGGCGGCGAGCCGGTCGGAGCGGCTTTGTGATCCGGGCCGGCCGGTGGCCGGACGTGGCCTTCTCGAGCTGCAGGACATGTGCGTGCATTTTTCCCCTCCTCTTCGACGTACACTGTAAGCGTACGGTGTAAGGTACGCGTACAGTGTAAGTTTGTCAAGAGCGAATGGCGAAAGAGATCGAGTCAGAGCCGAAGCCTCGGATCCCGCTGAGCAAGGAGCGGGTGCTTCAGGCAGCCGTCGCGTTGGCGGACGAGGAAGGCATCGAGGCGCTCAGCATGCGCAGGCTCGCCGACGAGCTCGGCGTCAAGGCCATGTCCCTGTACAACCACGTCGCCAACAAGGACGACCTCCTGGACGGGATCGTCGACGCGGCGTACCTCGAGATCGTTGTCCCGGGGCCCGGGGTCCCCTGGAAGGCGCAGATCCGCGAGCTCGCCGTCTCGGCCCACGAGACGCTCTTACGGCACCCGTGGGCATCCAGTCTCCAGGTGCGGCGGGTACCGGGTCCCGGACGCCTGCGCTACAGCGACGCCTTGCTCGGATTCTTCCGGGACTCGGGCTTCTCGAAGGAGCTGACGTACCACGCCTACCACATCATCGAGAGCTACATACTCGGGTTCACCGTCCAGGTGCTGGGCTACCGGAACGTCGACATGGAACAGTTCGAGGACGTCGCCGCGACCTTCATGCGCGGGGAGTTCCTGGAGGAATATCCGCACTTCTCCGAGCACGTGCGGCAGCACATCGAACCGGACCCGGGCCAGGAGGACGTGGACGCGTACGAGCTGGGGCTCGACCTGCTGCTCGACGGTCTCGAGCGGCTCCGCGACGGTGGGTCACCCATCTAGATAGGTTTCGCCGATGGCCACGCGCGAAGCCGCCTGTCATTGCGGACAGCTTCGACTGGAAGTCTCCGGCGAGCCGTTCGCGGTCTCCATCTGCAACTGCCTCGCCTGCCAGCGACGAACCGGGAGCGCGTTCGGGATGCAGGCGGGGTTCAACAACGAGCAGGTGCAGATCGAGGGCCGCTTCGACGACTACTCCCGCATCTCGGACGAGGCGGACCGAAAGGAGCACGTCTTTCACTTCTGTCCCGAGTGCGGCTCGCAGGTCTTCTACACCGAGCCCACAGAGCCGGATCTGATCGTCGTCTCCACCGGGTCGTTCGCCGATCCGTCCTTCCCGCCGCCGACCGAGTCTGGCTACGACTCGCGGCGGCATTCCTGGATCCAGTTGCCTGACACGATCGAGCCCGCCACCGTGGCGTGGGATCAGTTGCAGCCGCTCTACGAGGCGGGGGAGTACGCTGAGGCCGCCGACCGTGCGCGCGAGCTGCTCGAGGCGTTCCCTCGCAATTCTCGCCTGCTGTACAACGTCGCGTGCTGCGAGAGCCTCGCCGGACGCAAAGAGGACGCAATCGCGCATCTGCGGCGCGCGATCGAGATCGCAGCGCGGCTCCGTGACCTCGCCGCCGGCGACTCGGACTTCGATCCGCTGCGCGGCGAGCCGGAGTTCGAGAAGCTCGTCGGGTAGAGGGCACTTGCCGCCGCCGCGCACGTGTGGAAGGATGCAAGGGCTGTGTTTGGGGAGACACGGCTCCGGGTGCGTTGGGCTTCGGTCGCGGCCGTCGCCTGCTCGCTGGCCGCGGTAGCGCCGGCGATCGCGTATGTCTGCCACCCTGACAAGCCGGGGACGAAGACGATGGCGCTGCGCGGATCGGTGGCGATCGACGCCATGCGCGGGACGCACGTGAGCCTGACCCTGCGCCGCGCGGGCGGCTGTCAGCGCGTCAGCTGGAATGTCTCGATGGGGCGGAGTCACTCGTCCTCCTGCACGACGTCTCTCGCTGCGCGCGCCGTCCCCGGCTACCGCGCCTCCATCCGCGGCGGCTACGTCGCGGTTCTAGACCGCGGCGCACTCGTTCGCAGGATCTGGATCGGCTACTCGCCACTACCCCTCCGCGCCGTCGTCGCCGCCAATCGCGTCTACGTCCTGACCGCGCCCGCCGCGAACGGGCCGGCGCGCCTGCTCGGCTTCGACGTGTGGACCGGGCTGAAGAGGACGGACTATCCCGTCCCGTACTCCGGCCGCTCGCTCGATGTCGCCGGAGGCGTCGCCATCTTCAGCACGACCGGCGGAGCCGGCCTGTACGGGCTTCGCCTCACTGACGGAAAGATCGCTTTCCTCGGCGTCGAGCGTTTCCGCGACAACCCGCAGATAGAGCGCGCCGGCGTGGTCTACAGCGACAACATGTATCCGCGCCGCGCCCGCGCCGGGATCTCGACGCTGAAGTTCGTCCCGATCGGCGCGGTGCGCGACGGGCTGGCGAAGGTCGGGCGCACGCTGCGGACCCCGGGGACGATTCGCTCCTTCGCCATGGACGGGCCGCGCGTGTCGCTCGCCGTAGCCGGGCAGGGAAATGCGTGCGACAGGGTCATGCACTGGAACATCCCGTGGCACTACACCTCGTTCATCACGCAGCCGTCGCAGCGCGAGGCGTCTTGTCCGAACGGGCAGACGCGGGTCGCGCGCGTGAGCTCGCTGGCCCTCGGCGGGCTCGGGTCCGCCTGGGTGCTTCGCGGCGCGGGCCGATCGGTGCTCGTGCGCGAGAACAGCGTGGCGTGTGTCGAGCGGGTCCTGGCCACTGGGAACGTCCCACTGGTGGCGGGCGACGGGGCGCTGATCGCGTACGTCCGACGGACGAGCGCGGGCTGGGAGATCGGGACGGCGGGCTGGCGCATGCGACACCGGATCGCTACGAGCCCGGTAGCGCTACGGGCTCTCTCGGTCGACGGGGATCGCATCGCAGTTCTCCGCGCTGGCGGGCGGATCGAGATCCGCAGCCGCTGGGGCTCGCTCCTCGGCTCCGTCGCGGCGCCGGGCGCGCGTTCCATTGCGCTGAGCGGCGGCGAGCTGACGGTCCTGACGGCGAGCCGACTGGACGTCTACGACCAGAGTGGACGCCTCGAGCGCTCGTGGCGGCTGCCGAGTGGCGCCCGCGGGCCGGTGGACGTCCACTACGGCGTCGCCGTCGTCACACGCGGCACCACCGTGCTCGGGATTCGCCTGTCGACGGGACGGACGGTCGCGCTGGCGCACGCGCCGGGCTCCGTGCGCGCTCAGATCGAAGGCCCGGGCGTTGCCTACCGCTGGAACGCCGGCGGCTACGGCTACGTCGGCTTCGTGCCGCTGGCGAAGATCGAGCAGCGGCTCGGCAAGCTCTAGCCCGCCGCGTACCTCGCGTAGCCGCCGAAGTCGACCGCGACGCACGGTTCGTCGCCGACGACCCAGGCGTCATGGTCGGGCGCGATGGCGACGACGTCGCCCGGGCCGATCTCGGCTTCGGTTCCATCGCTGTGGGCGATACCCATACGTCCCTGGACACAGTAGAGGAGATGGGTTGCCTCGCACGTGTCCGTCTCGGCGATGGGCTTGACGTGCTCGCTCCAGCGCCAGCCGGGCTCGAACGTCCCGTACAGGACGACGTGGTCGCCGACATTGAGGACGTCCGCCTGGCCTTTGTCCGCGAAGGGTCGCGTCTCGTCGGGGGAGTTGATGTTCTTGACGTCGATGCTCGCCATTGCTGCCTCCTAGGTCGCGGGGCCCCGATCCTTCCATACCGGTAAGCATTAGGTCGTGCAGTCCCGCCGGTTGACCCTCGCCGCGACGATCGCCCTCGCGGCGGCGGTCGCCGTCGCCTTCTCGGACTCGTCCATCGTCGTCCTCGCGCTGCCCGAGCTGTACACCCACTTCAGGACGACGATCGTCGGCGTCTCGTGGGTCATCACCGCGTACAACCTGGTCGTCGCCATCGCCGCTCTGGCGCTGATCCCCGTCGCAGGCCGCTATCCGCGCGCCGAGGCCGCCGGCGGGCTCGCGCTCTTCCTCGGCGCTTCCATCGGGTGCGGGTTGGCGTGGAGCCTGCCGGCGCTCTTCACCTTCCGCTGCATCCAGGGGCTCGGCGCGGCGCTGCTCCTCGTCGGTGCTCTTCCCGTCCTCCGTTCGCTGACGGGATCCGTGCATCGCGGCGCCGCCGTGTGGGCCTCGGCGGGGGCGATCGGCGTCGCCGTGGGGCCGGCGCTGGGAGGGATCCTCACCCAGCTTTTCGACTGGCGGGCGATCTTCTTCGTGCAGGCGCCTGTGGCCGGCCTCGGGCTCGCGGCCGTGTTCCATCGCCGGATCACCGATCTGCCGCGCACGCGCCTCGACCGCCGGCGCCTGCTGACCGCCGACACCGGCCTCCTGTGCCTGTTCGGATCGATCGTCGGGGCGCTCTTCCTGTCCGTCCTGCTCGTGGTGACGGTCTGGCAGTTCTCGCCGATCGAGGGCGCGCTCGTGGTCAGTGCCCTGCCGCTCGCCGGGATGGGCGTGCGGCCGCTCGCCCGGCGGCTGTCGCTCGTCCAGGGCGGAGTTGGAGGCGCGTTGCTGATGGCGGCCGGGCTTCTCGGGCTGGCGCTCCTGCCGGCGTCGAGCGCGGCCTGGGCGATCCCTGCGCTCGCGTTGTGCGGGGCTGGCTTCGGGCTCGCCGTCCCGCCGCTCACGCGCACCTCGGTGGACGAGGCCGATCTCGGCCGCAGCGCGACGGTCTCGGTCGGCGCGCGGCACATCGGCCTCGTGATCGGCCTGGCGGCGATAGCGCCGTTGATTGCGAGCACGGTCGAGGCGGCCGGGGACAAGGCGACGACGAGCGCGACCGCAACCGTGCTCGACGCACACATCTCCGTCTTCAAGAAAGTGCCGATCGCGCTCGGCCTCCGCGACGAGTTCAAGAAGGCGCAGGCGGGTGAGATCCCGGACCTGGCCAAGCCGTTCGACGATGCGGGGGCGGGGAACGACGCGTCCGTCCGCAAGGCGCGCGACCAGCTGCTCACCGCCGTCCGTGCTCCGCTGACGCGCAGCTTCCGCCCAGGCTTCGCGCTGGCCGCGCTCTTCGCGGCGCTCGCCGTCATCCCGCTGCTCGTCCTCGGGCGGAGGCTCCGGTGAAGTACATCGCCGTCCTGCTCGCCGCCGCGGTCGTCTTTCTCGCGGTGGAGCTCGGCATGGGCGCATGGGGCTTCGGCGAGGTGAAGCGCGTCGACCCGTGCACCGCGACGACTCCGAGCCTGGGAAGCGGGTTCGATGCGGCGCTGCAGCGGATCGTCCTCGACGGGCTGAACGGGGCGGCGTGCCGACTGCACACGACGCGGGAGCAGCTGGTCGAGGCGCTCGGCTCGAAGAACGGGAGGTGGAGCGACGAGCAGATTCAGGCAGCCGTGCGGGTGGGGCTCGTCGCCGCGATCGACAAGGCGGAGCACCGTGGAGACATCCCAGGGATCGTCGCGCCTCTGCTACGCGAGGTCGCGAAGCATGCGCCCATCAAGTTCCTGATCCAGAATGGCTCGAGCCTGACCGGCCTGCTCGGCGGCATCCTCGGCTAGCCCGGCCGCCGCCGAGAACGAGCTCCCGTTCCCATTCGAGCCGAGCGGTTGTAGTGGACATCCGTGCCAGGCGGGCGCATGCGAGCTGCACCCGACCCGGGCTGCAGGCATCACCCGCGACGAATGTGAGGACGCCGTTTTCCCAGCGCGCGACCTGCACGTCGGGCGGTCAGCCTGTGCCTGGTTCGAGCTCAGGCCGTTGATCCGCGCAACCTAGCCGGCTCGAATCCGTCCCCTACACGATCTTCCCCGTAACCTCCGCGAGCTCGAGGTCGCCCGCCCGTCCATGCAAGACGACCTCGTCCCCGTCCTCCAGGAACCGCTCGTTCCAGAAGAGCTCGATCAGGCTGCCGCGGGAGTCGGCCTCGGGGCCCGAGATCGTGCCCGTGGCCAGCAGGTCTCCGGTTCGCAGCGACGCGCCGTTGACGGTCGCGTGCGCGATCTGCTGCTCGACGGACCAGTACAGGTTGCGCGCGCTCGTGCGGGAGATGACCTCGCCGTTCAGCTCCACCTCGAGGTCGATGTCGTACACGGAAGGCTCAGTGCGCAGGTACTCGAGCGGCTCAGGTTCCTGGTGCGCCCCAGGCACGCGGCAGGGCTCGAGATCGGCCAGCGGCGTCACCCAGGCGCCGATCGAAGTGGCGAACGACTTGCCGAGGAAGGGGCCGAGAGGCTGGTACTCCCAGGCCTGGATGTCACGCGCGCTCCAGTCGTTCACGAGCACGACTCCGAAGACGTGCTCCAGCGCCCGGTCGACCGGGACGGGCTCGCCGAGTCGGCTCGGCGACCCGATCACGAAACCGAGCTCGAGCTCGATGTCGAGCCTCCGGCTCGGGCCGAAGCGGGGCTCGTCCGCGTCCGGCGGCTTCGACTGGCCGTGCGGGCGGCGGATGGGCGTGCCGCTGACGACGATCGTCCCGGCGCGGCCGTGATACCCGACGGGGAGGTGGCGCCAGTTGGGCAGCAGCGGCTCGGAGCCTGGCCGGAACAGCTTGCCGAGGTTCGTCGCATGCTCGAGCGACGAGTAGAAGTCGACGTAGTCGGCGACCTCGAACGGAAGGCCCGTCTCGACCTCCGCCAGCGGCACCGTCGTCCCCTCCTCGACGCGAGCCCTCGTCTCGGCCCAGACGTCCTGTCCCTGGCCCATGAACGCGTTTAGCGACGGCTCGCGGAAGACGTCGTCGAGGACAGAGAGGTCGAAAACCTCGTCCCCGCGCCGGAAGCCGACGCGCGGCGGCTCGCCGGGCGGGTTGAAGATCCCATACCCCGTCACAGCCATCCGAGCGCCTCCAGCTCCTCGACCGGCTCGCTGAAGCTGCAGCTTCCGATCGACACGAAGAGGTCGCGCCGAACGCGCCCGATCTCCTCGGCCCCCGCCTCCCGGTCGCGCCAGCCGAACGTCTCGCCGAGGCCGAACGCGCCGGCGTCGTCTTCGCCGAGCGCCCGCTCCTCGTCGCCGAAGACGGCGGCCGCCAGCACGTTGAGGAACCCCAGTTGCTCGTCCGTGCGGACGGCGTGGTGGAGGCCGGCGGTTGCTTTGAACGGGGTGCCTTCTGCGCGGCAGCGACGGATGAAGCCGGCGAGCTCGTCCACGGGCGGCGGCTCCGGCCCGCAGCGCACCTTCGCGCGCGCGCCCGCCGCCTTGACCTCGTCCAGCTCGACTCCCTCCAGGTAGGTCTCGCGCCCCAGACGGGCGAGCGCCGGGTCGCGGCCCTCCACGGCCTCGACTCGCTCGTCCAGGACGGGGTCGACGTCCGCCACGACGCTCAGCCGCAGCGGCTCACCGCCCAGCTCGGCGAGCCGCGAGGCGGGACAGACGAAGCGGGCGACCATCCACGAGTGCGGCGAGGCGAGCGCGCGCCGGTGATCCTCGAGAGCTTCGCGGAGCGGCAGCGAGGCAGGCGGAAAGAGCGGAGCGTGGTCGATCAGCCCCGAGAAGAGGGCGTGGGCGGCGGACACGGCGGAAGGTTATGCAAGGCTCGCGGGACGCCGGGTTTAGTGGCGCGCCAGTCGCGCGAACCGGCGCAGCGCGAGCCAGGCGACCCGGCCGGCGAGCACGTCCGAGTCGTAGCCGATCCCGCTCGGCCTCCACGTCATGACCGTGGCGACGAACGACCCTCGGCTCCAGAAGACGAGCCCGTTGTCGTGGCGGACGGTCGAGTGCCACCCGGCCTTGTGCGCGACCACCACGTTGCGGGGCAGGTAGCGCGAGAGCTTGCCCGGGTCCTGGACGTGCGCCAGCTCGTACAGGAGGTAGCGCGCGGCCGCGGGCGTGAACGAGGGGTAGCGCTTGGACAGCTGTCCCTTGGCCGCCGCGGCCAGCTCGACGTAGCGGATCATCCGCGCGAGGTCGAACGCGGTCGTGTACTTGCCCGGCTCGAGCTCCGGCTGACTGGTGATCCCGACGGGGATCTGCGGCGGCCGCTTTCGGGGCCCGACGATGTAGCCCCCGTCCATCTCGGTGTCGTTCAGCCCTATCGCGCGCAACATCTCGTCGATTACGTAGCCCCCGCCGCAGAGGTCGGCGAGCTCGTTCGCGGCCGCGTTGTCGGAGTTGATGAGCATCTCGTCCATGAGCGCCGAGACGCTCGACCCAGCTCGCGGCGGGCCGTGCAGGGAGCGCAGCACGCCGACCGCGATCGCGAGCTTCAGCGTGGATCCGGCGGAGAACCGGGCCCGCGCGTTGAAGGCCGCGCCGTGCCCGCTGCGGAGATCCTCCACGTACACCGCCGACGTGCCCGAGTACTGGCTGACGAGGTGCCCGATCAGCGACGTCAGCTTGCGGTCGCGGATCGAGCGGGTGTAGCGCGGCGTGTCCGCCGCCGGCAGGCCGAGCACGGGGCGGACGGTCGTGGACGCGCCGTGCCCGCTCCTGTCGAGGGCCGTCACGCGGATGGAAACGTCCCTCGGTGGCAGCCGCACGTGGAAGGCGAAGCGTCCCCGCCGCGGTGCCCGCGCGCCGCGTATCCGCCCGTCGACCCGTATGACCACGCGAACAGCGCGCCGCCCGACCCGTCCCGAGACGGCGCCGAACGAGGCCTGGCGAGGCCCAGGAGAGGTGATGACGGGCGGCGCCGGCCCCGCTACCGGAAAAATCACGGGGACATTCTGGTCTCTACGTCCGCCCGGCGCGCTTCGAGCTCGAACGGGTTCTGTTCGTACGGCTCGGTGAGCCACGCCCAGAAGACGCGGAGCGGGTGGTGCTGCATCTGCCAGACGTGGCAGAGCTCGTGGCAGATCAGGTCCTCGGAGGCCGTCCCCGTCCCCGGCCGGTCGCGCAGGAGGATCGTCCACGGCAGGGCGTAGCCGTCGTAGCGGCGCATGCCGGGCAGGCGGAACAGCCTGGGCACCGTGAGGACCTGCACGCCGCGGGTCGAAATCGGCCGCGGGTAGAAGTCGAGCCGGTCGAGGCGCTCCTTGGAGCGCTCGAGCTCCTTACGCCGCAAGCGGCTGCAGCACGAGCACGGCCGAGAGGTCGGCGGCCTGCTGGTAGCTGAAGCGGAAGAGGAAGGGCGTGACGATCTGCGCTACGCGGGTCTGCTGCGCTACCGGGAAGTCGGACGTCGTGAAGGGACTGGCTCCCTCGAGCGTCTGCCTCAGCGGATGGTCGAGCTCATCCTGGAAGTCGTCCTTCTGGAAGAAGAGGGCGTACGTCGGATTCGAGCCCTGGCGCGGCGGCTGCAGGGCGACGACCGAGTCGACGCCGTCCACGTACTTGAACGTGTAGAGCGCAAGCTCGAGCGACTCGCGGTGGAGTAGGCGTGCCCGCTGCGGCGTCGCCTTCCCCTCGCCGATCGCGCATCTTCCGCCGCGTGAGCCGACCCCGCAGAGCACGTACTCGACGCTGTTGGTCGTGTTGAAGACCTTGATGTCCTGTGGCGATGAGCCCTCCGCCAGTGCGATGTGACTGATCGGAGTCTCCTGCGTCGAGGGCTCGACCGCCGGGGGCATCCGTGGAATGACGGCGACGAGCTGCTGCCCGCTCGGCAGCCGGTACTGGGCGCTGACGATGCTGGCGATGTCCCTGGTCTGAATGGCGGAGCTCCCGGCGGGCTTCCAGTTCGACCAGGCGGCTTCCTTCGGGGAGCCGCGCCCGAGCAGCACGATGAACGCGCCGACGCCGGCCCCGAGGACGATGGCCAGGAGCGCGTAGGCGAGGCGGAAGCGGACACTGTGAGGCTCGATCGGCCGGCCCGGCGGCGGCGCGCCGATCAGCAGCGGCTCCTCGGATGGGGGCGGGGTCACGCTATCGCCGGCCACGCTTCCTCTTTCGTCAGGTCGACTTCGGGGATTTTGAGCTTGGCGTCGTCGAGGAGCCGGACGAGCTCGTTTCCGTGCAGCTCCTTCCGGGCGATCACGACCTGAGCGATGTTCTCGACCGATTCCTTGTTGTGCTCGATCAGGACGTGCGCGGTCATGTAGGCCTGGCCGAGCATCTGCGCGACCATCGCACGCTTCGAGCGGTCGCCCATCACGCCCGCGATCGGGTCGTGGCTGAACGGGCCGCCGCCGCCCGCCGTGTTCATGATCTGCGCGCCGATCCGCTCGAACTGCTGCCGGATCTTCTCGCGTGCTTCCTCGCGCTTCGCCTCACCCCGCGGGGAGCCGTTCAGCTGGACCGGTTCGGGCGCCATCGCGCACGCGCCGACCATCCACGCCGCGCGAGCGGTCGCGCTCTGGACGTCGCCACCGACTCCGGTCGAGTTCTCGTTGTAGAACACACGCTCCGCGGCCATCGCGCCCAGCGTCCAGATCAGCCGCGCCATCTCCTCGCTGCGCCAGGAGCTGAACCGCTCCTCCTTCTCGAGCGCCTGGTGGTGGCCGAGGGCGGCGCCGCGACGGCGAATCGAGAGACGCGTCGACTCGGCGCCCTTCATATACACGTGCCCGGCCACCGCATGGCCGGCCTCGTGGATCGCGACCGCCCGGGTCTCCTCGGGCACGTAGTCGATGTTGATCGCGGTGCCGGACTCGACGGTCGTCATCGCCTCGACGATGTCCTCCCAGCTGAACTCCGGCCGGCCCTCGTGATGTGCGTAGGTGAGCGCCATCGAGCAGACCTGCTCGATCATCGCCGGGGAGTAGCCCATGGTGATGCGGGCGAGCTCGTCGCGCCGCTCGGGCGTGTCGAGGTCGGGATCGTGCGCGACCTTGCGGATGTACAAGTCGAAGACGTCGAGCCGATCGCGTTGCGTCGGCGTGCGAAACCAGACGTGGCGGCCCATCCGGCCCGGACGTACGAGGGCGGGATCGAGCACCTCGAGCGGGACGTTCGTCGCGCCGATGAAGTAGATCTGGTCGCCGCGCGGCCGCGGCCGCGGGAGACGGAGCGAGGTCGAGCCGATTTTGCTCGGGATGACGTACAGCGCATCCAGCAGCGTGTTCACGCGGTTGGTGAGAAACTTGCGCATGAAGGGCGGGTTGTCGATGCCGTCCATCACGACGAGCAACTGGTTGAGGGCTCCGGTCTGCTGGCCGCCCATCATCCCGATCCCTCCGACCTGGTTCACGAGCGCGCTCAGGCGCGCGAAGACGGTGTTCGTACGCGGCTGCTCGGCCCGCTGCGCGAAGAGCCTCTCGCGCCAGGCCCTGGTCTCGAGGAACAGGTCTCCGCTCGGCGTGAGCGAGCCGTGCGGGCCGAAGAAGCAGTGCTCCTCGAAGCTGTCGATGCCGGCGCTGGGAGTCATCATCCCTCCACCGCCGCCGAGCGCCTGGCGGCGGCGGCCGACCGCGTCGATCTCGTCGATGAAGACGATGCACTGCCCGCCCCACTTGCGCGCGAGCCGCTTCGCCTTCCGCGCCATGTAGCGGACGATGATCACGTCCATCCCGATGAAGGTCTGGGCGAAGCCGGAGCCCGGCATGGATAGGAACGGGCAATTAAAGCCTGTTGCGATCGCCTTGGAGAGCATCGTCTTCCCGGTTCCGGGCGCGCCGAGGAACAAGAGCCCTCGCTCTCGCTTCCCGCCCGCCTCCTCGAACGCCTCTCCCGATTGCCAGAGGTTGACCACGCGCCGGACGTCCTCCTTCGCCTCCGCCTGCCCGCGCACGTGCTCGAGCTTGACGCCCCACTCGGCGTCTCCGGGCTCGAATGCCTGCATCTGGGTGACGCCCATGGCCAGCATCGGGCCGAAGAGGATCAGGAAGTTCACGAGGAAGAGCGGGACGAGGATGATCCCGTACTGGAGCGTCTGCGGGTTCGTGACCCACCCCTTGAACGAGTCCCAGACGACGGTGGCGGTCTCCCACCAGCCGACGTACCCGCCGTGCATGCCCATGCGGATGATCCAGGCGATCGAGATGACGACACCGATGAAGAGGGCGACCTTGAACCAGAACCGCCAGAACCACACGCGCCTCCTGGCGAGGACGTCTTCTTCCTGAAGCTGCGTCTCCTCGGTCCCGAAGAGCCGCGGCCAGGGGATGGCCTTGCGCATGAGCAGGTCGACCGCGCCGCGGAAGGCGGCGACCGCTCCGATCGTCCCCAGCAGCGCCCAGACGAGCGCGACGTGCTCGTGGTAGTAGAGGAAGACGAAGAGCGCCGGGCTGGTCAGAGCCGCGACGAACGTCGCCGCGCGCCTCAGCCCTCGCCACTGCGTGGCCAGCGCGCGCGTCTCTTCGCCGGAGGCAAGCCGCGGGGTCAACGTTTCTTGTGCAGTGGCCACTTTGAACTGAGTTTAGCTCTGGAGTCTGTCCTTTCCTTAGACGAGTACGCTGCGAACTAGTAAGTGGTTCACGGACATTCGCACTCGCATTCGTCGCAAAACGGCGATCGCGGCGCTCTCACCGGAGCGCTGGTCCTCATCGTGCTCTTCATGGCCGGCGAGGTCGTTTTCGGCCTCGTCGCCAACTCGCTCGCCCTCCTCGCCGACGCGGGGCACATGCTCACCGACGCCGCCGCGCTGGGCCTCGCGATCTTCGCAGCCTCGATGGCGGCCCGGCCGGCGCACGGACGCTGGACGTTCGGCTACAAGCGCGTCGAGGTCCTCGCGGCGCAGATCAACGGGCTGACGCTCCTGATCATCGGCGTTTGGATCGTCTACGGCGCCGTGCGCCGGCTGATCGAGCCGGACGACGTCCGGGGCGGGATCATGCTCGCCGTCGCGCTTGTCGGCATCCTCGTCAACGGGCTCGCGACGTTGCTGCTCTCGCGCGCGAGCCGGGAGAGCATCAACGTGCGCGGCGCGTTCGTCCACGTCCTCAATGACCTGGCCGCATTCGTGGGAACGGCGGTGGCCGGCGGCCTGATCCTCGCGACCGGCTGGGACCGCTTCGACCCCATCGCGAGCCTCTTCGTCGCCGCGCTCATCGGCTGGTCGAGCTGGGGGCTGCTCCGCGACTCGACGCAGATCTTCCTCGAGAGCGCACCGGCGGAGATCGACCCGGATGAGGTCGGCCGCGAGATCGCCGCTTCCCCGGACGTCGTCGAGGTCCACGACCTGCACATCTGGACGGTCACGAGTGGCTTTCCCGCGCTGTCGGCTCACGTCCTCGTCAAGCCGGGCGCCGACTGCCACGCCATCCGGCGCCGGCTCGAGGGCATGCTGGTCGAGCGTTTCGCCCTCGACCACACGACGCTCCAGGTCGATCACGCGCAGGGCTCTTCGACGCCGGTCGAAATCAGTTCACAAATCAGCGCGCGACGCGGTTAGAGTCGCGCCTCGTGGCGGTTCTCGAGGGAAAGACTGCGATCGTCACCGGCGCATCCAGTGGAATCGGTGCGGCGATCGCGCGGATGCTCGTCCGCGAGGGTGCTCGCGTGGCGGGCGGCGCGCGCCGCGTCGACCGGATGCCTGAGGGGGTCGTATCGCTCGAGCTCGATGTCGCGGACCCCGAGAGCAGCGAGCGCTTCGTGGCCGCCGCGCTCGAGCAGCTGGGCGGCGGGCTCGACATCCTCGTCAACAACGCCGGCCTCGCCCTGGGCCGCGATCCGTTCTGGCACAGCAACGAGGAGGACGAGCAGACCGTCCTGGAGACAAACGTCAACGGGCTGCTGCGGATGACGCGGCTCTGTCTCCAGCACCTTCGCGACGGCGGGCACATCGTGAACATGGGCTCGGTGGCGGGCCGGGAGCCCTACGAGAACGCGGCCGTCTACGTCACCTCGAAGTACGCCGTCCGCGGCTTCACCTACGCGCTCCGGCAGGACCTGCTGGGCCGCCCCATCCACCTCACCACGGTGGATCCCGGCCTCGTCCAGACCAACTTCTCGGAGGTTCGATTCCGCGGGGACGCGGAAATGGCCAAGAATGTGTACGCAGACGTCGAGCCGCTGACTCCCGAAGACATCGCGGAGTGTGTGCTCTTCGCGCTGACGCGGCCGCAGCACGTGAACGTGGACGAGATCGTCGTCAAGGCGCTCGCCCAGTCGACCGCGTCGAGGATCCTGCGCAATGCCTGACGGCGTCCGCCTCGGGATCCTCGAGGGCTCGACCTTCTGCATCTGCGACGAGCGAGGCGACATCGACTTCGAGACCGGCGGTTTGTTCGCCGAGGACACGCGCTTCCTCTCGCTGCTGCGCCTCACCGTCAACGGCCAGCGCCCGCTCGTCCTTTCCTCGGACAAGGTCGAGTACTTCTCGGCCGCGTTCTACATGCGCAACCCCCTCGCGGACGGGCTGAAGCAGGACCAGCTTTCGATTGCGCGCACCCGCTTCATCGGCGAAGGCATGCAGGACCACATCACCGTCGAGAACCAGACGCTCGAGACGATCTCCTTCGAGCTCGGCCTGGAGTTCGGAACCGACTTCGCGGACATCTTCGAGGTCAAGGACCACGACTTCGCACTCGGCGACCCGCTGCACGCGAAGCCACTGCCCCCGCTCGTCCCCAGCTACTACGACGCCGACAACGGGCAGCTCCTGCTCGAGGACGGCGGCAACGGCAACGTGGCGCGGACGCAGATCGTGCTCTCGCCGCCGGGCGAGCCGAACGGCTCGACCGTGAAGTACAAGATCGAGCTGAAGCCGCGGGAGCGCTGGAACCTACGCGTGGACGTCGCGACGTCCCTCGACGGGGAGGTCGCCATGCCCAAGCATGTCGAGCGGCGCTTCGGCGACGAGCGCGACCGCGTCATGGACTCGGTCTCGGCGTGGCGGCTGCGCGTCCCGCAGCTGCATGCCGCCTGGTACGAGCTGGAGCACGCGTTCCGGCGCTCGGTCTCCGACCTCGCTGCTCTGCGCATGCGCGAGGGAGCGGCGGGCGGGCGCCTTCCCGCGGCCGGCATGCCCTGGTTCATGACGGTCTTCGGGCGGGACACGATCATCACGTGCCTCCAGACGCTGCTCTTCGGGCCCGAGCTCGCCCGCTCCGCCCTGGAAGCGCTCGCCGAGCTGCAGTCCAAGGAGGACAACCCCATGATCGACGCCGAGCCGGGGAAGATCGTCCACGAGGTACGCCACGGGAAAGCAGCGCAGAACTGGTTCGAGTGCTACTACGGCACCGTCGACGCGACGCCGCTCTACCTCATCCTCCTCTCGGAGGTCTACCGGTGGACAGACGATGCGGCCTTCGTGCGGAAGCTGCGCGAGCCGGCGATGGAAGCGCTGCGCTGGATCGACGAGTACGGTGACTTCGACGGCGACGGCCTCGTCGAATTTCGGCGGCGCAGCGAGCGCGGAATCGACAACCAGTCCTGGAAAGACTCTTACGACTCCCAGCGCTTCTCGGACGGGCGTTTCGCCCAGCCTCCGATCGCCGCGGTCGAGGTGCAGGGGTACGTGTACGACGCGAAGCGGAGGATGGCCGAGCTCTCGCGCAACGTCTGGCGCGACCGCGAGCTCGCCGAGCGGCTCGATCGCGACGCGGACGAGCTGTACCGCAAGATCAACGAGCTGTTCTGGACGGAGAAGAAGGGCGGGTACTACGTGCTCGCCCTCGACCACGAGAAGGCGCAGGTGGATGCGGCCTGCTCGAACATGGGCCATCTCCTCTGGAGCGGGGTCGTCCCGCCCGAGCGGGTGGACGCGGTGGTCGACGCGCTCATGGGGCCGGGCCTGTGGTCCGGCTGGGGCGTGCGGACGATGGCCGCGACCGAAGCCGCGTACAACCCGCTCTCGTACCACAACGGGACCGTGTGGCCGCACGACAACTCCCTGATCGCCTGGGGCCTTGCCTCGTACGCCCGCTGGCCCGAGACGCAGCGCATCGTGCGCCGCATCCTCGACGCGGCCGCGTACTTCAACTACGAGCTCCCCGAGGTCTTCGCCGGCTTCCCGCGCGCAGACACCCCGTTCCCGATCGCGTACCCAACCGCCGCTCGTCCGCAGGCGTGGGCGGCGGGGACGCCCGTGCTGCTGCTGCAAGTGCTCCTCGGCCTGCGGCCCGACCGCGAGAAGCAGATCCTCGTGACGACCGCGCCCGAGCTTCCGTCGTGGGCCCGGCGGCTGCGGTTGACCGGCATTCGCGCCTTCGACCGCACCTGGGACGTGCGCTTGGAAGAGGGAACAGTCGGGGTGGAGGAGATTCGATGAAGATCGCCGTCATCGCCCCCGTCTGGTTCCCCGTGCCGCCGACCGGCTATGGCGGGACGGAGTGGATCGTCTCGCTGCTCGCCGACGGGCTGGCGGACGCCGGGCAGGAAGTGACGCTCTTCGCCTCTGGCGACTCGATGACGAAGGCGAAGCTCGCGTACGTCTACGCGGAGGCGCCGGGCCACCGAATCGGCCAGAGCCTCCCTGAGGTGCACCATGCGCTCGCCTGCTACGAGCGCGCCGAGGAGTTCGACATCATCCACGAGCATTCCGGCCCGCCCGGAGCGGCGCTCGGCGGAGCCGTCCCGACGCCCGTCGTCCACACGCTGCACGGGCCGCTCGACGGCGAGGCCGGCCCGATCTACGAGCAGATCGCGCGCGTCTCCCCGCAGGTCGGCTTCATCTCCATCTCGTTCAACCAGCGCAAGCCGAAGCCCGGCCTGCCGTGGGTGGCGAACGTCCCGAACGCGCTCGAGCTCTCCATGTATCCGTGCAAGCCGCACCGGGGCGACTACCTCCTGTTCCTCGGGCGGATGAGCCCGGACAAGGGCGCGCACCGTGCGATCGCGGTCGCGATGGAGACGGGGTTGCCGCTCAAGATCGCGGGCAAGCGGCGAGAGACGAGGGAGCGGGAGTACTTCGAGGAGCTCATCCGGCCGCACCTCGGCAACGGGATCGAGTACCTGGGCGAGGTCTCCCACGGGGAGAAGGTCGAGCTGCTGCAGAACGCGCGCGTCACGCTCTTCCCGATCGAGTGGGAGGAGCCGTTCGGCCTGGTCATGATCGAGTCGATGGCCTGCGGGACGCCCGTCATCGCGACGCGGTGGGGAGCCGTGCCCGAGGTGATCGAGGAGGACAGCCGCGGCGGGATCGTCGTGGACGACTACCGGCAGATTGCGGGGAAGATCGAGGAAGCCGACGAGATGGATCCGTACGAGTGCCGCGCGTACGTCGAGCAGCGGTTCTCGCGGGAGCGGATGGTCGAGGATTACATGGATGCTTACCGCGCCGCGATTGCGCGTTCGGGCTAGGTGGCTCTTCGCTGTGGCCGGGCTCGTCGCTTCCATCCCAGCGTTCATCGACCCGCTCGACGGCGCCGGCGCGCGGTGCGCGGTATGCGTGGCTTGAACGCGTGCCCCTGGCGAGCTGAAGCGGTCGCGTGAATATGTCCGAGGCGGACATGTCTGTACCAATTGACGAGCAACATGCGTATACTTGAGCCGTGATCAAGCGTACGACAATCAACCTCGACCTCGAGCTGCTCGGCCAGGCGAAGGACGTCCTCGGCACGATCGAGACGACCGAGACCGTGCATCGCGCCCTCGCCGAAGTAGTGCGACAGGAGAAGGTCCGCCGTCTTCTCGCCCGTCGATTCGAGCCCGATCCCGAGGCGCGCGACTGGCTGCGGAAGCCGACCGGCGAGGTCCGCCCCGGGCGGGCCGGTGTTGGAGCTCGCTGACACCAGCGCGTGGACGGCGCGTCATCGCGATGTCGCCGTGGAATCCGACTTCGACAGCCGGGTTGCGGCAGGTCGAGTCGCGGGTTGCCCGATCGTGACGCTCGAGCTCCTCTGGACGGCGCGCAGCGCCGCCGACCTAAGGGAATTGCGTTACGTCCTCTCGGCGCTCCCCCTACTGGAGATCACGCCGGCGGCGTGGGAGCGTGCGTTCGATGTGTGGGAACGGCTCGCGGATGAGGGGCAGCATCGCGGAGTCACCCGCACAGACCTGGTCGTCGCTGCCACCGCCGAGCTTGCAGGGGTGCCCGTATGCCACTACGACCGGGACTTCGAGGCGATTGCCTCGGTGACGGGACAGCCCCATCGCCCGCTCGCGCCGCTCGGCACGCTGTGATCAGAGATCCCAGGCGTGCCAGCGGTCGACCTCGATCCAGGCGCTGACGCGTTGCGCGTCCCGGCGGCGGAACGGCTTGCCGGTGTAGCGCCCCGCGAGCCGGTCGATGTCAACCAGGTCCGGGTCGTCCTCCAGCGACACCACGCGCCCGAGCAGGCTCACGTGCGCGTACCAATTGTCTTTCCCGAGCGCCGTCAGCGACACGCGCGGGTCGCGGCGCATGAACTGCAGCCGCAGGCGTGTCCCCTCCATGTTCACCAGCGCGCGGCCGTCCTCCCAGTCGTACCAGGTGGCGGCGGTGTGCGGCGAGCCGTCCGGCCGCAGCGTGGCGATCACGGCCGGGTTCGGCCGCCGGAGGAACGCGTCCACAGTGGACGGGACCGGCGGCTCAGGCACTGCGGACCCAGTCGACGAACGCTGCGACCCGTTCTCGGTCGAGCTCGCCGTCCCGTTCGCCTCGGTAGAAGGCCGACGCATCCGAGATCAGCGGGTGGAACTCTCGCGGCGCGAAGCGGAGGCCCCATCGACCCGCGTCGGCCTTCGACATGATCGTCCGCTCGCGCCGGTAGGCGAGCACGCGGCAGGAGTTGAGAACGGCGTACCCTGGGCGCTCCTCCACGTGGTCGAGCGCCCAAACTAGGTCGCGCTCGATCGAGTCGAGGAAGTCCTCGTGCGGGACGTCCGGGAAGACCTCGGTGGCGGGCGGCCCGACGAGCGCGACCCCTCTGACCCGCACGTTCGCAATCTCGGTGGCGAAGTACTCGCCGGCGCCGTCGTGCTTCTCGGCTGAGCCGGAGAAGTGGTAGTCGTAGGGCGTTGGATAGCGCCAGGGTTCGAGATCAGCTCGGGAGAGGAAGCTGATCTCCAGCCGCGCGAGCTCCTGGAGCCGGTGCAGCAGGGAGGAGAGCGCGCGTCGCGTCTCGGGCGCCATTCGCCGGCGCGTAAGGACGAGGACGTCGACGTCCGAGCGGGCGGGGTTGTAGCACTCGAAGGCGAGCGAGCCGTAGACGTACATCCCGCGCAGGTTCGGTCCGAGCAGGTCGCGGACGCTCGGGACGAGCTCGTCGAGCACCGACGCGGCCGGCTCAGGCCAGCTCACGCTTCTTCCTCCAGTAGCGCTCGAGACCCTGATACGACTGCGCGAACGGCGCGGCCAGCGCGATCCGCTCCTCGTCGAGCTCGCCTTCGGCCAGCTCGTAATCGTGGCGTGCATCGCGGACGAACTCCTCCTCGTCCATCCCCCGTTCGACGCGGCCCGACCACACGCGCAGGTAGTCCTGGGCGCGCTCGAGGTGGCCGGCCACCTCCTCCAGGTCCTCGACCACCCCGAAATGGGCAAGCCCTACCCGCTCCGGCTGGTGGTGGAGGATGTCGTCGAACGTTCGCTCCCACCCCTCGAGGTCGACGTCCGGTGGAGGAGCGTGCGGAATGACGTGCCGGGCTCCTTCCAGCCGCACGCCGCAGGCGTCGCCGGCATAGAGCGTCCCGTCCCCGTCCATCCAGCAGACGTGGTGCGAGGCGTGGCCGGGCGTGGGGAAGGAAACGAGCCCGAGCTCGCGGTGGCCGGCAACGTGGACGTTCTCCGCCGGCACCGGAACCGGCTCGCCGAACAGGGCGTCGAGCGTGTCCCCGTAGATGCGGCGCGCGCTGGCAATCAGGCGCGTCGGGTCGACCACGTGCGGGAGCCCGATCTCGCTGACGTGCACCTGTAGCTGCGGGTTGTCCCGCACGAGCAGCCCGGCGGCGCCCGCATGGTCGAGATGGATATGCGAGAGGAGTAGATGCCGCAACTCCGAGATGTCGACCTCCTCCCGCAGCCGCTCGTAACAGAGCGCCGGTCCGGAGTCGAACAGGGCCGGGCCGTCGTCCGTCTCCAGGAGATACACGCCGATGACGCGCTGGACGCCCTGGTGCAGCAGATCGATCGGCTGGCAGTTAACTTCGCGCATTCACCCGAGAAAGGAGAACGATGCTGATCGCTACGACGAACGAGATTTCAGGCTACGAGATCGACGAGGTGTTCGGCGAGGTCTTCGGCCTGACCGTGCGCTCCCGGAACATGTTCTCGCAGTTCGGAGCCGGTCTGAAGTCGATGGTCGGCGGCGAGCTGAAGGGCATGACAACGGCGCTCCACGACAGCCGCCAGCAGGTCATCGAGCGGATGTCCACCGAGGCGGAGGCGAAGGGCGCGAACGCGATCGTCGCCATGCGCTTCGACGCGTCGGACCTCGGCAATGCGTGGACGGAGATCTGCGCCTACGGCACGGCGGTGCGCGTTCACAAGGTTTAGGTTGACAAGACCATAACCCTGGTGTAAGTTATGGTCGTAGTGACAAAAACATACGATCCGTCCGAGTTTCCGGCCTTCGCGGTCACAGTCGACGTCGTCGTCCTGACCTTGGTGGAAGCCCGGCTTCACGTCCTGCTCGTTCGCCGCGGCGTCCCGCCCTTCGAGGGCATGTGGGCGATCCCCGGCGGGTTCAAGCGGCCGGACGAGTCGCTCGACGACGCGGCCCAGCGGGAGCTGCTCGAGGAGACCGGCGTCGACGGCGCGAGCCTGCTGCGGCAGTTCGGCGCCTACGGAGACCCCGGGCGCGATCCGCGCATGAACGTCGTGACCATCGCGTACCTGGCGGTGCTGCGCGACGTCCAGGGGATCGCCGGCGGAACGGACGCGGCCGCCGCGGAGCTCGTCCCCATCTCGAAGGCTCTCAGCGGGAGAATCGAGCTCGCGTTCGATCACAGGCGCATCCTTCGGGACGCCGCCGAACGCGTCCGCACCGACCTCGGGCTCACGGGAATCGCCACCGCGTTCGTCGGCCCGACGTTCACCCTGGCGGAGCTGCGTGCCGTGTACGAGGAGGTATGGGGGGTCGAGCTCGATCCCGCCAATTTCCGCCGCAGCGTCCTCGCCGAGGACGGCTGGGTCATCCCGACGGGACGGCGCGCGCGTCCGGGGGCCACGGGCGGCAAGCCGGCCGAGCTCTACCGCGCAGGACGGATGTGGCGGCACGGCGCGCCGATCAGGAGAGGCAACCAGTGAGGGCTGTGCGCTTCGACCGGTACGGGCCGCCGGAGGTCCTGCGGCTCACCGAGGTAGACAGGCCCGTCCCGAGCGAGGACGAGGTGCTCGTCCGCGTCCGCGCGACGTCCGCCTGCAGGAGCGACTCTGGAAGACGGAGCATGGAGTACTTCATCGGCCGGTTCTTCAACGGTTTCTTCCGCCCCAAGGCGGGACATATCGGCATGGAGTTTGCGGGCGAGGTCGAGTCCTCCGGCGCCGCCGTCGAGGACTTCTCGGCGGGCGACCGCGTCTTCGGCATCGGCTCGGGGACCAACGCGGAGTACGTGTGCGTGCGCGCGGACGGCGCGATCGCCCCTATCCCCGACGGGATGAACTTCGAGGACGCCGCCGCGGTCCCGGACGGCGCGCTGAGTGCAATCTCGCTGCTGCGCACCGCGGGGGTCGAGCGCGGTCAGAACGTCCTCGTCTACGGCGCATCGGGATCGATCGGCGTCGGCTGCGTGCAGGTCGCGAAGCACCTCGGCGCGCACGTCACCGCCGTCGGCAGCACGAGGAGCCTCGAGCTCCTGCGCTCGCTCGGCGCCGACGACGTGATCGACTACCAGCGCGAGGACTTCCGCCGCAACGGCCGCAGATACGACGCCATCGTCGATGCCGCGGGCAAGACGACCTTCCTGCACGTCCGGCCGTCGCTCGAGCCGGGCGGGATCTACGTCACGACCGATCCCGGCTTCCTCTGGCACGACGCGCTGGTCTCACTGACGACGAAGCGCGCGAAGCTGGGGATCGTCCGGTGGACGAAGCCGGACCTCGAGACGCTCGCGGGACTGATCACCGCCGGCGAGTACAGGGCGGTAGTCGATCGCACCTACCCGCTCGAGGACGTGGTCGAGGCCCACCGGTACGTGGACACGCACCAGAAGGTCGGAAACGTCGTCTTGACGCTCTAGGCGCCGGCGGCCGCGGCGGAGCGAACCAGCGCGGTCTCGAGGTCGGCGATCAGGTCGTCCACCGACTCGATCCCGACGGACAGCCGCACGAGGTTACGCGGGGCCGCGAACGGTGCGTCCGCAGTGGACGCGTGCGTCATGCGCGCCGGATGCTCGATCAGGCTCTCGACGCCGCCGAGGCTCTCGGCCAGCTTCCACAGCGACGTGCGCGCGACCAATTCCACGGCCTCCTCTTCGGACGCCGCGAGGAAGGAGATCATCCCGCCGAAGTCCCGCATCTGCCGCGCGGCGATCTCGTGGCCGGGATGCGTCGGCAAGCCGGGGTAGAGGACGCGCTCGACATGCTGGTGCGACTCGAGGAAGGCAGCAACGCGGCGCGCGTTCTCACAGTGCTGGCGCATACGGACGGCGAGCGTCTTGATCCCGCGCAGCACGAGCCAGCAGTCGAACGGGCCGGGGATGGCGCCGAGCGACTTCTGCAGGAAATAGAGGCGCTCGGCGATCGTCGGGTCGTTGGTCGCGAGGAAGCCGGCAACCGTGTCGGAGTGGCCGGCCAGGTACTTCGTCGCCGAGTGCATGACGATGTCGGCGCCGAGCGAGAGCGGCTGCTGCAGGTACGGCGAGGCGAACGTGTTGTCCACGCACACCACCGCGCCGACCTCGTGCGCGGCCTCGGCGGCGGCGCGGATGTCGATCACGTTCAGCAGCGGGTTCGTGGGGCTCTCGAGCCAGACGAGCCGCGTGCGCTCGTCGAGGTGCTCGCGGAAGTTCGTGTTGATCTCGTCAGCGGAGAGGAACTCGAACTCGTAGCCCTTGGGCGCGTAGACCTGGGAGAACATCCGGTAGACGCCGCCGTAGACGTCGTTGACGCAGACGATGCGGTCGCCGGGATTGACCAGGTGCATCGCGGTCGTGGTCGCGGCGATGCCCGAGCCGAAGGCGATCCCGTGCTCGGCGCCCTCGAGCGAGGCGAGGCAGATCTGCAGCGCCGTGCGGGTCGGGTTGGCGACGCGCGAGTAGTCGTAGCCCTTGTGCTCCCCGACCGCCTCTTGCACGTAGGTCGAGGTCTGGTAGATCGGCACGATGACCGCGCCCGTCGCCGGATCGGGCTCCTGACCCTCGTGAATCGCTCTCGTCTCGAAGTCCATCTCTTCAGAGTCTACGCCCCCGCTTGAAAGACATCAGCCTCTCGAAGCCGAGCGTGGGCTCGACGTCGCCGTCCCGGACGGCCTTGTCCTGCGCGGTGACCGTCTGAGGCTGGAGCAGGCGAGGCCATGGCGGAAGCGCGCACGTCGCGGGGCGGACGTGTGGATCTCGCTCCCGGCAGAGCCGAATCCGCGTGACTCCACGCCTAACCGGTGACGAGATCGACTTCCGGAGGCAGCTCGGCCCGCCGGTCATACGGCTCGAGCTCGGCGCGAACCCGTGCGTCGAGGTAGACGTACGTCGTGGTCAGAGCGACGAACGGCATGGCCAGCGCATACACGACGCCCGCGACCACGTTGAGCAGGGGAAGCGGAGCATCTGTTCCAAGGATCAGCAGCGTACCGAGCAACGGGCCCGCGATGAAAACGAGCGCGGCGCCGGCGCCGACCAGTGACGCGACGCGCAACCAGCGGCCCCGCACGAGCTCGGTGCTGCGGCGAAGCGCGTCGAGCCCGGAGCGATCCTCGAGCTCCACGGCCTGGGCCAGGAGTGCCCAGCGCACCGCGAGCCAGACCGCAACGGGAATGAGGACCGCCGTGACGGTGAGCGGTACGACAATTGCGACTGCGACGGCAAGGCCGCCGGTGAGCGGGCGCAGCTTCGCGAACGCGAAGCGGTAGGCGCGCACGGGGCCTACCCGGTGACCCTGATCGATCTCGACGAGGGCTCGGGCTGTTGCGGCCTGGACGAGCGTGATTCCGAGCAAGGTCAGGATCGCCCCGATGGCGACGACCAATAGAGCAAGGGCTCCGGCCGACTCTCCGGTCGTGTCGACGCCGAGCAGGCCGAAGCCTCCGAGCACGAGAGCCTCGAGTAACGAGACGACGACTCCGAGCGGGATGAACAGCAGGCCGATCCCGAGAAACAGCGGCCACTTGGCGACGTACATGCGTCCTGCGGCGGTGAGAATCTGCCCCCAGCGACGGCGGCGCGCGATTCGCAGGGGAGCGGAGGGGCGCCACTCGGTGCGCGTCGCCGCGAAAAGCGCGATCGCCAGCAGCGCTCCAAGGACGATGAGCGTCGCACCGGGATTCCGAAGCAGCTGGATCAGACCCCTCGAGCCGATCGCGACGGCGCCGCAGAAGAAATCAGTTGCGCCTGTCCCGAACAAGCCTCCGGTGGGGACGGCGTAGCTCCGCGAGCGCCAGCCTTGCGACCACTTGATCGGTTCCGTCCACTGCGTCTTCAGATTGGGGCCGGTCGGCCCGTTGAAGAAGGCGGGCTGGAGCTCGCCCCACCGACCCTGGAAGGCGATCCACGGGAAGGTCCGCTGCGCGGCCGCCGTGTTACCGGGGATCGTCTTCACGATGGGAAGGATCTGGATGTGGGGGCCGCGCGTGTCGTCGCAGCCGACGCCGGCGTCGGCCGAGCTGCCCAGGTACAGCGCCGGCGTGTACTTGTTCGCATGTGAGCCGGCCGCCGGGTAGACGACGGGATGGGTGCCGTCGACGATCTCGAGCTTGTCGTCGCCCCACTCCGCTCGCTCGGCGCCTTCGTGCGAGCTGTAGCCGACTGCGACCGGATCCTGCTTCAACGCCTCGCGTGCGCTCGAGGCGTCGAAGTCGAGCTGGATCATCTCCCAGTCGCCCTCGTGCAGGTTGTTGAAGTCGTTGAAGACGTAGAAGAACCAGTACTGCAGGGCGATCTTCCCGGGGTATCCGGGGTCACGCGCGACGTGCGCGTACACCGTCGGGCTGCCTCCCTCCCTCGTGAGCCAGCGCTCCCAGCGCTCGTAGCTGCAGCCAGGGTCGAGCGCGTCGCCGGGAAAGTCGAGGTGGTACTCGAAGCGACCGACGAGATCCCCGGCGGTGGGCGCGATCGTCACCAGGTCCGGAGGTCTCCAGGGCCCGCGCAATGCCACCGTCGGCTCGCCGAACAGAAGGTTGACGTCGAGCGGCCGATACGGCTCTCCCGGCCCGCACGCCTCGGTCTGCGCCACGAGCCGGACGACGGGTGCGAAGCGTGCCGCGAGCGCCGCCTGGTCGGAGAGGCCGGCGCGGCTCGGCGGCGCCAGGACGAGCGCAGCCAGCACCCCGGCTCCGGCCAGCAGAAGAACGAGCCGTGACCAGCGCATACACGGCGATTCTCCCACCGGCCGGGCCGAGACGCCGGGACGACTAGGGCAGCATCCCGGGGGGGCCGGGGATCTCGATGCCGTGCTCTGCTGCGACGGCGGTCAGCGAGGTCGGGTCGAGCTCGTCCAGCGCGGCGACCTCGACGACGAACTGCTCGAACCGGGCCAAACCCTCGGGGTCGGCCAACGGGCGGAGGGCTGCCCAGTGCGGGCAGCCCTCCCGCTTGGGGAAGCTAGGCGCGTTGCAGGCGGTGGCGGTCGTCGCCGTGCCAGCGGCTGACGAGCGCGACCAGGATGCTCGCCACCCTCACTCCACCTCCTGTGGGTCTTTCTCGGATGCGAGCTGCGTGGAGGCCAGCTGGACGTCCTGGAAGTGCCGTTGCTGGATAGGTAGGCCCCATCGGACGAACTCACCGATCGAGGCGTCGCGCGCCCGCTCGTTCAGTGTCTCGAGCACCGACCAGTGGCCGACCTCGCCGGCTTCGGCCATCGTCAGGAACTCGAAGCCGTCGAGCGCGTCCGACTGCTCGTCGAGGTAGGTCGTGAGCATCTCCTTCGCCTTGCTCTTGGTCTCGCGAGCCTCCTCGAGGATCGCGGTCTTCTTTCCTTCGTACTGCCCGGCGAGCTCGGTGCCGCGGCGCTCGGCCTCTGCCGCCTCCTCGTGCATGCGCTCGAGCTTCTGTGCGAGGTCCTCCTCGAGCTCAGGCAGCTTCATCACCTTCTGCGTCGCTTCCTGGGCCGCCATCGCGAGGCCTACGACCTCGCCCAGCTTCGACTCCAGGGTTGTCAGTTCCGCCATTGGTTTCTCCTTCGATCGTGGTCACGCGCTTTCTGCTCGTTCGACCGGCCGCGAAACCCCTTAGGGTCGGCGCGTGACCCGCGGCGTCACCGCCCGCACCGCACTCGCGCTCGGCGCGCTCGGCATCGTCTTCGGCGACATCGGGACGAGCCCGCTCTACACCGTCCAGACGCTCTTCAACCCGCACGACCCGCACCCCATCGCTGCCACGCGGGACTCGATCTTCGGAGTGGTCTCGCTGATCTTCTGGGCGGTGACGATCATCGTCACCGTCACCTACGTCCTGCTCGTCATGCGCGCTGACAACGACGGCGAGGGCGGCATCATGGCGCTCATCACGCTGATCCGGCGGAGGGGGATCCGCGGCGGCCGGCGCGTCAAGCTCACGCTCGCGCTGCTCGGCGTGCTCGGGGCGGCGCTCTTCTTCGGCGACTCGATGATCACCCCCGCGATCTCCGTCCTGTCCGCGATCGAGGGAGTCAAGGTCTCCGCGCCCTCCGTGAGCGATTTCGTGATCCCGATCACGGTGGTCATCATCGTCGTCCTCTTCCTGCTGCAGCGGCTGGGGACGGGGACGGTCGGGCGTGTGTTCGGGCCGGTGATGGCCTTCTGGTTCTTCGTAATCGGCGCGTTCGGCGTGCGCGGCGTCACGCACCACCCGGAGATGCTGAAGGCGCTCTCGCCCTCGTACGCGATCCGGTTCTGGGTCGACCATCCTGGCACGGCGTTCTTCTCGCTCGCCTCTGTGGTCCTCGCGGTGACGGGCGCGGAGGCCCTCTACGCCGACCTGGGCCATTTCGGCCGCCGGCCGATCACGCGCGCGTGGCTCGTGATCGTCTTTCCGGCCTGCATCCTCAACTACATGGGCCAGGGCGCCCTCATCCTCGGGAATCACGCAAACATCAGGAGCCCCTTCTTCCTGCTGGCGCCCGGCTGGGCCCAGCTGCCGCTGGTGTTCCTGGCGGCGGCTGCGACGGTGATCGCGTCGCAGGCGGTGATCACGGGGACGTTCTCCCTAGTCAGCCAGGCGTCCCGCCTCGGCTACCTGCCGCGGCTTCGGATCATCCACACGTCGGCCGAGCGGATCGGGCAGATCTACGTCCCCTGGGTCAACTGGGCGCTGATGATCGCGGTCGTCGTGCTGGTCTTCACCTTCCGCACCTCGTCCCGGCTCGGCTACGCGTACGGGATGGCGGTGACGGGGACGATCACGATCACGACCCTGCTCTTCTTCTACATCGCGCGCCGGCACTGGAACACGCCGCTCTGGATCCTCATCCCCGGCGCTGCTTTCCTGCTGACGGTCGACCTCTTGTTCTTCGCCGCGAACCTGACCAAGTTCACGCACGGCGCCTGGCTGCCGATCGCGGTCGCGCTCCTCTTCTTCACCGTCCTCACCACCTGGCAAAAAGGGCGGGAGCTCGTCACTCAGGCGCGCGAGGAGGAGGAGGGGCCGCTCCGGGCCTTCGTCGACAACCTCCATGCCATGGATCCGCCGCTCCTCCGCGTCCCCGGCACCGGGATCTTCCTCAACCGCGCGGACGGGACGACGCCGCTCGCGATGCGGGCGACCGTGAAGCACAACAAGGTCCTGCCCGAGAGCACGCTCATCCTTGCGCTCGAGACGAAGCCCGTCCCGCACGTCGCACCCGCGCAGCGGATCAAGGTGAGCGACCTCGGCTCTCGCGACGACGGGATCAGCTTCGTCCGCGCGCGGCTCGGCTACCTGGACGAGCCGAACATCCCGGACATGATCCCGCTGATCGAGCAGGCCGCCCTCGAGCGGCCCTTCGAGCCCGACGACCTTTCGTACTTCCTCTCGACGCTGGAGCTCGCGCGCGGCGACCATCCGGGGATGAGCCGCTGGCGTAAGGATCTGTTCCTGGCGATCTCGAAGATCACGGCGGACGCCGCGGAAGATTTCCGCCTGCCGCGCGACCAGACCGTGATCATGGGGTCGCGAATAGAGCTGTAGCTCTCACGGGAGCCCGACGCCGAGAAGCGCGACGATCGCGCCCGCCGCGCCCGCCAGGAGGAGGGTCACGACAACACCGCGCCGCAGCAGCAGCAGGGCGATCGCCGCGGCGCCGAGCACGCCGAACTGCCACGGCTCTTCCAGGGCGCGCGCGAGCGGGATCGCCGACCCGAGGATCGCGCCGATCGCGGCCGGGCCCGCCCCGGCGAGGAACGAACGTGCACGTGCGTCGTTGCGGATCGCGTCGAACCGTCGGCCACCGATGAGCACGAAGGCGAACGAGGGCGAGAAGGCGACGAGGGC
This sequence comes from uncultured Actinomycetes bacterium, assembly GCA_963717765.1. GTDB lineage: Bacteria > Actinomycetota > Thermoleophilia > Gaiellales > Gaiellaceae > JACDER01. The sequence continues at coordinate 2,342 of CAVQWX010000005.1, read as the reverse complement.
GGCGAGGAGCGCGCCGCCGACGCCGGCCGCCGCATAGCCCACCACGGCGACCGTGTGCACCACGGGCCCCGGCGTCACCTGGCCGAGCGCGACCCCGTTCAGGAACTGTCCCGCGGTCATCCAGTGATGGCGCGAGACGGCGTCGTTCTGCATGAGCGGGACGATCACGAATCCGCCTCCGTACGACAACGCGCCGACCTTGAACGCGACCCAGGTGAGGGCCGGAAGACCGCCGACTGCGGCGATCGGCACGGCGGCGATCAGACGGGGCAGGCGGAGTGCCCGCTGCAGGATGAGCTCGACGAAGCCACAGGCGAGCAGCACCAGGACGAGCCAGGGACCGACCGTCGCGGCCGCCGCTGCGCCGGCGAGCAGGTAGAGGAGCCACCGCGCCCGCCGGCCGGGCGCTTGCGCCCAGCTGGCCGGGACGAGCGACCACCCGGCGCTGACGGCGACGGCGGCGATGGCGGCCCCGGCGCCCGCGCCGGCGCCGAGCACCCAGTGTGGAGGCGCCGTCGCGAGGAAGAGAGCGGCGAGCGCGATGATCAGCGCCAGGCCGGGGACGATGAAGCCGAGGCCGCCGACGAGCGCGCCGCTCCGTCCGCGAAGCCGCCAGGCGCAGTAGATGGCGAGTTGCGTCGAGGCCGGGCCGGGAAGCAGGTTGCACGCGGCGATGGCGTGCTCGAAGTCCTCCTCGTCCATCCAGCGGCGGCGGCGAACGCAGAGTTCCCGGAGCAGGGCGATGTGCGTCGGCGGCCCGCCGAAGCCGATGCAGCCGATCCGGCCCCACTCGCGGAGTAGCGTCGACAGCGGTATCTGGCGGGACTGATTCATATGTGCAACAATAGTGATGCATGAACGATACAGCAGTGGAGCAGGGGCCGAAGGTGAGCGACGAGCTCCGGCGCGCCACGATCGAGGTCCTGCGCGAGCGCGGCTTTGCTGGGCTGACGCTCGAGCGCGTGGCCGAGGTCTCCGGTCTCGCTCGCTCGACCCTGTGGCGGCAGGGGCTCACACGCGACGTACTCGTTCGCGCCCTCGTCAGCGAGCTCGCGGAGGACTTCCGCTCGTCGATGTACCCCGTCCTCACCTCGGGCGGCACCGGCCGCGAGCGGTTCGTCCGTGGGCTCGAAGCTCTGTGCGACCTTCTGGACCGACACCTCACGCTGATGTTGGCGACCGACGAGGCGTTCCACCAGGAGACGGCGCCGGGGACGCCTCCGGACTACCTCCATCCCTTCATTCTGTTCTTGCGCGAGGGTGCCGCAGACGGCTCGCTTCCCCCGCTCGAGGATCCGGTCGCGGCCGCCGACCTCGCGTTCAACACCGTCGCCTGGCCGTATGTCCATCTGCGCGGCCGCCACGAGTGGCCGGCCGACGTCGCGCGCGAACGGATCGTCGATCTCGTCGTGTGCGGGATAGCCAAGAGAAAGGAGTCGAAATGACGACGATGACGCTTCCCTACGCAGAGCCGCTCGTTCCACGTGAGCCGGGCGAGCGCCAGATCCCGGAGCCTCCGCGACGAGGCGAGCCGGGCGGCCCGCCCTGCGGCATTTGCACCATGAAGGCGACAAATGCCGTGTGGTCGGACGAGAACTGGACGCTCCACCCACCTGTCGGCGGCAGTCTGCCCGGCTCGGTCTGGTTGGCCAGCCGCGTGCACGTCGACTCGTTCATGGATCTCCCGGACGATCTTGCGGCCGACTTCGGCCGCGTGGCGGCACGCGTCGAGCGAGCCATCCTGTCCCTCGACGACGTCGCGCGCGTTCACCTCTACCGCTGGGGCGACGGCGGCGCGCATTTTCACGTCTGGTTCATCCCACGCCCGCTCGGCATGATCGAGGCGTCGGGGATGATGCTGCCGCTCTGGGAGGACGTCCTGCCGAACGTGACCGACGAGGAGCTCGCGGACGCTGCAAGACGCGTGGCCGCGGCGATGTAGGAAGGCGGGCCGCCGGACCTCGCTCAGCTCAGGCTGTGCGGTAGCGCTGAAGCGTGACGCCCGAGTCGAACCGCTCCGAGCCGACGAGCTCGAGGTCGGCCCGGGCCCCCCGTGGAACGGGCGGTCACCCTCGCCCCACACGGCCGGGTGCATCCAGAGCCAGAGCTCGTCGATGAGCTGGCTCTCCATGAGCACGCGGGCAAGCTCGCCGCAGCCGACCAGAGCCAGATCGCCTGTGCGTTTCTTCAGCTCGGCGACGCCTTCGACGGCGTCTCCGGCGATGAGCGCGGCATTCCACTGGAGCGGCTCTCCAAGCGTTCGGGACGCGACGAACTTCGGCATGGGGTTGATGACGTCCGCCCACTCGCCGCTCTGGCTCGGCCAATACCCTGCGAGACCC